>NZ_JBITXB010000020.1:0-119691 GCF_044544295.1 Streptomyces sp. NPDC053750 | reverse complement strand
CCGGGTCCACCAGCAGCTCGATCCGCTCCCGCGCCGTCAGCTTGCCCTTGGCGTGCTGCGCCGCCGTCGCCTTCTCGCTCGGCCCGGCCAGCGCCTGCGCACGGATCTCGTGCAGCTCGGCCACTCGTCCGCGCGCGTCCGTCGGCTCACCCGGCGCCTCATCCAAAACGGTCATGTAGTGACTCTACGAAGCCGAGCGCAGAATGCGAGCCGTCGACTCCGTACAGTCTCCGGCGTGTTTTCCTGGTGCACCTGAACAGAACCCTGAGGGCATGCAGCCGTTCTGACTGCTCAGAGGGCCTGGCGCTTGTAGGGGTCGCACAAAGCCGTCAGCTGAGAGTCACCTCACATTCATGGGTGGTACATACCACCCCTGGAGTGACGCGGACGCGCAGTCGGCGGCCCGTCGTGAGGATCTCGACCGTCTCGTCGGCCCGTGAGACCCTCCGCACCGGATGGTCCCAGACGACCTCGAACGGCTCCCCGGTGCGCGGCGGCTCGCTCACGCAGAGCGTAGCGGTACGGCCCCGGCGGCGGACCAGCACACTCGCCCCGGCCGTCACGGTGAGCGGGCCGGCCGTACCGGCCTGCCAGAAGTTCGCGGCCGTGAACCCCAGCGCGGGGACGGCGACCGCCTGGCGCCGGCCGTCGTTGGCGAGGACCGTGAGCCGGCGGCGGTCGGCGGCGCGCCGGGCGACGGCACGGCGGGACGCCCCCGGCATGAGGACGTAGGCGTAGTCGGCGTCTGCCGGGTCCGTGCCGTGGTCCAGCCAGAGGGTCTGCCAGCGGCGGGTGCGGCGCTCGGTCGTACTGGTGGTGTTGATGTCGGACCAGGCTCCGGTGCGGTCCTCGCGCAGGGTCCGCAGGTCGCCCTCGGGCACGATCCAGCCGCCGTGGCCCTCCAGATGGGCCCAGCCCCGGCCCTGGACGAAGGCCTGGGTGCCGCCGTCCCCCAGGTTGCGGTTGTCGACGACCGTCTCCACCGGGACGCCGTCCGTGCAGGTGATGCCGGCGCCGAGACAGACCACCTCGTCGTCGAGGAAGAACCAGGACTTGCGGGCTTCCAGGGTCGAGCCGAGCCCTTTGAGGTGCTGTCCGACGGCCGCGTACGTGCCGTCGGTCGTGCCGCCCACCCAGCGTGCGTCGGGCTTGGGCGCGCCCCATTCGCCGCCCGCCCGGTCGGGGAGGCGCTTGGTGGAGACGGTGGTGCCGGGCAGCCGGTACCAGTCGACGGTGGGCCAGAACCAGTCGGTGTACTCGTCCGACCTGGCTCCGTTCGCCCACCAGGTGAGCATTCCGGCGCCGGTGTGCCAGCCGCGCGGGTTCTCACCGTTGCCGCACTCGTAGTGGGCAATGCGGTCACTGGCCATGGCGAGGCCGGCGGTGAAGGCGGGCCGGCGGTGGACGGCACGGTCCATGGCCGCGAAGAGGTGGTGCCCGGTGGGCTCGGGCGCGGCCTCGACCGGGGAGTCGGCGACGGCGCGCAGCCGGGCCAGGTCCGCGACCGGGAACTGGGGTGCTGTGAGGATGGGCGTGACGGTGTCGCGTGCGAGCCAGCCCTTGATCCGCGCGTACCAGCGCTCGCGTTCGGCGTCGCTCGCGCCGCCCGCGAGGACCGCCATGGCGGCGATGAGCTGCTGTCCGTGGAAGTGGTCGCTGCGCATCACGTGCAGGTCGTCGCTCTTGAGGTAACCCCGGCTGATGGCCCGCCCGTTGACCACGTCCATGACCAGGCCGTCGTGGACGAGGGGTGCGTAGGCGCGCTCGACGCTGTCGAGGACGATCTGCCTGGCGGGGTCGGTCACCTCCCACGGCGAGCCGACGAGCAGCGTGAACAGCCTGCCGAGCCCGTCCAGCATGACCTGTCCGTACGTCCCCGAGTAGGCGACCCAGGTGTGCTGGACGAACGAGCCGTCGGCGTGGAGGCCGTCGCCCTGGGTGACGTACGGGAACACCGGTGAGAGGGCGTCGCGGGCGAGGGCGGTCTTGGCGGGGGCCCGGCCCAGGATGCCGCGCAGGGCGACGGAACGGCACAGGTCGACGCGGTTGGCGCCGGTGGAGGTGCCGGTGTAGTCGCCGAGCATCGCGTCCGGGACGAAGTGGTCGACGGCCGCGCAGGCGGCGGTGACGCGCTCGGTGCCGAGGTGGTCGTAGAGGGCGGCCGTGATGTCCATCAGGAGGCGGGGGCTGCCGATCTGCCACTCCCACCAGTTGCCGTAGCGGGTGGTGGTGGGGTTGTAGACGGTGGTGGAGAGGTGGTCGAGGCCACGCAGGACGGTGGCGAGGAGGGCTTCGTCGCCGGTGGAGCCGGTGCCCTGCTGGACGTAGGCCTGCGTCATGGTCCACAGGCGGCCGTAGCCGAAGGTGATGCCGGCGGGCGGGTCGAAGGGGTGGCCGGGCCAGAGGGACGTGGGGGTGGGAGCCATGGTGGCCTGGAAGGAGCGGGCGCGTGCGCCGGTCTCGGCGAGGCGGGAGGCGTACGGCTCGGCGGCCGGGTCGTAGCCGGTGCCCAGGGCGATGTCGAGCCAGCGTCGGCGAAGGGTGGCGTAGGGGTCGTCGTCGGCGGCTGCCGCGGCGCGGGGGGCGGGAGTGAGGGTGGCGGCCAGTGTCGCCGCGAGGAGGACGGCGCGGCGGGTGGGCCGGGCGGGGATCCGGGGGTTGTGCGGCCGCATGGGAGTCATGTGCATGCCTTTCCCACATCGGCGGTCCGTCAGACGGCGCCACGCCGGACGCAACCGTTGATGGCCGGACGGAATAGGTCTACAGTCGTGACCGTTGAACTGGTTGAACATTCAACATCAACAGTGCGACAGCACTCCGACCACTCCCAGGAGGACGCCATGACCACGACCCCGGACCTCGCCACGCTGACCGGTACGTACGTGATCGACCCCGCCCACACGACGATCGGCTTCACGGCGCGCCACGCCATGGTCACCAACGTCAAGGGCAAGTTCCTCGACTTCAGCGGCTCGCTGCACCTGGACGGCGCCGACCCCGCCGGCTCCACGGCGACCCTGGACATCACGATGGACAGCATCGACACGGGTAACGCCGACCGCGACGGGCACCTCAAGAGCTCGGACTTCTTCAAGACGGACGAGTTCCCGAAGATGACCTTCCGCTCCACCAAGGCGGAGGCCCTGGGCGGCGACGACTACCGCATCACCGGCGACCTGACCATCCTCGGCACGACCGGGCCGATCTCCATCGACCTGGAGTTCAACGGCGCCGCCAAGGACCCCTTCGGCAACGAGCGCGTCGGCTTCGAGGGCAAGGCCGAGATCAAGCGCTCGGAGTGGGGGCTCACCTGGAACGCGGCGCTGGAGACGGGCGGCGTGCTGGTCTCCGACAAGATCAAGCTGAACTTCGACATCTCGGCGATCAGGCAGGCGTGACGCCCCGCGCCCCCTCGGGGGCACCGAGGTCCACGTCGGCTGCGGCCCGGACGCGGATGCGGCGGCCGGGCCAGCCGATCGTGCGGTAGATCGTGTTGTACTGGGCGATCGAACGGTCCGCGGCTACGAGGTGGCCGGCGTCCGCCGCGGTCCGCACCGACGTGGTGTGCCCGTCGGCCACGACGACCAGGTCGTAGCCACGGCTCAGCGCCTGCCGCGCCGTGGTGTCCACGCAGATCTCCGTGGCGAACCCGGTCACGACCACCTCGGTGACACCGAGCCCCTTCAGGGTCGCGTCGAGGTCGGTGTCCAGGAAGCTGTCCGGGGTCGTCTTGTCGACGACGGGTTCCCCTTCCCGGGGCGCCAGCTCGGGCACGATGCGCCAGCCCTCGGTCCCGGGCACCAGGCCCTCGCCCCGGTGCCGCACGGTCACCACCGGTACTCCGGCCGCCCGGGCCCGCTCGCTCAGCCCCGCGATCGCGGCGACCGTCCCGGCGGCCCGGTACGCCATGGCGAGCATGGCGTTCTGCATGTCGATGACGAGGAGCGCGGTCCTGGACGGCATGGGCTCACCGTAGCGGCGTGCCCGGGGCGGCCGCCGCCGCTTTTCCCGCCGCCGCGTCAGAAACCGCCGCCGAAGTCGCCACCGCCGAAGCCACCGCCGCCACCGAAGTCGCCACCGCCGAATCCGCCACCGAAGTCTCCGGTGTCGAAGTCCGCGCCGGAGACGTCGCCGCCCTCGTAGCCGCCGAAGTCGCCGTAGCCGCCGCCGTAACCGGCGCCGTAGGCGGGGCTCGCCATCATGCTGCCCAGCATCGTGCCGAGCAGCAGGCCGGGCAGGATGCCGCCGCCGAAGTAGCCGCCCGCCCAGGGGCCGTAGGCCGGGCCCGCGTCCCAGTAGGGGCGGCGGCCCTGGTCGGTGTCCACCTCGCGGATCATCGGGTCCCGGCCCTCGGACAGCCGGACCTGGTCGGCCTCGCAGACGGGGACGTCACGGGTGGCGCCGCCCGGTGGGGTCCAGGTGACGTCGGCGACCGACGGGCCGTGGCGCGGGTCGAAGAAGCAGGGCGGGCGGCGTTCGGGCAGCGGCCTGCCCTCGCGGCGGGCGGCCAGCTGGACGAGCGAGAAGCGGCCGTTCTCCAGGGCCTGGGTGACCGCGCGGACGTCCTCCGGTTTACGGGCACCCGCCATGAACGTCTTGGCCTGGTCGTAGGCGTCGAGGGCGCGTTCGTAGTCGGCGCGCATCGCGTCGTCGGCGTGCGGTTCCGCCGGGTGGAAGTCCAGGCGGTCCAGCTCCTCGCCGAACGCGGTGATGTCCTCGTCGACCACCACCCGCAGCCGCTCCAGTGCCTCGCGCTGTTCCTCCTCGCGGCGACGCCGGTTGCGCCGGGCGATCGCGTAGGCGCCCGCGCCGCCGGCCGCCACCACCGCGCCGGCGGTGATCAGGGCGCCCGTGGGCACGGAGGCGTCGCCGGAGTCCCAGGACGAGGGGGCGGAGCCGCGCACACTGCGCAGCGCGTCGTCGACGAAGTCGTTGAGCTGGGCCTTGGCGTCGCCCGCGCCCTGCACCGCCGTGACCAGGTTGTTCACTCCCTGACGGCTCAGCACGCTGCTGTCGGCGCGCGCGTCGAACTCGTCGCCGAGCCGCACTCCGTACAGACCGGTGATGCCGGTCTCGGTGCGGAGGTTACGGAAGAGGTTCTCGGTCGGGTAGTCCGCCGGGAGGACCGCCACGAAGACGGGCTCGTCGGCGTCCTCGATCTTGTCGGCGAGCGCCTCCGCGTCCGACTTCGCCAGCAGGTCGGAGGCGGCCGGGTCCACGTACACGGGACTCTCGCGCAGGGCCGCGCCGATCTCGGAGACGTCGGTCGCCGCCTGCGCGCCGGGCGCGCCGGCCATCAGCACCGCCAGCACGGCGACGACCGGCGCGACCAGGAGGCGTATGAGGACTCGAACACGGGCGCCCTTCATACGTTCGAAAGTACCCGAATGGCCCTAAATAAGACATCAGTGCGGCAGGGAATCCGGCGAAAGCCCCGGATCACCTGGCGGGCGAAACCCCCGCCCGCAGCAATCCGTAGGTGTACGCGTCCTCCAGGGCCTGCCACGAGGCGGCGATGACGTTGTCGGCGACGCCCACCGTGGACCACTCCCCCGCCCCGTCGCTCGTGGAGATGAGGACCCGGGTCGTGGACTGGGTGCCGTGGACGCCCTCCAGGATGCGGACCTTGTAGTCGACCAGGTCCAGCTTGGCGAGCTCCGGGTAGATCTTCTCCAGCGCGACGCGCAGGGACCGGTCCAGGGCGTTGACCGGACCGTTGCCCTCGGCGGTGGCGACGATGCGCTCGCCCTTGGCCCAGATCTTGACCGTGGCCTCGTTGGCGTGGGTGCCGTCGGGGCGGTCCTCGACGATCGCGCGCCAGGACTCGACGTCGAAGTACTTCAGGGGCCTGCCCTCGGCCTCGGCGCGCAGCAGCAGCTCGAAGCTGGCGTCTGCGGCCTCGTACGTGTAGCCCGCCAGCTCGCGTTCCTTGACCCGCTCGACCACCCGGCCGACCAGTTCGCGGTCGCCACCGAGGTCGATGCCGAGTTCCTTGCCCTTGAGCTCGATGGAGGCACGGCCGGCCATGTCGGAGACCAGCATCCGCATGGTGTTGCCGACCAGCTCGGGGTCGATGTGCTGGTACAGGTCCGGGTCGACCTTGATCGCGGAGGCGTGCAGGCCCGCCTTGTGCGCGAACGCGGAGACACCGACGTAGGGCTGGTGGGTGGAGGGGGTGAGGTTGACGACCTCGGCGATGGCGTGGGAGATCCGCGTCATCTCGCGCAGCCGGCCCTCCGGCAGGACCTGCTTGCCGTACTTCAGCTCCAGCGCGGCAACGACCGGGAACAGGTTGGCATTGCCCACGCGCTCGCCGTAGCCGTTCGCCGTGCACTGGACGTGGGTCGCGCCCGCGTCGACCGCGGCGAGGGTGTTGGCGACGGCGCAGCCGGTGTCGTCCTGGGCGTGGATGCCGAGCCGGGCGCCGGTGTCGGCCAGCACCGTGGCGACCACGGCCTGGATCTGCGCCGGGAGCATGCCGCCGTTGGTGTCGCAGAGGACGACGACGTCGGCACCGGCCTGCGAGGCGGCGCGGACGACCGCCTTGGCGTACTCGGCGTTGGCGCGGTAGCCGTCGAAGAAGTGCTCGCAGTCGACGAAGACCCGGCGGCCCTGCGCCTTGAGGTGGGAGACCGTGTCGGCGACCATCGCCAGGTTCTCGTCCAGGGTGGTGCGCAGCGCGAGTTCGACGTGCCGGTCGTGGGACTTGGCGACCAGCGTGATCACCTGGGCGCCGGACTCCAGGAGCGCCCTGACCTGGGGGTCCTCGGCGGCGGTCGTGCCGGCGCGGCGGGTGGAGCCGAAGGCGACCAGCTGGGCGTGCTGGAAGTCGATCTCCTCCTGGGCGCGGGCGAAGAACTCGGTGTCCCGCGGGTTGGCGCCGGGCCAGCCGCCCTCGATGAAGCCCACGCCGAAGTCGTCCAGGTGGCGTGCGATCGCCAGCTTGTCCGCGACCGTGAGGTTGATGCCCTCGCGCTGCGCGCCGTCGCGCAGGGTGGTGTCGAAGACGTGGAAGGAATCGTCGAGTTCGCTGGTAGCGGTCATGTCTGAAGGCTCCTGTATGGGATCTCGGTCTACCGGAATGACCGGCTCCACCATCCATCTATGATCCCTCGCGCTCCCTTCCCGGCTGGAGGTGGGCCAGGAAAACGAAAAACCTCTCGCGGGTGCGAGAGGTCTGCGCGCGGGTCGAGGACGACGGTGTCCACCCGTACCTGGTCGTACGTGGCGGTCACTGCGGACCGGCGCGCCTGCTGCCAATAATCATGGCGAACGAGAGCACGGCGGAAGTCTGGCACAGTCCGTCCCCGTGCTCACCGTCCGTCTCAGGATGCGAGCAGAGGGCGTTCAGCGCAGGCGGCGGACGAAGCCGTCGTAGTGGCCGTTGGTGTCGCCGGGGACGAGCTGGGCGGAGTCGCTGCCGAGGCCGATGCGCCGGGCGTCCGCGCTCACCCAGGACACCGTCACCGCGGCGTCGGTCACCGGGCCCCCGGTGACGGATTCGCTGACCGTACGGGTGGTGCCGGTGCGCAGGTCGCGGAGGTAGACGTTGGCCGGTCCGAGCCGCCCTTCCGCCGACCGGGGGTCCGCCTGGTAGGCGAGGTACCGGCCGTCCGGGCTGAGCACTGGCTGGCGGGGCCCCGTCTCGCCCGCCGGTCCGGGATCGACGCGCCGGGTGACGTCCGTGTGCAGGTCGCGGACGTAGAGGTGGGTGTCGTCGCCGGGGGTCTCGCCCGGCACCAAGTCGTCACCCCAGTACTGGAAGGCGATGGTCCGGCCGTCCGCGGAGAGCGAGGCGGGCAGCGCGTACCGCTCGGCCGGGGTGCCGTCCGCCCGGACGTTGACCCGCTCCTCGGTGCCGGTGCGGCGGTCGTGGACCCAGGTGGCGCCGTTGGAGCTGCGGGGCACGAGCTGTGTGTACGCCACGTGGCGGCCGTCGGCGCTGATGGCCTGCAGCAGGGCGGGATGGGTCGGGCGGTCACGGTTGCTGATCCGCTCCACGGCGCCGGTGCGCCGGTCGAGGACGTACACGGCTCCGAAGAGGTCGCCGGGTTCGTTCTCCATCCGGTCGGCCTTGGCGTCGAAGGCGAGGTAACGGGCGTCGGCGGACATGACGGCGCCGCCCGCGTAGGCGGAGCCGCCGTCGAGGCCGACGCTGATCCGCTCCGTGCTGCCGGTGCGCCGGTCGTGCAGGTAGATGTCGTACGCCCCGGCGTCCGCGGGCGGGGTCTCCCAGTCGACCAGGTTCCGGGCCTGGGAGCGGAACAGGACGTACCGCCCGTCGGAGCTGACGGCGAGCGCGGACGAGTCGCCGTCGGCCTGCGCGCCGTCCGGGCCGACGTTGACCCGTTCCACGGTTCCCTTGCGCAGGTCGCGCACGAAGACATCGGCGAGCGCGTTCGTGTCGCCGGGCACCAGGTTGGACGCGTGTCCCGAGAAGACCGCGAAGCGGCCGTCGGCACTGAGCTGCGGACCGTACGAGTCGCCGTTGCCCTGCTCCCCCGTCACCGCCAGCGTGACCCTCTCGGTGCCCGGCTTCGGCGCCGGTGCCGCCGAGGCCGCCGACAGCGCGACCATCGCCCCCGCGAGCACCACGACGGACGCTCCACGCATGGTTCTGAGCACGATTCCCCCTGTTTTCCCCGTTGACGCCCTTCCCCCGGCCCCGCGCCGAGGGCTCCCCCGAGACAAGCGCATCGCACGCCACGGGGTCAATCACCCGTATTGCCTACAACCCGGGCGCGGGGTCAGGCGTCCGTGAGGAGGCCGCTCGCCATGAACTCCCTCACGTGACCGAGGACTTGGTCCCGGCCCATGCCCCGCAGCCCGATCGCCACGTGGATGGCGAAGCCGTCGAGGAGGGCGCGCAGGCGCGACGCGAAACGGTCCGGGTCGACGGGGCGGAACTCGCCGCGCGAGACGCCCTCGGCGAGCAGGGCGACCAGGTCGCGGTGCCAGGCTCCCTCGATGGCGGCCTGCCGGTCGCGGGCGTCGGACTCGACGGCGGCGCTCTGCGAGCGGTTCCACACCTCCAGCCACAGCGTCCAGTGCGGGTCGCGGTGACCGTCGGGGACGTACAGGTCGACGTAGGCGTCGAGGCGCTCGCGGGCCGTGCCGCCACGGGTGAGCAGGCGGGCCCGCTCGGCGCCGAGGCGGCCCTCGCTCCACTCCAGGGTGCGCAGCAGCAGCTCGTCCTTGGAGCGGAAGTAGTACAGGAGGTGGCCGCTGCTCATGCCGACCTCGCGGCCGAGCGCCGCCATGGTGAGCTTCTCCAGGCCGCGCTCGGCGATCATCGCCATGGCGGCGGCGAGGACGTCCTCACGCGGCGGGGCCTGCCTACGGCCACCTCCTGCCATCGGCTGCTCCTTAGCCCTGGATCCTCGGCTGCTGCTGCGTGATGCAGTGGATGCCTCCGCCGCCCGCGAAGATCGTACGCGCGTCCACCAGGGTGACCGTGCGCTGCGGGTGGAGCCGGCGGAAGATACCGGCCGCGATCTCGTCGCGCGGGTCGTCGAAGCCGCAGAGCACGACGCCGCCGTTGCAGACGTAGTGGTTGATGTAGGAGTAGTCGGCCCAGTGGCCGTCGGCCTCCAGCACGGTCGGGGCCGGGACCTCGACGACCTCCAGGCGGCGGCCCCTGGCGTCGGTGGCGGACCTCAGGATGCCGATGGCCTCCTTGGTCACCTCGTGGTCGGGGTGGGCCGGGTCCGGCTGGTGGTGGGCGACGACGACTCCGGGGGCGGCGAAGGCGGCGACGATGTCGACGTGGCCGAGGGTGCCGTAGCCGTACGGGGGGTAGTCGGCGGTCAGACCGCGCGGGAGCCAGACGGCCTTGCTGGTGCCGAGGTGGGCGTGGATCTCCGCCTCGACCTGCTCCCTGGTCCAGCCGGGATTGCGCTCGGGGCCGAGCTGCACGGTCTCGGTGAGCAGGACGGTGCCCTCGCCGTCGACATGGATGCCGCCGCCCTCGTTCACCAGCCGCGAGGTGTACGTCCGGGCGCCCGCGAGGTCGGCGACGTACGCGCCGATCTTCGCGTCGTGCTCCCAGCGGGCCCAGTCCTGGGCGCCCCAGCCGTTGAACGTCCAGTCGACGGCGGCCAGTTCCCGGCCGTCGGTCAGGAACGTCGGGCCGATGTCGCGCATCCAGGCGTCGTCCAGCTCGCGCTCGACGGTGTCGACGTCCGGGCCGAGCAGGACCCTCGCCTCGGCGGACCGGCCCGGGCCGCACACCACCGTGACCGGCTCGAAGCGCCGCACCGCGCGGGCGACCGACGCCCAGGCACGGCGCGAGGCGGCCAGGTCCTCGGGGTCGTCGAAGGTGGGGTTGGGGCCGGGCCACGCCATCCAGGTGCGCTCGTGCGGAGCCCACTCGGGGGGCATGCGGAAGCCGTCGGCGGCAGCAGACATGGGGGTCCTTAGAGGAAGTACAGGCGGTTGAGGGAGACGGAGTCGGCCGGGTCGGAGCGCAGCGGGTCGCCGTCGAGGGTGACCAGGCCGGTGCGCTGGTCGACGTCGACCTGTCCGGTACGGGAGTTCAGGCGCAGGTCGGCGGGTCCGATGCCGCGGGTGCCGCGCACGGCGACCCTGCGGCGGCGGGTCGGCATGGTGTCGTGGCCCTGGTCGAGGGCGGCCTGGGCGACGAAGGCGACCGAGATCTCGGCGGGCGTCGCCCCGTGCGCGCCGAACTGGGGGCCGAGGACGAGGGGTTCGCAGGTGTCGGTGGCGGCGCCCGGGTCGCCGACCACGCCGTACGCAGGGAAGCCGGACTTGAGGACGAGCTGCGGTTTGGCCCCGAAGTACTCCGGGCGCCACAGAACGAGGTCGGCGAGCTTGCCGACCTCGATCGAGCCGACCTCGTGGGAGAGACCGTGGGCGATGGCGGGGTTGATCGTCAGCTTGGCGATGTAGCGCAGGACGCGCTCGTTGTCGTCGTCTGCGTCGGCGCCGAACTGGGCCTTCATCTTCCCGGCCATGGCGAAGGTGCGGCGGACGGTCTCGCCGGCCCGGCCCATGCCCTGCGCGTCGGAGGAGGTGATGCCGATCGCGCCCAGGTCGTGCAGCACGTCCTCGGCGCCCATGGTCCCGGCGCGGATGCGGTCGCGGGCCATGGCGGCGTCGCCCGGCAGGTCGGTCTTGAGGTCGTGGACGGAGACGATCATGCCGTAGTGCTCGGCGACCGCGTCCCGGCCGAAGGGCAGGGTGGGGTTGGTGGAGGAGCCGATGACGTTGGGGACGCCGGCCATCTTCAGGACGTTGGGGACGTGTCCGCCGCCGCAGCCCTCGATGTGGAAGGCGTGGATGGTGCGGCCCTCCAGGACACGCAGGGTGTCCTCCACGGAGAGGCACTCGTTCAGACCGTCGCTGTGCAGGGCCACCTGGACGTCGTGCTCCTCGGCGACGCGCAGCGCGGTGTCGAGGGCGCGGGTGTGGGCGCCCATGTCCTCGTGCACCTTGAAGCCGGACGCCCCGCCCTCGGCCAGCGCCTCGATGAGCGGAGCCTCGTGGGACGAGGAACCCCGGCCGAGGAAGCCGATGTTGACCGGCCAGGCGTCGAAGGCGCCGAACGCGTGCTTCAGGGCCCAGGGCGAGTTCACGCCGACGCCCCAGACCGGGCCGAACTCCTGCCCGATGATCGTCGTCACGCCGGACGCGAGCGAGGCCTCCATGATGCGCGGGGAGAGCAGGTGGACGTGGGTGTCGACGGCGCCGGCGGTGGCGATGAGGCCCTCGCCGGAGACGATGGTCGTTCCCGTGCCCACCACGACGTCGACCCCGTCGAGGGTGTCGGGGTTCCCGGCCCGGCCGATCCCGCAGATCCGGCCCTCGCGGATGCCGATGGAGACCTTCCTGATCCCCTGAGCGGCGTCGATCACGACGACGTTGCTGATGACGACGTCGCAGGTCTCGCGTACGGCGGCGGCCTTGAGGTGCAGTCCGTCGCGGGCGGTCTTGCCGAAGCCGGCGAGGAACTCGTCGCCGTAACTCTGGGCGTCGGACTCCACGCGGATCACCAGGCCCGAGTCGCCGAGGCGGACCCGGTCGCCGGCGCGCGGGCCGTGGGTGGCTGCGTAGGCGTGGGGGTCGATGTGGACCGACTCGCTGATCTCGCGTCCCTTCGAGCGGCTCATCGCTCGCCTCCTTCCGGTGTGACTCCCAGATATCCGCAGGCCCGCGCCCGGCGCAGGGCCTCCTCCTTCGCGCCCGGCGCGTCGAGCGGGCCGTCGACCAGTCCGGCGAACCCGACGGCGACGCGCCGCCCGCCGATGGGTACGAGGCCGACCTCGGCGCTCTCCCCCGGCCCGAAGCGCACCGAGGAGCCAGCGGGGACGGCGAGGCGCATGCCGTAGGCCCGTTCCCGGTCGAAGTCCAGGCGCGGGTTGGCCTCGAAGAAGTGGAAGTGGGAGGTGACGGAGACGGGCACGGTCGCGGTGTTGGTGACCGGGATCCGTACTGCCGCCTCGGGCTCGGCGTGGTCGGGTCCCGGCAGCAGGGCGCCCGGCGCGTCCTCGCCCAGTCCGCCGCCGATGGGGTCGGAGACGACCGCCAGCCGCGAGCCGTCGTCGAAGACGGCCTCGACGTGCACCTCGGTGACCACGTCGGCGACGCCCGGCAGCACGTCGTCCGGGCCGAGCACGGAGCGGGCGCGCTCGATGGCCTCCGCGAGCCGCGCACCGTCGCGGGCGGCCTCGCAGACGGTGTCCGCGATCAGCGCGGTCGCCTCCGGGACGTTCAGCCTGAGTCCGCGGGCCCGGCGGGCCCGGGCCAGCTCGGCCGCCCCGAAGAGCAGCAGCCGGTCACGTTCGGTGGGGGTCAGTCTCACGTCGCGGCGCCTCCTTGCCTGCTTCGCTTTAGAGCACGACTCTAAACCCAGGGCCGCCTGGACGGAAACCTCGGTGGAAGAGCTTGGCGGACGTCACATTGAACAGCGCTCTAATTGTTGGGCGTCTCGGGCCCGGAAGACGCGTCGGGGCCGCCTCGGACACGGTGTCCGAAGCGGCCCCGACGGCCGTACGTGGGGGTCAGGCCAGCGTGTGCATCCAGCCGTGCTTGTCCTCGGCGGTGCCGCGCTGGATGTCGAGGAGGGCCCCGCGCAGGCGCAGCGTGACCTCGCCGGGCTCGCCGCCGCTCTGCTGCCACTCGGCGCCGTCGCGCTTGACCGTGCCGACCGGGGTGATCACGGCCGCGGTACCGCAGGCGAAGACCTCGGTGAGGGTGCCGTTCTCCGAGTCGCGCTGCCACTGGTCGACCGAGATGCGGCCCTCCTCGGCCTCGTAGCCGAGGTCGCGGGCGACGGTGAGGAGGGAGTCGCGGGTGACGCCCTCCAGGATGGAGCCGGTGAGGGAGGGCGTGACGATCACTGGCTTTGAATTGGACGCAGCTCCGTACACGAAGTACAGGTTCATGCCGCCCAGCTCCTCGACCCACTTGCGCTCGATGGCGTCGAGGTAGCAGACCTGGTCGCAGCCCTTGGTGGCGGCCTCGGCCTGGGCGAGCAGGGAGGCCGCGTAGTTGCCGCCGGTCTTGGCGTCGCCCATGCCGCCGGGGACGGCGCGGACGCGGTCCTCGGAGACCCAGATGGAGACCGGCTTGACGCCGCCGGGGAAGTAGGCGCCGGCCGGGGAGGCGATGACGAGGAAGAGGTACTCGTTGGCGGGCTTCACGCCCAGGCCGACCTCGGTCGCGATCATGAACGGGCGCAGGTAGAGGGACTCCTCGCCGCCGTGCGCCGGGACCCACTCCTGGTCCTGGGTGACCAGCGCGTCGCACGCCTCGATGAACATCTCCACCGGCAGCTCCGGCATGCCGAGCCGGCGCGAGGAGGCCTGGAAGCGCTGGGCGTTCTTCTCCGGGCGGAAGGTGGCGACGGACCCGTCGGGGCGGCGGTAGGCCTTCAGTCCCTCGAAGATCTCCTGCGCGTAGTGCAGGACCATGGTGGCCGGGTCGAGGGAGAGCGGGGCGTACGGAACGAGCTGACCGTCGTGCCAGCCGCGGCCCTCGGTCCACTTGATGGTCACCATGTGGTCGGTGAAGTGGCGGCCGAACCCGGGGTTGGCCAGGATCGCCTGGCGCTCTGCGTCGGAGAGCGGGTTGGCGGAGGGCTTGAGCTCGATCGTGGGCGTCGTCATGGGTTGCTGTCCTTCACCGGTTTGATTGTGACGGGCCGCTGTCACGCCCGTACGGCCGGTGGCCGGTGCTAGGACGTCCGAGCATTCCCTCAAGTCGCGGCTTCGCGTTCGATTATCGCGCGCGGCCCGCGACGGATGAAACGGGGTGAATGCGGCCCAGGGTTCGATGGTCGCACCTGGCGGACGCAGGAGAAAGCCGCCGGGTGCCTTGTATTTCGGACCCGGCGGCTTCGAAAGGTTGGATTTCGAGTGCGCCGGGTCAGCCGGCTACTCGTACGGCGAGTGCGTCGCCGATCTCCGAGGTGGAGCGGGCGGGCTTGTCCCCGCGCTCGCCGAGGTCGGCGGAGACCGCGTCCTCGATGCGGGCCGCCTCGGCCTCGTAGCCGAGGTGACGCAGCAGCAGGGCGACGGAGAGGACCGTGGCGGTGGGGTCCGCCTTGCCCTGGCCGGCGATGTCGGGCGCGGAACCGTGGACCGGCTCGAACATCGAGGGGAATTCGCCGGACGGGTTGATGTTCCCGCTCGCGGCGACGCCGATGCCGCCGGAGACGGCCGCGGCGAGGTCGGTGATGATGTCGCCGAAGAGGTTGTCGGTGACGATCACGTCGAAGCGGCCGGGGTCGGTGACGAGGTAGATCGTCGCGGCGTCGACGTGGATGTAGTCGGTGGTGACCTCGGGGTACTCCTCGGCCACCTTGTTGAAGACGTTCGTCCACAGGTGACCCGCGAAGGTCAGCACGTTGTTCTTGTGCACCAGCGTGAGCTTCTTGCGGGGGCGGGCCTGCGCGCGGGCGAAGGCGTCGCGGACCACGCGCTCGACACCGTAGGCCGTGTTGACGGAGACCTCGGTGGCGACCTCGTGCTCGGTGCCCTTGCGGATGGTGCCGCCGTTGCCGGTGTACGGGCCCTCGGTGCCCTCGCGGACGACGACGAAGTCGATCTCGGGCTGACCGGCGAGCGGGGTGGCGACGCCGGGCAGCAGCTTGCTCGGACGCAGGTTGACGTGGTGGTCGAAGGCGAAACGGAGCTTGAGCAGGAAGCCGCGCTCCAGGACGCCGGACGGCACCGACGGGTCGCCGATCGCGCCGAGCAGGATGGCGTCGTGGGCCTTGAGGGCGTCGAGGTCGGCGTCGGTGAGGGTCTCACCGGTGGCGTGGTAGCGCCGGGCGCCGAAGTCGAACTCCTTGGTCTCCAGCTTCACATCCTGCGGGAGGACGGCGGAGAGGACCTTCAGACCTTCGGCCACGACCTCCTGGCCGATGCCGTCACCGGGAATCACTGCGAGATTGAGGCTGCGAGACATGACGGCACCCTATCGCCCGTCCCACGGGATGACACGCGACGTCCGCCATACGGACGCCGCTGTCGTCCGCGCGGCTCAGTGACCGGTGGCGCCGCCGTTGTCCCGGCGGTCGAGGGCGCGCTGGAGTGCGGCGGCGGCGTTCTTGCGGTCGGAGTCGCTGGTACGGGAGAGGTGGCGGACTCGGCGGCGGACGGTCGTCTCGGCCATGGGGATCGACTCCTTCGGCACAGCACACGAGGGTGCGGAGAAAGGGGGATTACGAGACGCCGGAAGGGACGGGGAGTCACGGGCCGCAGGGGTTGCCTGCACGGGGCCCGGCTCACGACCGCCATTCGCTTGATCGAGCGAGACGTTCGGCTCCTACAAAACTAGGGGAGGAGCGCGCCCCTGTCTCCACAATTACTCGGACTTCCTACTATCTGAGACGGTGGAGTGGATCACACGGCACCGACCTGCGGTTTCGCACGCCTGGTCCACACGACTGATCCTCCGGGCACCGTGTGGTACCGCGTTCCGGCCGGGGGAACGGTGAGGACATGAACGACACGGCCAAGGCACTTCTCGAGGGCGGCCCGCAGGATCTGCCCGAACGGGTCGTCCCGATCACCACGCCCGGGGAGGACCTGAAGATCGAGCTGCGGAACGGCTACGAGCACTTCAGGCCCACCGACCGCCACTCCGACACACCGGAAGGCAGGCTCCGGGTCTACGAGTGGTGGGAGCGCACGGAGATGCCCGGCTAGGCCCTGGGCCCGGTCGCACGCGGACGGGCCAGGTCCGAAGACCTGGCCCGTCCGGGTTGCGTGGGGTGTCAGCCCATGTGCGGGTACGTGTAGTCGGTCGGCGGGACCAGCGTCTCCTTGATGGCGCGGGTCAGGGTCCAGCGCATCAGGTTCTGCGGGGCGCCGGCCTTGTCGTTGGTGCCGGAGGCACGGCCGCCGCCGAAGGGCTGCTGGCCGACGACGGCGCCGGTCGACTTGTCGTTGATGTAGAAGTTGCCGGCCGCGTAGCGCAGCTTCTCCATCGTGTACGCCGCCGCCGCGCGGTCGCCCGAGATGACCGAGCCGGTGAGGGCGTAGTCGGAGACCGACTCCATCTGGGTCAGCATCTCGTCGTACGCGTCGGCCTTGCTGTCGTCGTACACGTACACGGCGAGGAACGGACCGAAGTACTCCGTGCGGAAGACCTCGTTCTCCGGGTCGCTGCACTCGACGACCGTCGGGCGGACGAAGTAGCCGACCGAGTCGTCGTAGGAGCCGCCCGCGACGATCGTGCAGGCCTCGTCCTCCTTGGCCCGGTCGATGGCGGCCTTGTTCTTGGCGAAGGACCGCTCGTCGATGACGGCGCCGATGAAGTTCGACAGGTCGGTGACGTCACCCATGGTGAGGTAGTCGACCTCGGCGGCGAACTCCTCCTTGAAGCCGTCGTTCCAGATCGACGCCGGGATGTACGCGCGGGAGGTCGCGCTGCACTTCTGGCCCTGGTACTCGAAGGCACCGCGGGTCAGGGCGGTCTTCAGCACCGCGCGGTCGGCCGACGGGTGGGCGACCAGGAAGTCCTTGCCGCCGGTCTCGCCGACCAGGCGCGGGTAGGTGCGGTACTTCTCGATGTTGTTGCCGACCGTCTTCCACAGGTGCTGGAAGGTCTTGGTCGAGCCGGTGAAGTGGATGCCCGCGAGGTCGCGGTGCTCCAGGGCGACCTCGGAGACCGCGATGCCGTCACCGGTGACCAGGTTGATGACGCCCTTGGGCAGCCCGGCCTCCTCCAGGAGCTGCATGAGCAGCACGGCGGCGTGGGTCTGCGTGGGGGACGGCTTCCAGACCACCACGTTGCCCATCAGGGCCGGCGCGGTGGGCAGGTTGGCCGCGATCGCACTGAAGTTGAACGGCGTGATCGCGTAGACGAAGCCCTCCAGCGGGCGGTGGTCCATGCGGTTCCACACGCCCGGGGAGTTGGCCGGGGGCTGCTCGGCCAGGATGTTGCGGGCGTAGTGCACGTTGAAGCGCCAGAAGTCGATCAGCTCGCAGGGGCTGTCGATCTCGGCCTGCTGGGCCGTCTTGGACTGGCCGAGCATGGTGGAGGCGGCGATGGTCTCGCGCCACGGACCGGACAGCAGCTCGGCGGCGCGCAGGATGATCGCCGCGCGGTCGTCGAAGGACATCGCGCGCCACGCCGGGGCGGCGGCCAGGGCGGCGTCGATCGCGTCCTGGGCGTCCTGCTGGGTGGCGTTCGCGTACGTGCCCAGGCGCGCCTTGTGGTTGTGCGGCTGCACGACGTCGAAGCGCTCACCGCCGCCCATCCGCTTCACACCGCCGATGGTGCAGGGCAGGTCGATCGGGTTGTCGGCCAGCTCCTTGAGCTTGGCCTCCAGACGGGCACGCTCGGGCGAGCCGGGGGCGTAGCCGTGCACCGGCTCGTTGACGGGGGTGGGGACCTGGGTCACAGCGTCCATGGGTTCCGTAACTCCTTGACTTCAGCGGGTTGTGCGAGCGGGTGCGGGCTCAGCCCTTGGTGACCATCGAGCGGGCGAAGAACCGGAGGTTGGCCGGCTTCTCCGCCAGACGGCGCATGAAGTAGCCGTACCAGTCGGTGCCGTAGGCGGTGTACACGCGCATGCGGTGACCCTCGGCGGCCAGCCTCAGGTGCTCGTCGCCGCGGATGCCGTACAGCATCTGGAACTCGTACTCGTCGAGCTTGCGCCCGGCGGTGCGGGCCAGCTCCTGCGCGATGGAGATCAGGCGCGGGTCGTGGGACCCGATCATCGGGTAGCCCTCGCCCTCCATCAGGGTGCGCAGGATGCGGACGTACGCCTTGTCAATCTCGTGGCGCTGCTGGTACGCGACCTCTGCGGGCTCCTTGTAGGCGCCCTTCACCAACCGTACGCGACTGCCGTTGTCGGCGAGGCGGCGCGCGTCGGCCTCGGTGCGAAAGAGGTACGCCTGGATGACGCAGCCGGTCCCCGGGAAGTCCTTCCGCAGCTCCTCGTGGATGGCGAACATCGAGTCGAGGGTGGTGTGGTCCTCGGCGTCGAGGGTGACCGTGGTGCCGATCCCGGCGGCGGCCTCGACGACCGGGCGGACGTTGGCGAGGGCCAGCTCGTGGCCACCGTCCAGCGCCTGGCCGAACATCGACAGCTTCACCGACATCTCGGCGCGGGTGCCGAGGTCCAGCGGCTTCAGCCGGTCGATCAGCTCCAGGTAGGCGTCGCGGGCGGCCTCGGCCTGCGCGGGGTTCGTGATGTCCTCGCCGACGACGTCCATCGTCAGTTCCAGGCCCTGGTCGGTGAGGTCCCGGACGATCGGCACGATCTCGTCGACCGTCTCGCCGGGGATGAAGCGGTCGACGACCGGCTTGGTCACCGGCGCGGCCGAGACCAGACGACGCATCCGGTCGCTGCGCGACGCGGCGAGAATCACGGGACCCAGCACGGGGCACCTCCACTTACCAACCAACACGAGGCCGTAGCCCGACGAACGGGGGACGGCACGGAGAACCACCGTGAAATCTAAGGATCCTCCCGATCGTCGGCCATCGACAGCTGTCACGCATCCGTGCCGCAGATCTCAGACAGATGTATGAAGCGCGGGCGCAAATGCGGCAGAATGCCCGGGTGACGACGGATTCCAAGGGTGACTACCAGGAGCTGGTCGACGAGATCTCGGAGCTGCTGGGCGCACCCGCGACCCTGGAGAACCGGGACTTCGAGCTGATCGCCTTCGGCGCGTACGACAGCGAGGGCGACCTCGACCCCTCCGCCCTGGACCCCGTGCGCACCCGCTCGATCCTCACCCGGCGGTCCACGGCGGCCGTGCGGGCCTGGTTCGAGAGCTTCGGCATCACCCGCGCGACCGGCCCGGTCCGCATTCCCCCGACCCCGGAGGCGGGGGTGTACCGGGGCCGCACCTGTCTGCCGGTACGCCATCGGGGTGTCGTCCTGGGGTACGTGTGGCTCCTGGACACCGACCCGGGACCGACGGAGCGGCAGCTGGCGGCCGCCATGGAGGTCACGGCCCGGATCGGCGCACTGCTCGCGGACGAGGCGCAGCACGGCGCGGACCTGAGCCGGGAGCTGCGGGCGGTGCTGACCGCCGAGCGGGACTGGCAGCGGGACATGGCCGTGGCCGAGCTGCGCACCGCGCTCGGCTCCCGCGCGGACACCCTGCACGCCGTGGTGTGCGTGGCCCCCTGGCCGTCCACCGACCCCGACGACGCGCCCTCGGTGCGTACGGTGCCCGGGGCGACGGCACTGTGCACGGTGCCGTGGGGGCCGGTGGCGGCCCGGTCGCTGGCGCTGCTGGTCCGGCTGCGCTCGGCCGACGTGCTGACACCGGCGACGTCGGCGGCGGGGCGGTTGCTGGAGCGGGCGCGGGGCGCGGGCGGCACCGGCGCCCCGGCGGGGGTCGCGGCCGGGGTCTCCGCGCCGCGCACCGGGCTGGCGGAGCTGGGCACCGCCTGGTGGGAGGCCTCGGCGGCGGCCCGGGCGGCGCGCGCCGAGACCCGGTTCGGCCCGGTCGCCGAGTGGACGTCCATCGGGCCGTTCCGCCTGCTGACCGCGCTGCCTCCGCAGTCGGCGCACGACCCCGCCGTACGGGTGCTCCTCTCCCCCGCCCACCGGGAACTGGCCCGCACCGCCGAGGCGTACCTCGACTGCGCGGGCCAGGCCGGCCGCACGGCCGCCGAGCTGGGCATCCACCGCCAGACGCTGTACTACCGCCTCTCCCGCGTCGAGCAGCTCACGGGCCTGGACCTGGACGACGGGGAGGACCGGCTGCTGCTGCACATGGCGCTCAAGGCCTACGGTCTCTGAGGGCCCCGACACGGCAAAGCCGGACGGCTGAGCAGCTCAGCCGTCCGGCGTTTGAAGAAGCGCCCGTTCAGGGGTCCGGCCCCCGGGTCGCGTCAGGCCAGGTTCACCGACCGGGCCGACGTCGCGCCGATCTCCGCCGCGACCTCCGCCAGCACCGCGGAGGGCACCGTGTCGTCGACGGTCAGGACGGCCAGCGCCTCGCCGCCGACCGTGGCACGGGCGACCTGCATGCCGGCGATGTTGATGCCGGCCTCGCCGATGACGCGGCCGACGGTGCCGACGACGCCGGGACGGTCCTCGTAGCGCAGGACGACCATGTGGTCGGCGAGGGCGAGGTCCACGTCGTAGTCACCGACGGCGACGATCTTCTGGAGGTGCTTCGGGCCGGCCAGCGTGCCGGAGACCGACACCTCCTCGCCGTCCGAGAGGGTGCCGCGCACGGTGACCACGTTGCGGTGCTCCGGGGACTCCGAGCTGGTGGTCAGGCGGACCTCGACGCCGCGCTCCTGGGCGAACAGCGGGGCGTTGACGTACGACACGGTCTCGTCGACGACGTCCTCGAAGACGCCCTTGAGGGCGGAGAGCTCCAGCACCTTCACGTCGTGCTGGGTGATCTCGCCGTAGACCTCGACGTCGAGGCGGACGGCGACCTCGCCGGCGAGCGCGGTGAAGATGCGGCCGAGGCGCTCGGCGAGCGGCAGGCCCGGCTTGACGTCCTCGGCGATGACGCCGCCCTGGACGTTGACCGCGTCGGGGACCAGCTCACCGGCGAGGGCGAGGCGGACCGACTTGGCGACGGCGATGCCGGCCTTCTCCTGGGCCTCGTCGGTGGAGGCGCCGAGGTGCGGGGTGGCGACGACCTGGTCGAACTCGAACAGCGGCGAGTCGGTGCAGGGCTCCTTGGCGTACACGTCGAGGCCGGCGCCGGCGACGCGGCCCTCCTTCAGCGCCGAGTACAGCGCCTCCTCGTCGACGATGCCGCCGCGCGCGGCGTTGACGATGCGGACGCTCGGCTTGACCTTGCGCAGCGCCTCGTCGCCGATCAGGCCGAGGGTCTCGGGGGTCTTGGGCAGGTGGACGGTGATGAAGTCGGAGACCTCGAGCAGCTCGTCCAGCGACAGCACCTTGACGCCCATCTGGGCGGCGCGCGCGGGCTGCACGTAGGGGTCGTAGGCGACGACCTTCATGCCGAAGGCCGACATGCGCTGCGCGACGAGGGCGCCGATGCGGCCGAGGCCGACGACGCCGAGGGTCTTCTCGGCGAGCTCGACGCCGGTGTACTTGCTGCGCTTCCACTCGCCGTTCTTCAGCGCGGCGTTGGCCTGCGGGATGTTGCGGGCCGTCGCGATGAGCAGGCCGCAGGCGAGTTCGGCGGCGGTCACGATGTTGGAGGTCGGGGCGTTGACCACCATGACGCCGGCCTTGGTGGCGGCGGAGACGTCCACATTGTCCAGGCCGACACCGGCGCGGGCGACGACCTTGAGCTTCTTGGCGGCGGCGATGGCCTCGGCGTCGACCTTGGTGGCGGAGCGGACCAGGATCGCGTCCACATCGGCGATGGCGGGGAGAAGTTCGGCCCGGTCCGCGCCGTTGCACTGGCGGATCTCGAAGTCGGGGCCGAGCGCGTCCACGGTCGCGGGCGACAGCTCTTCGGCGATGAGTACGACGGGTTTCGAGCTCACGTGAGTCCTCACAAGTCCAATGCGGACGGCCGTCCCGACGGCCGCAGGCGGTGGAGGGTTGGTGGCCGCGTGGAAGACGCACGACGCTGTGGGCCTGACGCGTATGTTGTGCAGCAGTCTAGTGGCGTGGCGGACGTCGTCCTGCGCCTCTGCGGAAGGATCACCCGTCCGTGGCTGGACGGGGTGGACAACGCCGCGCTTCCGACGTTACCCCGGGTTCGCCGAAGGGGCCGGAGCAGCATCGCTCCGGCCCCCGGCGGTGAGGCTTACGCCTCCTCGTCGACCCAGCTCATGAGCTTGCGCAGCTCCTTGCCGGTGGTCTCCAGCAGGTGCTCGGAGTCCTGCTGCTTGTACTCGTTGTACTTCTTCAGACCGCCGTGGTACTCGTCCATCCAGTTCTTGGCGAAGGTGCCGTCCTGGATCTCGGCGAGGACCTTCTTCATCTCGGCCTTGGTGGCGTCGGTGATGATCCGCGGGCCGGTGACGTAGTCGCCCCACTCGGCGGTCTCGGAGATCGACCAGCGCATCTTCTCCAGGCCGCCCTCGTACATGAGGTCCACGATGAGCTTCAGCTCGTGCAGGCACTCGAAGTAGGCGATCTCCGGCTGGTAGCCGGCCTCGGTCAGGGTCTCGAAGCCCGCCTTGACCAGCGCCGCGGTGCCACCGCAGAGGACGGCCTGCTCGCCGAAGAGGTCGGTCTCGGTCTCCTCGGTGAAGGTCGTCTTGATGACGCCGGCGCGGGTGCCGCCGATGCCCTTGGCGTACGACAGGGCCAGCGCGAAGCCGTTGCCCGTGGCGTCCTGCTCGACGGCGGCGATGCAGGGAACGCCGCGGCCCTCCTCGTACTGACGGCGCACCAGGTGGCCCGGGCCCTTGGGGGCGACCATGCAGACGTCCACGCCGGCCGGGGGCTTGATGAAGCCGTAGCGGATGTTCAGGCCGTGCCCGAAGAACAGGGCGTCGCCGTCCTTCAGGTTGTCCTTGATGTGCTCCTCGTAGACCTGGGCCTGGATGGGGTCCGGGACGAGGATCATGATGACGTCGGCCTCGGCGGCGGCCTCGGACGGGCTCACCACGCGCAGGCCCTGCTCCTCGGCCTTGGCCTTGGACTTGGAGCCCTCGTGCAGACCGACGCGCACGTCGACGCCGGAGTCGCGCAGCGACAGGGCGTGGGCGTGGCCCTGGCTGCCGTACCCGATGACCGCGACCTTGCGGCCCTGGATGATGGACAGGTCGGCGTCGGCGTCGTAGAACAGCTCGGCCACTGGGTTCTCTCCTTGTGTGCAGGTGTTGCGTCCCACCGTATGCCGGTGGAGGGAAGGGAAGTTTCGGGGTCTCGGAATGCGGGCGGCCGGGCGTGGCGCCGACCGCCCGTTTCCGTCGTTATGCGGACCGGTCGAGTGCGCGCAGCGAGCGGTCCGTGATCGAACGGGCGCCGCGGCCGATGGCGATCGTGCCGGACTGGACGAGTTCCTTGATGCCGTACGGTTCCAGCATCTTGAGCATGGCGGACAGCTTGTCGCTGCTGCCGGTGGCCTCGATGGTGACGGCCTCCGGGGAGACGTCGACGGTCTTGGCGCGGAAGAGCTGGACGATCTCGACGATCTGGGAGCGCGTCTCGTTGTCGGAGCGCACCTTCACCAGAACGAGTTCGCGCTGGACCGCCTGGCCGGCCTCCAGCTCGACGATCTTGAGCACGTTGACCAGCTTGTTGAGCTGCTTGGTGACCTGCTCCAGCGGGAAGTCCTCGACACTCACCACGATGGTGATGCGGGAGATGTCGGGGTGTTCGGTGACGCCGACGGCGAGGGAGTCGATGTTGAAGCCGCGGCGGGAGAAGAGGGCGGTGATCCGCGCCAGGACGCCGGGGGTGTTCTCCACCAGGACGGAGAGCGTGTGCTTGGACATGGTCTCTTCGGTCTCTCTCGCTCAGTCGTCTTCGTTGTCGCCGAAGTCGGGGCGGACGTCCCGGGCGGCCATGATCTCGTCGTTGGAGGTGCCGGCGGCGACCATCGGCCACACCATCGCGTCCTCGTGGACGATGAAGTCGACGACGACGGGACGGTCGTTGATCGAGTTCGCCTCCTCGATGACCTTGTCGAGGTCGGCCGGGTCCTCGCAGCGGATGGCGTAGCAGCCCATGGCCTCCGACAGCTTCACGAAGTCGGGGACGCGGGTGCCGCGGGCCTCGGGGTTGACGTCGTCGGGGCCGGAGTGCAGCACCGTGTTGGAGTACCGCTGGTTGTAGAACAGGGTCTGCCACTGGCGGACCATCCCGAGGGCGCCGTTGTTGATGACGGCGACCTTGATCGGGATGTTGTTCAGGGCGCAGGTGGTCAGTTCCTGGTTGGTCATCTGGAAGCAGCCGTCGCCGTCGATCGCCCAGACGGTGCGGTCGGGGACGCCGGCCTTGGCGCCCATGGCGGCGGGGACGGCGTAGCCCATGGTCCCGGCGCCGCCGGAGTTCAGCCAGGTGGCGGGCTGCTCGTACTGGACGAAGTGCGCGGCCCACATCTGGTGCTGGCCGACGCCGGCCGCGAAGACGGTGCCCTCGGGCGCCAGCTGCCCGATGCGCTCGATGACCTGCTGCGGGGAGAGCGAACCGTCCGCCGGCTGGTCGTAGCCGAGGGGGTAGGTGTCGCGCCAGCGGCTGAGGTCCTTCCACCAGGCGGTGTAGTCGCCCTGGTTGCCCTCGCTGTGCTCCTTCTGGACGGCCTGCACCAGGTCGGCGATGACCTCGCGGGCGTCACCGACGATCGGCACGTCGGCGGCGCGGTTCTTGCCGATCTCGGCCGGGTCGATGTCGGCGTGGACGATCTTGGCGTACGGGGCGAAGCTGTCCAGCTTGCCGGTGACGCGGTCGTCGAAGCGGGCGCCGAGGGCGACGATCAGGTCGGCCTTCTGCAGCGCGGTGACGGCGGTGACCGCACCGTGCATGCCCGGCATTCCCACGTGCAGCGGGTGGCTGTCGGGGAATGCGCCGAGCGCCATCAGGGTGGTGGTGACGGGCGCTCCGGTGAGTTCGGCGAGGACCCTCAGCTCGGCGGTGGCCTGTGCCTTGAGGACGCCGCCGCCGACGTAGAGGACCGGGCGCTTGGCGGCGGTGATGAGCTTGGCCGCCTCGCGGATCTGCTTGGCGTGCGGCTTGGTGACGGGACGGTAGCCGGGCAGGTCCATGACCGGCGGCCAGGAGAAGGTGGTCTTCTTCTGGAGGATGTCCTTGGGAATGTCGACCAGGACCGGGCCGGGGCGGCCGGTGGAGGCGATGTGGAACGCCTGCGCGATCACCCGGGGGATGTCCTCGGCCTTGGTGACCAGGAAGCTGTGCTTGGTGACCGGCATGGTGATGCCGACGATGTCCGCCTCCTGGAAGGCGTCCGTGCCGATCGAGGAGGACACCACCTGGCCGGTGATCGCGACCAGCGGCACGGAGTCCATGTGCGCGTCGGCGATCGGGGTGACCAGGTTGGTGGCGCCGGGTCCGGAGGTCGCCATGCAGACGCCCACCTTGCCGGTGGCCTGCGCGTAGCCGGTGGCGGCGTGGCCGGCGCCCTGCTCGTGACGGACCAGGACGTGGCGCACCTTGGTGGAGTCCATCAGCGGGTCGTACGCCGGAAGGATCGTGCCGCCGGGGATGCCGAATACCGTGTCGGCGCCGACCTCCTCGAGAGAGCGGATGAGGGACTGCGCACCCGTGACGTGCTCGGGGGCGGACTGTCCTCCGGATCGGGGCCGCGGCTGCGGGTGATGGGCCCCGGTGGCCTGCTCGGTCATCGGCATTCTCTTCTCGATGCTGAGGGTTTTGATGCTGGGGTTTTTGCGAGGTTTCGGACGGTGTGTGACTGTTGCTCAGCAGTGCTGGTGCAACAAAAAACCCCTCGTGCCATAAGGCAAGCGAGGGGAGCGCGCCGAGTGTGGGTCGCGGGGAGTCCGGATCGGTCCGGACGTCACCTGCTCAGCCGACGCGCTTTCCAAGTACGAGAATTCGGGTGCGCATGGCACTGACCTTCCTCCCGGCACGCCCCCACTGTCAAGTGGGTGGGACGGGAGTCTCATTATGTGAGCGCAGGGACGTGCCACCACGCAGGACGACCGGGAGCCCGGAGGTGACGCCGCCCGCGAACGCCGGTTCCACAGGTCCGTGCGGCACCGGGTAGTGGCCGGTCTTGAGGGCTCTGCGCAGCCGGTACTCGTCCAGCGGCCCGGAGAACGCCATGCCCTGTCCGTGGGTGCAGCCCATCGCGCGCAGGGCGACGATCTGCTCGGGCAGGTCCACGCCGTCGGCCACGGACTTCAGTCCGAGGTCGGTGGCGATGCGCAGCAGACCGCTGGTGATCTTGTGCAGCCGCGCCGACTCCACGACGCCCTCGACCAGGCCGCGGTCGAGCTTGAGGACGTCCACGGGCAGGCGCCGCAGCGCGGTGATCGCCGCGTATCCGCTGCCGAAGCCGTCCAGGGCGATGCGGACGCCCACCCTCCGCAGCGCGTTCAGGCGACGGTCCAGCTCGTCCAGGCCGACCCGTGGGTCGATGTCCGACAGCTCGATCACAAGGGAGCCGGGAGGCAGCCCGTGCCGGGTCAGCAGGGCTTCCACGGAGCCCAGCGGCATGGAGCGGTCCAGCAGCCGGCGGGCTCCGATGCGGACGGCCACGGCCGCCGACAGCCCGGCCGCCGCGCGTTCCGCCGCCTCCTCGACGGCCTCCTGGAGCACCCAGCGGTCCAGTTCGGCGGTCTTGTCGCCGTCCTCGGCCACGCGCAGGAACTCGGCGGGCGTGAACAGCACCCCCTGGGAGGAACGCCAGCGCGCCTGCGCGCAGACCGATGCGATCCGGCCGTCCGTCAGGGCGACCACCGGCTGGTGCAGCAGCGCGAACTCCCCGTCGTGCAACGCGGCCCGCAGGCGCGTGGCCAGCTCCGCCTTGCGCACGACGTCCTGCTGCATCTGCGGCCTGTACAGCTCGACGCGTCCCTTGCCGGCCGCCTTGGCCCGGTACATCGCGAGGTCGGCGTTGCGCAGCAGCTCGCCCGCGCCGAGGCCCGGTTCGGCGAAGGCCACGCCGATGGAGGCGTTGACACGGACATCGTTGCCGTCGATGAGGTAGGGCTGCGAGAGGGTCAGCCGGAGGCGGTCGGCGAGCTCCCGGATGTGCCCCTCGCGGGCGGTCCGGTCCCGGGCCCCGTCCCCGACGATCAGTGCCGCGAACTCGTCGCCGCCCAGCCGGGAGGCGGTGTCCCCCTTGCGGACGGCCTCGTGGAGCCTGCGGGCCGCCTGGACGAGCAGCTCGTCCCCGGCCTGGTGCCCGATGGTGTCGTTGACGGCCTTGAAGCCGTCGAGGTCGATGAAGAGCACCGCCGTACCGCGCAGGGCGGCGCCCCGGTCGGAGGCGCGGCGGCCGGACAGGGCCTGCTGGACGCGCCGGGTGAACAGGGCGCGGTTGGGCAGGTCGGTGAGCGGGTCGTGCTCGGCGTTGTGCTGGAGCTGCGCCTGGAGGCGCACTCTTTCGGTCACGTCCCGGCTGTTGAAGATCAGGCCGCCGTGGTGGCGGTTGACGGTGGACTCGACGTTGAGCCAGCCGCCGTCGCCGGAGCGGAAGCGGCACTCGATGCGGGTGGTGGGTTCCTCGGCCGGGCTGGCGGCGAGGAACCGGCGCACCTCGTGCACCACGCAGCCGAGGTCCTCCGGGTGGATGAGACCGGCCAGTTCGCTGCCGACGAGCTCCTCCGCGGGCCGCCCGTAGACCCCGGCGGCGGCCGGGGAGACGTAGCGGAGGACGCCGCTGGGGGCGGCGATCATGATGACGTCGCTGGAGCCCTGCACCAGGGAGCGGAAGTGGTTCTCCTTCTGGGCCAGTTCCTGGGTGAGGGTGATGTTGTCGAGCAGCATGATGCCCTGGCGTACGACGAGGGCGAGCACCACGGTGCCGCCCGTCAGCAGCACGACGCGGTCGACGCTGCGGCCGTTGAGGACGTTGTAGAGGATCCCCAGGGTGCAGACCGCGGCGGCGAGGTAGGGCGTGAGCGCGGCCAGCGACCCGGCGATGGGCCGGGAGACGGGATACCGGCCGCGCTCGCCCGGCCCGGGCACGGGCGGCGGCGCGGACGTGGATGCGGGCGCGGACGCCGACACGGAGCCCGCTGCGGACACGGCGCCCGGTGCGGACGTGGTGACCGATGCGTACGGGGAGACCGGTGCGTACGGGGAGACCGGTGCGGGCTGATGGCCGGCGCCGCGCTGTCCGGGCATGTGCTCGTGCACCACGCGTGTGTGCCCACCGCAACCGTCCTCCTCCGCCGGCCGCCCGCGCCGGGACGCGGCCCAGGGGGCGTACGCGAGCAGCAGCGAACCGGCGAACCAGCCCGCGTCGAGCAACTGGCCGGAGCGGTAGCTGTTGTGCAGCAGCGGCGAGGTGAACAGGGCGTCGCACATCACGGTCAGGGCGAGCGCGCCGATGGCGGTGTTGACGGCGGACCTGCAGACGGGTGACCGCCGGAAGTGCAGCGCGAGGACCATGCTGACGAGAGCGATGTCGAGCAGCGGGTACGCCACCGAGAGCGCGGAGTGCGCCACGCTGGAACCGCCCTCGGCCTTCGCCGCCTGAGCCAGCGCCAGACTCCAGGCCAGGGTCAGCAGCGAGCCGCCGATCAGCCAGGCGTCGAGCCCCAGGCAGATCCAGCCCGCCTTCGTCACCGGCCGCTTGGCGAGCACCAGCAGCCCCACGATGGCGGGCGGCGCGAAGCACAGGAAGAACAGGTCCGCGTAGCTGGGGCTGGGCACGGGCTGGCGCAGGACGACCTCGTGCCACCCCCAGACCAGATTGCCCAGGGCCGCCATCGCCGAGGAGAGGGCGAACAGCAGCCAGGCCGGTCGAAAGCGGACGCGGCGCCCCCGGGCGTAGAGGAAGCAGGAGACGGCGGCGGCGGCCGCGGCGGCGCTCAGCCCGAAGTCGCCCATGATCTTGGCGACGTACTCCGAACCCCAGCCGAGCGCGGACCCCACTGCGTATGCCGCGCAGACCGCGGCCAGCGCGAGCTGACGGACGAGGGTGGGCCGGCCGGTGAGGACGGAGGGCCGGGACGGCAGTGGTCCGGGCGGGGCCTGCGGGCGCAGCGCTCCGTCCAGAGTGGGCACGGGGGGCGGACTCACCGGATCCTCCTGGTCCGCGCGGTCGTGCGCCAGGGTCGCCGGCGGCGGCTCCGCCGCGTCGGGTCGTTCGTCCATAGGCCGTGCATCGCCCGTCGCCCCCCTCACAGTCTGAGATGCCCATCCCCGGCGCCGAACGGTGCGCGGCGCATCCCCTGTCGGACGATACACCAGGATCGTCACTCAGGGACATAGGTTCTCTACGCTCCGTGACGACCAGCGGTTACGCGCATACCCACCGCTTCCACGAGGTTGCGGAGGGTACCCGAAGCGGATTACGCGCCGGTCGTAAGGATCACGTTGCGCAACGGCTCCCGGTTCACGAAACGGCTCAACTGGTCCACCAGCAGCCGCTTGGCGCGCGGCAGAAAGGCGGAGGTCGGCCCGCCGACGTGCGGGCTGATGAGCGTGCCGGGAGCCTGCCACAAGGGGTGGCCGGGCGGCAGCGGTTCGGGGTCGGTCACGTCGAGGGCGGCCCTGAGGCGCCCGCTCTCCAGTTCGGCGAGCAACGCCTTCGTGTCGACGACGGGGCCGCGCGCGACGTTGACGAGCAGGGCCCCGTCCTTCATCCGGGCCAGGAACTCCGCGTCCACCAGGCCCCGGGTGGCCTCGGTGAGCGGGGTGGACAGGACGACGACGTCCGCCTCGGGGAGCAGGGCGGGGAGTTCGGTGAACGGGTGCACCGGGCCGCGCGCCGTGGTGCGGGCGGAGCGCGCGACGCGCACCACCGGCGCGACCTCGAACGGCACGAGCCGGTCCTCGATCGCGGCGCCGATCGATCCGTACCCGACGACGAGCACGTTCCGGTCGGCCAGCGCGGGCCGGAACCCGCCGAGCCACTCCCCCCGGTCCTGCGCCCGGACGAAGTCGGGGATGCCGCGCAGCGAGGCCAGGATCAGGGCGAGGGTGAGCTCCGCGGTGCTGGCCTCGTGCACGCCGCGCGCGTTGCACAGCCGTACGCCGGCGGGCAGGTGCTTGAGCCCCGGTTCCACGTGATCGATGCCGGCGGACAGGGTCTGGACGACCTGGACGGAGCGCATGTCCGGCAGCGGGCGTACGCCGATCCCGGTGGGCTTCATGTAGGGGACGACGTAGTACGCGCAGTCGGCCGGGTCGGCGGGGAAGGTCTCCTCGCCGTTCCAGTAACGGTAGACAGGGCCCTCGGGGAGGCCCTCGATCTCGTCCGGCGGGATGGGCAGCCACACGTCAGCAGTCATGGTCAGGAGGCTATGTCAGGGACGCGGAAGGGCAGAGGTTAGGTTGGGTGGCCTGACGAGGGAGGGTCACGACCAGGTGGAGCGCAGGACGATCGGCGCGACGGCGCTCGCGGTGGGGGCCGTCGGACTGGGGTGCATGCCGATGAACTGGGCGTACAGCACGTCGCGGCAGCGGGGCGAGGAGTCGGTCAGGGCCGTGCACCGGGCCCTCGATCTGGGCGCCTGCCTGCTGGACACGGCGGACATGTACGGCCCGTTCACCAACGAGCTGCTGCTGGGGCGGGTGTTGAAGGAGCGACGGTCGGACGCCTTCGTGTCGACCAAGGTCGGGCTGCTGGTCGGCGATCAGCACATCGTGGCCAACGGCCGCCCCGGCTATGTGAAACGTGCCTGCGACGCCTCCCTGCGCCGGCTGCAGACGGACGTCATCGACCTCTACCAGTTGCACCGCGCCGACCCCGAGGTGCCCGTCGAGGAGACCTGGGGCGCGATGGCGGAGCTGGTGCGGGCCGGGAAGGTGCGGGCGCTCGGGCTCTGCGCGGTCGGCGCGCGGTCGGCCCGGCGGCCGGGGGCGCGGCTGCACGACGCGACGATCCGGCAACTGGAGCGGGTGCAGCAGGTGTTCCCGGTGAGCGCGGTCGAGGCCGAGCTGTCGGTGTGGTCGCCGGAGGCGCTGCGCACGCTGCTGCCGTGGTGCGCCTCGCGCGGCGTCGGTTTCCTCGCCGCGATGCCGCTCGGCAACGGCTTCCTGACCGGCACGCTGACGCCCGGGCAGGGCTTCGAACCGGACGACCTGCGCGCCCGGCACCCCCGCTTCACCGCGGAGATGATGGCCGCCAACCAGCCGATCGTGGCCGGCCTGCGCCGGATCGCGGCCCGGCACGGCGACGGGGTCACGCCGGCGCAGGTGGCGCTGGCCTGGGTGCTGGCGCAGGGACGGCACGTGGTCGCGGTGCCGGGCACCAAGCAGGAGCGCTGGGTGGCGCAGAACGCCGGGGCGGCTGCGCTGCGGCTGTCCGCGCAGGATCTGGCGGAGGTGGGTGGGCTGCCGGCGGCGCAGGGATCCTGGGACTGACGGACGGTTCCCGGATTCGGGTGTGTGTGATCGGGAACTTGGAGGGCCGCAGCGGTGTATGACAAGGAGAACCCGCCGCGTCGAAGGGACCATGATCGTGCAACGTCGAGCCGTGACGGCCGTGTTGGCCGCCGCCCTCCTGCTGACGGCCGGCTGCTCCTCCGACGACCCGGGTCCCTCGGACTCGGACGGGAGCACCTCCCCCGGCAGCCGCAGCAGTACGACGGCCCAGTCGTCGCCCTCCGGCCCGGCCACCGCGCAGACACCGCCCGCGAAGGGCGCCGTGAAGGTGGTCCGCACGGTCGCCACGGGGCTGGAGAGCCCCTGGGGGCTGGCCCCGCTGCCCGGCGGTGACCTGCTGGTCTCCTCCCGTGACGAGGCCACGATCACGCGGGTCGACGAGAAGACGGGCAAGAAGACGGAGCTGGGCGAGGTGCCCGGGGTGTCGCCGGCCGGAGAGGGCGGCCTCCTCGGCATCGCGCTCTCCCCCGACTTCGCCTCGGACCGCATGGTCTACGCGTACTTCACCGCCGCCTCCGACAACCGCATCGTGCGCATGCTGTACAACGAGAAGAAGCCCTCCGGTCAGCAGCTCGGCGCGCCGGACACGGTCTTCCGGGGCATTCCCATGGGCTTCGTCCACAACGGCGGCCGGATCGCGTTCGGCCCCGACAAGATGCTGTACGCGGGCACGGGCGAGAGCGGCAACGAGGGGCTGTCCCAGGACAAGGAGTCCCTGGGCGGCAAGATCCTGCGGATGACGCCGGACGGCGCCCCGGCGCCCGGCAACCCCTTCCCCGACTCCCCGGTGTACTCGTACGGCCACCGGAACGTGCAGGGGCTGGCGTGGGACGACAAGCAGCGGCTGTTCGCCGCGGAGTTCGGGCAGGAAACCTGGGACGAGCTGAACGCGATCAAACCGGGCGACAACTACGGCTGGCCCGAGGCCGAGGGCAAGGACGGCGGCTCCGGTTTCCACGATCCGCTCGCCCAGTGGAGCACGGCCGAGGCCTCGCCCAGCGGCATCGCGTACGCCCAGGGTTCGGTGTGGATGGCGGGCCTGCGCGGAGAGCGGCTGTGGCGGGTCCCGCTGAAGGGCACGGAGGCCGCGGCCGACCCGCAGGCGTTCCTCGAGGGTGAGTACGGGCGTCTGCGCACGGTGGTCGCGGCGGGCGGCGACAAGCTGTGGCTCGTGACCAGCAACACGGACGGGCGGGGGAACGTGAAGGACGGCGACGACCGGATTCTGGAGCTGGAGGTGAAGTAGGCGCGGTCGTTCAACTCCGGTTTTCGTCGGGCCGGTCCTCGGCGGGTGCCTGCGGCTCCGCGACGGCATCCGTGGCCGCCTCTCCGGCCGTGTTCTGGGGGCGGGGCAGGTGGACGACGACCTTGCCCGAGGTGAGGTCTATCGGGCCGTGTCCCGGATCGCCGTCGCCGACGTCCTCGCGGGTGAGTTCCAGACGGTTCTGCTCGTCGCGGGTGTGCTTGCGGCCGGGGGCGAACAGTTCCTCGAATGCGTTGAACACACCAGTCTCCGTCCGTGGGCGTCCCTTAGAGCGTAAGCCTCACTCCGCCGAACGGGACGTGAGCCGTTCGGCCGGGAACAGGTCCAGGCGGTGGGCCACCGCCGCCGCCTCGCCGCGACCGGATACGCCGAGCTTGGCCAGGATGTTGGAGACGTGGACGCTGGCCGTCTTGGGGGAGATGAAGAGCTCCTCGGCTATCTGGCGGTTGGTGCGGCCGTCGGCGACCAGGCGCAGCACGTCGCGTTCGCGGCTGGTGAGGCCGAGGGCCTCGGCCGGGTCGGCGGGGGCGGGGTCCGGCTCAGGGGCGTGGCCGAGGGTGAGTCGGGCGCGCTGGGCGAGCAGCGTGACGGCGTCGGCGAGCGGGCGGGCGCCGAGGTGCCCGGCGACGGTGCGGGCGAGGCGGAGCAGCTCCCTGGCGCGGGCGCGCTCGTCCTCGCCGCCGACGGCCACGAGGGCGCCGGCCAGCCGGTGCCGGACGCGGGCCAGCTCGTAGGGGCGTTCCAGGCACTCGAAGGCGGTGACCGCCTCCGACCAGAGCTCGGGGGTGTCCCGGCCGGTGGCGCGGTGGAGTTCGGCGCGGACCCACTTCTCGTGGGCGAGCCAGACCGGGACGCCGGCGGGCAGGGCCTTGGCGGCCTCGGTGAGGCGTTCGAGGACCTCGGCGCGACCCTCCTCGGCGACCGGCAGTCCGCGGGCGTCGGCCTCGGCCTCGGCGGCGGACAGCAGCAGGGGCCAGCCGAAGCGCTGGGTACCGGGCGGGAAGCCCGCGTCCAGGACCCGGCCCAGCTCGGCGCGGGCGTCGAGGAGGCGGCCCTCTGCGGCGGCGAAGGCGATGGTGAGGACGGCCAGCGGCAGCCGGTGCTGCGGCATGGGGTCGTGCGTGCCGTAGGCGGCGCGGGCCTCGGCGAGCAGCCGGCCGGCCTCGGCCGTCTCGCCGCGGGCCAGTGCCACGGCGGCGCGCTTGAGGGCGGCGCCGCCGCGTGGTGCGGCGCCCCGGCCCGGAGCTCCGGACATGGCCGCGGCCTCCATCGCCTCGTCCCAGCGGCCCAGCGAGATGAGCGACTCGGCGAGGTTGCCCCAGACCCAGGCCTCGGACTCCAGCAGCCCCATCCGCCGGGTGAGGTCGACGCCTTCGCGCAGGATCCCCAGCGCCTCCTCGGAGCGGCCGACGCTTTCCAGGACGGAGGGCAGGTTGACGTGACTGCGGCCCACCACGGCGGCCCGCCCCTGCGCGGTCACCGCGTCTCTGACCCGGTACATCTCCGTGAGCCCCGCGTCGATGTGCCCCGCGTCCACCATGAGGCCGCCGAGGGTGAGCCGGGCGTTGAGCTCGATGTCGGCGGCGCCCACCATGCGCGCGTACTCGACGGCCCGCTCGGCGGCGGTCACGGCGTCGGGGCCGGGGTTGTGGAGCATCGACCAGTTGGCGGCCATGGCCAGCACCTCGGCGTGCACCTCTGACGGGGGCAGGCCGCGGACCAGTTCCTGGGCGATGCCGAGCTCACGCCAGCCGTCGCCGCGGCCCTGGGCCTGGACCAGCAGCGAGCGCTGGGTCCAGAACCAGGCGGCGCGCTGCGGGTCCTGCCCGCTGCCGCCCGGCCGGGCGCCGGGTGCGGCGTCGTGCTCGTCGTCCAGCAGGCGCAGTGCCCGCTTGGTGATCTTCATGGCGCGCTCGCGCTCGCCGCACAGCCGTCCGGCGACGGCGGCCTCGGCCATGAGGTCGAGGTACCGCAGGGGCTTGGTCCGCGGGTCGCAGCCGCAGGGCGGGTAGACCTCGGTGTAGTCGACGGGGCGCAGGGTGGCGCGGACCTCGTCGGGGGCGGAGTCCCACAGCTCCATGGCGCGCTCCAGCAGCCGGAGCTGCTCGGAGTAGGCGTGCCGGCGACGGGCCTCGACGGAGGCGTCCAGGACGGCGGGCAGGGCCTTGGCGGCGTCGTGGGCGTGGTACCAGTAGCTGGCCAGGCGCATCACGCGCTCGGCGGCGGGCACCAGCGTGGGGTCGGCTTCGAGTGCTTCGGCGTAGCGGCGGTTGAGGCGGGAGCGCTCGCCGGGAAGCAGGTCGTCGGCGACGGCCTCGCGGACCAGGGAGTGGCGGAAGCGGTAGCCGTCGCCGTCGGGCGCGGGGAGCAGCAGGTGGGCGTTGACGGCGGCGCGCAGGGCTTCGATGAGGTCGTCCTCGGCGAGCCGGGCGACCGCGGCGAGCAGCCGGTACTCGACGGTGGAGCCGCCCTCGGCGACGATCCGGGCGACCCGCTGGGCGCTCTCGGACAGGGCTTCGACGCGGACCAGCAGCAGGTCGCGCAGGGAGTCGGTGAGGCCGGTGCAGCTGCCCTCGTGGGCGGCCACCGCGAGTTCCTCGACGAAGAAGGCGTTGCCGTCGGAGCGCTCGAAGATCTGGTCGACCTGGAGCGGGTCGGGTTCGTGGGCGAGGATGCCGGCGATCTGGCGGCCGACTTCCTCGCGGGTGAAGCGGCCCAGTTCGATGCGGCGGACGGTGCGCAGCCGGTCGAGTTCGGCGAGCAGGGGGCGCAGCGGGTGGCGGCGGTGGATGTCGTCGGAGCGGTAGGTGGCCAGGACGACGAGGTGGCCGGTGCGCAGGGTCCGGAAGAGGTAGGCGATCAGGTGGCGGGTGGAGGCGTCGGCCCAGTGCAGGTCCTCCAGGACGAGCACGACGGTGTGCCGGGCGGCGACGCGCTCCAGGAGGCGGGCGGTGAGTTCGAAGAGGCGGGCCATGCCCTCCTCGTCGTGCCGGCCGCTGCCGGGGCCGGTGGCGGTCTCGCACAGCTCGGGCAGCAGCCGCGCGAGCTCCTCCTCCTGCCCGGCGGCCGCGGCGGCCAGTTCCGCGGGCAGTTCGCGGCGCAGGGCGCGCAGGGCGGTGGAGAACGGCGCGAAGGGCAGTCCGTCGGCGCCGATCTCCACGCAGCCGCCCAGCGCGACGACGGCGCCCTGCCGGCGGGCTGCGCCGGCGAACTCCTCGACGAGGCGGGTCTTGCCGACGCCCGCCTCGCCCGCGAGCAGCAGTGCCTGCGGCTCGGCGGCGCCGGCGGCGCGGACGAGCGCGTCGTTCAACGTGTCCAGTTCGCCGGTGCGGCCGACGAACACGGGACTGACGGACCTGGTCTCCACGGACCCGAGCATCGCACGCGGGTCCGACAGCGCGGCAGGGGTTTTCGGGTGGGCGGTGGGCGACGGGGAGGGCGGAACGACGGCGGGGAGGGCGGCCGTGCGGCCACCCTCCCCGGTCCCCCCGTTCACGCGGCCCGGGCGATTCGCTGCCGGCGGAACCGGAACGTATGACTCTCCGCCTCGGCGGCTGCGTGGCGGGCGTCGCGACGGGCGGCGCGCCGGGCGCGGACGGCCTCGCGGGCCAGCCGGGCCTCGTCGGCACGGCGGATCAGTTCGGCGGAACGGAGCTGCAGGATCTCGTACTCGTACATGGTGTGTCCCCTGGTCCCTCGGTGAGAGTCGGTTTCGGCTTCGCTCGCTTGCTTGCTTGCGATGCCTCAACCTTCGTCTCCCAGGGGGGTGCGCCACATCGGGTAAGTTCCGCATCTTCGCCACCGGGTGGGGCCTTAGACGTGCGTGTGGGGTCTTAGGGCGGGCGCATGATGCGCGCCGGGTGCCCTAAGACCCCATGTGAGCTGCGTAGGCGTCAGCCCACGGACGGCACGGCCAGCATGACGTCGGTGTACTTGAGTACGGCCAGGATCAGGCCGATCACGCCCAGCGCGACGCCCGCCCAGGAGACCGACTTGATCCACGCGGCCTGCGGCTTGCCGGGCGCGCCGAACGCGGGCCGGACCAGCACCACGACGCCGACGATCAGCGCGACCAGGGCGAACAGGCCGCCCCAGAGCGCGGTGGCCTGCCAGGCGTCTCCGTAACCCTTCTCGAGCATGGTCTGGACGTTCGACGTCGACGTCGTCTCCAGCTGTCCGAAGACCGCCTCGCGGGCGGAGGCCACCGTGCCGACCCAGCTGCCGGTCAGCGAGACGATGCCCAGCCCGGCGGAGACGACCGCGCCCGCACCCTGGCCGACGCCCGTGGGGCCCTCGGTCCCGGCGGCACCGGTCACGGCGTCGTCGTCCGTGGTGACCTCGTCCTTCGTGGCGTCCTCGGTCGTGGCGTCGTCCGTCGTGGTGTCGGCGTCGTCCCGGGTCCCGGTCGCCGCGGCCTCGGCCGCCTCGTCCGTCTTGTGCTCGTCGGTCTTCACGCCGGTCTCGTCCACTGTCTTCGTTCCCATGTCTCGCACCGTACGGACGCTGTCTGAGAGGTCCCTTAATGATCCTTGTGAGCGGCACGCGCGCGTGCCTCACGTGCCGCACGCCACTCGGGCGCGAGCACCGCCCACACCTCGATGTCCTGGCGGACACCCCGGTACGGGGCGCTTTCGCGCAGCACGCCCTCACGCATCATGCCGAGTCGCCGGGCGGCGTTGACACTCGGGGTGTTGACGGACGACGCGTGCCACTCCACGCGGTGCATGCCGCGCTCGTCGAACGCCCAGTCGATCAGCACCCGGGCGCCGCGTGTGACCAGGCCACGGCCCGTGCCGGCGGGCTCCAGCCAGCAGCCGATCTCGCAGACGCCGGTGGCCGCGTCGAAGACCCGGAAGAGCAGTCCGCCGACGAGCTTGCCGTCCAGCCACAGCCCGTGCAGGAAGCCGCTGTCGGCGGCGTGCCGGTCGGCGTAGGCCTGGAGCAGCTCCCGGGCGGAGTCGACGTCCGTGGCCTTCGTCCCGAAGGGGATGTGCTGTGTGATGAAGTCCCTGCCCCGGTCCAGGTGGGCCAGGAACTCCTCGGCGTGCCAGGTCTCCAGGGGGCGCAGTTCGGCTCCGTCGTCACCCAGTGGTATCGCGTACATCCCGGTGTCGTTCCTCCTCCGCAAGGACGTCCGCCACTTCGGCGTCCGTCGCCGCGGCCAGCCTCTCATGGGCGGCGCGGCACTCGGGCGGCTCGATGCTGATGCGCGGAAGGATCTTGTCCAGCCGGCGCGGCAGCCACCAGTTGGCGCTGCCGAGCAGGTGCATCAGGGCGGGCACCAGGAGCGTGCGCAGCACGAAGGCGTCCAGGGCGACGGCGGCGGCGAGCGCGATGCCGAACATGGCGATCACCCGGTCGCCGCTGAGGACGAACGCGAGGAAGACCGAGATCATGATGACCGCGGCGGAGTTGATCACCCGGCTGGTCTCGGCGAGGCCGACGCGGACCGCGCGGCGGTTGTCACCGGTCTCCAGCCACTCCTCGTACATCCGGCTGACCAGGAAGACCTGGTAGTCCATGGAGAGCCCGAAGAGCACCGACACCATGATCACGGGCAGGAAGGGCTCGATCGGGCCCGCGCTGCCGAGGCCGAGCAGTTCGCTCCCCCAGCCCCACTGGAAGATCGCCACGACGATGCCGAAGGACGCGGCCACGGCGGCGACGTTCATCATGGCGGCCTTGACCGGGATGCCGATGGAGCGGAAGGCCAGCAGGAGCAGCAGGCAGCCCAGGCCGATGACGACGCCGACGAAGAGGGGCAGCTTGCCCACGATGACGTCGGCGAAGTCGTCGTAGCCGGCCGTCACGCCGCCGACGTGCAGGTCGAGCGCGGTGCCGGACTCGGCGCGCGGCAGCACCTCGGAGCGCAGCCGTTCGACGAGGTCGCTGGTGGTCTGGGACTGCGGGGCCGACTCGGGTACGACGCTGAGGTAGGCGGTGTCGCCGCCCGCGTTGTACGTCACCGGTGACACCGAGGCGACGCCCTCGGTGGCGCGCAGGGAGGCGTCGAGGTTGTCCAGAGCGAGGCGGTCCTCGGCCCCGCCGACCTCGGTGACCAGGGTGAGGGGGCCGTTGACGCCGGGCCCGAAGCCCTCGGCGAGCAGGTCGTAGGCCTGGCGGGTGGTGGTGCCCTGGGGGTCGTTGCCCTGGTCGGAAGTGCCCAGGCGCAGTCCGAGGGTGGGCAGCGCGAGCACGGCGATGACGACGAGGGCGATGGCGCCGAGCAGCTTGGGGTGGCGCTCGACGAAGGCCGACCAGCGGGCCGCGAACCCGGTGGGCAGCTCGGGCTCGGGCCCGTGCTCCGCGAGCCGGCGTCGCTCGCGCCGGCTCAGGGCGCGCGGGCCGATGTACGACAGCAGGGCCGGCAGCAGCGTCACCGAGGCCGCGACGGTGAGGACGACGGTCAGCGAGGCGGCGATGGCCACGCCGTTGAGGAAGCTCAGCCGGAGGATCAGCATGCCCAGCAGGGCGATGCAGACGGTGGCACCCGCGAAGACGACCGCGCGTCCCGTGGTCGCGACGGCGTTCTCCGCGGCCTCGGCCACGGTGAGTCCCCGCTTCAGACCGCGCCGGTGTCTGGTGACGATGAACAGGGCGTAGTCGATGCCGACGCCGAGGCCGATGAGGGTGCCCAGCATGGGCGCGAAGTCGGCGACGGTCATGGCGTGGCCGAGCAGGGTGATGCCGGCGTAGGCGGTGCCGACGGAGACCAGCGCGGTGGCGATGGGCAGCACGGCGGCGGCGAGGGAGCCGAAGGCGAGGAAGAGCACGACGGCGGCCACGGCCACGCCGAGGGCCTCGGCGAGATGGCTGCCCGGCGCCTCGGTGAGCGCGACGGCACCGCCGCCCAGCTCGACCTGGAGCCCGTCGGCCTCGGCCGCCTTGGCGGTGTCGACCACGGCCCGCGCCTGGCCTGCGTCGATGTCCTGGGAGGCGTCCGCGAAGGTGACCGTGGCGTACGCGGTGTGGGCGTCCTCGCTGATCAGGGGCGAGTCGGCGTCGTCGTACGGGTTGGTCACCGAGGCCACCCCGGGCAGGTCCGCGATGCGGTCCAGGGTGCGGGTCATGGTCTGTTCGACGTCGGTGGCGCGGACGGTGCCGTCGGTGGTGTGCCACACGATCGTGTCACTGTCGCCGTCGAGGCCGGGGAAGCCGGAGGCGAGCAGCCGGGAGGCACGGTCGGAATCGGTGCCGGGGACCCCGTAGTCGTTGGAGTAGGCAGAGCCGGTGACCACCGCGGCCGTGGCGACCCCGCCGAGGGCGAGGAGCCAGAGCAGGACGGCGACGAGACGGCGTTGGACACACCAGCGTGCAAGGGCTGCCAAGAACGTGCTCCCAGGGTGTCTGATTGTGGATCTTTGACCGGGATCAGTCGTTCGTGGTGTGAACGGCCCGCAAAGAACGCATGAGCGATGCGATGCCACTCTTGCAGGCAGAAATGATCGTTTGCGGGTTTCGTGTGCTTATTCACAACACTGGTTGTTCACCGCGCTGCCGTGACGCACCGCCGTAACGCACTGGGGGGATGCATCGTGACCGATGCATCCCCCCAGGGGTGTGCGGGTGTCAGCCCTCGACGCCCAGCTTCTGCAGGATCAGCTCCTTGACGCGGGCGGCGTCCGCCTGACCCCGGGTCGCCTTCATGACCGCGCCGACCAGGGCGCCGGCCGCGGCCACCTTGCCGCCGCGGATCTTGTCGGCGATGCCCGGGTTGCCGGCGATGGCCTCGTCGACGGCGGCGGTCAGCGCGCCCTCGTCGGAGACGACCTTCAGGCCGCGCTTGTCGACGACCTCGTCCGGCGTACCCTCGCCGGCGAGGACGCCCAGGATGACCTGGCGGGCCAGCTTGTCGTTGAGCTCGCCCTTCGTGACCAGTTCGGCGACGCGTGCGACCTGGGCCGGCGTGATCGCCAGCTCGTCCAGCGCCTTGCCCGACTCGTTGGCACTGCGGGCCAGCTCGCCCATCCACCACTTGCGGGCGGAGGCCGCGTCGGCACCGGCGTCGATGGTGGCGACGATCGGGTCCAGCGCTCCGGCGTTGAGGATCGACTGCATGTCGGTGCCGGAGATGCCCCACTCCTCGCGGAGCCGGTTGCGGCGCACCAGCGGCAGCTCGGGCAGGGCTGAACGGATCTCCTCGACCCACTCGCGGGACGGGGCGACCGGCACCAGGTCGGGCTCCGGGAAGTACCGGTAGTCCTCGGCCTCCTCCTTCACTCGGCCCGAGGTCGTGGACCCCGTGTCCTCGTGGAAGTGGCGGGTCTCCTGGATGATCGTGCCGCCGCCGCTCAGCACCGCCGCGTGCCGCTGGATCTCGAAGCGGGCCGCGCGCTCGACGGACCGCAGCGAGTTCACGTTCTTGGTCTCGCTGCGGGTGCCGAACTTCTCGGTGCCGTTCGGGCGCAGCGACAGGTTCACGTCGCAGCGCATCTGGCCCATCTCCATGCGGGCCTCGGACACGCCGAGGGCCCGGATGAGCTCGCGCAGCTCACGGACGTAGGCGCGGGCGACCTCGGGGGCGCGCTCGCCCGCTCCCTCGATCGGCTTGGTGACGATCTCGATGAGCGGGATGCCGGCGCGATTGTAGTCGAGGAGGGAGTGCGAGGCGCCGTGGATACGGCCCGTCGCGCCACCGACGTGCGTCGACTTGCCGGTGTCCTCCTCCATGTGGGCGCGCTCGATCTGGACGCGGAAGGTCTCGCCGTCCTCCAGTTGCACGTCGAGGTAGCCGTCGAAGGCGATCGGCTCGTCGTACTGGGAGGTCTGGAAGTTCTTCGGCATGTCCGGATAGAAGTAGTTCTTCCGGGCGAAGCGGCACCACTCGGCGATCTCGCAGTTCAGCGCGAGACCGATCCGGATCGCCGACTCGACGCCGGTCGCGTTGACGACCGGGAGCGCGCCGGGCATGCCGAGGCAGACGGGGCAGGTCTGGGTGTTCGGGTCGGCGCCGAGCGCGGTCGAACAGCCGCAGAACATCTTGGTCTTGGTGCCGAGTTCGACATGGACCTCGAGGCCCATGACGGGGTCGTACGACGCCAGCGCGTCCTCGTACGACACCAGGTCGGTCGTGGTGGTCACGGTGAAACTTCCCTCTCAGCCCAGCAGGACGTCGTCGTCGCCCAGCCGCTTCAGCTCGCGGTAGAGGATGGCGAGGCCGGTGACGATGGCGGCGGCGGACACGGCGGCGTCGACCAGGCGGAGCGTGTCGCTCTCCGCGCGGGCGAGCTTCGCCTGCTTGGCGACGCTGAACGCGCCGAACGCGGTGGTGGCCATGGACAGGTACAGGCCGTTCTTGGACTTCTTGAAGCCCTTGGCCTTCGACAGCTTGCTCACAGCGACGGTGCCTCCTCCAGCAGCGGGTGGCCCCACTTTTCCACGAAGGCGGCCTCGACGGCGGCGCCGACCTTGTACAGCCGGTCGTCCTTCAGGGCGGGGGCGATGATCTGCAGACCCACCGGCAGGTTGTCCTCGGGGGCGAGGCCGCAGGGCAGCGACATGGCCGCGTTGCCCGCCAGGTTGGTGGGGATGGTGCACAGGTCGGCGAGGTACATCGCCATCGGGTCGTCGGCGCGCTCGCCGATCGGGAAGGCGGTGGTCGGGGTCGTCGGGGAGACGATCACGTCGACCTGCTCGAAGGCCCGCTCGAACTCCTGCTTGATGAGGGTGCGGACCTTCTGGGCGCTGCCGTAGTACGCGTCGTAGTAGCCGCTCGACAGGGCGTACGTGCCGAGCATGACGCGGCGCTTGACCTCGGGGCCGAAGCCGGCCTCGCGGGTCAGGGAGGTGACCTCCTCGGCGGAGTGCGTGCCGTCGTCGCCGGTCCGCAGGCCGTAGCGCAGGCCGTCGAAGCGGGCGAGGTTGGAGGAGCACTCGGAGGGCGCGATCAGGTAGTACGCGGAGAGCGCGAGGTCGAAGGACGGGCAGTCCAGCTCGACGATCTCGGCGCCCAGCTCCTTCAGCAGCTCGACGGACTCGTCGAAGCGCTGGACGACACCGGCCTGGTAGCCCTCGCCGCGGAACTGCTTGACGACGCCGACGCGCATGCCCTCGACGCTGCCGTTGCGGGCGGCCTCGACGACCGCGGGGACGGGCGCGTCGATCGACGTGGAGTCCATCGGGTCGTGCCCGGCGATCACCTCGTGCAGCAGGGCCGCGTCCAGGACCGTGCGGGCACAGGGGCCGCCCTGGTCGAGGGAGGAGGAGAAGGCCACCATGCCGTAGCGGGAGACGCCGCCGTACGTCGGCTTGACGCCGACCGTGCCGGTGACGGCCGCGGGCTGGCGGATGGAACCGCCGGTGTCGGTGCCGATGGCGAGCGGCGCCTGGAAGGCCGCGAGGGCCGCGGAGGAGCCGCCGCCGGAGCCGCCGGGGATCCTGGTCAGGTCCCAGGGGTTGCCGGTCGGGCCGTAGGCGCTGTTCTCGGTGGAGGACCCCATGGCGAACTCGTCCATGTTCGTCTTGCCGAGGATGACGACGTCCGCGTCCTTGAGGCGCTTGGTGACGGTCGCGTCGTACGGCGGGATCCAGCCCTCGAGGATCTTCGAGCCGACGGTCGTGGGCACGCCCTCGGTGGTGAAGATGTCCTTGAGCGCGAGCGGCACGCCGGCCAGCGGGCCGAGCTTCTCGCCGCGCTCGCGCTTGGCGTCGACGGCGCGGGCCTGCGCGAGGGCGCCCTCGCGGTCGACGTGCAGGAAGGCGTGCACCTTCTCGTCGACGGCCTCGATGCGGGCCAGGTGGGCCTCGGTGACCTCGACGGCCGTCAGCTCGCCGGAGGCGATCTTCGCGGCGATCTCGGCCGCGGTGAGCTTGATGATGTCGCTCATGGCGGGTTACTCCTCCCCCAGGATCTGCGGCACCTTGAAACGCTGCTGCTCCTGGGCCGGGGCGCCGGAGAGCGCCTGCTCGGGCGTGAGCGACGGACGGACCTCGTCCGGCCGCATGACGTTCGTCAGCGGGAGCGGGTGCGAGGTCGGCGGTACGTCTTGGTCGGCGACCTCACTGACGCGGGCGACCGCGCCGATGATGTCGTCCAGCTGTCCCGCGAAGTGCTCGAGCTCTTCGGGCTTCAGCTCCAGACGCGCCAGCCGGGCGAGGTGGGCGACCTCCTCGCGCGTGATGCCAGGCATGCAGCGTTCCTCTGGGGTGAGTGTGTGGTTGGGGCAAATCGGCTTGGGCAAGTCGGTTTGGCCCAATCCTATGGGGCGGCGCCCCGTGCCCGTGAAACGGTTTCCCCGTCCGCACGTCCTCAGCGGCGTGCCTCCCAGGCCGTGCTGGTCAGGAAGTGGTTGTCGTACCGGTCCTGCACGTCCAGGATGCTTTCCGGCGGGACCTCGCCGAGGCGGATGCGCTGGAGGTGGCGGAAGTACTCGAAGCGTTCGACGCCGGGGGCGAGGACGATCAGGAGGTCGGCGTCGGTGCCGGGCGCGGCGGCGAAGGCGTGCGGGCGCTCCGGGGGGATGACGACGAGGTCGCCGCGCTCGGCGGTGAGGATGTCGTCGCCGTCGAGCAGCAGGGCCACGCCGTCCAGCACGAAGAACATCTCGGCGGAGCCCTTGTGGAAGTGGGGCCGGGCGCCGTCGGCGCCGTCGGCGAGGGTGACGCGCTGGGTGGACAGCGCCCCGCCGGTCGCGCTGCTGTCGGCCAGCAGCCTGATGGTGACGGGGGCGCCGCCGAGGAGCTCGGCCCCGGCCTCCCGGACGATGACGGATTCGTCGGACTGCGGTACGGACAACGACATGGCTCGTCTCCCGGGGGTGCGCCGCGCGGCCGGTTCGATGCCGGGTGCCCACGTCCGCCCCACGTGATGCACGGCGTCAGCCGAGCCGCCCCGGGCCGCCCCGGGCCGTCCGCCGCGCCCCGACCGCCCCCCATGATGCGCCCGGTCCCCCCAGCCGACCGAGTCGTCCGCCGCGACCCCTCCGCCCCACGTGCCGCGCCCGGTCCCCCCAGCCGCCCCGGACCGCCCGCCGCGCCCGTCCGCCCCGCGTGATGGGCGCCCGGTCAGCCCAGTCGGCCCGGTTCGTCCGTCGCCGCGGCGGGGAGCGCCGCGGCGGGGCGCTGCCAGCCTCGGGAGCCCCGGGCGAGCAGCCAGGCCGTGGTCTCCTCCGGCGGCATCGCGGCCGCGACCAGCCAGCCCTGCACGGCGTCGCAGCCCAGGTCGCGCAGACGCTCCCAGGTCTCGTCGTCCTCCACGCCCTCGGCGACGACGAGCAGGCCGAGGGAGTGCGCGAGGTCGACGGTGCAGCGCACGATCTCGGCGTCCTCGGTGTCGATGGCCAGCCGGGCCACGAACGAACGGTCGATCTTGAGCTCGCTGACCGGGAGCTTGCGCAGGTGGACGAGGGAGGAGTAGCCGGTACCGAAGTCGTCCAGGGACATCTTCACGCCGTGTCCGGTCAGCGCGTTGAGGGTGTCGGCGGCACGCTGCGGGTCCTCCAGGAGGACGTGCTCGGTGATCTCCAGTTGGAGCGCTCCCGCCGGGACACCGTGCCGGGCCAGCCGGGCGGCCACCGCGCCCGCGAAGCCGGGGGTGTGCACGTCACGCGGGGAGACGTTGACCGCGACCGGCACGAACAGGCCCTGGGAGCGCCACCGGGCGACCTGCCCGAGCGCCGTCTCCAGGACGTACTCGGTGAGGTGGGGCATCAGCCCGGAGGACTCGGCGATCGCTATGAACTCGTCCGGCGGCACCTTGCCGCGCTCGGGGTGCACCCACCGCACCAGCGCCTCCAGGCCCGCGACCTGTCCGTCGAAGCGGACCTTGGGCTGGTAGTGCAGCTGCACCTCGCGGGCGTCCAGGGCCCGGCGCAGGTCGCCCAGCAGCCCCAGCCGGTCGGGGGTGTTGGAGTCCCGCTTGGACTCGTAGACCTCGACGCCCGTGCGGTCCCGCTTCGCCTGGTACATCGCCACGTCCGCCCGGCGCAGCAGCCCCTCGGCGTCCAGCGCGTGGTCGGGGAAGACGGCGACGCCGGCGCTGGCCTCCAGGACGAGGGTGAGCCCGTCCAGGTCGAGCGGCGAGCCGAGCGCGGCGACCAGCTGACGGGCGAGGCGGGTGGCCGACGTGGTGGAGTCGGCGACGGGCAGCAGGACGGCGAACTCGTCGCCACCGAGCCGCGCGGCCTCCGCCCCGCGCGGCAGGGCCGCCCTCAGCCGGTCGGCGGTCTGCAGCAGCAGCCGGTCGCCGGCCAGGTGTCCGAGCGTGTCGTTGACCGACCGGAAGCGGTCGAGGTCGATGAGCATCAGGGCGGCGCGGGCGCCGATGCGCTCGGCGTCGTCCAGCGCGGTCCAGGTCCGCTCCAGCAGCCACTGCCGGTTGGGCAGTCCGGTGAGCGGGTCGCGCAGCTGCTCCTCCGCGCGGGCGCGGGCGATCCACAGCGTGGAGTCGAGGGCGATCAGCGGAATGGCGAACAGCGGCAGCAGCAGCGGCTTGGCGACGGCGACCACGCACACCAGCGGCGCGATGCCGAGCAGGGCGACGGCCACCAGGCCCTGTCTGACCAGGGCGGTGCGGGCGACCGTGGGCAGGCCGGCGCGCGGTGTGTGCAGGTACCACAGCAGGGCGCGGGTGACGGCGAGGTAGGCGACGGCGACGAGCACCACCTTGGGCGCCGCGTACATCCCCCAGGTGTCCGGGTCCCAGGGGTCCTCCACGGACGGCACGGAGCCGCAGACGCCCAGCAGCAGGGCGCCCGCGGCTATGCCGAGGATGTCCACCGCGCCGTGCAGGATGCCCTGTCGCCAGCGGCCCCGGCGGGCTATGCCGACCAGCACGACGACGGTGAGGCTGACCATGCCGGCCGGAACCCAGCCGTAGAGCAGCAGCACGGCGAGGGTGAGGGCGGCGCCCGAGCCGGTGCCGCCCCACCAGCGGGAGCGGCCGAGCATGACCAGGTGGCCGACGACGATGCCGGTCAGCACGGCCAGCGCCCAGCCGACGGTGCCGGACGGGAAGAGGGCGTGGCCGTCGGTGAACGCCCGGTAGAAGCCGGCGCCCAGGACGAAGGCGGCGGCCGTGACGATCGCCGAGGGCAACGCGGGCCAGGACAGGTGCCGTTCGCCGTCGGTGTCGGACAGCCCGGGGGCGTGGCCGGACGCGGGGGCCGGGGCACCCCGCGGCGCCGGGCCGCGGGCGTCCACCGCGGAACTCGGCGTGCCACCAGCGCGCTGCCCTGGCCACCGGCTCGCCTGCCACGCCGCCACCAGGCGACTGGGGCGCAGCCGTGAGCCCGCGGCGGCGCTCTCGGTCGGTTCCATTCCCGTCCCTCTCACAGCCGGCGGTGCCCACGCCACACGGCCCCACGCCCGACGCCCCTCAACGGCTCCGCGTTGGAGAACTCTCTCCCCTGTCCCTCGGGGCAGGGGATGCCCCCCACCGCAGCTGGGCACGGCAGGCGCACATCCTCAACACTAGGCCGCAGAAGGCTTCCACGGGCAGCGGTCGTCGACGGTTGCCCGAATGCGTCCCGGCCACCCGTATGCATCTGGTATGCGCCGATCGGGTGGCCTTCAACCGCTATTCCTCGGCCGAAAGCGCGGCGTCGGCCGCCGTTTCGGGCCCCTGCTCGAGCAGGACGGTGAAACCGTCCTCGTTCAGAAGCGGCACCTTGAGCTGCATCGCCTTGTCATATTTCGACCCCGGGTTGTCACCGGCGACGACGAAGGACGTCTTCTTGGACACGGATCCGGTCACCTTCGCACCCCTGCTCTGCAGGGCGTCCTTGGCCGCGTCCCGGGTGAAGTTCTCCAGGGTGCCGGTGACGACGACGGTGAGTCCCTCGAGCGGGCGCGGGCCCTCGTCCTCCCCCGTCGACCGGTCCTCCAGCGGAACTCCGGCCGCCTTCCACTTGCGGACGATCTCGCGGTGCCACTCCTCGGCGAACCACTCCTTGAGGGAGGCGGCGATGATGGGGCCGACGCCCTCGGTGTTCGCCAACTCCGCCTCGGTGGCCTGCTCGATGCGGTCGACGGAGCGGAACTCCCGGGCGAGCGCCTGGGCGGCGACCGGTCCGACGTGCCGGATGGACAGGCCGTTGAGGAAGCGGGCGAGCGGACGGCTCCTGGCCTCCTCGATGTTCTTCAGCAGCGCGAGGGTGTTCTTCTTCGGCTCACCCTTCTGGTTGGCGAAGACCGTGACGATCTTCTCCTCGCCGGTCTTGGGGTCGCGCTTGGGCAGCCCGCTGTCCGGGTCGAGGACGTACGCCTTGATGGGCAGCAGCTTCTCGACGGTGAGGTCGAAGAGGTCGCCCTCGTCGACCAGCGGCGGGTCGGCCGGCTCCAGCGGTCCGGTGAGCGCGGCCGCCACGACGCCGCCGAAGTGCTCGATGTCCAGGCACTGCCGGCCGGCGAGGTAGGTGACACGCTCGCGCAACTGCGCCGGGCAGGTACGGGCGTTGGGGCAGCGGAGGTCGATGTCGCCCTCCTTCATGGCCCGCAGCGGCGTCCCGCACTCGGGGCACTCGGCCGGCATCACGAACTCCCGCTCGCTGCCGTCGCGCAGGTCGGCGACCGGACCGAGGATCTCCGGGATGACGTCCCCGGCCTTGCGCAGCACCACGGTGTCGCCGATGAGCACGCCCTTGGCCTTGACGACCTCCTGGTTGTGCAGCGTGGCGAACTCCACCTCGCTGCCCGCCACCGTGACCGGCTCGACCTGCGCGTACGGCGTGACCCGGCCGGTGCGGCCGACGCCCACCTTGATGTCGACGAGCTTGGTGTTGACCTCTTCCGGCGCGTACTTGTAGGCGATGGCCCAGCGCGGCGCGCGGGCGGTGGAGCCGAGCCGCCCCTGGAGGCGGATCTCGTCGAGCTTGACGACGACACCGTCGATCTCGTGCGCCACGGAGTGGCGGTTCTCGCCGTAGTACGCGATGAACTCCCGTACGCCCTCGAGGCCGTCGACGACCCTGTTGTGCGGGGAGGTGGGCAGGCCCCAGTTCGAGAGCAGGTCGTAGGCCTGGGAGAGGCGGGTCATGCCCGAGTAGCCCTCCAGGACGCCGATGCCGTGGACCACCATGTGCAGCGGGCGGGTGGCGGTGACGCGGGGGTCCTTCTGGCGCAGCGAACCGGCCGCCGCGTTGCGCGGGTTGGCGAAGGGCTTGTCCCCCGCCTCGTTCAACCGGGCGTTGAGCTCCTGGAACTTCTCCATCGGGAAGTAGACCTCGCCGCGGATCTCCACGAGGTCGGGGACCTCGTCGCCCTTGAGGCGCTCCGGGATCTCGGCGATGGTGCGGACGTTGGGCGTGATGTCCTCGCCGGTACGGCCGTCGCCGCGGGTGGCCGCGCGGACGAGCCTGCCGCGCTCGTAGGTGAGGTTGACGGCAAGGCCGTCGACCTTCAGCTCGCACAGGAAGTGGTACTCCTGCTCGCCGAGCTCCCTGGCGATGCGCTCGGTCCACGCGGCGAGTTCGTCGTCGTTGAAGGTGTTGTCCAGCGAGAGCATGCGCGAGCGGTGCTCGACGGCCGTGAAGTCCGTCTCGTACGAACCGGCGACCTTCTGGGTCGGGGAGTCCGGGGTGCGCAGCTCCGGATACTCCTCCTCCAACTGCTCCAGGGAACGCAGCAGTCGGTCGAACTCCGCGTCGCTGACGACGGGGGCGTCCTTCACGTAGTACCGGAAGCGGTGCTCCTCGATCTGCTCAGCGAGCTGCACGTGCTTCTCGCGCGCCTCGGCGGGCACACTCGTCGTCTCCGCTTGCTTGTCGCCGGCCACCGTGTGGTCCTCCCGTTACTCTGGGTTGTCCGCGAGGGATCTCGCCGCCCGGACGCAGTGGGCGAGCGCCCGGCGGGCGTACTCGGGGGACGCGCCCGCGAGTCCGCACGACGGGGTGACGGTGACCGCCTCCGCGAGAAGTCCCGGATGCAGCCCCAGCCTGCGCCACAGCGTCCTGACACCCATGACGCTACCGGCAGGGTCTGACAACGGGCCGTCCGTGCCGGGCACGACACCGGCGAGCAGCCGTGTACCGGCCTCCACCGCCTCGCCGATCGCATCGTCGTCACGTTCGGTGAGGAGGGAGAAGTCGAAGGAGATGCCGCTGACGCCGGCCCGGCGCAGCAGGGCGAACGGCACGTCCGGTGCGCACGAGTGCACCACGACGGGCCCGTCGCCGTGCACTCCGGCGACGTCGCGGAGGGCGGCCTCGACGACCTGGCGGTCGACGGCCCGGTGGGTGCGGTAGCCGCTGGCGGTCCGTACCTGGCCGCGCAGGACGGCGGTGAGGGACGGCTCGTCCAGCTGGAGCACGGGCCGCGCCCCGGGCACCCGGCGCCGGACCTCCGCCAGGTGCAGGCGCAGTCCCTCGGTGAGCGAGGCGGCGAGGTCGCGGCAGGCGCCGGCGTCGGAGAGGACCGCCTCGCCGTTCCTGAGCTCCAGGGCGGCGGCGAGCGTCCAGGGGCCGACGGCCTGGACCTTCAACGGCCCCTCGTAGCCCTGGGTGAACTCCTCCAGGGCGTCGAGGTCCTCCCCCAGCCAGGCCCGCGCCCGTTTGGTGTCCCGCCCCGGCCGGTCACCGAGCCGCCAGCCGCTGGGCTCCACGCGCGCGTACAGCTCGACGAGCATCCCCGCGGTGCGGCCGATCATGTCGGCGCCGGGGCCGCGGGCGGGCAGCTCGGGCAGGAAGGGGAAGTCCTCGAAGGAGCCGGTGGCGGTCTTGACCGCCTCGCGCGCGTCGTCCCCCGGCAGGGAGCCGACGCCGGTGGCGGGGCCGAACCTGGGCTGGCTGTTTTCACTCACCGCAGCAGCCTACGGAACACCCCGGCGCCGTCACCTTCCCGGGCGCACCGTCAGGTCGTTGACCTCCGCGTCCCTCGGCAGGTCCAGGGCCATCAGGATCGTCGTGGCCACCGACTCGGGGTCGATCCACCGCGCGGGGTCGTACTCCTTGCCCTCCTGCTGGTGGACCTTGGCCTGCATGGGGCTGGCGGTGCGGCCGGGGTAGACCGAGGTGACGCGTACGCCGTTCGGGTGCTCCTCCTGGCGCAGGGAGTCGGCGAGGGCCTTCAGGCCGTGCTTGGAGGCGGCGTACGCGGACCAGCCCGCGTGGGCGCTCAGCCCGGCGCCGGAGTTCACGAACAGCACGTGGCCCTGGGCGACGCGGAGCTGGGGAAGGAAGAGGCGGGTCAGCTCGGCGGGGGCGACCAGGTTGACGCCCAGCTGGCTGCGCCAGGTCTTCGGCGTGAGGTCGCCGACCGGACCGAGGTCGACCACCCCGGCGATGTGCAGCAGCGAGTCCACCCGGTCGGGCAGCGTCTGGTGCGAGAAGGCCCAGGAGAGCTTGTCCGGGTCCGCCAGGTCGCCGACCAGCGTCTTCGCGCCGGGGAACGCGGCCGCCAGTTCCTTCGCGCGGCCCGCGTCGCGCGCGTGCAGCACGATCTCGTCGCCGCGCTCGTGCAGGCGGCGGGCCACGGCCGCGCCGATGCCGGAGCCCGCTCCGGTGATCACATGTGTAGCCATGCCCGCCATGCTCGCATCACCCGAGGCTCAGGCCACGCCCCGGCTCTCCTCCAGGTAGGCCAGCGCACCGACCGGCTCCTCGGCGAAGAACACCAGCTCACTGAGGGGGCGCGGCAGGAAGCCCTCGTCCTCCATACGGCGGAACTGCTCCCTGAGGCCGTCGTAGAAGCCGGCCGTGTTGAGCAGGACGACCGGCTTGTCGGTGTGTCCGTGCTTCTTCAGCTCCAGGATCTCCGTCGCCTCGTCCAGCGTGCCGGTGCCGCCCACCATGATCACCACGGCGTCGGCCTTCTCCAGCAGCAGCCGCTTGCGCTCGGCCAGGTCCCGTGCGATCACCATCTCGTCGGCACCCTCGCGCGCCTTCGCCTCCAGGAAGTCCACCGAGACCCCGAGAAGCCGCCCTCCGGCCTCCTGCACGCCGTCGGCGACCACCTTCATCAGCCCGCTGTCCGAACCGCCCCACACGAGCGTGTGGCCGCCCTTGCCGAGCAGCGTGGCGAACTCCTTCGCGGGGCGGGTGTAGCGCTCGTCGAGGTCGGCGGCGGAGAGGAAGACGCAGATGTTCATGGCCTCCACCGTACGGCCCGGCCCAGAGGGGAAGAACCCGGCCTGCGGGCACGCTGTAATGACCGACACCACTGCCACCAGGAGGACGATCGTGACCAAGGGAGTCAAGGGACACCGCATCACCGTCGAGCCGAGCGAACGGCACGTGCGCGTGGTGCACGGCGACCGGGTGCTGGCGGAGAGCGACGCGGCGCTGGTGCTGCACGAGACGGGCTGTCCCGACCGCTACTACATCCCGGCCGAGGACGTCCGGCTCGACCTGCTGACGCCGTCCGACACGCACACGCACTGCCCCTTCAAGGGCGACGCGTCCTACTGGTCACTGCCGGACACGCCGGACGTCGCCTGGGCGTACCCGGACCCGAAGCCGGAGGTTGCGGAGATCAAGGGGCACTTCTGCTTCTACGACGCAGAGATTTCCTGATCACCCCTCTGCGGCCGGTCACCCGAACACCTATCCTTGCCGGGTTCGGCACTTGACGCACAGTCAACCACGGTGGGGAGCGACGGGGGCACATGCTGCGGAGCGAGGACAGCGGTGACAGCGAGGCCTTGGCGCACGCGAGCATCCTGACGGATGCCGGCCTGGGCGACCCCGTGCTCGAGGAGCTGCGGCGGATCACACGGCGACCGGTGCGGCGGCACGAGCAGCGGGGCTCCGGCGCCGTCCCCCCGTCCGGCCCCCTCGTCTACGTGGGCCCGCATCTTCCCGACGAGCTCCGCACGGAGCGGCTGGTCTGGTTCCACAGCACCAACGCCGGGGTGGACGCACTCCTGAGCGCCGCTCCCTGGCCGGAGCGGACCCTGCTCACCCGGACGGTCGGCCGCATGGGGGACCGTATCGCGCAGTACGTTCTCGCCTGGATCCTCGCCGAGTGCCAGGAGGTGCCCGCCCACCTCGAACAGCAGCGGCACGCCGAGTGGCGGCGGCTGCCGTCGGAGCTCGCCGAGGGCCGGACCGCGCTGGTCTACGGTGCCGGACGCATCGGTGCCAGGGTGGGCGCGCTGCTGCGTGCCTGCGGGATCAGGGCCGTGGGGGTGGCCCGCACTCCCAGGAACGACGAGCGGGCCTTCGACGAGTCGGTGACCCCGGACGACGCCCTGGCCCGGCTCGGTGAGGCCCGCTGGGTGGTGTCCGCCCTCCCCCTGACCTCCCGGACCGCGGGCTTCTTCGACGCCGCGACGTTCGGCGCGATGCGCGGTGCCACGTTCATCAATGTCGGTCGTGGCGCCACCGTCGACCTCGCCGGCCTGGGCACGGCACTCGACGACGGCAGTGTGCGGGCGGCCGTACTCGACGTACTGCCCGAGGAACCACCAGGCCCCGACCACACGGTGTGGAAGCTTCCCCGCACGGTGATCACGTCGCATTCGGCGGGCATCACGGCACCCGAGGACGTGTCCGCGGACTTCGCGTCCTGCTGGCGTGCGCTGCTCGACGGGCGCACCCCGGAGCTCGCCGTGGACCCGGCCCGCGGCTACTGACCACCGTCCGACACTGTCTTGGGGGATCGTCCATGCAGGTGAACCAGGGGACACGGAAACTGGAGGACACCTGGCGCCTGTCCGTCGGCGGTGAGGTGATCACCCGGGTCGCCTGGTCCCCGCGCGGAGACCTCCTGGCGGTGCCCACCCAGTCGGGTGCGGTCCACCTGGTCGACGCCGAGGGACGGGCGCGGTCCAGACACGTCGTGTCGCACAAGGCGCTGTGGACGGCGGCCTGGCGGGACGACGGGGACCGGCTGGCCGTCGCGGGCCGCGACAACACGGTGCACGTGGTGAACCCCCTCGACGGCACAGAAGAGCTGACGCTCGCCGGCCACACCGACGACGTCCACGGCGTGGGCTGGGCGAACGAGCGGTCGCTGATCTACTCCGCCAGCTACGACGGCACCGTGCGCGTGTGGGACGCCGCGGACGGGCACGCGCTGCGCACCGTCCCGGCCCACCAGGGACGTATCGAGGACGTCCGGTGGAACGAGGACGACGGGCTGCTCTACACCGCCGGACGCGACGGCATGCTCCGGGCGTGGAACCTCGACAGCGGGGAAGCGGCGGGGGAAGTGGCGGCCCATCAGGGGTTCGTGCTGCGGGTGATCGACAACCCCACCACCGCCGTGCTTTACACCGCGTCGAGCGATGGCACCGTCCGGGTGTGGGACCGGCGGGAACTGCGCCTGCTGCACACGGTGCGAGGCCTGACCGCCACGCCGCACGACCTGTCCCTGTCGTCGGACGGACGGCTGCTGGCGGTGCAGGACGACGCGGCACATCTGTGGGTCTACCGCGCGGACACCATGGAACTCATCGACGTCCTCCAGGACGTCGCCGCCCACCACCACTGGTACGGCAGTGGACGTTTCCATCCCACGCTGCCCTACCTGGTCAGCACCGGACGTGAGGACCGCGAGCTCACGCTGCGCACCTACGACACGGCGCTCGTCGAGCAGTTGGTCGCCGAGTCGGGCGCCGCGCGCTACGCGAACTGCAGGGTGGCCCTCCTGGGCAACACCGGCGTCGGGAAGACCGCGCTCAGCCGGGCGCTGTGCGGCAAGGGGTTCAAGGCGACCGAGTCGACCCACGGCACGCAGGTCTCCCTCATGGACCGCAGCGTCGTCGACGACGACCTCGGCACCGTCGTGCGCGAGGTGTTCCTCTGGGACTTCGCCGGGCAGTCGGTGTACCGGCTCGTCCAGCCCGTGGAGGCGGTCGGGATCGAGGTCGCCCTGCTGGTCCTCGACAACCGCAACGCCGGCAACCCCCTCGACGAGATCCGCGAGTGGGAGACGCTGCTGCGCCTGGGGTCCACGGGGGACGACGGCCCGCAGCGCATCGTGGTGATCGCCCGCGCGGACCGGGGCGGTCTCAGCCTCGACCTGGCGACGCAGGAGGGCCGGCCAGAAGTGCTGCGGCACCTCGGCACCGTGCAGACCAGCGCGCGGGACGGTACGAACATCAGGGAGCTGCGGGAGCTGATCCTCGGCGCCGTCGACTGGGACTCCGTACCGACCATCACCTCCAACACGCGGTTCCAGCAGCTGCGTTCGTATGTGCTCCAGCAGGCGGCGGCGGGCCGGGTGATGAGCCAGACCCGCCTGCTGTACCGGGAGTTCTGCCAGTCCTGCGCGCGGGCGGACCTGCCGGAGCCGACGCTTGAGGAGTTCCGCGTCCTGCTGGCCGGACTCGATTCCGAGGGGCTGCTGCGCAGGCTCCGCTTCGGTGATCTCGTGCTGCTGCAGCCCACGATCGTCGGTGCGTACGCCTCCATGCTGGTGATCGCGGCCCAGCAGGTGGCGGACGGCAGGGGCACCCTGGCCGAGGACGAGGTCCTGGGCCTGCGCATCCCGCTCCTGGAGAACGACCGGGTCGCCGAGCGCAAGCACGAAGAGGACATCATGCACGCCGCGATCGAGGAGCTGCTCTCCAGCGGGTCCCTGGTACGCGACGAGGCCCGTGGGCTGCTCTGTCTGCCCAGCGCCGTCAGACGCCGTCCGGACGAGGCGGCGTGGCAGGGTCTGAAGGGCCGCACGGTGCTGCGGGCACGGGTCCTGGCCGACCACGCCTACGCCTCGGTGGTGGGGGCTCTCGTCTACTCCGGGCTGTTCTCCGACTGGGAACTGTGGGCGTCCCGGGCCCGTTTCGTCCGGCCGGACGGCGGCTCCTCGTGGATCTCGGTGCACCCGGACCGCGGGGCACACATCCGGTTCGAAGTGCGGCACGACCCGCGGGTGAACGAGACGGACTGCGCTCTGTTCGAGGAGTTGTGCCGCTCGCGGATCGCCCGGCACTGCGTGGGCGACGAGGTGGAGACCGTCGAGCACGTCGCCTGCGACGAGTGCGACACCGTCGTCAGCCCGGAGCAGCGGCAACGCCGTAGGCAGCGCGGCTTCGACTGGATCACCTGCGGGGTCTGCGACGGGCGTGTGGAACTCGGTGGCACGGGGAAGCCATGGAGGCGACCCGCCGAAGTCTCCGCGATCGAGACCGCCGCCTCGTACACCCGCAATGTCGCGCTGCGTTCCACCGAGTTCGCGCTGAAGGAGAAGAGGCAGCTCTATGACGTCTTCATCTCCTACAGCCATCAGGACGAGGAACTCGCCCTGATGCTGGCCCAGGAGCTGCGCCGGCACGGCATCCGGCCGTGGATCGACCTCTGGGAGACCTCTCCCGGGACGCCCTGGGTCACCGCGATCCAGGACCAGGTGGAGAACATGCCGTGTGCCGCGGTTCTGGTGGGGCCGAGTGGCGTGGGTCCCTGGCAGAAGGACGAGGTCTGGTTCGTGCTCCAGGAATTCCTCGGCAGGCGGTGCCCGATCATCCCGGTCCTGCTGAAGGGCGCCACCCTCCCGGTGATGCCTCCCCTGCTGCGCAGCCTCCAGGCCGTCGACTTCAACCGGGAGCACCCCGACCCCATGCACCTGCTGCTCTGGGGCATCACCGGAGTACGGCCCGAGGAGGGAATCGCGTGAACCCTGCGTCGATAGCGGTGGTCACGGCCACCCGTCTGCCCGACGGCATGGAGGACACCCATGGGCTCCTGAAGGCCCTTCGGGCGCGTGGGGCGAGAGCCGACCTGGTCGCGTGGTCGGACCCCGCCGTGGCGTGGGCGGACTACGACCGGGTCCTCCTGCACGCCCCGTGGGACTACTCGGAGCACTTGACCGCGTTCGACGGGTGGCTGGAGCAGGTGGTCGGCGAGCGTCTGGTCAACCCGCTGCCGCTCATGCGCTGGAACACCGACAAGCGCTACCTGAACGAGCTGGCCGAGCAGGGCGTCCCCGTACCCGCGACCGTCACCGTGACGGATCCCGCGCACGTGAAACCGGACGCGCTCACCGCCGAACTGGGACCCGGCCCGCTCGTCGTGAAGTCCACCGTCGGCGCGGGGGGCCGGCGCACCTGGCTCCTCGAGGACGCCGACGCCGCGTGCGAGCTCCTCAGGGGCGAGGACCCGCCCCCTGGCCCCGCTCTGGTCCAGGAGTTCGTCCCGTCCGTGCGCGCCACGGGCGAGTACTCCGCCATCCAGATCGGCGGCCGGCTCAGCCACGTGGTCCGCAAGGTGCCGGCCGAGGGCGAGTTCAGGGTGCAGCACCACTACGGCGGCACGGTCCTCACCGAGACGGTCCGGCCGTGGATGGAGGACTTCGTCGCCAAGGTCGGCAGCGCGCTGCCCGGCGCGCCGCGGTACGCCCGCATCGACTTCGTGCTGGGTGACGGGAACGTCCCCCTGCTGATGGAGGCGGAGGTGGTCGAACCCGATCTGTTCCTGCGGTACGGCGACGGGGCGTACGACGCGTTCGCGTCCGTGCTGACCACGGGATGAGCGGTCCGCCGGGGGCCCGCCCGGACGGACCCGCGCCGAGCGAACGGCCACGCCTGCTGCCGGCGGGAGGCGTGGTCGCGGGCGTGCTCACCCTGATCGCCGTGGTCTGCGGGACGGTCGGCGTCGACCAGCAACTGGACCAGTATCCGGGTGCCCGGCACGACGCGTGGGAGATCTGTTTCCGGGTCCTCCAGCTCTTCGTCCTGGAATGGGACGAGCCGGAGGGGTCCCTGGCCGTGCCGTGGCTGTTGCAGGTGGCGCGCTTCGTCGCGCCCGCGGTGACGTTCTACGCGGCCTTCGAAGCCGGGCGACGGCTGTTCTCCGAGGAGCTGCGGCAGCGCTGGACCCGCCGTCGGCGCGGCCATGTGATCGTGTGCGGTTCGGGCTCCGGAGCGCGCTCTCTGGCGCTGACCCTCACCGCGTCGGGTCACCAGGTGGTGGTCGTCGGCGGCGAGCCCGGCGGTCGTACGGCGGGCCGCGGCGCACCGCAACCCGTTGCCGGTGACCCCCGGTTCGCCACGACGCTCACCGCGGCCGGGCTGGCCGGGGCGAAGGCCCTGTACGCCTGCGACGAGGACAGCACGCGGAACCTGGCGGTGGCACTCGCGGCCTCGGGGACCCTCGTGGCGGGCGGGCCGAGCATCCACGCGGAGATCCGTGACCCGGCGCTGTGCCGAGCGCTCCAGGCCCGCTGGTGGAGCGGGGACGGGGCCCGTCGGGTGCGGCTGGACTTCTTCAACCGCTACCAGGCGGCGGCGACCCGGCTGGCGCGGGAGGACGCGGCACAGCTGTCGGACGACCGTTCACGGGAGGTACTCGTCTTCGGGGACGGCGCGTTCGCGGCGGCCTTCATCACCTGCCTCGCGCGTCTCGACCGGGATCCCTCCCGGCTCAGGATCACCTGGGTCGGTCCGGGCGCCGGGGAGGCCGTACAGGAGCTCTCCGCCGTCCACCCGTATCTGAGGGACGCCTGCCTGCTGCGCGGCAGCGAGGCGGCCCTGTCGGAAGCGGTCCGGGAGGCGGCCGGGCGGGGCTCGGTGGCCAGGGTCTACCTGTGTCCGCCCGACCCGGAACAGGCGATCCGGCAAGCGCTGCTGGACACCGACCTGTGGCGGGCGTGTCCGGAGAGCGTCACCGTCTGCGCCGACGACGTCATCGGATACTGGCAGGCCTTCCGACCGTCCGACACCGCGGCGGCCCCGCTCGACGGCATGGGCGGCCGTCTGCGCCTGTGGAGCATCAAGGCCTCCGCCTACCGGCCGGACGCGATCGGTGAGGACCTCACCGAGATCATGGCCCGTGCGGTCCACGAGGCCTATCTGCGGCAGCGGGCACGGGAACGGGCGGCGGGCGCGCGACCCACCGGCACACTGCTCCCCTGGAGTGACCTGCCGGAGGACCTGCGCAACGCCAACCGAAGCCAAGTGATCTCCTTCGGTCAGAAGCTGGCGGAACTGGACTGTGTCCTCATGCCGCGCGACGGTCGCGTCGCGCCCCTGGAGCTGCCGCCGGACGTCGTCGAGTCGCTCGCCGAGGCCGAGCACCGGCGCTGGATGGACGACCGCCGGGCCGCCGGGTGGACCTACGCCGCCGTCCGCGACGACGCCGCCCGGCACCACCCCGACCTCGTCCCCTGGTCCGAACTCGCAGACACGGACCGGGAGAAGGATCGGGAGGCCATCCGCGGGATGGGGGCCGTCCTGGCCGATGTGGGCTTCGACGTCGTACCCGCCACGAGCACCCGGACCGGGACAGGAATTCCCCGGCCGAGACGGTGAGGGGCGGCGAGCGGCGACGAGGCGTGACGAGGTCGTACGCGCTCGGGGAATCGGGGAGCTTGCGGTCCCGGCCTGTTGTCGCATCGTGTGGCAGTCTGCACAGGCATGGAGAAGAAGACGCTTTCGCGCGACGGCACGCGCATCGCCTACGAACGCAGCGGGCAGGGCCCCGCGGTCATCCTCGTCAGCGGCGCGATGTCGACGGGCGCCACGGTCGCGCCCCTGGCCGCGGAGCTGTCGGGGCGGTGCGACGTCACCGTGTACGACCGCCGGGGGCGCGGCGCGAGCGCTGACACGGCGCCCTATGCGGTGGAACGCGAGATCGAGGACCTGGCGGCGCTGGTCGAGGCGGTGGGCGGCGAGGCGTCGGTGTACGGCGTCTCGTCGGGCGGCGCGCTGGTGCTCCGGGCGGTGGCGAGCGGGCTGCCGGTGCGCCGGGCCGCCGTGTACGAGGTGCCGTACGCCATGGACGACGCCGCGGCGCGGGCCGGCGCGGAGTACACCGAGCGGCTGACCGAGGCGCTGGAGCAGGACCGGCGGGGGGACGCGGTCGAGCTGTTCCTGCGGCTGACGGGCCTCGGCGAGGAGATGATCCGGGGTGCCCGCCAGTCCTCCATGTGGGCCGGCATGGAGTCGGTCGCGCCGAGTCTGGCGTACGACGACGCGGTGATGGGCGACCACCGGGTGCCGGCGTCCGACATCGCCTCGATCACCGTGCCCCTGCTGTCGCTGGCGGGCGACGCGAGCGACGACCGGATGCGTGCGGCGGCCCGGGCGATCGCCGAGGCGGCGCCCCGGGGCACGCATCGCACCCTGGAGGGGCAGACCCACAATGTGGAGCCGGGGGTGCTGGCGCCGGTGCTGGCGGAGTTCTTCGCCGAGTGAGCCAGAGGCCCCGTAAGCCGGCGTACGGCGTCCCGTGGTTCAGGCCACGTTCGCCGTCGCGCGCGTCGTCGACGCGATCGTCGCCGAGCCCACCACGCGGGTGCCGTCGTACAGCACGATCGCCTGGCCGGGGGCCACGCCGCGCACCGGCTCCGCGAACGACACCTCCAGGACGCCGTCGACCAGTTCGGCCCGCACCTCGGTCTCGCCGCCGTGGGCGCGGAGCTGGGCCGTGTAGGTGCCGGGGCCGGTGGGGGCGGCGCCGCACCAGCGGGGCTTGATCGCCCGCAGTCCGTTGACGTCCAGGGCGTCGGCCGGGCCGACCGTCACCGTGTTGGTCACCGGGGAGATGTCGAGGACGTAGCGGGGCTTGCCGTCGGGGGCCGGGGTGCCGATCCGCAGGCCCTTGCGCTGGCCGATGGTGAAGCCGTACGCGCCCTCGTGGGTGCCGATCCGGTTGCCCGCCTCGTCGACGATGTCGCCCTCCGCCTTGCCCAGCCGGTTCGCCAGGAAGCCCTGGGTGTCGCCGTCGGCGATGAAGCAGATGTCGTGCGAGTCCGGCTTCTTGGCGACGGCCAGGCCCCGGCGCTCGGCCTCCGCGCGGATCTCGTCCTTGGTGGTGACCGTGTCGCCGAGGGGGAACATCGCGTGGGCGAGCTGGCGGTCGTCGAGGACGCCGAGGACGTAGCTCTGGTCCTTGGCCATGTCCGAGGCGCGGTGCAGCTCGCGGGTGCCGTCCTCGCGGAGGATCACCTGGGCGTAGTGGCCGGTGCAGACGGCGTCGAAGCCGAGGGCCAGCGCCTTGTCCAGCAGCGCGGCGAACTTGATCTTCTCGTTGCAGCGCAGGCAGGGGTTCGGGGTGCGGCCGGCCTCGTACTCGGCGACGAAGTCCTCGACGACGTCCTCCCGGAAGCGGTCGGCGAGGTCCCACACGTAGAACGGGATGCCGATGACGTCCGCGGCGCGGCGGGCGTCCCGCGAGTCCTCGATGGTGCAACAGCCCCGCGCGCCCGTGCGGAAGGACTGCGGGTTCGCGGAGAGCGCGAGGTGGACGCCGGTCACGTCGTGCCCCGCCTCGGCGGCGCGGGCGGCGGCGACGGCGGAGTCGACTCCGCCCGACATGGCGGCGAGGACGCGGAGGGGCCGGGTGGGCTGCGGGGTGTCAGTCATAACCCTTCCAGAGTACGGGGAGCCGGGAACCGGAGCCCGCGCGTATGCGTTGAAGATCGCATGGGGGCGAAGCACGAATCCACGGGCGGTACGACGAGCGCCGGCGCGGGCGGGTCCAAGGACGCGGACCGGCGCATCGGGCGGCGCGCGCTGCTCGTCGGCGGCACGGCCACGGCCGTGGGCACGGCGGTGCTGGCACGCGACGAGCTGGCCCGGCTGTGGTGGCGGGTGCCCGGCGTGGAGAAGCCCCGGGAGCAGGGCGCGGTCGACTACACCGGGGCCCAGTGGGTGGCCGCGTCGGACGAGAACTGGCGGCGTGCGGACCGGCCCGACGACTTCGGCGTCGACATGGTGATCGTCCATGTCACGCAGGGCAGCTTCGAGAGCGCGGTGCGGGCCTTCCAGGACCCGGGACACAAGGCGGCCACGCACTACATCGTCGGCCAGGACGGGCGCGTCACCCAGATGATCCGGGAGCTGGACGTGGCGTACCACGCGGGCAACCGCGACTACAACGAGCGCAGTGTCGGCATCGAGCACGAGGGCTTCGTGGACCGCCCGCAGGACTTCACGGACGAGATGTACGCCGCGTCGGCGCGGCTGACGGCACGGATCTGCGCGCGGTACGAGATACCCGTCGACCGCGAGCACATCATCGGCCATGTGGAGGTGCCGGGCACCGACCACACCGATCCGGGGCCGCACTGGGACTGGGACCGGTACATGGAGCTGGTCCGCCGGGCGGCCACCAGCGCCCCGTCGAGCAGTCCGTCGCAGTCCGGCGCCTAGCTCAGCCCCGCCGCCCGCGCCCGTTCCACCGCCGGGCCGATCGCCTTGGCCAGGGCTTCCACGTCGGCCTGCGTGGAGGTGTGGCCCAGGGAGAAGCGCAGGGTGCCGCGGGCCAGGTCGGGGTCGGTGCCGGTGGCCAGGAGGACGTGGCTGGGCTGGGCGACGCCCGCGGTGCAGGCGGAGCCGGTGGAGCACTCGATGCCCTGGGCGTCGAGCAGCAGGAGGAGGGAGTCGCCCTCGCAGCCGGGGAAGGTGAAGTGGGCGTTGGCCGGGAGGCGGCCCTCCGGTGCCGGGTCCCCGCCCAGGATCGCGTCCGGGACCGCCGTACGGACCGCGTCGACCAGGTCGTCGCGCAGGGCGCCGATCTCGCGGGCGAACCACTCGCGCTGCTCGGCGGCGAGACGGCCGGCGACCGCGAAGGACGCGACGGCGGGGACGTCGAGGGTGCCGGAGCGGACGTGGCGTTCCTGGCCACCGCCGTGCAGCACGGGCACCGGCGTGTACTCGCGGCCCAGCAGCAGCGCCCCCATGCCGTAGGGACCGCCGATCTTGTGGCCGGAAACCGTCATCGCGGCGAGCCCGGAGGCGGCGAAGTCGACCGGGAGCTGACCGACGGCCTGGACCGCGTCGGCGTGCAGCGGGACGCCGAACTCGGCGGCGACGTCGGCGAGTTCACGGACCGGCATGATCGTGCCGATCTCGTTGTTGGCCCACATCACGGTGGCGAGGGCGACGTCGTCGGGATCGCGGGCGACGGCCTCGCGCAGCGCCTCGGGGTGGACGCGGCCGTGGGCGTCGACCGGCAGGTACTCGACGGTCGCGCCCTCGTGCTCGCCGAGCCAGTGGACGGCGTCGAGGACCGCGTGGTGCTCGACGGGGCTGGCCAGGACCCGGGTGCGGGCCGGGTCGGCGTCGCGGCGGGCCCAGTACAGGCCCTTGACGGCGAGGTTGTCGGCCTCGGTGCCGCCGGAGGTGAGGACCACCTCGCTGGGCCGGGCGCCGAGGGCCGCTGCGAGGGTCTCGCGGGCCTCCTCGACGGTGCGCCGTGCGCGGCGGCCGGCCGCGTGGAGGGACGAGGCGTTGCCGGTGACGCCCAGGTGCGCGGTGAGTGCCTCGACTGCCTCGGGGAGCATCGGGGTGGTCGCGGCGTGGTCGAGGTAAGCCATGGTGAGGCTGATTCTACGGGGCGGCCCCCTCCGGCCTCAGATCAAGGTTGGCCTCGTCGGCCCCCTGTGGTCACAGGCTCCAGGACATGGTGTTGTCCGCGGACATGAACGCCGCCAGGACCAGCAGGTCGGCGACGCCCAGTCCGAGGCCGAGCAGGGCCCGGCCCCGGCGGGCGGTGCCGCGCCACAGGGCGACGCTCGCCAGGGCGATGGCGATCGGGCCGAGGAAGACGTTGAGGACGAGCAGGCCGAGCAGGCCGAGGACGAAGGAGGCGACGGCCATGCCGTCGGTGTCGCGGATGCCGGCCCGGCGGCCGGCACCGGTGGCCCGTGCGGTGAGCTGCATGAGGTTCTCCCTGCTGTGCGACGGTCCGTGCGTCAGTGGGCGGAGGTGCTCCGGCGGCGGCCGTGCCGCTCGCGGATCGCGAAGACGCCGAGCCAGACGGCGATGACCAGGCCGGCCGCGACGGAGAAGGTGAGCGGTGCGTGGGCGACGGTGCCCAGCACCACGCCGAAGAGCAGAAGTGCGACGACGAGAAACAGCATGGAGCGGATCCTCCAACCTTCGGTGAACGGTTGTAGTAACAAGTGTTCACTGACTTTCCAGTCTAACGCGCCGCACCGCTTTCCAATTCCGGAGAACAGTTGTTAACTGCATGGCATGAGTCACACGTGCGGCGTTCGGCAGGCGCAGAAGCGCAGGACCCGGCAGGCGCTTCTGGACGCGGCGCTCGGGCTGCTGGAGGAGCAGAGCCTGAGCAGCCTGGGCCTGCGGGAGGTCACGCGCGCGGTGGGCGTCGCGCCGACCGCCTTCTACCGGCACTTCCGCTCCACGGCCGACCTCGGCGTGGCGCTGGTCGAGGAGGCGCTGGGCAGCCTGCACCCGATGATCCGCACCACGGTGTCACCGAGCGAGGACAGTGACGAACGGATCGCCCGGGCGGTGGAGTTGATCGCCGGCCATGTGGCCGCGTACCCCGCTCATGTCCGTTTCATCGCGCGGGAGCGGCACGGCGGGGTGCAGCCCGTACGGGAGGCCATACGGGACCAACTCGCCCGCTTCGCCGAGGAGGTGAAGGCCGAGCTGGCCAAGGACCCGGCGTCGGAGGGCTGGAGCGACGCCGACCTGCGGATGCTCGCGGGTCTCTACGTCGACCAGATGCTGATCACGGCCTCGCTGTTCCTGGAGGCGCTGGACGCGCCGGAGGAGGAACACCGGCGCGCCGCCGAGACGGCGACCCGGCAGCTGCGGCTGATCAGCATCGGCCGCGCGCACTGGCTGGACTGACGGGGAATCGGCCGCCGGGCGGGCACGACTCCGCTCCGACGGCCGGGATGCCGCGGGTCAGCCGAGCCGGACCCGGGCCAGCTGGCGGGACTGGGCGACGAGGCGGTCGGCGCTGTCCCAGACCTCGGCGTCCTCCTCGAGGAAGCCGCCGGCGAGGTTGCGCGTGGTGATGGAGACGCGCAGCGGGCCCGGGGCGGGGCGGCACCGTATGTGCACGGTCAGCTCGACCGTGGGCACCCAGCCCTTCAGGCCGAGCTCGAAGGCGGTCGGGGGCAGCGCGTCCACCGCCAGGAGCATCGACAGGGGGTCGGCGTCGCGGCCGTCGGCGAGCCCGAACCAGGCCCGCATCTCACCCTTGCCCGAGGGCCGCCCGAGGGCCCAGCCCAGGGTGGCGGGGTCCAGCTTGAGCATCAGCCGGTCGGCGATGGCCGAGCTGCCGTCCACGGGCGCGGGGCCGTCCTCCGGGCCGAAGCACTGGTCCATCGGCGGGATCGCGGGCGGCTGCGCCGAGGTGCGGACGTCGTCGGGCAGCGTGTCGAGGTCGCCGTAGGAGGCGAGGACGCGGATGCGCTCGACCTCGTTGCCCTCGTCGTCGTACTGGAAGAGGGAGGCCTGGCCGCTGGAGAGGGTGCGCCCCGTGCGGACGGTCTCGGTGCGCACGACCGCCGGGCCCGGCCGGGAGGCGGTGAGGTAGTGCGCCGAGATGGTGAAGGGGTCCGGGTGCGGGAGGGCGTCCGCGAGCGCGCGGCCCAGGACGGCCAGCAGATAGCCGCCGTTGACGGCGTTGATGATCGTCCAGCCGGCGGAGAGGTCGATGTCGTAGACACCGGGGGCACGCCGGGTGACGGTGGTGTCCCGGTCGAACTCGCTGTCGCCGATGATGGCCCGCGTGGCCGCTGCGGAGGCTGCTTCTGGCATGGATGCACGGTACAACACACAATTACTAAGCGGTAGCTTTCCAGCTTTCCACGGCCGCAGGCCGGACCGGTCGGAAAGCTCAGCCCCGCGCCCGGAGGTAGGCCTCCAGTTCGGCGGCGCCCGTGAGCATCGCCCGTCCCCGGGCGGAAACCCGGCCGTGCCAGTCCCGCAGGGCGGCCTCCAGCGGCTCCGGACCGCCGGCCCCCCGCACCTGGGCCATCACGGGGGCGATCTGCTCCAGCAGGTAGCCACCCCGCCGCAGCTGATGGACCAGCCGGGCGTCCCGGACGTCCGTCTCGCCGTAGACGCGGTACCCGGTCAGCGGGTCGCGGCGTGGGTGCACCAGACCGGCGCGCTCCCATTTCCGCAGCGTCGCGGGCCGGATGCCGAGCTCCTGGGCCAGCGGTCCGACGAACACGCCGCCACGGCCGGGCGCTTCCCCGTCGAGCGCGGACGTCAGGTCGCGCAGCGCGCGCTCCACCGCCTGGAGGGTCTTCCGGTCGGCGAGCAGCTGGGTGTGGCTCTCGTCGATGAGCCGGAACGCCTCCCCCGCCGCGCCCCGGTTCACCGCCCGCATGATCGACGCCGCCGTCCGGTGGCCGTGCCCCGGCACCAGGGCGAGGAACGCGCCGAGGGCACGCGCGTGCAGCGGGGTGTAGGTGCGGTAACCGGCGGCCGTGCGACCGGCGGCCGGGAGGATGCCGGCCTCCTCGTAGTTCCGGACGGCCTGGGTGGACAGTCCGTGCCCGCGCGCCAGGTCGACCGGTCTCAGGTGTCCGTCGGTTTGAAGGTTTCGAGCCACGATGCCGACGTTATCGCTGAAAAGTTTCCACCGAAAGTTCAACGATACCGTTGAAGGCATGGCTACCGACATCAAGGACATCGCCCGTGCCGTCGAGGCCTCCGCCCTCTTGGAGCTGCTGCCGGTCCGGCCCCGGCTGCTCGCCCTGGGCGAGCCCACCCACGGCGAGGACGCTCTGCTCGAGGTGCGCAACGAGCTCTTCCGGCAACTCGTCGAGCAGGAGGGCCGCCGGACGATCGCGGTCGAGAGCGACTGCCTGAGGGGCCTGGTCGTGGACGACTACGTCACCACGGGCACGGGGACCCTCGACGAGGTCATGGAGCGGGGTTTCGGCCACGGCTGGGGCGTCCACGCGGGCAACCGCGAACTCGTGCGCTGGATGCGCGCCCACAACGCCGGCCGGCCCGCCGCCGAGCACGTCCGCTTCGCCGGTTTCGACGGCCCGCTGGAGATCACCCACGCCGCGAGCCCCCGGCAGGCGCTCACCGCGCTCCACGGCTACCTCTCGGCCCACGGGGACCCGGACCTGCTCCCCTGCACCGCGGAAACCCTCGACCGCCTGCTCGGCGACGACGAACGGTGGACCGAGCCCGCCGCGATGACGGAACCGGCCCGGTCCGTGGGCCGGTCGGCCGGGGCCGGGCAGCTGCGGCTGCTCGCCGACGACCTGGTGTCCCTGCTCGACGAGCAGACGCCGCACCTGCTCGCGGCAACCTCGCGGGACGACTGGGACCGGGCGCAGCTGTACGGGCGCACCGCGACCGGCCTGCTGCGCTACCACCACTGGATGGCCGACACCTCACCGGCCCGCATGGCCCGGCTGCTGGGTGTGCGGGACCGGATGATGGCCGACAACCTCCTCGCGCTCGCCGCCCGGGGCCCGGTGCTCGTCCACGCTCAGAACGCCCATCTCCAGCGGGAGAAGAGCAGCATGCGGATGTGGCAGGGGCCGGTGGAGTGGTGGAGCGCCGGTGCGCTCGTGAGCGCCCGGCTCGGCGAGGAGTACGCCTTCGTGGCCACGGCTCTCGGCACGCTCCGGCACCGGGGGGTGGACACGCCGCCGCCGGACACCGTCGAAGGGCTCCTGTACGCGCTCCCGGAGGACCGCTGCGTCGTCGACACGTCCCGGCTGACCGCCGCCCTCGGGGACACCCGGCCGACACCCCGCGTGTCCCCCTGGTTCGGCTACGCACCGCTCGACCCGGACCACCTGCCCAAGATCGACGGCATGGTCTTCCTCAGGGACGTCCCACGCGGCTAGGGCCGCCTCAGTCGCCCTCCACCACCGTCGACCGCCGGTTCCAGGCGCGGGGTGCCCGCCAGTGGAAGCGCAGGGCGAGCAGGCGCAGGACGAAGGCCGTGATGACCGCCAGCCCGCTGGTGAGCGGGGTCAGGGCCTCGTAGCGGATGCACAGGGCGACCATCGCGGAGCCGACGATCGCCGGGACGGCGTACAGGTCGCGGTCCCAGCGCAGCAGCGAGGGCACCTCGTTGGCGAGCACGTCCCGCAGCACGCCGCCGCCCACGGCGGTGGCCAGTCCCAGACAGGCGGAGGCCGTCAGACCGAGTCCGTAGTCGTACGCCTTGGTCGTGCCGGCGACGCAGAACAGGCCGAGGCCGGCCGCGTCGAAGATGTTCACGCCGGTCTGGAGGCGTTCGACGTGCGGATGGAGGAAGAAGACCAGCACGGTGGCGAGCAGCGGCGTGACGAAGTACCCGAGGTCCGTGAACGCCGCGGGCGGCACCGCCCCGATGATCAGGTCCCGGAACAGCCCGCCGCCCAGCGCGGTGACCTCGGCGAGGACGGCGATGCCGAACACGTCGAAGTTCTTGCGCACGGCCAGCAGCGCGCCGGAGATGGCGAAGACGAAGATGCCGATCAGGTCGAGCGTGTGCTGGACGGTGGGGGTGAAGAGTTGCTCGTACACCCTGCCATTCTCACCTGTCGACGAGCCCCCGCCTTACAAACGAAGGCGGGGGCTCGGCGGGTGGGCAGGGTTACTTCTTCTTCTCGGCCGGAGGCTCGGTCTTCGCGCCGGCCTCCGTCTCCACCTCGTCCTCGGACGGTTCCGGCGCGGCGGACTCGGCCTCGGCCGTGCCGGACTCGGCCGCCGGGGGCTCCGGGACCTCGGACTCGCCGGCCCCGGACTTGCCCGGACCCGCCTCGGCGTCCGCCTCCGTGCCGTCCGCCTCCGCGCTGCTCTCCGCCTCCCTGCTGTTCTCCGCCTCCGCGCTGCTCTCCGTCTCCCTGCTGTTCTCCGCCTCCGCGCTGCTCTCCGCCTCCGCGCTGTTCTTCGTCTCCGCGGCCACCGCCGCGGAGGTCTGCGCGGACTTCGCCAGGGCCCCCTCCGACACCGTCTCCGCCGCCTCCTTGGCGGCGGTCAGCAGGACGACGTCCTGCGGTGCCTGGTCCTCGAAGTTCTCCGGGTGGTGGCAGGCCACCTGCTGGCCCGGCCGCAGCTCCTTCAGCGGCGGCTCGGTGGTCTTGCAGATCTGCGTCGCCTTCCAGCACCGGGTGTGGAAGCGGCAGCCGCTCGGCGGGGAGATCGGCGAGGGCACGTCGCCGCGGAGCAGGATGCGCTCGCTCTTGGCGCCCCGGCGCTTCGGGTCCGGCACCGGCACGGCCGACATCAGGGCCTTGGTGTACGGGTGCATGGGCGCCTCGTACAGCGAGGTGCGGTCGGCGAGCTCGACGATCTTGCCCAGGTACATCACCGCGATCCGGTCCGAGACGTGCCGGACGACGGACAGGTCGTGCGCGATGATCACGTACGTCAGGCCGAGCTCCTGCTGGAGGTCGTCCATGAGGTTGACGACCTGCGCCTGGATGGACACGTCCAGCGCGGAGACGGGCTCGTCCGCGACGACCAGCTTCGGCTTCAGGGCGAGCGCGCGGGCGATGCCGATGCGCTGGCGCTGACCGCCGGAGAATTCGTGCGGGTAGCGGTTGTAGTGCTCGGGGCTCAGGCCCACCAGCTCCAGGAGCCGCTGGACCTCCTTCTTCACCCCGCCCTCGGGCTCCACGCCCTGGAGGCGGAACGGTGCCGAGACGATGCCGCCGATGGTGTGGCGCGGATTCAGCGAGCCGTACGGGTCCTGGAAGATCATCTGGATGTCCCGCCGCAGCGGGCGCATCCCGGCCGTGTTCAGCCGCGTGATGTCCTTGCCCTCGAAGTGGATCGAGCCGCCCGTCGGGTCCTGGAGCCGGGTGATGACCCGGCCCATGGTCGACTTGCCGCAGCCCGACTCGCCGACCACGCCGAGGGTCTCGCCCTTGCGCACCTCGAAGTCGATGCCGTCGACGGCCTTGACCGCGCCCGTCTGGCGCCGCAGGACGCCCTTGCGGATCGGGAAGTGCTTCTGCAGGCCCTCGACCTTGAGCAGCACCTCGCGCTCCTCGGGAGCGGATGCCTGCGCCGGGACCGTCGTCGCAGCCTTCTTCGCGTCCGTCTTCTTGGTCTCACTCACAGCTTCGGCGCAATCTCTTCGGTCCAGATCCGCGTGCGGTCCTCCGGCGAGAGGTGGCAGGCGGAGAAGTGTCCGCTGCCGACCTGCTCGAGTTCCGGGCGCACGGTACGGGTGACATCCCCCTTGGGGACGTCAGCGTACGGGCAGCGGGGATGGAAGGCGCAGCCCGAGGGGACGTTGATGAGGCTCGGCGGCGAGCCCTTGACCGGGATGAGCCGTTCGGAGGTCTCGCGGTCGACGCGCGGCATCGAGCCGAGCAGGCCCCAGGTGTACGGGTGCTGCGGCCGCTCGAAGACGTCGTCGACCGAACCGCGCTCCACGCACCGGCCGCCGTACATCACCAGGACGTCGTCGGCGATCTCGGCGACCACGCCGAGATCGTGGGTGATGAGGACGACCGCGGAGCCGAACTCCTTCTGCAGGTCCCGGACGAGGTCGAGGATCTGCGCCTGGACGGTCACGTCCAGGGCGGTCGTCGGCTCGTCCGCGATGAGCAGTTCGGGGTTGTTGACCAGCGCCATGGCGATCATCGCGCGCTGGCGCATACCGCCGGAGAACTCGTGCGGGTAGTTGTCGACGCGCTTGTCGGGCTCGGGGATGCCGACCCGGTCGAGCATCTCGATCGCCCGCTTGCGGGCGGTCTTCTTGTTGACGTCGTGGTGGACCCGGTACGCCTCCACGATCTGGTTGCCGATCGTGTAGTACGGGTGCATCGCGGACAGCGGGTCCTGGAAGATCATCGCCATCTCGCGGCCGCGCAGCCGGCGCACCTCGTCCGGATCGGCGGAGACGAGCTCCTTGCCGCCGAGCCAGATCTCGCCGGACATCTGCACGTTCTTGCCGCGGGCGCCGAGCCGGTGCAGGCCCATGATCGCGAGCGAGGTGACGGACTTGCCGGAGCCCGACTCGCCCACGATGCAGAGGGTCTTGCCCTTCTCCACCTGGAAGCTGAGCCCGTCGACGGACTTGACCAGGCCGTCGTCGGTGGGGAAGTGCACCTTGAGGTCACGGACCGCGAGGAACGCGTCGGGCGCGTCCGAGGGCGAGCGCGTGGGCTCACCCACGGCGGCCCCGGTCTTGGAGAGTTCGGTCACGAGAGCCTCACGCGTGGGTCGGCGGCGGCGTACAGCAGGTCCACCAGGAGATTGGCGATCACGACGAAGAAGGCTGCGAGCAGGGTGACGCCGAGGATCGGGGGGAGGTCGTTGTCGGTGATGCCCTGCACCGCGTACTGCCCGATGCCGGGCAGCGAGAACACCTTCTCGGTGATCACGGCACCGCCGAGCAGCAGGCCGAGGTCCATGCCGAAGACGGTGATGATCGGCGTCAGTGCGGCCCGGAGGCCGTGCCGGGCCACGACCCGGCGTTCCCGCAGGCCCTTGGCGCGGGCCGTGCGGATGAAGTCCTCGTTCATCGTCTCCAGCATGCCCGAACGGGTGAGCCGGGCGTAGATGGCGGAGTACAGCAGCGCCAGGGAGCACCAGGCCGGGAAGAGCGTGTTGGCCCACTGTGCCGGGTTCTCGGTGAGCGGCACATAGGTGCGGCCGAAGATGGGCCACTGGAACGTGAACAGCAGGAGCAGCAGGTTACCGGTGAAGAACATGGGCAGCGAGACACCGGCGAGCGCCACGCCCATGAAGGTGCGGTCGAAGACGCTGCGGGGCTTGAGCGCGGAGATCACGCCGATCAGGACGCCGGAGACCAGCCACAGCACGGCGGCGCCGCCGGCCAGCGAGAGGGTCACCGGGAGACGCGAGGTGAGCTGCGGCCACACCTCGACGTGGGTCTTGAAGGAGTAGCCGAAGCAGGGCGCGTTGCACTGCGCCGTCGTGGGGCCCAGGTTGTAGGTGGCGCCGCTGACGATCCCCTTGATGAAATGCCAGTACTGGACGTACAGGGGCTGGTCCAGACCGAGGTTCTGCTTGACCGCGAGGATGTCCGCCTTCGTCGGGCTCTTTCCGATGTACTGCTGCGCGAGCTGGTCGGCGGTCTGACCGGCGAGCCGCGGCAGCAGGAAGAAGATCGCGAAGGTGACCGCGGTGACGACCAGCAGCAGGATCACTGCCGCGAACGTCCGACGGAGGATGTACGAGATCACGGGGACCGGCGCTGGTGCCCGCGGGCCGCTGAGCCCGCGGGCACCAATGCCTTCACCTGCCTTCCGGGGCTACTTCTTGGTCGTGCCGATGTTGAGGTAGTCGTACTGACCGCTGAAGGCCGCCGTGGACACCAGGTTGGTGAAGGTGGTCGGGCGGTACAGCAGGACCTTGAAGTAGGTCAGCGGGACGAGGGCGGACTGCTCCATCGCACGCTTGTCGATCTGGGCGTACAGCGCGTTGCGCTGGGTGGCGTCCTCGGTGGCGATGGCCTTGCCGAGCATCTCGTTGGTCTGCTTGTCGTTCAGGTACGAGATGTTGGTGTTGCCGGACGCGCCGATCGCTTCACCGTTGAGGATCTGCTGGAGGAAGCCGTAGCCGGACGGCCAGTCGGCACCCCACTGCATCATGTGCAGACCGATGTTCTGCTTCTTGTTGAACTCCGGCACACCGACGTAGTCGGTGAAGTACTTGCCCGACGGGTACTGCTTCAGGCTGGCGTTGATGCCGACCTTCTTCAGCGAGGCGATGATCGCGGTGGCCGCGTCGATCTCCTGCGGGCGGTCGCTGCGCGCCGAGATGTTGGTGGTGATGGCCGTCTTGCCGCAGGCCTGCAGCTGCTCCTTGGCCTTGGCGACGTCGCCCTTGTTGCCGGCGGTCGGGTAGGTGTCCGCCTTCTGGTAGCCGGTGATGTCCGGCGGCAGGACGGTGGTCGCGATGTCACCGCGGATCGGACCGCCCAGGGCGGTCTGCACGGAGACCTTGTCGACGGCGTACTGCACGGCCTTGCGGCACTCGACCTTGTCGAACGGGGCGACCTGGGTGTTGATCGCCATGTAGACGAGGCGGCCACCGTAGGTGTTGTCGGTGTTGGCCTTCAGGTCGGCGTTGTTGACGACCTTCGCCTGCGTCGCGGCCTGGACGCCCGTGCCGCCGAGGTCGATCGCGGTGCCGGCCTGGACGTCCTGGTCGATCGTCTCGGGGTTGACCTTGAGCTTGACGACGATCTTGTCCGGGTACTGCTTGCGCAGCGGGTCCGTCTTCGGGTCCCAGTTCTCGTTGCGGACGAGGACGGCCTGCTTGCCCTCCTCGTAGCTCTCGAACTTGTACGAGCCGGAGGACACGATGTCCTTGACGTAGTCGATGCCCTTGTCCTTGGCCTTGGGCACCGGAGCCGTCTGCGGCGTCGCGACCAGGTAGTCGAACTCCTGGAAGGAACGGTTGAGATGGAAGACGATCGTGGTGTCGTCCGGCGTCTCGATCGACTTCAGGCCCTCGGCGCTCTTGTCCTTGTAGGGGCCCTTGTACTTGTCGCCGCCCTCGAGGAACTGCTGGAAGTAGTTCGGGCCGAGGGAGAGCACGTCACGCGCGAAGTTGGACCGCTCGACGGCGTACTTGACGTCCTTCGAGGTGATCGGGGTGCCGTCCTCGTACTTCAGGCCCGCACGCAGCTTGTACGTCCAGGTCTTGCCGCCGTCGCTCGGCACGCCCTCGCCCTCGGCGAGGTCCGGGACCAGCTTGTTGCCCTCTTCGCCCGCGCCGGGCTGGAAGGTCATCAGCGGGCGGGCGTACAGCCGGCTGAGGTTGTACATGTACGCGTAGTACGTGTTGCCGGGGTCGAAGGAGTCCGGCACGTCCGAGTACTCGTACGTGACCGTCCCACCCTTCTGGGTGGAGGCGTTGACGACACCCTTGGTCGCTGCGTTGGCCTCAGCCGACTTCTTTCCGTTGTTGTCCGAGTTGTCATCGGCCTTGCTGCAAGCCGACAGCAGCAAGCTTGCACTGCCGATGGCCGCGACGGCGGCCAGCGCTGACCTTCGCATGATGGTCTGCTTCCCCTCCATTGTTGGCAAATCCTTGGTGCTCTCGTGGCGGCCGCGGGTCAGCGGCTGCGCGGGTCGAGAGCGTCACGAAGACCGTCGCCGAGCAGGTTGAACGCCAGGACGGTCACGAAGATGGCGAGGCCGGGAACGATCATGTACTGGGGGTCGACCTGGTAGTACTCGACCGCGTCGTTGATCATGCCGCCCCACGAGGCCTGCGGGGGCTGGATGCCGACGCCGAGGAAGCTCAGGGACGCCTCGAAGATGATGTTGGTCGGGATGAGCAGCGTCGAGTAGACGATGATCGGTCCCACGAGGTTCGGCAGCAGCTCCCGGAAGAGGATGTACGGGCCCTTGGCCCCCATCCCTCGCGAGGCGTCGACGAACTCCCGTTCCCGCAGGGCCAGCGTCTGACCCCGGACGATGCGCCCCAGATAGGGCCAGTTGAAGAAGCCGATGACGAAGACCAGCACCACGATGTGCAGCGGCAGGCCCTCCAGTCCGAAGGCGCCGCCCTGCAGGGTCGCCGAGATGGCGATCGCGAACAGCAGGAGGGGGAAGGCCAGGAAGGTGTCCATCAGCCGGCTGATGATCGCGTCGACGCGTCCGCCGTAGTAACCGGCGACGACGCCGAGGATCGCGCCGATCGTGTTGGACAGGATCGTGGCGCCGAAGGCGACGACCAGCGAGACCCAGGAGCCCTCGAGGATGCGGGTGGCGATGTCCCGGCCGAACTTGGGCTCCACACCGAGCGGGTGGTCCCAGCTCATGCCGCCGAAGTCACCTTTGGGCAGCGAGGTGTTGGGGTCGATCAGATCCTGGTTGAGGGCGTTGGGGTCCAGGCCGAAGATCGCCTGGATGGGGCGGGAGAGGATCGCGAGGAGGACCAGCAGGATCACGATGATCCCGCCGGCCATGGCCACCTTGTCCTTCTTGAAGCGGGACCAGGCGATCTGACCCAGGGAACGACCCTCGATCTGCCCCTTGTCGGCACCGACGAGGACAGCCTCGGGCTGTGCCTCGGCTTGCGCCCCGGTGGTCTCGATCGGTGCGGTCACAGTGACCTGACCCCTCTCGCCGGCGGTGACCGGCCTACACCCGCCGTGGATTACGGCTTTGTCGACTTGCTCTCGATCACAGGATCGAACGATCCGTGTCTGTCTCGGGAGTCTTCAGCGTCGTCACGATCACCCGCCAGGTCTGACTGGGAAAGTATGCACAACCGTGATGCAGTGATGTGGATTCCGTTATCCGAACAGTGGGTAACGGCCTGCGAACGAAGGACAGTTGGGACACAACGGCGAAATCGACGATCTTCACGACCTACCGCCGTCGTCTACGCGCGAAGAAATGTGTGCGTGACGTGAAGATCACGGAGTGTCGTCGGTGCGGCGCGGGCGCCTCGACCCGACGCGCCGTCAGAAGCTCCCACGGGCCGGCGGGTAGCCGTACCCGGCGGCGGGTGCCTGGGCGGGGGCCGCGTGGGCCTCACGGTCGTAGAAGGGGCGGGCGTTGGCGCGCAGCCACATGGCGACCGGGTCGTGCGTGTCGGTCATCGCCACCGTCGACACCGGCAGGCCGTCCGGCACCGCGCCGACGGACTGCTGCATCATCCCCCGCACCGCGTCGACGGCCGGCGGCGAAGTGTCGTACACGTCGAGGCCGATGGCGAGATACGGCGCCCCCAGCGCCGGCTGCACCCAGGCCCGGCGCAGGGCGCGGACCGCCGGGGTGCGGTGGGCGTTCTGCGCGAGCAGGGCGTAGAACTGCGGGATTTCGATGGCCGGTTCGGACAGGCGCAGGGGCCCGGCGGGCTGGCGGTCCAGGCCGGAGGCGATGCGGCGCAGATCCAGCCAGGGGATGCCGACGCCGCCGCCGGGGGCGTGCGGGTTGAGCCAGAGGCCGTAGTGGTCCGGGTAGAGGGCGCGGGCCACTTCCAGGCCGTCGACCACCTCGTACGACCGGTTCCAGCCGCTGGCGGACAGCTCCTGGGCGGAGGTGACGCAGGGCGCGTAGCCGTAGCCGTCGACCTCCATGTTCCCGTACTGGGCGTCCGGGGAGCCGGCCTGACCGTGCCACAGCAGCATCCAGACCTGGCCGGAGGTGGGGGTGGCGAGCGCGCGGAGGAGGGCCTCGTAGGCGTCGTAGCGCCCGGGGGTCACCTGGCGCAGCATGTGCTCGACCTGCCCGGTCGTGGTGCCGCTGGCGCTCACGCGTATCGCCCCTTCGAGAAGTTCCCCGGTTGTGAACCCAGCTTAAGGCTCCGCCGGACGGGGGGCGCCTATGAGCTCGGGGGGTGCTGCTTTGTTGCGGCTGCGGCGTCGCTGTGGCTTGTCGCGCCCACGCGGCGGAGCCGCACATGTCACAGCCCCGCGCCCCTGAAGGGGCGCTTCCCTGACCGGGGTTTACAAGTCGCGGTCGTAGAACGGGCGGACATTTGCTCGCATCCAGTCGCAGACCGGGTCCTGGGCCGCCTCCAGGAGGACCAGGTTGACCTGGGTCTTCAGGGGGGCCTTGGCCAGGGCGCGGCCGAGGGCGTCGAGGGGGAGGGTGCGGGCCTCGCCCTCCCAGTGGGTGAGTTCGACGCCGACGAACAGGACCGGGTCGGCGGTCTCGACGGCGGCGAGGCAGCGGCGGGCGGTGCGGACCACGCCGGTGGCGGCGAACTCGGCGGAGGCGGCGGCCAGGAAGTCCACCGGCTCGTCCTGCCAGTCCGGCTCGAACAGGCGGACCCGGCCGCCGGACGCGGGCCCGTCCAGCGGGGTGCGTCCGGCCCGGCACAGCTCGGCGACGGCCGGCGGCGGCAGCGGGATGCCGACCACTCCGTCCGGGTTCACGGCGAGGCCGACCTGCGGGGGCAGGCCGCGGGCGAACTCCGCGGCGGGGGCGATGGTGTACCCCATGTGCGGGCCGGTGACCTGGCGGAGTTGTTCCTCGGAGCTGAACACCGGCACGTAGGCCTGGCCGTCGATCTCCAGGGAGGGCAGGTCGAGGGCGCCGCTGTGCGGGCCGCCGCCGTTCGGCAGCGGTATCCACAGGTGGCTGCGGCCGAGCACCTCCACGATCCGGCCGCCGGCGCCCGGCACGCCGAGGGATGCGGACAGCACCTCCTCCAGCTCGTTGCCGGGCCATCCGCCGTGCGGGTGGGGGTGCGTCTGCGCCGGGAAGTCCATCTGCCTACCGCCTGCCTGGTACCTCTGCTGTGACTGAAAAGGCTAACCCGTTCGGACCCGTGGCCCTACGGTGCGTCACCCCGTGAAGGCGATCCGGCGCAGCGTGTCGGCCGCCGGCCGGTCGAGGAGGATGGCCGAGGTGCAGCCGGCGGGCAGGGTGCCCTCGGTCACGGAGCGCAGCAGGCGGGTGTTGGCGGCGCGGTGCCGCAGGAACGCGTACCGGGAGACGCCGCGGCCGCGCTCGCGCTGGCCGGCCAGGGCCTCGCCGGGGTCGACGTCGAGCAGCAGCAGGTGCAGGGTGCCGTCGCGGCGGCGGGCCTCGCGGGCCAGCCAGCCGCGCACCCACGCCTGCGTGCCGCAGTCGTGCACGACGACGCCCTCGCCGGAGCGCAGGGCGCGGCGCAGCCCGGCGTAGTGGGCGAGGCGGACGAGGGGGCGGTAGAGCGCGTACGGCAGGAAGCGCGGCATGCGGCGGGCCCAGCGGTCGCGGGCGTCCTGGGAGTCGATGCGGGGGCCGCGCACGGTCCGCTTCATCAGCGTGGACTTGCCGCTGCCGGGCAGGCCGGTGATCACCACCAGGTCGCGGGGGCCGAAGAGCAGGGCGTGCGGGCTGCGGCCGCCCCGGGCCCGCAGGTCGCGGACGACGGGTGCGGGCAGTTCGGCGCACGCTCCGGGTGCCGGGACGGCGGGCTGCTTGGGCAGCGCGAGACCCGAGGTGGTGGCGTACGCCGTGGTCCTGTTCACCGTGATCGTCCTCCCCTGGGGCGGTTCACGAGTTCCCATCCCCGTCGAGTGTAAAGAGAAGGTAATGCGCAGGTCTCGCGTTTTCGTTCGCTTACTGCCACAAGCCGGTTACAGATCACGGTCTGCCACGGATCGGCCGGTCGTGCAATGATGGCGGCGCCAACTGCATACCGGCCGTTTGAATCCGCGCGGGAGAGTCCCCGGCCGCGCCGGGGCGCCGAAGGAGCAAGTCCCTCCCTTGAATCTCTCAGGCCCCGTTACCGCGCGGGCGAGGCACATCTGAAAAGCGGGCCGCCGCTCGACGGCTGCCCCACCCAAGGTGCAAGTCCTGATCGCCGTACTCCGGTGGTCATGGCGAACCTCTCAGGTTCCGATGACAGATGGGGAGGATCGACCTCGCCCGTCCTGTTCCCTGGGAGACGACCGACCGATGAGCAGTACTGAACTCCGCCATACCGCGCTCGATGCCACGCATCGTGCGCTGGGCGCGACGATGACCGACTTCGCCGGCTGGGACATGCCCCTGCGCTACGGCTCCGAGCGCGACGAGCACGTCGCGGTGCGCACCCGGGCGGGTCTCTTCGACCTCTCGCACATGGGTGAGATCACGGTCACCGGGCCGCAGGCCGCCGACCTGCTGAACTACGCCCTGGTCGGCAACATCGGCAGCGTGAAGCCGGGCCGGGCCCGCTACACCATGATCTGCCGGGAGGACGGCGGCATCCTGGACGACCTGATCGTCTACCGCTTGGGCGAGGCCGAGTACATGGTCGTCGCCAACGCCTCCAACGCCCAGGTCGTGCTCGACGCGCTGACCGAGCGGGCCGTCGGCTTCGACGCCGAGGTGCGCGACGACCGGGACGCGTACGCGCTGCTGGCGGTGCAGGGTCCGGAGTCCCCGGGCATCCTCGCCTCGCTCACCGACGCCGACCTGGACGGCCTGAAGTACTACGCCGGCCTGCCCGGCACGGTCGCGGGCGTCCCGGCGCTGATCGCGCGCACCGGCTACACCGGCGAGGACGGCTTCGAGCTGTTCGTGAAGCCGGAGCACGCCGTGGAGCTGTGGCAGGCGCTGACCAAGGCGGGCGAGGGCGCCGGGCTGGTCCCGTGCGGTCTGTCCTGCCGGGACACGCTCCGCCTGGAGGCGGGCATGCCGCTGTACGGGCACGAGCTGACGACCGCGCTGACGCCCTTCGACGCCGGGCTCGGCCGGGTGGTGAAGTTCGAGAAGGAGGGCGACTTCGTCGGGCGCGCGGCGCTGGCCGAGGCTGCTTCCCGGGCCGAGCAGAACCCGCCCCGCGTCCTGGTCGGCCTGGTCGCCGAGGGCCGCCGGGTCCCGCGCGCCGGGTACCAGGTCGTCGCCGGTGGCGAGGTGGTCGGCGAGGTCACCTCCGGCGCGCCGTCCCCGACGCTGGGCAAGCCGATCGCCATGGCGTACGTCGACCCGGCGCACGCGGCCGTGGGCACGCCGGGGGTCGGCGTGGACATCCGGGGCACCCACGAGCCGTACGAGGTCGTGGCGCTGCCGTTCTACAAGCGTCAGAAGTAGACACCGGGCGCTGCGGGGCCCGTGCCGTCCCGCGTGCGCCCTCGCTGCTCACCAGCGGTTTCAGCAGTCCCCCCGTCATCAGCACTCCCCCGCGTACAGGAGAATCCAGGCCATGAGCAACCCCCAGCAGCTGCGCTACAGCAAGGAGCACGAGTGGCTGTCGGACGCCGAGGACGGCGTCTCGACGGTCGGCATCACGGAGCACGCGGCCAACGCGCTCGGTGACGTCGTCTTCGTCCAGCTCCCCCAGGTCGGCGACTCGGTGTCCGCGGGTGAGACCTGCGGCGAACTGGAGTCGACCAAGTCGGTCTCCGACCTGTACTCCCCCGTCTCCGGCGAGATCACCGAGGTCAACGAGGACGTCGTCAACGACCCGTCGCTGGTGAACTCCGCGCCCTTCGAGGGCGGCTGGCTGTTCAAGGTGCGGGTGAGCGAGGAGCCGGGCGACCTGCTCTCCGCCGCCGAGTACACCGAATTCGCCGGCGCCTGAGGAGTCACGGACGCATGTCGCTTCTGAACACCCCCCTGCACGAGCTCGACCCCGACGTCGCGGCCGCCGTCGACGCCGAGCTGGACCGCCAGCAGTCCACCCTCGAGATGATCGCCTCCGAGAACTTCGCGCCGGTCGCGGTCATGGAGGCCCAGGGCTCGGTCCTCACCAACAAGTACGCCGAGGGCTACCCCGGCCGCCGCTACTACGGCGGCTGCGAGCACGTCGACGTGGTCGAGCAGATCGCCATCGACCGGGTCAAGGCGCTCTTCGGCGCCGAGCACGCCAACGTGCAGCCGCACTCGGGCGCCCAGGCCAACGCGGCCGCGATGTTCGCGCTGCTCAAGCCGGGCGACACGATCATGGGTCTGAACCTCGCCCACGGCGGACACCTGACCCACGGCATGAAGATCAACTTCTCCGGCAAGCTCTACAACGTCGTCGCCTACCACGTCGGCGACGACGGCCAGGTCGACATGGCCGAGGTGGAGCGCCTCGCCAAGGAGAACAAGCCGAAGCTGATCGTGGCCGGCTGGTCGGCGTACCCGCGCCGGCTGGACTTCGCCGCGTTCCGCAAGGTCGCGGACGAGGTCGGCGCGTACCTCATGGTCGACATGGCGCACTTCGCCGGTCTGGTCGCGGCGGGCCTGCACCCGAACCCGGTCCCGCACGCCCACGTCGTCACCACGACCACCCACAAGACGCTGGGCGGCCCGCGCGGCGGTGTGATCCTCTCCACGGCCGAGCTGGCCAAGAAGATCAACTCCGCCGTCTTCCCCGGTCAGCAGGGTGGCCCGCTGGAGCACGTGGTCGCCGCCAAGGCCGTCGCCTTCAAGGTCGCCGCGAGCGAGGACTTCAAGGAGCGCCAGGGCCGTACGCTGGAGGGTGCCCGCATCCTCGCCGAGCGCCTGGTGCGGGACGACGCGAAGGCGGCGGGCGTCTCCGTCCTGACCGGCGGCACGGACGTCCACCTGGTCCTGGTCGACCTGCGCGACTCCGAGCTGGACGGCCAGCAGGCCGAGGACCGCCTCCACGAGGTGGGCATCACGGTCAACCGCAACGCCGTCCCCAACGACCCGCGTCCGCCGATGGTGACCTCCGGTCTGCGCATCGGTACGCCGGCCCTGGCGACCCGCGGCTTCACCGCCGAGGACTTCGCCGAGGTCGCGGACGTGATCGCCGAGGCGCTGAAGCCGTCGTACGACGCGGAGGCCCTCAAGGCCCGGGTGAAGGCCCTGGCCGACAAGCACCCGCTGTACCCGGGTCTGAACAACAAGTAGACACCGAAGCGTGTGTCCGGGGCGCCGTGCCCGCCACAAGCGAGCCCGGCGCCCCACCCCGAAGCATCACCCTCTGCACCACCCCCGTTCTGAGGAGTCCCCCGTGGCCATCTCGGTCTTCGACCTGTTCTCGATCGGCATCGGGCCGTCGAGCTCGCACACGGTCGGCCCGATGCGCGCGGCCCGCATGTTCGCCCGCCGCCTGCGCAACGAGGAGGTGCTGGGCTCCGTCGACTCGGTCCGGGCCGAGCTGTACGGCTCGCTCGGCGCCACCGGCCACGGCCACGGCACGCCCAAGGCGGTGCTGCTCGGCCTGGAGGGCGACTCGCCGCGCACGGTGGACGTGGAGACGGCCGACGACCGCGTCGAGGCGATCAGGTCGTCGGGCCGCATCAGCCTCCTCGGCGAGCACGAGATCGCCTTCTCCTACGACGACGACATGGTCCTGCACCGCCGCAAGGCCCTCCCGTACCACGCCAACGGCATGACCCTGTGGGCGTACGACGCGCAGGGCACGGAAGTGCTGACCAAGACCTACTACTCGGTCGGCGGCGGCTTCGTCGTCGACGAGGACGCGGTGGGCGCCGACCGCATCGTGCTCGACGACACCGTGCTGAAGTACCCCTTCCGCACCGGCGACGAGCTGCTGCGCCTGGCCCGCGAGACGGGCCTGTCCATCTCCGCCCTGATGCTGGAGAACGAGCGGGCCTGGCGCGACGAGGACGAGATCCGCGCGGGCCTGCTGGAGATCTGGCGCGTGATGCGGGCTTGCGTGGACCGCGGCATGTCCCGCGAGGGCATCCTGCCGGGCGGTCTGAAGGTCCGCCGCCGCGCCGCGACCACCGCGCGCAAGCTGCGCTCCGAGGGCGACCCGCAGGCCCTGGCGATGGAGTGGATCACCCTCTACGCCATGGCCGTGAACGAGGAGAACGCGGCCGGCGGCCGGGTCGTCACCGCCCCCACGAACGGCGCCGCGGGCATCATCCCGGCGGTTCTGCACTACTACATGAACTTCGTGCCGGGCGCCGACGAGGAGGGCGTGGTCCGCTTCCTGCTCGCGGCCGGCGCGATCGGCATGCTCTTCAAGGAGAACGCCTCCATCTCCGGCGCCGAGGTCGGCTGCCAGGGCGAGGTCGGCTCCGCCTGCTCCATGGCGGCCGGTGCCCTCGCCGAGGTGCTGGGCGGCACGCCGGAGCAGGTGGAGAACGCCGCCGAGATCGGCATGGAGCACAACCTCGGCCTGACCTGCGACCCGGTGGGCGGCCTCGTCCAGATCCCGTGCATCGAGCGCAACGGCATGGCCGCGGTGAAGGCCGTCACGGCGGCGCGGATGGCGATGCGGGGCGACGGCTCGCACAAGGTGTCCCTCGACAAGGTCATCAAGACCATGAAGGACACCGGCGCGGACATGTCGGTGAAGTACAAGGAGACGGCGCGGGGCGGGTTGGCGGTCAACATCATCGAGTGCTGACCGGCGGGCCCGGGCGCTCGGGGGCGCGGCGCGGGTGTCTCACATGGTGACACCCGCTTTCCGAAAAACAAGACGGCTGAGATCGTTGCGCTACCCATGTATCGCACGTGAAAGACCGAGCAATGCCCGCACCAGCACACGGTTCAGCCCAGACCCCCGTCAATCCCCGGTCGCGGGTCCTCATCGCCAGCCTCATGGGCACGACGATCGAGTTCTACGACTTCTACATCTACGCGACCGCCGCCGTCCTGGTCTTCCCGAAGCTCTTCTTCCCGAGCAGCGACCCGACCACGGCACTGCTGTCGTCCTTCGCCGTCTTCGGCGCCGCGATGGTCGCCCGGCCGATCGGCGCCGTCTTCTTCGGACACCTAGGTGACCGGCTCGGCCGCAAGAAGACGCTGGTCGTCTCGCTCCTCACCATGGGCATCGCCACCTTCCTCATCGGCGTACTGCCCACCTACGCACAGGCCGGCTGGATCGCCACCGCACTGCTCGTGCTGATGCGGCTCGCGCAGGGCTTCGCGCTCGGCGGCGAGTGGAGCGGGGCCGCGCTGGTCGCGACCGAGAACGCGCCCCGCGGCAAGCGCGCCCTGTACGGGACCTTCCCGCAGCTGGGCGCCCCGCTCGGCTTCATCATCGGCAACGGCCTGTTCCTGATCATCGGGGCGCTGCTGCCGTCCGCCGCCGGCGCCGACCCCACGCAGCCGTCCGAGGCCTTCGCGAGCTGGGGCTGGCGCATCCCGTTCCTGTTCTCCGCCGTGATGGTCGCGATCGGCCTGTGGGTGCGCTCGCGGCTCGTCGAGTCGGAGGTGTTCACCAAGACGCAGGAGACCGGGAAGGTGCGCAAGCTGCCGCTGGCCACCGTGGTCCAGGGCCACTGGAAGCAGCTGATCCTCGGCACGTTCATCATGCTGGCGACGTACGTGCTCTTCTACCTGATGACCACGTTCTCGCTGAGCTACGGCCGCACCGCCGAGGACGCCGACGTGCCCGGGCTCGGCTACAGCTACACCACCTTCGTCCTGATGATGATCTTCGGTGTGCTCTTCTTCGCCGTCTTCACCCTGGTCTCCGGCCCGCTCGCCGACAGGTACGGGCGGCGCACCACCCTGATCTGGATCACCGCCGCGATCGTGGTCTTCGGCCTGGTCTGGGTGCCGCTGATCGACCTGGGCACGCTCGGCGTGGTGCTGTGGCTGGTGCTCGGCTTCACACTGATGGGCATGACGTTCGGCCCGATGGGCGCGCTGCTGCCGGAGCTCTTCCCGACCAGCGTGCGCTACACCGGATCCGGCATCTCGTACAACGTCAGCTCGATCCTCGGCGCGGCCGTCGCCCCGTTCATAGCGGTGGCGCTGTGGGAGGCCGGTGACGGCTCGCCGTGGCTGGTCGGCATCTACCTCTCCGCGATGGCGGTGCTGACGCTGATCGCGCTCCTCCTCGGCAAGGAGACCAAGGACGTCTCCCTGGACGAGGGCGAGGGCGAGGCCGCCTCCGCCGACGAGAGCCCCCGGGCGGCCGCGGTCACCACCTCCGCCCCCTGATCCGACCGGCGTCCACCACCGCCGTACGCCGAGCGCCCCCGCGCCCGGCGTACGGCCGCCCGTCCGCTCCCGGTGGCTCAGATGCCGCAGGTGGGAGCCGACCAGTACGGCGACGGGTCGAAGGCGACGTGGGTGTGGTCGTTGTGGCCGGGGTAGCCCGGGCCGAGGATCTCCGAGAAGCCGTGGGTCCGGGACTGCTGCGCGAGCCGGCAGAGGCTGGGCGATCCGGTGAGGTCGGCGGCGTCGCCGTAGAGGTGGCGGCTGGTGGCAGAGCCGCCGACCGCGTTGTTGCAGGCGCGGGAGCGGAAGCCGCTGGAGACGGTGATCGGGACGTCACCGAGGGCGTGCCGCATCGCCTCCAGCTTCCACATGGTCTTCAGCGCGTTCGACTTGGCCGTGGCCGCGGAGACCGCGCCGCCGGACCAGTCGGAGTTGCACTTGTTGAGCTCGGCGTAGCTGAAGTGCACAGGCGTGCAGTCCGCGTCCTGGAGGGCGTAGATCTTGCTGAAGGTCGCGGGGCCGGCGACCCCGTCCGCGCCCAGTCCGTACGCGGCCTGGAACTTCTTGACGGCGGCGGCCGTCCGCGCGCCGTACTGGCCGTCGTAGGAGAGCCGCTCACCGGAGGTCACCCAGCCGGCGACCCGGATCTGGAGCTGGGTCACATCGCTGCCCGAGGATCCCTGGGACAGGGTGCGGTTCCAGGTGTAGCAGGAGTCGGCGTGCGCGGCGCCGGCGGTGACACCCACCCCGGCCAGCGCACCAGCCATGAGCATGACAAACGAGAGCAGCAGACGTGACGCGCGTCTGAACATCCCGGCCTCCCGACCGTTGAGTCGACCACAACTGGAGCCCAGGGTGCGGCACCGCGCTACGCGCGTCAATGGCGCCCCGGGGAAGGGAAGTCGACGTTTCCGCATCCGGCGGGGATCTCCCGTGTCATGGTGGGAACAACCAATTCCGCACCAACTCCCCTCCCCCCACTGCCTTTCAGGGAGTCCCCATGCTGCGCGGCATCGACGTGAGCGCGTACCAGTCATCCACTTACGACACGGACGGCCTCTCCTTCGTCTTCGTCAAGGCGACGGAGGGCCGTTCGTACGTCAATCCGAAGCTCGCGGCCCAGACGGAGCGGGCCCGCGACGCCGGCCTCGTCGTCGGCTTCTACCACTTCCTGTGGCCGGGCAACCTCACCGCCCAGGCCGAGTACTTCGTCTCCAAGGCGCCCGAGAGAAAGGGTGACATCCTCGCCGTCGACTGGGAGACGACGGGCGAGGGCACCCACGCGAGCAACGCGGAGAAGGACAGCTTCATCAGGAAGGTACGGGAGCTGCGGCCGGACAACAGGGTGATCCTCTATGCGAACAGGCATTTCTGGTTGAACGTGGACACCACCTCGTACGCGGGTGACGGCCTCTGGATCGCCGACTACGTGTCGGCCGGAAAGCCCCGCATCCAGGCCACGTGGCGCTTCCACCAGTACACCGACGACCCACTGGACAAGAACGTCGCTGCTTTCGAGAGCACGGCGGCGCTGAAGAAGTGGGCCGGCAACGCGTGATCGGCCTACGCTGCTGCGGGCGGCCTCCGCTCCGTCCGCAGCGGCTTCGCCGGGGGGTCTGACAAATACGCGTTCAGCAAACGGAAAGTACGACACTCGGGGGGCAGCGCTTCATACCAGCTCAACCCGTGGAAGTTGCAGCGGCTGCAGAGCAGGCCGCGTACACAGGTTCCGCAGCTTCGCCTACCGGGGCAACATGCGTGGTCATGGTCGATATGCATGGCCGATTCAGCCAGCCCCGGCGTCCCGCAGATGGCACACTTGTTCCCCTGCACAAGGAGAACCCGCGTCAGAAACTCTTTGGTCACATTGTAATGCCCTAGACGAACACGCTCCGCATTACATGGCTTGCAATAGGGCCGCCGAGCGCCCGACGCGTTGAGCGGCGAAAACTCCGAGATCGGCTTGTACTCACGGCATTGGAGACACTCGATGATTCCGCGCTCAACCATCTCCTGAACGGCACCGTTGGCTCTCTTCTTCCGCAACGGCGAAAGCGGCTGCCCGTGATACTGCTGCTGATAGTGCCCCTTGCAGAGCCCCGTCGCAGACGCTGCATTCACACAGTCGCGGAAATCACATCTCCTGCCTACCGCTGTCGCCCTTGCGGGATTGATAGGGGCCAGCACGCCGCGCCTCCTGATCTGCGCGTAGTGCGTCTTGCACAAGCCCTTCGTCAGCGGATAGCAGTCGGAGGCCCGGTCACAGGCCCACCCGTTTCCCCCAGCGCGACATGTCTTCATTTCCCCTCCAACAGCCCGCATGTTTTCACCCTCGCAGAGATGTAACGAAGAAGGCGAACACACGTAACGCCACCGACCAAACTGTCGATTTGCCCGGTTCTCCCGGTGTGCACACACAAGAGGGGGCGCCCGCCCGGTGACCGGACGGGCGCCCCCTCGCGGCGTCGCTACTTGTTCAGGTGCGCCCAGAACTCGTCGAACGACAGCACCTTGTCGCCGTCCAGGTCGCGGCCGGCGATGATCGCCTCGGCCACCGACTCGGTGACGTTCCAGTCGCCGCCCTGGGCCAGCGCGGTCTTGAACTCGGCCGCGGTGATGAAGCCGTCACCGTCCGTGTCGATCCGCTCGAACTGCTTGCGTGCTTCCTCGATGTCCGCCACCGATCCGCCCCTCATTCCGTGCTCTGTTCGTGCGCTGGTCACCCCAGCGGACGCGTCTGACGCAGGTCAGATTAGCTGCCCGTCCGTTCCCGCAGCGCGGCGACCACCCATGCGAACTCCTCCCGGTGCTCCGGCTGGGGCCCCGCGCCCCGCACCCTGGCCGTCAACTCCCGGTAGCGGGCCACCCGGGGATCGAAGGCCGCCTGCAGCCGTTCCCGTACGGCCGCCCGGTCGGCGTCGCCCAGCAGGTCCCGCAGCACGGGCTCGGCCTCCGGCGACCCGGGAGCGACGCCGCGCTCCAGGGCCCGCCCCGCCAGCTGCACGAGCCGCCGGGCGAACCACATCGACGCCCCTTCGGGCGCACCGGCCCCGCGGTCGGCGGCGTTGAACTCGGCCGCCGCGCGCATGTGGGCCCGGAAGGCGGGGTCCTGGACCAGCTCGGCCAGTTCCACCCAGGCGTCGACCTGCTCGGGCGTCGGACCGTCGGGCAGGTCGACGGCGAAGGTCCGCATCCGCTCGCGGATTTCGGGGTCGACGGTGTCCAGTCCGTGGAACATCTCGTCCACGAACTCCTGCATGATCCGCCGTCGTTCGGCGGCGGACAGTCGCGCCAGTCTGTTCATCAGGGTCGTCTCCTCGGCGGTCGAACCGCGTCGCGCCACGGTCGACAGCACCGCACGGGTCACCCGCAGGGACCTGATCTGCGCGTCCAGCGCGCTCACGTGCGCCGCCGCGACCTGCGCGACGGTCTCCTCGCCGGCCAGGACGCGGCGTACGGCGTCCAGGCCGAGGCCGAGTTCGCGCAGGGTGCGGATCAGCTCCAGGCGGGCGACGGATGCGGCGTCGTAGAGCCGGTAGCCGCCCGCGGAGCGGGTCACCGGGGGCAGGGCGCCCTCGTCGGACCAGTAGCGGATGGTGCGCACGGTGAGTCCGGTGGTCCGCGCCAGTTCGCCGATGGTCATGAGTCCGGTGCCGTCGTCGGTCATGCCTCGGAGTCTGGACCTTCCAGCGGGTGGAGACTCAAGAAGCCCGGTGGCCGTCGGCCGTCAGTGCCAGGGCTTGTAGTGCGGGTTGCTCTCGCACTCGCTCATGATCTCGGTCTTGGTCTGCCGGTCGACCGGGCAGACGCCGATGACGTACTGACGCTGGATGCCGCCGGGGAAGGCGACCTCGACCTGGTCGGCCCACCTGTGGGTGTCGCCGATGGTCTTGTTGACGTCGATGCCGCCGGGGGCGTCGATGTAGTAGTTGTAGCCGGACTTGTACCAGGTCTTGTACAGGTCGTGGTCGTAGGTCGTCGAGACGAAGGGCGAGGGCTGGTTGACCAGGACGTACTTCTCGATGTCGTACTGCCCGTTCTGGACGTCCTTGGCGTGGAAGCCCTCCTCGAAGACGACCTGCGGGCCCCGGCTGTCGCTGCGGTAGAGGGTGCCGCAGGTGGTGCGCCAGACCGGCTCGGGGGTGATGCGGTCGACGTCGACCCCGGGGTCGGCGGCGGCCTTGAGCTTGTCGTCGAACTGGGGGCAGGAGGGGGCGGCCTTGGCCGGAGCCGTCGTCGGGACCGCCGCTCCCGGGACCGTGGCGGCCGAGGTGGCGAAGACGGCGGAGAGGGACAGGACGGCGGCAGCGGCGCGTCGCCGCAGGCGAGTGGTGATCATGCGGGTACGATCCCGGCTTCGCGGCGCCGGGCCGGGGACCTTCACCCGTAGGTGGCGTGTCCGCCGAACGACCTTGCCTGCAACGGCGGATGAGACCTCAGCGGTCCAGGACCCGCAGCTCGAACCACGTCGTCTTCCCGCGCGGCAGCAGGTCGACGCCCCACCGGTCGGACAGCTTGTCGACGAGGAAGAGGCCGCGCCCGCTGATGTCCGTGACCTGCACCGGCATCAGACACGGCAGCCCGCGGGAGGGGTCACGGACCTCGACGCGGATCCAGCCGGGTCGGCGGCGCATGTGGAGGCCGAAGACCCGGGCGCCGGTGTGCCGTACGGCGTTGCCCACCAGCTCGGAGACGAGCAGGACGGTGTCCTCGGTGATTTTGGGGCCGAGGTTCCACTGGCGCAGGGCCACAACCTGGGCCAGTCGGCGTGCGGTGGCGGCGGACTCGGGGCGGGACGGTAACGGAACCTCGCTCTCCGTGGGGTTGCCGAACAACTCCAGCGCCTTGAGCGCGCGTTCGTCCTCGAACGCCGGCGACCAGCGCGCCGCGGTCGCACGTCCGGCTCCCCGCGGCTGTTCCCTGCCTTCCAGCCCCGCCATGCCCCCATCATGGCCGCCGCCGAGGGCCTCCGGGGCCGTTCCCGGGGAATACGCCCCCGCAACGCCCCGGTTCGACCACGGTCGACCGGCATGTGCCGCGGGCAGTTCGGAGCCCGTGAAAGCCCCTCTGACCTGCGCGGACGGCTCGTCCGGCGACAAGCGCCGGCTCCCTCGACAAGCTGCCCCCAAGGGTGCGTCGAGGCGGCCATGAACCGCCCCTTCGAGGGACCCGGGCTGGACACCGCGTCAAGGGCAAGTACCTCGGGCCGACTTCACAGGAATTTCGCCTTGCCGGGGCCCTCTTCCACGAAGCTGCGCATTCCGCGTTCGCGGTCCTCGGTGGCGAACAGTCCCGCGAACCAGTTCCGTTCGACGGCGAGGCCGGTCTCGATGTCCGTCTCCAGGCCGGTGTCGATGGCCTCCTTCGCCGCGCGCAGCGCGATCGCGGGCCCCTTGGCGAGCCGGGCGGCCCAGGCGTGCGCCTGCTCGTAGACCTCGGCGGCCGGCACCACCCGGTCCACCAGGCCGAGCGTCAGCGCCTCGTCGGCCTTCACCTGACGGCCCGTGAAGATCAGGTCCTTGGCCTTGGAGGGGCCGACCAGCCGGGACAGCCGCTGGGTGCCGCCGGCGCCCGGGATCAGGCCGAGGAGGATCTCGGGCTGGCCCAGCTTGGCGTTCTCCCCGGCGATGCGGAAGTCGGCGCAGAGCGCGAGTTCGCAGCCGCCGCCGAGCGCGTATCCGGTCACCGCGGCGACCACGGGCTTGGGGATGCGGGCCACCGCCGTGAAGGAGTCCTGCAGGGCGCGGGCGCGCGCGATCATCGCCGCGTGGTCCATCACCTGCATCTCCTTGATGTCCGCACCCGCCGCGAACACCTTCTCGCCGCCGTGGATCACCACGGCGCGCACGTCGTCGCGCCGCGTGACCTCCTCGGCGAGCTCCTTCAGCCGGTCCTGCGTGGCGATGTCCAGCGCGTTCATGGGCGGGCGGTCCAGGCGCAGCGTGCCGACGCCGTCCGCGACTTCGAGATGTACGGTCATGCTCCGCAGGTTAGCGGGCGTTCACGACATCGGCCCCGGTGCCGTACCTCACATCGAGGGCACCGGGGCCGATCGTCGTACTGCCGGCGGAAGGGTCAGGCCTTCCACTTCTCCCAGGACATGTTCCAGCCGTTGAGGCCGTTGTCCGGGGCGATGGTCGCGTCGTTGGAGTTCTTCACCACGACCACGTCGCCGATGAGCGAGTTCTCGAAGAACCAGGCGGCCGGCGCCTTCTCGTCCCAGCCGCCGCGCACGTCGCGCAGGCCGATGCAGCCGTGGCTGGCGTTGCGGTTGCCGAAGGCGTCGCCGCCCCAGTAGTTGCCGTGGATGAAGGTGCCGGAGGTGGACAGGCGCATGGCGTGCGGGACGTCCTTGATGTCGTACTCGCCGCCGTAGCCGACCGTCTCACCGTTCATGCGGGTCACGGCGAGCCGCTCGGTGATGACCATCTGGCCGTTCCAGGTCTCGTAGCCGGGCGCGCCGGTGGTGACCGGGATGGTCTTGATGGTCTTGCCGTCCCGCACGACCGACATCGTGAGCTTCTTGGCGTCGACGACGGAGACCTGGCTGCGGCCGATGGTGAAGGAGACGGTCTTGGCCTGCTTGCCGTAGACGCCGTCGCGGCCCTCGACGCCGTCGAGGTTGAGGTCGACGGTGACCTTGGTGCCGGCCTTCCAGTACTTCTCCGGGCGGAAGTCGAGGCGGTCGTTGCCGAACCAGTGGCCCTCGACCTCGACGGCCGGCTCGGTCTTGATGGTGATGGCCTTCTCGACGTCCTCCGGGTGGGTGATGCCCCGGGTGAAGCGGATCGAGAACGGCATGCCGACGCCGACCTTCGAACCGTCCTCGGGTGTGAAGGTGCCGGTGAAGGTGTTCTTCGGCGTCAGGGTGGTGAAGCGGGAGTCCTCGGCGGCCGTGCGGCCCTCGGAGTCCTTGGCGACCGCGTGCACGGTGTACGTGGTGGCGGCGGCCAGGTGGGTGGACGGCGTCCAGGTGGCGCCGTCCCCGGATATCTTCCCGTCGACCTTCGCGCCCTCGGCGTCCTTGACCACGACCTCGGTCAGCTTGCCCTTGGCGGCGGCGACCTTGAGGGCGCCGCTGGTGTCGACGGCCTTGGCCCCGTTCTGGGGGGCGATGGTGACGACGGCCTCGGACTGCTTGCTCTGCGCCGCGGTGGAGTCCTTGGCGTTCTTGCCGCCGTCGCCCCCGGTTCCGCCCTCCGAGCCGGACCCGCCCCCGCCGCACGCGGTCACTGTCAGCAGTACGCCCAGTGCCAGTGCCGACAGCGCCCTGCCGCGTCCCCTGCCGCCCCGCCCCCGGATGCCCGCCGGTGACGCCCCCGATATCGGACGCACGTTCAAGTTGTCTCCCCTCGCCGGGCCTGGTCCGGCCCGCGCCCCAGTGCGCCTGCGCGCACCGGCGCATCGTAACCGCAGGCCAGGGGCACAGGGGACAGCGGAATTGTCACTGTTCCGTACCGAGTTGGCGGCCCGGGCGGGGAGCACCCCGTGTCACTTCACGGCGCTGCCCGCCTTCCACGCCTTCCAGCTCATGTTCCAGCCACTGAGCCCGTTGTCGGGAGCCACCGTCCGGTCCTTGCTGTGGACCACCTCGACGACGTCGCCGATCAGGCTGCGGTCGAAGAACCAGCCCCCCGGGGTGTCGGAACCGCCGCCCTTGTCGTCGCGCAGTCCGATGCAGCCGTGGCTGACGTTGGCCCGGCCGAAGGTGTCGACGGGCGCCCAGTAGTTGCCGTGCAGGAAGGTGCCGGAGCTGGTCAGGCGGATGGCGTGCGGGACGTCCGGGATGTCGTACTCGCCACCGAAGCCGACCGTGCGGCTGTTCATGCGGGTGACGTCGAGCAGCTCGGTGATGACCATCTTGCCGTTGTAGGTGGGGGTCTTCGGCGCTCCGGCGGTGATCGGCACGGTGGCCAGCAGCGTGCCGTCCCGGCGCACCTCCATGGTCCGCTCGGCCGCGTCGACGCGGGAGACCTGACTGCGGCCGACGGTGAAGGAGATCGTCTTGTGCTGGAGCCCGTAGACCCCCGGCGCGCCCTCGACGTCCCGCAGTCTCAGCGCGACGGTGACCTCGGTGCCGGGCTTCCAGTACTCCTCGGGGCGGAAGTCGAGGCGGTCCTTGCCGAACCAGTGGGGGCGGATCTCGGTGGCGGGCCTCGCGGTCACCGAGACGGCGCGTTCGACGGCGGCACGGTCGGTGATCTCCCGGTTGAACTCCAGCGAGACGATCATGCCGGTGCCGACGACCGAGCGGTTCTCCGGCGCGACGTACCCGATGAAACGCTGGTCGGGGACGTGGGTCGTGAAGGTGGCGTGCCGGGCGGAACGGCGCCCGTGGCCGTCGAGGGCGACCGCGTCGACGGTGTACTTCGCGGCCAGCGCCAGCCGCTTGTCGTCGGGCAGCCAGCGCAGACCGTCGTCGGAGATCCGGCCGGGTACCGGGGTCTCCTGCGCGTCCTGCGACTTGACGACCTTGACCGATTCCAGCCGCCCGTCGGGCACCCGGACCGACAGTCTTCGCTCCGGCCGGACGGCCTTGCTGCCGTCGTCCGGGGTGATGCGGATGACGTCCTCGGCCGCGGCGGGTTTGCCGAACGCCCCGCCGATCCCGCCGCCGATGCCGCCGCCGTCCGAGGTGCATCCGGCGGCTCCGGCCAGCAGTCCTGCCCATGTCAGTACGGCGGCCAGAGCGGCCCCCGCGCGCCGTGCGCGCCCATGTACGTGCCTCACATCCACCCGTAACGACCGGTCGGCCCTGGGGAAACGTGAGTGCGAGCCATGCGGTGGGCAGAACAGTGGGGAGGACGACGCGACGGGGTGCGGCGGTCGGGACACCGTGCGCCCTTTTTCCCGTCTTCGCCACGTCGTTCCACGAGCCGCAGGAGGCTGACAGGTGTCCAGCGCAGCCGAGCAGGAGGCGGTGGCCGCAGAGCAGGCCGCCGAGGACGGGCGCCCCGCCGTCGTGGTGAACGGCGCGCGGCGTGCCGCGTCACCGCCCGCCGTGCCGGCGTGGCCGGGCACACCGGTGCCGCTGGGCGCCCGGTTCCGGACCGGCCCGGACCAGGTGGCGGGGACGAACTTCGCGCTGTGGGCGGGTGGGGCGGAGGCGGTGGAGCTCTGCCTCTTCGACGCACGAGGTGTGGAGAGCCGGGTGCGGCTGACCGAGCTGACGCACGAGATCTGGCACGGCTTCGTGCCGGGTGTGCGGCCCGGGCAGCGCTACGGCTACCGGGTGCACGGCCGCTGGGACCCGTGGACCGGCGCCCGCTGGAATCCGGCGAAGCTGCTGCTCGACCCGTACGCGCGCGCGGTGGACGGCGACTTCGGGCTGCCGCCCGAGGTGTACGGGCACGTCCGGGACTGGCCCGAGCAGCATGTGGCCGACACGGTGCGCGACGACCGGGACTCGGCGCCGTACGTCCCCAAGGGCGTCGTCGTCCACGACGACGACGACTGGGCGGACGACCACCGGCCCAAGACGCCGTGGGCGGACTCCGTCATCTACGAGCTGCACGTGCGCGGCTTCACCAAACGGCACCCCGGCATCCCCGAGGAGCTGCGCGGCACCTACGCCGGTCTGGCGCATCCGGCGGCGATCGAGCATCTGACGCGGCTGGGCGTGACGGCGGTGGAGCTGCTGCCGGTGCACCAGTTCGCGCACGAGGACCATCTGCTGAAGCGCGGCCTGCGGAACTACTGGGGTTACAACTCGATCGGCTACTTCGCCCCGCACGCCGCGTACGCCGCCTCCGGCACCACCGGTGAGCAGGTCGGCGAGTTCAAGCGGATGGTCCGCGCACTGCACGCGGCCGGCATCGAGGTGATCCTCGACGTGGTCTACAACCACACGGCGGAGGCCGGTGAGCTGGGCCCGACGCTCTCCCTGAAGGGCATCGACAACCGCGGCTACTACCGCCTCCAGCCGGACGCACGCCGGTACGCCGACTACACGGGCTGCGGCAACACGCTCCACGTCGTCCAGCCGCACGTGCTGCGCCTGATCACCGACTCGCTGCGGTACTGGGTGACGGAGATGGGCGTGGACGGCTTCCGCTTCGACCTGGCGGCGGCGCTGGCCCGCTCGATGCACGACGTCGACATGCTGTCCCCGTTCCTCGCGGTGATCGCGCAGGATCCGGTGCTGCGCCGGGTGAAGCTGATCGCCGAGCCGTGGGACGTCGGCTCGGGCGGCTACCAGGTGGGCGCCTTCCCGCCCCTGTGGACGGAGTGGAACGACCGCTACCGCAACGCCGTACGCGACTTCTGGCGGCACGCGCTCCCCGACGTCCGGGAGATGGGCTACCGCCTGTCGGGCTCCAGCGACCTGTACGCATGGGGCGGCCGCCGGCCGTACGCGTCGGTCAACTTCGTCACCGCGCACGACGGCTTCACGCTCCGGGACCTGGTGTCGTACGAGCGCAAGCACAACGAGGCCAACGGCGAGGGCAACCGGGACGGCACGAACGACAACCGGTCCTGGAACTGCGGCGCGGAGGGCGAGACGGACGACGAGGAGGTACGCGCGCTGCGGCGGCGCCAGCTCCGCAACCTGCTGACCACACTGCTGCTGTCGACCGGCGTGCCGATGCTGGTCGCGGGCGACGAGCTCGGCCGCACCCAGGGCGGCAGCAACAACGCCTACTGCCAGGACAACGAGATCGGCTGGCTGGACTGGAGCCTGCTCGACGACCCGGACTGGCGGTCCCTGTTCGAGCTGACCTCCCGGCTGATCGCGCTGCGCCACCGGCATCCCGTGCTGCGCCGCCGGGCGTTCTTCTCCGGCCGGGCGCACTCCGCCGACGGCCTGCGCGACCTGGCCTGGTTCACGGCCCGGGGCACGGAAATGACCGAGCGGGACTGGTACGCCCCCGCCGCCACCCTCGGCATGTACCTCTCCGGGCGGGACATCCCGGGCCGCGACGAGCGCGGCGCCCCGATCGTCGACGACAGCTTCCTGGCCGTCCTGCACGCCGGGGAGCGACCGGTGCGCTTCGTGCTGCCCAGGGCGCCGTGGGCCGAGCGGTACGAGGTGGTCGTGGACACCAGCCGGGAGAGGCAGGCCGAGGCGCCGGGCGCGTCCCACCGGGCCGGGGAGGCGATCACGGTGCCGGAGCGGTCGGTGCTGCTGCTGAAGGTCGTCGGCTGAGCAATCCTTGTCGGCTGAGCATTCTTTTCAGCTCCGTGAAATCGGCGGGGATCTCGTTGACCAGTGACCGGGCGGCCTGGGAACGTCCCTGGTCATGAGGACTGCCGCTGCTCGCCGGTGCGTGCGCGTCGCGCTCGTGGAGCGACGCCACGTCGACCTGTGCCGTCAGTCCGGCGCGCTCTGTCGCTGACCCGCGCCCTCTTCTCCTCCCTCTTCTCCTGCGTCTCGTCCTCCTTCTTCCTTCCCAACCTCTCCTGGGGATCACGCATGCCCGAAATATCCCGTCGTGTCTTCGGTGGTCTGGTCGGTGGCGGTGCGGTGACGGCCGTCGCCGGCGCGTCCTCCACCGCCGGGGCCGCCTCGCCCACCGAACGCCCGTTCAAGGCCCGTACCGCCGGCCGCCCCGGCAGACGCCCGAACGTCCTGTTCATCCTCGGCGACGACCTGGGCTGGGCCGACCTCTCCTCGTACGGCTCCCCGCACATCAAGACCCCGAACCTGGACCGGCTCGCCGCGCAGGGCGTGCGGTTCACCCACGCCTATTCCGGCTCGGCGACCTGCTCCCCGACCCGGTTCAGCCTGTACACGGGCCGCTTCCCGGGCCGTACGAAGGGCGGCCTGGCCGAGCCCGTCGGCAACCGCACCCAGGGGCTGGACCCGAACCACCCGACCCTCGCCTCGCTGCTGAAGAACGCGGGGTACGCCACCGCCCTGATCGGCAAGTGGCACTGCGGCTGGCTGCCGGACCACAGCCCGACCAAGTCCGGGTGGGACGAGTTCTTCGGCAACTTCGGCGGCGCCCTGGAGTACTTCTCCAAGCTCGGCCAGCTCGGCGACTACGACCTGTACGAGGGCGACGCCACCTACAAGGACCTGCGCTACTACACGACGGTCCTGACCGAACGCGCCGTCGAGTACGTCGGCCGCGACCACGACCGGCCCTGGCTGCTCAACCTCAACTTCACGACCCCGCACTGGCCGTGGCTCACCGAGGACGACGAGGAGAAGGGCGCCGAGATCGCCGCGCGGATCCGCGCCGGGAACGTGCTGGGCGGGCTGCTGCACAACGACGGTGGCTCGGTGGAGAAGTACCGGGAGATGGTGGAGAGCCTGGACGCCTCCATCGGCAAGGTGCTCACCGCGCTGCGCCGCTCCGGCCAGGAGGAGAACACGATCGTCGTCTTCGCCAGCGACAACGGCGGCGAGCGCTTCTCCTACCAGTGGCCGCTCAGCGGCGCCAAGTCCGAGCTGTTGGAGGGCGGCATCCGGGTGCCGACCATCCTGCGCTGGCCGGCCCGGATCGACGGGCGCCAGGTCAGCCACGAGCCCGTCTACTCCCCGGACTGGACGGCGACCCTGCTGGAACTGGGCGGCGCCCGGCCGCACCCGGCGTACCCGCTGGACGGCCACAGCCTCGCGGGCTACCTGCTGCGCGGCGAGGACGTGCCCGAGCGCGACCTGTTCTGGCGGGTGCGGGGCAACCGGGCACTGAGGCGCGGCGACTGGAAGTACTACCGGGACGCGGACGGCAAGGACCACCTGTTCAACCTCGCCGCCGACGCCCGCGAACAGGCCGACCTCGCCTCCGACCGCCCGGAGCTGCTCGCCGAACTGCGGGCGGCCTGGGAGAAGGTGGACGGCGAACTGCTGCCCTACCCGGCGCCCTGAACCCGGTCGGGCTCAGCCCAGGATTCCCCGGTCGTAGGCCGTCGCCACCGCCGCCGCACGGTCGTTGACGCCGAGCTTGGCGTACAGGTGCGTGAGGTGGGTCTTCACGGTCGCCTCGCTGATGAACAGTTCGCGGGCGATCTCCTTGTTGGAGGTGCCCCGGGCGACCAGGGCGAGCACTTCCCGCTCACGGGCGGAGAGGGGCTCGCCGCCGGGGTTCTTGGGCGCGCGGACCGCGGACACCAGCCGGGAGGCGACGGCCGGGGAGAGGACGGTGCGGCCCTGGGCCGCCGCGCGGACCGCGGTGAACAGCTCGTCGCGGGGCGCGTCCTTGAGGAGGTATCCGGTCGCGCCGGCCTCGATCGCGGGCAGGGTGTCGGAGTCGGTGTCGTACGTGGTCAGCACGAGCACCTTGGCGCGGGCTCCGCGCCGGGTCAGCTCCCGGATGGCGTCCACGCCTCCCCCGCCCGGCATCCTCAGGTCCATCAGGATGACGTCCGGGTCGAGCGCGGCGACCCGCTCGAGTGCCTCGACGCCGTTCTCCGCCTCGCCGAGGACGCGGAAACCGGGCGCGGACTCGAACATGCCGCGCAGGCCGTCGCGTACGACGGGGTGGTCGTCGACGACGAGCAGGGAGATCACGGGGTCATCGGTCATGGCGGACCAACGGTACGCGAGCCGACACCGCCGTCCCGTGGCCGGGCTCGGCCTCGACGGTGAGGGAACCGGCGATGCGCTCGGCGCGGGCCCGCATGCCGTCGAGGCCGAAGCCGCCGCTGGGGGTGCGTTCCCGCTCGGCGCGCGGGTCGAAGCCCCGGCCGTCGTCGCGGATGTCGAGGGTGACCTCGTCGCCCATGTAGGAGAGGGTGACGCCGACGCGTTCGGCGGCGGCGTGCCGCGCGGTGTTGGACAGGGCCTCCTGGGCGATGCGCAGCAGGGTCGCGGCCACCTCGTCGTGGAGTGGCTCGGTGGTGCCGGTGGCGGTGAACCGGACCTGGACGCCCATGCGTTCGCCCCACTCCGTCACCGTGCTCCTCAGGGCCTCGGGCAGGCCGTCCTCGGCCAGGGCGACGGGAGCGAGGTTGTGCACGGAGCGCCGGGCCTCGCCGAGGCTGTGCCGGGCCAGGGCCGTCGCCCGGTCGACGTGCTCGCGCGCCAGGTCCGGGTCCGAGGTGTTCGCCACGACCTGGAGCTGGGCGATGATGCCGGTCAGCCCTTGGGCGAGGGTGTCGTGGATCTCGGCGGCCAGCCGCCGGCGTTCGTCGGCCACGCCCGCCTCGCGGGCCTGGACGAGGAGCTGGGCGTGCAGGGCGGCGTTCTCGTCGAGCGCCTGCTGCAACGCGGTGTTGGTGCGCTCCAGCTCGGCGATGGTCGCCACGCGGGCGCGGCTGCGGGCCTCCTCCAGTTCGGCGAAGTGGCCGAAGAGGAAGACCAGCATGGCGTTGGCCATGAGGATGGCGCCGAAGAGCACCCACTCCAGCTGCCCGCTCGGCGGCAGGCCGCCCGACTGGGAGCCCGCCAGGGTGACGGCCGTGGCGAACAGACCGGCCTTGCGCAGGTGCTCTGGAAGCAGGCGCTCGACGCTGAAGTAGCCGATGACGGCGTAGAAGGCGAACAGTGGGTTCACCCAGGTGAGGGCGAACCCGACCGCCCAGCGGAGCGCGTAGTGCCGGATACCCGCGGTGGACGGTCCGGGACGAGTGCGGACCGTTCTGCTCCAGCACAGGTGCAGGACGACGGCCCCGCCGATCAGGGCGCCGCACGCCCAGCGCTCGGCCGTGGTCATCCCGAGCGCATCGGCGGTCGCCCAGGCGATCAGTGTGCTCAGTGCCAACAGGCCGTACGGGCCCCAGCGTTCGAACAACGCCCATCGGTCGTCGAGCGCCGTGGTCTCCGTCATGGCGTCATTGTCCGCCAGGCCCGCTCCCCCGCCCCTTGTGCTCACTCCCAGCGGAACCAGCGCGAGGCCGCCGCCGTGAGCAGCACCGTCCAGGCCGCCAGGACGCCGAGGTGCGTCCAGCCGGGCCAGTCGCCCGCCGCGGCCTCGTTCAGGGCCTGCGCGGCGGCGCCGAACGGGGTCCAGCCGACGATCTCGGCCAGCACGTCCGGCATGGCCTCCACCGGCAGCCACACTCCCGCGCAGAACATCGCCGGGAAGAGGGCGGTCGACCCGATCGCGGTGGCGATCTTCGTCGTGCGGGACAGGGCGGAGAGCAGGGCCCCCAGGGCGAGGGACGCGAGCAGGGCGAGCAGTAGTGCGAGGAGGTAGCCGAGCGGCTGCTCCGGCAGCGTGACGTCGAAGGCCAGGCGGCCGACCGCGAGGGTGACCAGGGCGGAGAGCAGCGCGGCACCGCCGAGCACCAGCATCTGCGCGGTCAGCAGAGCCACCGGACGTACCGGCGTGGTCGACATCCGGCGCAGGATGCCGTTCTCCCGGTAGCCGGTGATCGTCGGCGGCATGCCCTGCAGCCCGCCGACGATCAGCCCGAGGAGGACGGCCACCGGCACGTAGGCGTCGACCGGGCGCAGGCCGCCGAGGTTCGGGTCGGTCTCGCGGAAGGACGGGACGGAGCCCACGATCACCAGCAGCAGGGTGGGGAAGAGCAGGATCCAGAAGATGCCGCCGGGTTCCCGCCGGAAGAGGCGGATTTCGGTCTTCAGTACGGCGGTGTCGAGGACGTCGGTGCTCATGCCGTGGCCTCCGTGAGGTCCAGGAAGGCGTCGTCCAGCGTGGCGTCGGTGACGCGCAACTGGTGGGCGGTGACGCGGGTGCGGGCGAGGAGGGTGATGACCGCGTTGACCGTCTCGTCGGTGCCGGACAGCGTGACGCGGCCGTCCTTGCGCTGGACCGAGGCGAGCCCCGGCAGCGCGTTGAGGTCGTCGTCGTCCAACGGGCCGGACGGGGTGAAGCTGATGACGGTGGCACCCGCCGATCGGCGGATCAGCCCGGCCGGGGTGTCCAGGGCCGACACCCGCCCCTTGTCGATCACCGCGATGCGGTCGCAGAGGCGCTGCGCCTCCTCCATGAAGTGCGTGACCAACAGGACGGTGACGCCACCCGTCCGGATGTCCTCGATGAGCTGCCAGGTGTCGCGCCGGGCGCGCGGGTCGAGGCCGGTGGTCAGCTCGTCCAGCACCACGATCCGCGGGTCGCCGATGAGGGCGAGCGCGATGGACAGGCGCTGCTTCTGGCCGCCGGAGAGCGTGGCGAACCGGGTGTTCAGCTTCGGGACGAGACCGAGGCGTTCGGCGAGCGGGCGCCAGTCGGCGGGCTTCGGGTAGAAGCCGGCGTACAGCTCCAGGGCCTCGCGGACGGTGAGTTTGGGCTGGAGTTCGCTCTTCTGGAGCTGGGCGCCCAGGACGCGGGTGACCTCCTTGTGGTCGGCGACGGGGTCGAGGCCGGTGACACGGACACGGCCCGCGTCGGGGACGCGCAGTCCCTCGACGCACTCGACGGTGGTGGTCTTGCCGGCACCGTTCGGACCGAGGACGCCGAAGATCTCGCCCTCCTCGACGGCGAACGACACACCGTCGACGGCGGGGCGGCCACCGTAGGCCTTGCGCAGGTCGGTTACTTCGATGACGGGCATGGCACCAGCGTCCCGGGACACGGGTGGCCGGTACATCGGCCGTCGCGCTCGAAGGCGCATCGGCCGATCGGTCGATGCCCCCGTACGACCCCGGTGCGCGCGAAAACTCGGTGGGCAGTGTCAGTGGTGAACCGTAGGCTCGCTGCTGATGCCCACGACATCCGCCCCCGCCCCGGACCACCCTGCCGAGAAGCGTTCCACCGTGCGCGCCCTGCTGCGGCTGTGGCCGTACGTGCGGCCCGTGCGGGTGCGGCTGGCGACCGCGGCGGTCATAGCGATCCTCGCGTCCTGCGTGGGGCTGGTGATCCCGCTCGTCCTGAAGTGGATGGTGGACGGGCCGGTCGCCGACCGCGATCCGGCGGGTGTGTGGCTCGGGGCGCTGTACCTGCTGCTCCTCGGCCTCGCGGAGGCGCTGCTGTTCGGGTTGCGGCGCTGGCTGGTCGCCCGGCCGCTGGCGGGGGTCGAGGCGGGGATGCGGGCGGATCTGTACCGGCATCTGCAACGGCTGCCGGTCGCCTTCCACGACCGGTGGCCCTCTGGGCAGTTGCTGTCGCGCGGGACGACGGATCTGATGCTGCTGCGGATGTTCCTCGCGTTTCCGCTGACGTTCCTGCTGGTCAACGGCGTGACGATCCTGGTCGGCGTGGGCATCATGCTGGTCCAGGACTGGACGCTGGGGCTGGTGATCCTCGGGCCCGCCATCCCGGTGATGATCACCTGCGGGATCTTCGAGAAGAAGTACTCCGCGGTGGCGCGGCGCGCGCAGGACCAGGTCGGGGATCTGACGACCGTGGTCGAGGAGAGCGTGCTCGGCATCCGGATCATCAAGGGGTTCGGGCGGCACCGCAGCCAGGCGCGGGCCTTCCACGAGCTGTCGCACACGCTGCGCGGGACGGAGCTGCGCAAGGCGCGGCTGCTGGCGTCCATCTGGGCGGTGATCGTGACGCTGCCGGAGCTGGCGATCGGTGCTGCGCTGGTGGTGGGGGCGGTGCAGGTGGCGGACGGGGCGCTGTCGGCGGGCACGCTGGTGGCGTTCCTGTCGACGGCGCTGGCGCTGCGGTGGCCCGTCGAGTCGATCGGCTTCCTGCTGGCGATGAGTCAGGAGGCGGCGACGGCCACGGATCGGTACTTCGAGGTGATGGACGCGGAGGTCGAGTCGCCGGGGGTTTCGGGTGACCCCGCGTCCGTGTCGGGGGGTGGATCGCGCAGCCCGGCGTTGCGGGGTGCCGCCCGCGCCCGCCCGTGCCGCCCCGGGCGGCACGACTGCCCGCGGACCGACGGGCTGAACTTCCACGCCGTCACGTTCCGGTACCCCGATGCGCCTCCCGGCTCCCCGCCCGTCCTCGACCGGGTCGACCTGCACATCCGGTCCGGTGAGTCCATGGCCCTGGTCGGGGCCACCGGGAGCGGCAAGACGACGCTGACCGCGCTCGTTCCGCGGCTGCACGAGGTGACCGACGGGCGGATCACCCTGGACGGCGAGGACATCACCGCCCTGTCCCGCGAGGAGCTGCGCGCCCTGGTCGCCGTGGCCTTCGAGGAGCCCACGCTCTTCTCGGCGAGCGTCGGCGAGAACGTGCTGATGGGCGCCGGGGACGGAGCCGGGGACGAAGAGCTGCGCCGGGCGCTCGCCGTCGCGCAGGCCGACTTCGCGCACGCCCTCCCCCAGGGCACCGACACCCAGGTCGGCGAGCAGGGTCTGAGCCTGTCCGGCGGACAGCGGCAGCGCCTCGCGCTGGCCCGTGCGGTGGTCGGGGGACCGAGGTTCCTCGTCCTGGACGACCCGTTGTCCGCGCTGGACGTGCACACGGAGGCCGCCGTGGAGGCCGCGCTGCGGCAGGTCCTCGCGGACACCACCGCCCTGATCGTGGCGCACCGCCCCTCCACGGTCCTGCTCGCCGACCGCGTCGCCCTGCTGTCCCAGGGCCGTATCGCCGCCGTCGGCACCCACCACGAACTGCTGCGTACGAACGCCGAGTACGCCCATCTGATGTCCGGCGCCGAGGAACAGGAGGACGACCGGCGATGACGGCCCCCATCACGTCCCCGCCCGCTCCCGGCGAGGCGGAGGATTCGCCCCGGCCCCAGGGCACGGAGCACACCGGCGACGACTTCGACAAGGACGTCCTGCCCAGCCCGCCCGGCGCGACCGCCGCCCTGCTGCGGTCCCTGCTCGCGCCCCGGAAGGCCCGCGTCGCCCTCACCACCTTCCTCCTGCTGCTCCAGCAGGCGGCGGTGCAGGCGGGCCCGCTGCTGGTGGCGTACGCCATCGACCGCGCCGTACCGGCCCTGCGGGACGACGACCACGGTCCGCTGATCGCGGTGGGCGCCGGTTGTCTGCTGTGCTCGCTGGCCGCCGGCGCGCTGCAGTACGCGTTCATCGCCGCCGCGGCCGGCGTGAACCAGGACGTGCTGCTGGACCTCAGGGGCCGGATCTTCCGCCACGCGCAGGCGCTGAGCGTCGACTTCCACGAGCGCTACACCTCCGGCCGGCTCATCTCCCGCTCCACCACGGACGTGGAGTCGCTGCGCGAGCTGCTCGACGAGGGCCTTCAGGAGCTGGTGACGGTCATCCTGTCCTTCGTCTACATCTCGGCGCTGCTGCTCTGGCTGGACCTGGGGCTCGGCGCGGTCGCGGTGGCGTCCTTCGTGCCGCTGTACGGGCTGGTGCGGCTGTACCGGCGGCGCGCGGGGCGGGTGTACCGGCAGCGGTCCACGGCGATCGCGGCGGTGATCGTGAAGTTCGTGGAGACGATGAACGGCATCCGTCCGGTGCGCGCCTTCCGCCGGGAAGCCGCCAACGACGCCGACTTCGCCCTACTGAACCGGCGCCACGAACGGACCAACGGCGACGCGCTGCTCGAGATGGCCCGTTACGTCGTCGGCTCGCGCCTCGTCGCCAACACGGCCGTGGCGGGGATCGTTCTCTGGGGCGCCTACCGGGTCGCCGACGGCACGCTGGCGCTCGGTGTGCTGGCGGCGGCGGTGCTGTACCTGCGCCGGCTGTACGACCCGATCGACCGGCTCGGCATGTTCCTCAACTCCTACCAGTCGGCCGCGGCCTCGCTGGAGAAGATCGCCGGGCTGCTGGCCCAGACGCCGTCGGTGCCCGAGCCGACCGCGCCGAGGGAGCTGCCGCCGCTCAAGTCGGAGCACCCCGGGCGCGAGGTCGTCTTCGACTCGGTCCGCTTCGGCTACCGCACCGGCGGCGAGGTACTCCCCCGCTTCGACCTGACGATCCCGGCCGGGCAGACCGTCGCCGTCGTCGGCTCGACCGGCGCGGGCAAGTCGACGCTGGCCAAGCTGCTCGCCCGGTTCTACGACCCCTCCGACGGGCGGGTCCTGCTGGACGGCACCGACCTGCGCGACCTCGCCGTGCCCGAACTGCGGCGCGGGGTGGTGATGGTGACGCAGGAGGCGTTCCTGTTCTCCGGCACGGTCGCGGAGAACATCGCCATCGGCCGGCCCGAGGCCACGCGGGAGGAGATCGAGCAGGCCGCGAAGGCGATCGGCGCGCACGACTTCATCGGCGCGCTGCCCGACGGCTACGACACCGACGTCCGCAAGCGGGGCGGTCGTATCTCCGCCGGTCAGCGGCAGCTGGTGGCGTTCGCACGCGCGTTGCTGGCGGATCCGGCGGTGCTGATCCTCGACGAGGCGACCAGCTCGCTGGACATCCCCGGGGAGCGGGCGGTGCAGCGGGCGATGGCGACGGTGCTGAAGGGCCGTACGGCGGTCGTGATCGCGCACCGGCTGTCCACGGTGGAGATCGCCGACCGGGTGCTGGTGATGGAGCACGGCCGGATCGTGGAGGACGGTCCGCCGGACGAACTGATCGCCGGTACGGGCCGGTTCGCGGACCTGCACCGGGCGTGGCGGGACAGTCTGGCGTGAGCGGCTGCCGAGGGGACGGACGGGCACGATGATCGACGCGTACGAGGACCCCGGCACGCCCGACCGTCGCAGCGGCCGGCACTACCTGGGGTGGCTGGTCCGGCGGCAGTGGCGGCGGTGCGCGGCGGGCGCGGTGTTCGCCAGTATCTGGATGGTGCTGCTGGCGGCGACGCCGTATCTGATGGCCCGGGCGGTCGACCACGGCCTGGAGCCGGGTGACCTGGGCGCGCTGGGGCTGTGGACCGGTGCGCTGGTCGCCGTGGGGATGCTCAACGCCTGGCTGGGCGTCCTGCGGCACCGCACGATGACGCGGGTCCGGATGGACGCCAACTTCCGTACGGTCAAGGTCGTCGTCGGGCACGCCGTGCGGCTGGGCGCGGCACTGCGCCGGCAGGTGGGGACCGGGGAGGTGGTCACCATCGGCGTCGGCGACGTGCAGACGATCAGCCAGTCGCTGACGGCCGTGGGCCCCGGCGTGGGAGCGGTCGTCGCCTATGCGTCCGTCGGTGCGCTGATGCTCTCGGTCTCGACGCAGCTCGCCCTGGTGGTGCTGCTGGGCGTGCCGCTCCTCGGTGTGCTGCTGGGGCCGCTGATGGGGCGGTTGCAGGGCCGGGAGGCCGAGTACCGGGAGCGGCAGACGGTGCTGACCGCGCGGATCGGCGACCTCGCGGGCGGACTGCGGGTGCTGAACGGGCTGGGCGGCAAGAGCCTGGTCGCGGACGCCTTCCGCCGCGACTCGGCGCGGCTGCGCGCGCAGGGCTACGAGGTCGGGGCGGTGACCAGCTGGATCCAGGCCCTCGGCGTGGGGCTGCCGATGCTGTTCCTGGCGCTGGTGACCTGGCTGGGCGCGCGGCAGGCCGCGCAGGGGCACATCAGCGTGGGCGAACTGGTCTCGGTGTACGGCTATGTCGTGGCGCTGGGCTGGCCGGTGGCGTTCCTCATCGAGATGGGCCACCAGCTCAGCCGGGGCGTGGTGGCCGCCCGCCGCGTCGTCGCCTTCCTGCGCCTGGACCCCGAGCCCGACACCGGTACCCGCGACGCCCCCGCGGAGCCCTCGCCCCTGTACGACCCGGCCTCCGGCGTGCGCGTCCTGCCCGGCCGCCTGACCGCCCTGGCCGGCCCCCGCCCCGCGGACGCCGCCGAGATCGTCGACCGTCTGGGCCGGTACACCCCGTCCGACGTGACGTGGGGCGAGGTCCGCCTGGACGAGGTACGCCTCGCACAGGTACGGCCCCGCATCCTGGTCGCGGAGGCGGAGGCCGACCTCTTCGCAGGCCACCTGCGCGATGTAATCGGTGATGCGGAACCCGACGTCAGGGGCGCGGGCAGTATCGATGTGCGGCTCCGCCGCGTGGGCGCGACCAGCCACACCAAACCCGCAGACGCCCAGCAACCAGCCGAGGCAGACGCAGACGCGCACCTCACCCAGGCAATCCATGCCGCTGCCGCCGACGACATCGTCCAAGCCCTCCCCGACGGCCTGCAAACCCCCGTCGCGGCCCAAGGCCGCACCCTCTCCGGCGGCCAACGCCAACGCCTCCGCCTGGTCCGGGCCTTCCTCACCGACCCCGAGGTCCTGCTCGCCGTGGAACCGACCTCCGCCCTCGACGCCCACACGGAGTCCACCGTGGCGAACCGCCTGCGCGACGCCCGCAAGGGCCGTACGACCGTGGTGGCCGCCACCTCCCCGCTGATGCTCGACCAGGCGGACGTCGTGCACTACCTGGTCGACGGCAAGGTCGTCGCCACCGGCACCCACCGGGAACTCCTCGACACCGAGCCGGGATACAGGTCTCTGGTCGCACGGGACGACGAGGTGGTCCAGTGACACAGCTCCCCGTCGCCGACCGCCCCGACGTCCGCCGGGCAGCAGCCCACCTCGTCCGCGCCGACCGGAGGTCCTTCGCCGTCGTCCTGGGTCTGAACGCGCTCGCCGCCCTGGCCGGGCTCGCGGGCCCGTGGCTGCTCGGCCGGATCGTCGACGAGGTGCGCGCCGGGGGCGGGGTCGGAGCCGTGGACCGGATGGCGCTCGCCATCCTGCTGTGCTCGCTGGCCCAGCTGCTGCTGGCCCGCTGGGCGCGGTACGTCGGGCACCGCTTCGGTGAACGGACGCTCGCCCGGGTGCGGGAGCGGTTCGTGGACCGGGCGCTGGCCCTGCCCGCCTCCGTGGTGGAGCGTGCCGGCACCGGCGACCTGACGACGCGCGGCACGGCCGACGTGTCCACCGTCGGCACGACGCTGCGCGACGCGGGCCCGGAGCTGCTGATCAACGCCGTGCAGGCGCTGTTCCTCAGCTGTGCCGTGTTCGTCCTCGACCCGCTGCTCGGCCTGGTCGGTGTGCTGGGGCTGACGCCGGTCTGCTTCGGGCTGCGCTGGTACCTGCGGCGGGCGCGGGCCGCGTATCTCGCCGAGGGGGCAGCCACCTCGGACGTCGCCGAGAGCCTCGCCGCCACCGTGGCGGGGGCCCGTACGGTCGAGGCGTTCCGGCTGGGTGAGCGGCGCGTGGCGTCGAACCGGGAGGCGTTGGAGGTCTCTCGGCGGACCCGGTTCCACACGCTGTATCTGCGCAGCGTGTTCTTCCCGACGGTGGACGCCTCCTACATCTTCCCCGTCGCCGGTGTGCTGATGATCGGCGGCGTGCTGCTCGCGCACGGGGCGGTGAGCCTCGGGGCGGTGGTGGCGTGCGCGCTGTACCTCCAGCAGCTGGCCGTGCCGCTGGACGAGGTGCTGATGCGGATCGAGCAGTTGCAGAGCGGTGGCGCCTCCTTCGCCCGGGTGGAGGGGCTGGCGCGGGCCGAGCGGGCGGCGACGGAGGACTCGCCGGCCCCGGTGGACGACCGGATCGATGTGCGCGGGGTGCGCTACGCCTACGACCGGGGCGGGGAGGTGCTGCACGGCGTGGATCTGACCGTGCGGCCGGGTGAGCGGCTGGCGGTCGTGGGGCCGTCCGGGGCGGGCAAGACCACGCTGAGCAGGCTGCTGGCGGGCGTCGACGCGCCGACCGAGGGCTCGGTGACGGTGGGCGGGGTGCCGGTGGCCGGTCTGGAGCCCGAGCGGCTGCGCCGGCAGGTCGTCCTGGTCACCCAGGAGCACCACGTCTTTCTCGGCACGGTCCGCGACAACCTCCTGATCGCCGAACCGGGGGCCACGGACGAGGAGTTGTGGGCCGCGCTCGCCACCGTGGGCGCCGAGGAGTGGGTGCGGGACCTGCCCGACGGTCTCGGCGCCGAGCTGGGCACGGGCGGTCACCGGACGGACGGCTCGCAGGCGCAGCAACTCGCCCTGGCCCGGGTGGTGCTGGCCGACCCGCACACGCTGATCCTCGACGAGGCCACCGCCCTGCTGGACCCGACGACGGCACGGCACACCGAGCGCGCGCTCGCCGCCGTGCTGAAGGGTCGTACGGTCATCGCCATCGCGCACCGTCTGCACACCGCGCACGACGCGGACCGGGTGGCCGTGATGGAGGGCGGCCGGCTGACCGAACTGGGCACGCACGACGAGCTGGTGGCGGCGGGCGGGGCGTACGCGGCGCTGTGGGGGTCCTGGCACGGGGAGTCGTCGCCGAGGCCCGGTCGCTGACCGGCGCTCGGTCTCCGCGGCGGCTCAGCCGGCCAGCAACTCCCGCTGCAGATCCCGCAGCCGGCTGCCGGGCTCGAGGCCGAGCTCCTCGCGCAGGGTGCGGCGGGCGTCCTGGTAGAGCTCCAGTGCGTCGGCTCGGCGACCGCATGCGCGCAGGGCGAAGAGGTGAAGTCGCGAGAGCCGGGGGAAGTACGCTCGCTCCCCTGCCTCACCTGGTCCTGGCGGCCGGTTCGTCGGTGCGGGCGGTGTCCTGGCCGTCCGGGGCCGGACCGCCGCCCGGCCGCCCGGTCCGAGCCGGTGCGGGGGCGCGTCCCGACAGGAAGAGGCAGGGCACGAGGGCGAGGGCGGTGAAGACGAGCGCCCACCAGAACGGGGGGCCGAAGGCGGGCGCCAGGCCCTCGGCGACGTCACTGCCCGGCGCCACCTCGGCGACGGTCGGGCCGCCGGCCGGCAGCCGGTCCTGCATGTGCTGCTGGAGCACCACGGCGAGCACGGCGGTGCCGAGCGAGGAGGCGACGCGCTGGAAGACGTTGAAGCCGCTGGTCGCGCTCGGCGCCAGCTCCCGGGGCACGCTGCTGAACGCCACCGTCATGGTCGGCAGCATCGAGCAGCCGAGCCCCAGACCACGGACGATCATGGCGACGCTGAGGAACACCTGGTTCGGGCCGGCGTCGATGACGGCGAACGGGACGGTGCCGACGACGGCGAGGACGGCACCCGCCGCGCTCAGGCCGCGGGCGCCGAGCATTGCGGTCAGCGGGTTCATCAGGACGACGCCGATGAAGAAGCCGATGCTCTGCGGAAGCAGGAGCAGCGCGGACTCGGTGACGCTGGAGCCGTGCACCAGCTGGAAGTACATCGGCAGCGGGATCATCACGCCGTACATCGCGAAGCTCAGGGCGAGGTTGGCCAGGGTGCCGTTGCGGAAGCCGGAGCGCCGGAACAGCCGTAGGTCCACGAGCGGTTCGATGCGCACCCGTAGCGCGCGGAGCGTGAAGACGGCGAGGAGGACGACTCCGGCGACCAGGGCGACGAGGGTGCGGGTGTCGCCGAAACCACCCTTCGCGCCGGCCTCCGAGAGGCCGTACAGGAACGCGCTGAGACCGGGCATGAGCAGGATCAGACCGACCACGTCGAGCTTGGCGTCCTTGGTGGGCGGTACGACGTTGCGCACCTTCAGGGCGACCAGGGCGATGGTGATCAGGCAGAACGGCACGTTGATGAAGAACAGCCAGCGCCAGCTCAGGTGGTCGATGAGGACGCCGCCGAGCGTGGGGCCGATGAGCGGAGCGAACATCGAGGGGATGGAGACGATGCCCATCAGGCGGCCGAGGCGCTGCGGCCCGGCGGCCTGGGCGAGCAGCGCCTGGCCGACCGGGACGACCAAGCCACCACCGATGCCCTGGATCAGCCGGAAGGCGATGAGGCTGGGCGCCGACCAGGCGAGCCCGGCGAGCACCGAGCCGGCCAGGAACAGCAGCTGGGCGAAGATCACCATCTGCTTGGCGCCGAACCGCGCGGCGGCCCAGCCGCTGAGCGGGATCGCCGCGGACAGGGCCAGCAGGTAGCCGGTCACCACCCACTGCACCGTGGAGATCGAGGAGTCGAAGGTGCGGGCGAGCGGCCCGATGGCGACATTGACGATCGTGCTGTCGAGCAGGCTGGCGAAGCCACCGAAGGCCATGGTCCCGCTGAGCCACCACAGCTCCGGGGTGATGCGCCCGGAGTCCGCCCCGCTCTCCGGGCCGGTCGGCGCCTGTTCCGTGCTCACGACGGCTTGCTCCCCTTTGACGGTCGTGGTTCGCGGGCTAATCCCGCACCGTCATCGTTCCACAACATCTGTCGTCTACACAACAGATGTTGATTAGTAGCCATGTGTCAGGTAAGGAGCCGCTCCGCGACCGTGTCGAGGACGGTGACGAAGCCGCGCGGTCCGCCAGGAAGAAGTGGCCGCCCGGCACTTCGGACAGCGTGAACCCCACCGTGGTCTCGGCCGCCCAGCCCCCCATCGCCGCGCCCGGCACCAGAGCGTCGTCGGTCCCGGCGAAGCCGTGCACGGCGACGGCGATCCGCTCCCCCGGCCGGCGCCGGTACCCGGCGACCAGCGCCAGGTCGGCCCGCAGCGCCGGCAGCAGCAGCTCCAGGAGGGCGGGCGCGGCCAGCACGGGCGCCGGGGTGCCGCCCGCCGCGCGCAGCCACGCCACCAGCTCGGCCTCCGAGCCGTGCCAGGCTGCCTCGGGGCGCACCGACGCGGGCGGCGGACTCGCGCCCACGAACAGCGCGGCGGGCGGGCGCCGCCCGGGGGCGCGGGCGAGTTCGTGGGCCAGAGCGAGGCCCAGCAGACCGCCCATGCTGTGGCCGTAGATGCCGTAGATGCCGTAGATGCCGTAGGGGCGGTCCAGGTACGGGCCGAGGGCTGCGGCCAGCCGTACGGCCAGCAGCCGGGCGTCGTCGACCGCGGGCTCGGCCGTGCGGTTGCCGTGCCCGGGCAGCCGCACGGCGACGGCCTCGGCCCGGCGCTCGCCGGGGCCGGGCAGCGGGCACCGCGTGAAGTGCCCGGAAGGCGCTCGCGCTGCCGCCCGCGTACGGCAGGCAGAACAGCCGGACCGCCACCGAGTCCCCGTCCGAGGGCGTCGGCCGGAGCCACGGCTCGGCGGGCCGGCTCACGGTCGCGGTCCGCCCGGCAGCCGCACCAGCGCCTCGCCGCGCACCGTGAGCCGGCCGGTGTCCACCAGCCGCACGGCGAGGGCCAGCCGGGCGGTGCGGCCGTGCGGTATTCGGGCTCGGCCGAGACGACCTCGATGCCCATCCGCGAGGCCAGTTGCTCACCGGCCAGCGCCTCGGGCGCGGAGAGCATGCTGCCGCGCACGGGTGCCGCCACCGCTGTGCCGGGCCCGTCGGCCGCCGGACGTTCGCTCGCCATGAATCCTTCTCCCGTGTGGTGGTGCGCACCTGCGTCACCTCGGCTGCGCACGACCACCATCGCGGTGCGGGCGGAGCGGGCCAAGACCCCCACGAGCTGACCGTTCGGGCAGGTGACACGGTTCCGCGACCGACCGGGAACACGGCGGAAGCGGGCGGCGGGCCCGCCTCTGCAGCCAGAGACGGGCCCGCTGCCCTGCGTTCCTCGACGTTCTACGCGGCGGGCCGGCCCACCATGTGCAGTCCGCGCCAGGCGTGCTCCGCGGCCTCGTCCGCGGTCAGTTGCTGCGGACGGAACAGCCAGCAGCTGACCAGGCCGATGAACGCCCCGGCCGAGCAGTGCGCGCGCAGTTCGACGCCGGCCTCGTCGGGCCTGCCGACCCCGGCGTCCGCCAGCTGACCCGCGACCTGCTCGGCGAGGAGTTGGCGCAGCCGGCTGACGAAGCGGGCGGAGCCGCAGGGGCCGAGCATCCGCCGGTACAGCGTGATGTCGCCCTCGATGTGGCGGAACACGTCGACGAACTCGCGCGGCATGTCCGCCGGGAGGACGACGAGCGGACAGCGTGCGGCCAGACCGACCAGCTTGGCGAGTTCGTCCTCCATCGCGTCGAGCATCAGCTCGTCCAGGTCGCGGTAGTGCTGGTACACGGTGGCGCGGTTGATGGTCGCCCGCTCGGCCACGTGCGCGATGGTGATGGACTGCAGCTCCTGCTCGGCCGCGAGCTCCAGGGCGGCGGCCCGCAGCAACCCGCGCGTCCGTACGATCCGGGGATCGACACGCCGCTGCGCGGACTGGGCGGGCCCTGCGGACTGTGCCGTCTTCGCGACCGATGCGGACATCTGTCCAGGCTACCTCACTCTAGGCGACATGTGTCGTGGACTGCTCCCTCGCGCCGGCCGTCTGGCCGACGCCGGAGAGCAGTCCGTCCTCCATCGCCCGGACGACGGCCAGCGTCCGGTTGGGGCAGTTGAGTCTGGCCAGCACGTTGCCGACCAGGCGCTTCACTCCGTGCTCGGAAATCTGCAGCCGGCGGGCGGCCTGCTTGTTGCTCAGGCCCTCGGCCACCAGGTGGAGCACCTCCAGCTCGCGCGGGGTGAGCAGGGCACCGGGCGGGCCCCAGGGCCGTACGTCGGCCGGGGCCGGCTGGGTCTGCCGCAGCGCCCGTCGCACGAGGGTGGCCGACACGTAGAACTTGCCGGCCTGGACATCGGCGACCGCGTCGGCGAAGACCCTCGGGGTCAGCCCCGACCAGTCGAGTACGCCCTCACCACGTCCACCGCCTCGACCAGTCCCCCCGCCGGCACCGACTGCTCACGCCAGTGCAGTGCGGTGCGCCCGAGATTTCTCCGAGAGCACCGCCATGACCCGCGCGACATGTGCCGCGCCGTCCGCAGCAACCCACGCCCGCCCACCTCGCCTCACGACACGGAGGCGCCGCACTCGAAGCGGGCCCGCTCTGTCCTCGCCGACGCAGGCCAGCCATTTCTCAGCCGGGGCCGCGGACAATCTGCGAACGGAGTACGTCAACGACCCGGGACTGAAGTCCCGGGCTTGCACAACGGGGCATCACTGGCGGTGATGCTCAGTTTGCGTCCAGCCCCGGGCCGCGGTTGCGGGGGGGGAGGGGCCGTTGACGGGGCCCCGCGTCGCCACAACTGCCGCGCGCGGGCGCGGATGTTGCGGGAGCTGTTCCGGTCGGCGTGATCAACGAATCCGCAGGACCGGCACGCGAACTGGGCCTGACGGACCCGGTTCGCCTTGTCGATGTGGCCGCACTCGGCGCAGGTTTGGGAGGTGTACGCCGGATCGACGTGCACCACCGGCACCCCCACGCGGCGGGCCTTGTACGCGATGAACTGGCCCAGCTGGGCGAAGGCCCAGCTGGAGCGGGTGGCCCGTTGGCTTGCGGAGCCGTGCCCGTTCGCGGATGCCTGTGAGGTCTTCGAGGGCGATTCCGCGACCGGTGCGTTCTGCCTCGGCCACCACATGTTTCGCGATCTTGTGGTTGATGTCCTTGGCCCGTCGCGCTTCCTTGCGGCGACGCTTGTTCAGCCGGCGTCTGGCGGACGGGGTGTTCTTCTTCTGCAGTTTGGCGCGCAGGCCGCGTTCACGGGCCCGGATCCGGTTGAGGGCTCGTCCGGCCATGATCTCGCCGTCCGAGGTGGTTGTACAGCGCGAGCGTGGCCAGCTGCTCCGGCGAGGCGGTGAAGATCACGTTCTCATCCGCCCGCCGGTGGTCCACACCGATACCGTCCGCTGGGTGATCTGCCAGGAGAGCATCCGGTCGTCGAACGGCTGCGCACCATGAGGACGGAAGGCAACAGGGTTTTCGGTGGCACGGCGGTGGTGTGCCGAGCCGGGACGACCCAGACGTCCCGCCTTCAGATTCGCCCTCAGCGTGGCGTACGCGTCGCAGGCCTTCTTGACCACATGCTGGGCCGCCTGCGCGCCCAGGCTCCACCGCGACTTCACCTGCGCGTAGGTGAGCTTGCGCAGGGCGAAGTTCTTGAACTCCCCATGTTCGAAGGCCACCTCACTCGCCCAGGTGGCCGCCTGATTGCAGGCACGCAGGGTCGCCTCCAGAGTCGCCGCCTGCACGGGCGTCGGCAGCAGCCTGACCCCCCACCCCCATGCCCCCGCGAGGGAGCGGGACCCCGGCCGCTGCGCAGCCGGACGCACACAGCGACACCGCGGCGCTGCGCGCCTCGCTGCATGAGGTTGCGGTTCCTCCCGGGGCTGAAGCCCCGGGGTTCCTCGCAAGAATGAGCCGAAGGGCCAGCCGCATCCGCGCCCGACGGCAGACCGATCGGGCCGTCACCCCTCCCCGTCGCGCCGGCACTCGGACCGGTCGCCGTGGACCGACTGAGCGGCCGGTCAGTACCGCACCCGGGCGTCGCTTCCGTATATCGAACATGAACGCCCGGACAACGAACCATTTCCGGCCAACTTACTGACGCGCTCCTGACAAGAGTCCCGTTCTCCTGCCACTCTTCCCACGGCCGCTCCACAGCGCCCCCACAGCGTGCTCATCAGCGCTGTGCCGCGGCCCGCTCACAGCACGTGGTCACTGCGTACCGCCCAGTACCGCCCGGCCGGCCCACCCGTCGTCCGGTCTTCCCTGGCCGCGCGACCCGCGGCCACGCAGAAGGAGTCAGTGTTGAGCAGCAGTACTCCCCACAGACGCACCTCCCACACCCCCTCCCGCCGCACCACCCAGCGCCGCGCCGCGGCCGTCGCCCTGGCCGGTGTCGCCGCGCTGATCGCCACGGCGGTCCAGTCGGGCGCCGCCACCGCGGCCCCCCGGCAGGCCCCCGCACCGGGCGCCGAGTCCGTCACGCTCACCCCGGCCCAGCGCGCCGAGCTGATCGCCGACGCCAACGCCACCAAGGCGAAGACCGCCGACGAACTCGGCCTGGGCGCCAAGGAGAAGCTGGTCGTCCGCGATGTGCTCAAGGACCGCGACGGCACCGTGCACACCCGCTACGAGCGCACCTACGACGGCCTGCCCGTCCTCGGCGGCGACCTGGTCGTCACCACCGACGCGGGGAAGACCGAGCGGGTCGTGAAGGCCACGCAGAAGGCGATCAAGCCGGCCACCGTGACGCCGAAGATCTCCGCCGCGAAGGCCGAGACGCAGGCCGTGGCCGCCGCGAAGGCCGCCGGTGCCAAGGCGCCGGACGCCGACCGCGCACCGCGCAAGGTGATCTGGGCGGCGAACGGCACCCCGGTCCTGGCGTACGAGACGGTCGTGGGCGGCCTTCAGGAGGACGGCACCCCGAACGAGCTGCACGTGGTCACCGACGCCGCCACCGGCGCCAAGCTCTTCGAGTACCAGGCGATCCACAACGGCACCGGCAACACCATGTACAGCGGCACGGTGACGCTGGGCACCGCGCAGTCCGGGTCGTCGTACACGCTGACCGACACCACGCGCGGCAACCACAAGACGTACAACCTCAACCGGGGCACCTCCGGCACCGGCACGCTCTTCACCGGCCCCGACGACGTGTGGGGCAACGGAGCTGCGTCCAACGCCGAGACGGCCGCCGCCGACGCCCACTACGGCGCGGCGCTGACCTGGGACTACTACAAGAACGTCCAGGGCCGCTCCGGCATCCGCGGCGACGGGGTGGGCGCCTACTCCCGCGTCCACTACGGCAACAACTACGTCAACGCCTTCTGGTCGGACTCCTGCTTCTGCATGACGTACGGCGACGGCTCCGGCAACGCCAACCCGCTGACGTCCATCGACGTGGCCGCGCACGAGATGACGCACGGCGTCACCTCCCACACCGCGGGCCTCGTCTACAGCGGCGAGTCCGGCGGCCTCAACGAGGCAACCAGCGACATCTTCGGCGCGGCCGTCGAGTTCTACGCGAACAACTCCGAGGACGTCGGTGACTACCTCATCGGCGAGGAGATCGACATCAACGGCGACGGCACCCCGCTGCGCTACATGGACAAGCCCAGCAAGGACGGCGCGTCCAAGGACTCCTGGTACTCGGGCATCGGCAACATCGACGTCCACTACTCGTCGGGCCCGGCCAACCACTTCTTCTACCTGCTGAGCGAGGGCAGCGGCACCAAGACCATCAACGGTGTCACCTACGACTCGCCCACCTCGGACGGCCTCCCGGTCACCGGCATCGGCCGCGAGAAGGCCGCGAAGATCTGGTTCCGCGCGCTGACCACGAAGTTCACGTCGACCACCAACTACGCGGGCGCCCGCACCGGCACCCTCGCGGCGGCCGGTGAGCTGTACGGCACCGACAGCGCCGAGTACACGGCGGTGCAGCACGCGTGGGCGGGCATCAACGTCGGTTCCCGCCCCGGTGACGGCGGTGGCGGCGACGGCACGACCTTCGAGAGCGGCACGAACGTCACCATCCCCGACTACGGGTCGGCGGTGACCTCCTCGGTCACGGTCTCGGGTCGCACCGGGAACGCGCCGAGCAACCTGAAGGTCGGCGTGGACATCGTGCACACCTGGCGCGGTGACCTGCGGATCGACCTGATCGCGCCCGACGGGACGGCGTACCTGCTGAAGAGCAGCGGCTACGACCCGGCCGCGGACGTGCACGAGACCTACACGGTCAACGCCTCGTCCGAGTCGGCCAACGGCACCTGGAAGCTGCGCGTCCAGGACCAGGGCCGGCAGGACACCGGCTACATCGACGCCTGGCGGCTCACCTTCCCGTAAGCCGGAAAACCCGGACACGGTCTGACGGGGCGGCACCCGGAACTCCGAGTTCCAGGGTGCCGCCCTACCCTTGGTGCCCATGTCCTTCACGTACGACGACGTCGGCGCCACCCGCGAGCAGGGCCACTGCCCGCCCGGCTTCCGCCCCCTGCACGTACGCACCCGCCTCGGGGAGGGCGAACCGGTGTTCCGGCGCGCGGTCGAGGCCGTGCTGACCTGGGAGATGCACCGGGAGATGGGCGTCGGCATCGACGCGAGCGCGGAGCGTGCCGCGCCCGGCGTCGACGTCACCGTCACCCTCGCCGGGATGATCAAGGCGCCCTGCCGGGTGGTGTGGACCCTGGAGGAACCCCGCCGGGCCGGCTGGGCCTACGGCACGCTGCCCGGCCACCCCGAGTCCGGCGAGGAGGCGTTCGTCGTGGACCGCACCGGTGACGGCACGGTCTGGCTGACCGTGAACGCCTTCAGCCGCCCGGCGAAGTGGTACGCCAAGGCCGGCGGGCCGGCCGCCCGCGCCTTCCAGCACGCGTACGCCCGGCGCTGCGGCACCGTCCTGCGGCGCCTGAGCGGCGGCGACGAGCAGGACTGACCGCGCCGCCGCCGACGGTCACCTCATCAGCATTCCCGCCGCCTGCGCCAGCTCGTCCGAGGGCACCGCGACCAGCCCCGGCTCCGCGCCGGACGCCAGCAGCCGGTGCGCGGGCAGGATCCGGACCGTGTAGCCGAAGGGGCCGGTGCGGTCCAGGGCGAGCGGCCCCTCGTACACCCAGCGGCCCTCCAGGTCGGGGCCGCCCACCGGTTTCAGCGGCACCGTCGTCGCGTCGGTGATCCGGTCCTCGGAGTCCACCCGGCCGGAGACCGCCTGCACCTCCACGTCCTCCGGCGCGAGGTCGCCGAGGTTCACCCGCACCCGCAGGCCCAGGGTCGTGCCGAGTTCGGCCAGGGCGGTGGCGGCGGAGGTCTCCACATGGCCGACGCTCACCCCGGGCCAGGCCCTGCGCAGCCGGGCCTTCCACTCGGCCAGCGACCGGGCGGAGTCGGGGTCCATCGCGCGGTGCGCCTCGGCCGCCGGGGCGTAGAGCCGCTCGACGTACTCGCGGACCATGCGGCCGGCCAGCACCTTGGGCCCGAGCAGGCTCAGGGTCCGGCGGACCATCTCGATCCAGCGGTCGGGCAGCCCGCTCGCGCCCCGCTCGTAGAAGCGGGGGGTCACCCGCTGCTCCAGCAGGTCGTAGAGGGCGGCGGCCTCTATGGCGTCGCGCCGGTCCGGGTCGGTACCCGCGCCGTCGGCGGTGGGGATCGCCCAGCCGAAGTCCGGCTGGTACCACTCGTCCCACCAGCCGTCCAGCACCGACAGGTTGAGGCAGCCGTTGAGCGCCGCCTTCATGCCGGAGGTGCCGCACGCCTCCAGCGGACGGAGCGGGTTGTTCAGCCAGATGTCGCAGCCCGGGTAGAGCTTCTGCGCCATCGCCATGCCGTAGTCCGGCAGGAACACGATGCGGTGCCGCACCCGCGGGTCGTCCGCGAACCGCACCAGCTCCTGCACCAGCCGCTTGCCGCCGTCGTCCGCCGGGTGCGCCTTGCCCGCGACGACGATCTGGATCGGCCGCTCGGGGTGCAGCAGCAGGTCCATCAGCCGGTCCCGGTCGCGCAGCATCAGCGTGAGCCGCTTGTACGACGGGACACGCCGCGCGAACCCGATGGTGAGCACGTCGGGGTCGAGGACGTCGTCGATCCAGCCCAGCTCGGCCGTCCCGGCGCCGCGCTGCCGCCAGGAGGCGCGCAGCCGCTCCCGCACCTCCTCGACGAGCTGCTCGCGCAGGGTGCGGCGCAGCTCCCAGATGTCCTGGTCGGGGATGTCGGCGACGGAGTCCCAGCGGTCCGAGTCGCCGACGGTCAGCGCGTCCTCGGCCCGTTGGACGCCGATCTGCCGGGCGCCGAGCCGGAACACCTCGGGTGCCACCCAGGTCGGTGCGTGCACGCCGTTGGTGACGGAGGTGATCGGCACCTCGTCGGCGTCGAAGCCGGGCCACAGTCCGGAGAACATCTCCCGGCTGACCCCGCCGTGCAGCAGGGAGACGCCGTTGGCGCGCTGGGCCAGCCTGAGGCCCATCACGGCCATGTTGAACAGGTTGGGCTCGCCGCCGGGGTACGTCTCCATGCCGAGCCTGAGGACGCGTTCGACGTCGATGCGCGGGAGCTCGGCGTCGGGACCGAAGTGGCGGGCGACCAGCTCGCGGTCGAAGCGGTCGATGCCGGCCGGGACCGGTGTGTGCGTGGTGAAGACCGTCCCGGCCCGGACCGCCTCCAGCGCGGAGTCGAATTCGAGCCCCTCGTCGCAGAGTTCGGCGATGCGCTCCAGACCGAGGAAGCCGGCGTGGCCCTCGTTGGTGTGGAACACCTCCGGCCCGGCGTGGCCGGTGAGCCGGCAGTACGTCCGTACCGCCCGGACACCTCCTATGCCGAGCAGCATCTCCTGGAGCAGCCGGTGTTCGCTGCCGCCGCCGTAGAGCCGGTCGGTGACGCCCCGTTCGCCGAGGTCGTTCTCCTCCACGTCGGAGTCGAGGAGCAGCAGCGGGATGCGCCCGACCTGGGCGAGCCAGACGCGGGCGCGCAGCTCCCGGCCGCCGGGCAGCGCGAGCGCGACGTGGGCGGGGGTGCCGTCGGGCTCCTTGAGGAGGACGAGGGGCAGCTCGTGGGGGTCGAGGACGGGGTAGTGCTCCTGCTGCCAGCCGTCCCGGGACAGGGTCTGGCGGAAGTAGCCGTGGCGGTAGAGCAGGCCGACGCCGACGAGGGGCACGCCCAGGTCGCTGGCGGCCTTGAGGTGGTCGCCGGCCAGGATGCCGAGGCCGCCGGAGTACTGGGGCAGGGCGGCGGTGATGCCGAACTCGGGTGAGAAGTAGGCGACGGCGGCGGGGAGCCGGCCGGACTGGGCCTGGTACCAGCGGTCGCCGGTCATGTAGTGGTCGAGGTCGTCGGCCACCGCGGTCAGCCGGCGCAGGAAGCGCCGGTCCTCGGCCAGCTCCGCGAGGCGCGCGGACGGGACGGTGCCGAGCAGCCGTACCGGGTCGCGGCCGGACGCGGTCCAGCACTCGGGGTCGACGGACTGGAAGAGGTCGCGGGTCTCCGGATGCCAGGACCAGCGCAGGTTCCGGGCCAGATCACTGAGCGGCCGGAGGGGGTCGGGGAGAACGGGACGGACGGTCAGTCGACGGATCGCCTTCACCCCGACGACGTTACCGGCGTTGATGTGTCCCCCGCCGGGGGCTTCGCCCTCGGAACTCCGATTCGGCCTGAAAGGTGTCGTTCTCGATCACCGGACGGGCTAATAACCACCGGCGTGACGATCTCCCGGCGGGGAAGGTGTCGAGTCAGGGTCGTCGCGTGTGTCGACATACGCGTGAGTAGGTAACAAAGTGCCGGATTGCCCACCCGAACAGTGTGGGAAGGCTCCTGCGGTACACCCCACATGCACCCCCCAGCAGGACCCACCTCCCCAGAGTCATCCGCCCACCCACGTTGACGCGGACAGGAGCGGTCATGCCCGCCACGCACCATTCGTCAGCATCCCCCGCGGCGCCTGACGGGGCGCCCCGCGCGGACGGCACCACCGTCGTCGGACGCATCCCCGTCCTGGACGTCCGCCCGATGGTCCGGCAGGGACGCAGGCCCGCGAAGGCCGTCACCGGCGAGTCCTTCGAGATATCGGCCACCGTGTTCCGCGAGGGCCACGACGCGGTCGCCGCCAACGTCGTCCTCAGAGACCCGCGCGGCCGGCCGGGTCCGTGGACGCCGATGCGGGAACTGGCCCCGGGCACCGACCGGTGGGGCGCCACCGTCACCGCCGGTGAGCCCGGACCGTGGTCGTACACCGTGGAGGCGTGGGGCGACCCGGTCACCACCTGGAAACACCACGCACAGATCAAGATCCCGGCGGGCATGGACACCGACCTGGTCCTGGAGGAGGGCGCCCGGCTCTACGAGCGCGCCGCCGCGGGCGTGCCGCGGAGCGCGGACCGGAGCGAGCTGCTCGCCGCCGTCGACGCGCTGCGGGACGAGACCCGCCCGGCCGCGTCGCGGCTGGCGGCGGCGTTGACGCCCGAGGTCGCCGCGGTGCTGGCCCGGCATCCGCTGCGCGAGCTGGTCACCACCTCCGACCCACTGCCCCTGCTCGTCGAGCGCGAACGCGCCCTGTACGGCGCCTGGTACGAGTTCTTCCCCCGCTCCGAGGGCACCCCCGACCGCCCCCACGGCACCTTCCGCACCGCCGCCCG
>NZ_JBITXB010000019.1:0-142879 GCF_044544295.1 Streptomyces sp. NPDC053750 | reverse complement strand
CCGGACAGACCAACACAAGGACAGCCCAGCAGGGCGTCAGTCAGTGCCCGAGTCACGACCGCCGGAACCCGAGTATCAGCATCAATGTCAGTGCCGTGCTGTGCCCTCTGGGGGGCGACCCCCAGACCCCCGGTAGGGTTCTTGCGTGGAGCCCGACCTGTTCACCGCCGCAGCAGAAGAACGCCAGGAGAAGGACCCGACCGGCAGCCCCCTCGCCGTGCGGATGCGCCCGCGCACCCTCGACGAGGTCGTCGGCCAGCAGCATCTGCTCAAGCCCGGTTCGCCCCTGCGCCGCCTGGTCGGCGAGGGTGCCGCCGGCCCCGCCGGGCCTTCCTCGGTCATCCTCTGGGGCCCGCCGGGCACCGGCAAGACCACCCTGGCGTACGTCGTCTCCAAGGCCACCAACAAGCGCTTCGTGGAGCTGTCGGCGATCACCGCGGGTGTCAAGGAGGTCCGCGCGGTCATCGACGGCGCCCGCCGCGCGGTCGGCGGGTACGGCAAGGAGACCGTCCTCTTCCTCGACGAGATCCACCGCTTCAGCAAGGCCCAGCAGGACTCCCTGCTCCCGGCCGTCGAGAACCGCTGGGTCACCCTGATCGCCGCCACCACCGAGAACCCGTACTTCTCGGTGATCTCCCCCCTGCTCTCCCGCTCCCTCCTCCTCACCCTCGAACCGCTCACCGACGACGACGTCCGGGGCCTGCTGCGCCGCGCCCTCACCGACGAGCGCGGGCTCAAAGAGGCGGTGGGCCTCCCCGAGGACACCGAGGAGCACCTGCTGCGCATCGCCGGCGGCGACGCCCGTCGCGCGCTGACCGCCCTGGAGGCCGCCGCCGGGGCCGCGCTGGACAAGGGCGAGACGGAGATCGGGCTCACCACGCTGGAGGAGACCGTCGACCGGGCCGCGGTGAAGTACGACCGCGACGGCGACCAGCACTACGACGTCGCCAGCGCCCTGATCAAGTCCATCCGCGGCTCCGACGTGGACGCCGCCCTGCACTACCTGGCCCGGATGATCGAGGCCGGCGAGGACCCCCGGTTCATCGCCCGCCGCCTGATGATCTCCGCCAGCGAGGACATCGGCCTCGCCGACCCGAACGCCCTGCCGATCGCCGTCGCCGCCGCCCAGGCCGTCGCCATGATCGGCTTCCCCGAGGCCGCCCTCACCCTCAGCCACGCCACCATCGCCCTGGCCCTCGCCCCCAAGTCCAACGCCGCGACCACCGCCATCGGCGCCGCCCTGGACGACGTACGCAAGGGGCTCGCCGGGCCCGTCCCCGCGCACCTGCGCGACAGCCACTACAAGGGCGCGGGCAAGCTCGGACACGGCCAGGGGTACGTGTACCCGCACGACCTGCCGGAGGGCATCGCCGCCCAGCAGTACGCCCCGGACGCCCTGAAGGAGCGGACGTACTACACGCCGACCCGGCACGGCGCCGAGGCGCGGTACGCCGACGCCGTGGAGTGGACCCGGGGGCACCTCGGTCGCAAGCGGCCGTGAGCAGCCTGTAGACTCGGGGGGAGTGCCACGTCCCGTGCAGTCAGAACGGGGCGACCGGCCGGAACCCCCAGCGGGTTCCAGGAGCGTCGCGCACCGTCGATCGGTGTCGCGGGCAGCCCACCACCACCCGGAGCTCCGGGAGAGGTTGGTGGGCCACTCGCGTGCTGCACGTATGTGCCCAGACCAGGGGAGCGGCTGCCCGGCAGGTCCCACCCGGACCAGGCGGGTTTCCCCGGCTGCGGATGCGACCTCCCTCAACCCTGACAAGCCGGAAACTCAGAAAAGAGACACAGACAGTGGCGAACCAGTCCCGCCCCAAGGTCAAGAAGTCGCGTGCCCTCGGCATCGCGCTGACCCCGAAGGCCGTCAAGTACTTCGAGGCCCGCCCCTACCCGCCGGGTGAGCACGGCCGCGGCCGCAAGCAGAACTCGGACTACAAGGTCCGTCTGCTCGAGAAGCAGCGTCTGCGCGCGCAGTACGACATCAGCGAGCGCCAGCTCGTCCGCGCCTACGAGCGTGCCTCCAAGACCAGCATGAAGACCGGTGAGGCCCTGGTCATCGAGCTCGAGCGCCGTCTCGACGCGCTGGTCCTGCGTTCGGGCATCGCCCGCACGATCTACCAGGCCCGCCAGATGGTCGTCCACGGCCACATCCAGGTCAACGGCCAGAAGGTCGACAAGCCGTCCTTCCGCGTCCGTCCGGACGACGTCGTGCAGGTGCGCGAGCGCTCCAAGGAGAAGACGCTCTTCACGATCGCCCGTGAGGGTGGCTTCGCCCCCGACGGCGAGACCCCGCGCTACCTCCAGGTGAACCTCAAGGCCCTGGCGTTCCGCCTGGACCGTGAGCCGAACCGCAAGGAGATCCCGGTGATCTGCGACGAGCAGCTCGTCGTCGAGTACTACGCCCGCTGACCCCAGCCCCGGCGCAGTACACCCGCGGTACCTCAGCCCGCCGTCTCCCCGCCCTTCCGGGTGGGCGAGGCGGCGGGCTTCGCCGTCCGCGCTTCCTGGGCGGCACGCCGCCCGCCCCCGCGCGGCGCCGGCACCGAGCCCGGCGCGCCGGGCCGCCGCAGCGCCCGCGCCACCACCTCCCGGCGGCCGAGCCGCGCTCCGTGCCGCACGCACTCCTCGTACCGCTCGTCGCCCAGCTGTTCCCGGGCGGCCGTCTCGCACAGCTCGTGCGGCGCGTTGTAGTGCGCCGAGCCGAACAGCGGCAGCCCCACCGACGGCCACATCCGCCCGGCCGCGCCCTGGAGCACCGCCGCCTCGGCGGCGTCCCCCTCCGCCAGCGTGACCAGGGCGAGCAGCTCCACCGCCAGCACCGAGCCCAGCTGGTCCCGGAAGCGGTGCGCACTGCGCAGGCAGTCGGCCAGCAGCTCGTGGGCACGCGCCGGTTCGCCGTCGTTCCAGGCCGCGTAGGCCAGCACGTACAGCGCATAGCTCCGGGCCCAGCGCTCCCCGTGGTCCTCGCACACCTGGCGCACGTCCTCGCACAGCCGCACCGCGTCGGGCAGATCGCCCTGGAACGCCCGTGCCATCGCCAGCTCCACCTGGCCCATCAGGACATTGCTGTTGAGCTCGCCGATCTCCCGGTAGCGGTGCAGCGCGGAACGCAGCAGCGTCTCTGCGCGTGGCATGTCGTCCGTGACCAGCGCAAGACAGCCGGTGCGGTGCTCCGCGTACGCCATCGCCGTGGGGTTGGCCGACCGCTCGGCCTCCTCCCGGCACTCCTGGAGCGCCGCCAGCGCCGGCACCATGTCGCCCTGCAGGATCGCCACGTAGGCGAGCACCCACAGCGCCTTCAGCCGGGACTGCTCGCCCGCCGTCCGCTCGGCGTCCAGCCGCACCGCCTGCTCCAGCCAGTGCCGCCCCTCCGACAGCCGGCCGCAGCCCACCCAGTGGAACCACAGGGCGCCGGCCAGGTACTGGCCCAGGTGGGCCTCGTCCGGGTCGGCCAGACAGTGCTCCAGGGCGCTGCGCAGATTGGGCAGCTCCGCGTCCACGCGCGCGGCGACCTGGCGCTGACGGGGCGAGAACCACTCCAGCTCGCACCAGGTCGCCAGCCCCACGTACCAGTCCCGGTGCCGACGCCGCAGCCGCGCCGCGTCGCCTGTCGCCTCCAGCCAGTCGGCGCCGTACGCCCGCACGGTGTCGAGCATCCGGTAGCGCACCCCGGCAGGGCTCTCCTCGCGGGTCAGCACCGACTGGGCGAGGAGCGCGGAGAGCACGTCGAGCACGTCCTCGGCGGGCAGACCGCCGCCGCTGCACACGTACTCGGCGGCCTCCAGATCGAACGGCCCCGCGAACACCGACAGCCGCGCCCACAGCAGCCGCTCGCCGGGGCTGCACAGCTCATGGCTCCAGCCGATCGCCGTACGCAGCGTCCGGTGCCGCGGCAGGGCGGTGCCGTCCTCGCAGGTCAGCAGGCGGAAGCGGTCGTCCAGTCGCTGCAGTACCTGGCCGGGCGACAGCGTGCCCAGCCGTCCCGCGGCCAGTTCGATCGCCAGCGGGATCCCGTCCAGGCGCCGGCACAGCTCGCGCAGCTCCCCGCGACCCTCGTCCAGGTCGTCCTCGCACCCGTAGGTCACGTGCCGCTGCGCCGCCCGGACGGTCAGCAGTTCCACCGCCTCCTCCGAGGTCAGCGGCGCCAGCGGAACCAGCCGCTCCCCGGCCACCCCCAGCGGCCTGCGCCCCACCGCCAGGATGCGCAGCCCCGGGGCGCGGCCCAGCAGGTCCTTCGCCAGCGCGGCGCAGGCGCCCACCAGGTGCTCGACCCCGTCGAGGACCAGCAGCAGCTCCCGCTCGGCGAGATGCGCGAGCAGTGTCTCGCGCGGCAGCCGCGTCGTGTGGTCGGTCAGGCCCAGCGCCTCCACGACCGCGTAGTCGACGAACTCCCCGTCGCGCACCGGCGCCAGCTCCACCCGCCAGACCCCGTCCCGGGGCGCGCACCGCGCGGCCGCCCGCGCCGCCAGTCGGGACTTGCCGACCCCGCCGGTCCCGGTCACGGTCACCAGCCGCGCGGAGTCCAGCGCCCCGGCCAGCCCGGCGAGTTCCGGCGCTCTGCCCACGAAGGTGTCGAGTTCCAGCGGGAGGTTGCCGGGCGGGGTGCCGTCGCGCCGAAGTTCTCGCATGGAACACGAAGCGTACTCATTCGTATGCACTGCGTACAACCGCCGGACCCGACTCCACTGTGCGCGGACGGTAATCCGGTGCGGAGCTCCACGCCCGGCGCGATAGGCTCGGTGCACGACTTTCTCGATGTTCAGGCACGTCTTTCAGGGAGCGGGTGCACACAGTGTCCGGTGGCGAGGTGGCCGGGATCCTGGTGGCCGTCTTCTGGGCGATCCTGGTCTCCTTCCTCGCCGTCGCACTGGCGAGGCTGGCCCAGACGCTCAGGGCGACCACCAAGCTCGTGGCGGACGTGACCGACCAGGCCGTCCCGCTGCTGGCCGACGCCTCCTCGGCGGTGCGTTCCGCGCAGACTCAGATCGACCGGGTCGACGCGATCGCGTCCGACGTCCAGGAGGTCACCTCCAACGCCTCGGCACTGTCGACCACCGTGGCCTCCACCTTCGGCGGCCCCCTGGTCAAGGTCGCGGCGTTCGGGTACGGCGTGCGCCGGGCACTCGGCGGTCGCAAGGAGGACCAGCCGGCCAAGGAGCCGCGGCGCACTGTGATCGTCGGCCGTACGATCCCGTCCGCGCGGCGGACGAAGCGGAAGAAGGACTGATCCAGCGATGTTCCGCCGTACGTTCTGGTTCGGCACCGGCGTCGCCGCCGGCGTCTGGGCCACCACCAAGGTCAACCGGAAGCTCAAGCAGCTGACCCCCGACAGCCTCGCCGCGGCCGCGGCGAACAAGGCCCTCGACGCCGGCACCCGGCTCAAGGACCGGGCGGTGGGCTTCGCACTGGACGTCCGGGAGAACATGGCCCAGCGGGAGGCCGAACTGGACGACGCGCTCGGGCTGAACGCCCCCGTCGACCACGAACTCCCCACCCCCAGGCGCTACGCCGCCATCGAGAACCGCAACGACCCGAAGTCCGTCGTCGACGTCAGGACGACGTACTCGTACAACCGGAATGAGGACCACTGATGGAGTCGGCCGAGATTCGTCGCCGCTGGTTGAGCTTCTTCGAGGAGCGCGGTCACACCGTCGTCCCTTCGGCGTCGCTCATCGCGGACGACCCGACTCTGCTGCTGGTCCCGGCCGGCATGGTGCCCTTCAAGCCCTACTTCCTCGGTGACGTCAAGCCGCCCTTCAGCCGCGCCACCAGCGTGCAGAAGTGCGTGCGCACGCCCGACATCGAAGAGGTCGGCAAGACCACGCGGCACGGCACGTTCTTCCAGATGTGCGGCAACTTCTCCTTCGGCGACTACTTCAAGGAAGGCGCCATCAAGTACGCCTGGGAGCTGCTCACCAGCCCCCAGGACAAGGGCGGTTACGGCCTCGACCCCGAGCGCCTGTGGATCACCGTCTACCTGGAGGACGACGAGGCCGAGCGCATCTGGCGCGACGTCGTCGGCGTGCCCGCCGAGCGCATCCAGCGCCTCGGCAAGAAGGACAACTACTGGTCCATGGGCGTCCCGGGCCCGTGCGGCCCCTGCTCCGAGATCAACTACGACCGCGGCCCCGAGTTCGGCGTCGAGGGCGGCCCGGCCGTCAACGACGAGCGGTACGTGGAGATCTGGAACCTCGTCTTCATGCAGTACGAGCGGGGCGAGGGCATCGGCAAGGAGGACTTCGAGATCCTCGGGGACCTGCCGAGCCAGAACATCGACACGGGCCTCGGCCTGGAGCGACTCGCCATGATTCTGCAGGGCGTGCAGAACATGTACGAGATCGACACCTCGATGGCCGTCATCAGGAAGGCCACCGACCTCACCGGTGTCGCCTACGGCGACGCCCACGCCTCGGACGTCTCCCTGCGCGTGGTCACCGACCACATGCGCACCTCCGTGATGCTCATCGGTGACGGCGTCACCCCCGGCAACGAGGGCCGCGGCTACGTGCTGCGCCGCATCATGCGCCGCGCCATCCGCAACATGCGCCTGCTGGGCGCCACCGGCCCGGTCGTCAAGGACCTGATCGACGTCGTGATCGGCATGATGGGACAGCAGTACCCCGAGCTGATCACCGACCGCGAGCGGATCGAGAAGGTCGCCCTCGCCGAGGAGAACGCCTTCCTCAAGACGCTGAAGGCCGGCACCAACATCCTCGACACCGCCGTGAGCGACACCAAGGCCGCCGGCGGCACCGTCCTCGCCGGCGACAAGGCCTTCCTGCTCCACGACACCTGGGGCTTCCCGATCGACCTCACCCTGGAGATGGCCGCCGAGCAGGGGCTGTCCGTGGACGAGGACGGGTTCCGCCGCCTGATGAAGGAGCAGCGGGAGCGCGCCAAGGCCGACGCCCAGGCCAAGAAGACCGGCCACGCCGGTGTCGGCGCCTACCGCGAGATCGCCGACCAGTCCGGTGCCACCGACTTCGTCGGCTACACCGACACCGAGAGCGAGTCGACGATCGTCGGCATCCTCGTCGACGGTGCCTCCTCCCCGGCCGCCTCCGAGGGCGACGAGGTGGAGATCGTCCTCGACCGCACCCCGTTCTACGCCGAGGGCGGCGGCCAGATCGGCGACACCGGCCGGATCAAGGTCGACACGGGCGCCGTCGTCGAGATCCGCGACTGCCAGAAGCCGGTCCCGGGCGTGTACGTCCACAAGGGCGTCGTCCAGGTCGGTGAGATCACCGTCGGCGCCAAGGCCCACGCCGCCATCGACGGCCGGCGCCGCACGGCCATCGCCCGCGCCCACTCGGCCACCCATCTCACCCACCAGGCCCTGCGCGACGCCCTCGGCCCGACGGCCGCCCAGGCCGGCTCCGAGAACCAGCCCGGCCGCTTCCGCTTCGACTTCGGCTCCCCGTCCGCCGTGCCGACGGCCGTGATGACCGACGTCGAGCAGAAGATCAACGAGGTGCTCGCCCGCGACCTGGACGTGCAGGCCGAGGTCATGGGCATCGACGAGGCCAAGAAGCAGGGCGCCATCGCCGAGTTCGGCGAGAAGTACGGCGAGCGCGTGCGCGTCGTGACCATCGGAGACTTCTCCAAGGAGCTGTGCGGCGGCACCCACGTGCACAACACCGCCCAGCTGGGTCTCGTCAAGCTGCTCGGCGAATCCTCCATCGGTTCCGGTGTGCGCCGTATCGAGGCCCTGGTCGGTGTGGACGCCTACAACTTCCTCGCCCGGGAGCACACGGTCGTCGCCCAGCTCCAGGAGCTGATCAAGGGCCGTCCGGAGGAGCTTCCGGAGAAGGTCTCCGCCATGCTCGGCAAGCTGAAGGACGCCGAGAAGGAGATCGAGAAGTTCCGTGCCGAGAAGGTCCTCCAGGCCGCCGCCGGTCTCGCCGAGTCCGCCAAGGACGTCCGCGGTGTCGCCCTCGTGACCGGTCAGGTGCCGGACGGCACCACCGCCGACGACCTGCGCAAGCTGGTCCTCGACGTACGCGGCCGCATCCAGGGCGGCCGGGCCGCGGTCGTGGCCCTGTTCACCACGGTCAACGGCAAGCCGCTGACGGTGATCGCCACCAACGAGGCCGCCCGCGAACGCGGTCTCAAGGCCGGTGACCTGGTGCGCACCGCTGCCAAGACCCTCGGCGGCGGCGGTGGCGGCAAGCCGGACGTCGCCCAGGGCGGCGGCCAGAACCCGGCCGCCGTCGGTGACGCCGTCGACGCCGTCGAGCGCCTCGTGGCGGACACCGCCAAGTGAGCGCCGAGCAGCAGGACACCCCGGCGCTGCGCCGGGGCCGCCGCCTCGCCGTCGACGTCGGGGACGCCCGTATCGGGGTCGCTTCGTGCGACCCCGACGGGATCCTCGCCACCCCGGTGGAGACGGTCCCCGGCCGGGACGTCCCGGCAGCCCACCGCCGCCTGCGACAGCTCGTCGAGGAGTACGAGCCGATCGAGGTCGTCGTCGGCCTCCCTCGCTCCCTCAAGGGGGGCGAGGGCCCGGCGGCGGTCAAGGTCCGTCGCTTCGCGCAGGAGCTGGCGCAGGGCATCGCGCCCGTCCCGGTGCGCCTCGTCGACGAGCGGATGACGACCGTGACCGCCAGTCAGGGACTGCGCGCCTCCGGAGTGAAGTCCAAGAAGGGCCGGTCCGTCATCGACCAGGCCGCCGCTGTGATCATCCTCCAGCAGGCACTGGAATCCGAACGGGTGTCAGGCAGGCCACCCGGTGAGGGCGTCGAAGTGGTCATCTGATCGCGATACGGTAACGTTCCGCGCGATGCGGCGGCATTCGAACAGCCACCGCACAGCAAGAGGCGGAACGGAAGCCGGCCCTCATGACAGGCCGCGCACACCACCGTCTCGCGGCTCTAGGGGATCGATGACTGAGTATGGCCGGGGCCCAGGCTCCGAACCGTGGCATCCGGAGGACCCGTTGTACGGGGACGGCGGATGGGGCGGACAGCAGGCCCATACGGGTCAGCAGTCCCCCTACGGCGGCCAGCCGCAGCAGTATCCGCAGCAGCCGCAGCAGCCGCAGCAGCCGCAGTACGGCGACTGGGGCGACGGTGGCCAGGCCGCTTACGGCCCGCAGCCGCAGTACGACCAGTACGGCCAGCAGCACCCCGAGCCGCAGTACGACCAGTACGGTCAGCAGCCTTACGACCAGGGACAGTACGGCGGGCAGCAGTACGAGCAGCAGTACGGCTCCCCGGCCATGTCCCAGCAGGGCTACGACAACGGCGGCTGGGAAAGCGGGGCGCAGTCCCACCCCCAGTACCCCGCCGACCCGTCGGACCCCTACGGCGGGCCGACCGCCTCCTACGGCGCGGAGCAGCCCGACTTCTACGGCACGCCGGAGGCGTACCCCCCGCCGGAACCCCCCGCCCGCCGCCGCACCGAGCCCGAGCCGCAGCGCACCGACTGGGACCCCGGCCCCGACGAGGGTGAGCAGGCCTTCTTCGCAGGCGGGGACGCGGACGACGAGGGCGAGGGCGACGACGGCGACCGCGGCGACCGCAGGGGCCGGGGCGGCAAGCCCAAGAAGCGCCGCAACGGATGCGCCTGCCTCGTGGTCTGCCTGGTGCTGGGCGGAGGCGTGGCCGGGGTCGGGTACTTCGGCTACCAGTTCTACCAGGAACGTTTCGGCCCGGCCCCGGACTTCGCGGGCGACGGCAACGGCGAAGCGGTGACCGTCACCATCCCGAAGGGTGCGGGCGGCTCGACCATCGGCCAGGAGCTCAAGCGCAAGGGCGTGGTGAAGAGCGTCGACGCCTTCATCTCCGCCCAGCAGAGCAACCCCCAGGGCAAGAGCATCCAGGACGGCGTGTACACGCTGCAGAAGGAGATGTCGGCCGAGAGCGCGGTCAAACTCCTGCTCAGCCCCCAGAGCCGCAGCAACCTGATCATCGCCGAGGGCAAGCGCAACGTCGACGTCTACAAGCTCATCGACAAGCGCCTCGAGGTGGCCGAGGGCACCACGGCCAAGGTCGCCAAGACCGAGTGGAAGAACCTCGGCCTGCCCGAATGGGCGATGAACCACAAGAACGTGAAGGACCCCTTGGAGGGCTTCCTCTACCCGTCCAGCTACTCGGCGGCCAAGGGTCAGAAACCCGAGGACGTGCTGAAGCAGATGGTGGCACGTGCCAACGAGCAGTACGAGAAGGTCGGACTGGAGGAGAAGGCCGAGGGCCTGGGCCTCGACGGTCCGTGGCAGCTGCTCACCGTGGCGAGCCTGGTGCAGGCCGAGGGCAAGACCCACCAGGACTTCCGTCAGATGTCCGAGGTCATCTACAACCGGCTCAAGCCCACCAACACCGAGACCAACCAGGAACTTCAGTTCGACTCGAGCTTCAACTACCTCAAGGGCCAGAGCGAGATCCGTATCAGCGAGTCCGAGATCAACAGCAACCCGGACCCGTACAACACGTACACCAACGCCGGCCTGCCGCCCGGACCCATCGGCAACCCCGGCGAAGAGGCCCTGCAGGCGGCGCTGAACCCCACGTCGGAAGGCTGGATGTACTTCGTGGCCACCGACGGCGTGAACAAGACCGAGTTCGCCAAGACGCATGACGAGTTCCTGAAGCTGAAGGAAAAGTTCGATGCCGCATCCGGCAACTGACCGTCGCCGGGCCGCTGTTCTCGGCTCCCCGATCGCCCACTCCCTCTCCCCGGTGCTGCACCGCACCGCCTACGCCGAGCTCGGGCTCCGGGACTGGACGTACGACCGCTTCGACGTCGACGAGGCGGCCTTGCCGGGCTTCTTCGAGGAGCTCGGCCCCGAGTGGGCCGGCCTGTCGCTGACCATGCCGCTCAAGCGGGCGGTCATCCCGCTGCTCGACGAGATCAGCGAGACGGCGACCTCCGTGGACGCGGTGAACACCGTCGTCTTCACCGAGGACGGCCGCAGGACCGGCGACAACACCGACATCCCCGGCATGGTCGCCGCTCTGCGCGAACACGGCATCGAGAAGGTGGAGAGCGCCGCGATCCTCGGCGCCGGCGCCACCGCCTCCTCCGCGCTGGCCGCGCTGGCCCGGGTCTGCACCGGCGAGGTCGCCGTCTACGTGCGCAGCGAGGCGCGCGCCGCCGAGATGCGGGGCTGGGCCGAGCGGCTGGACGTCGACGTCCGCATCGCGGACTGGGCGGACGCCGAGGAGGCGCTGAGGGCCCCGCTGGTCGTGGCCACCACCCCGGCCGGCACCACCGACGCGCTCGCCTCCGCCGTCCCCGAGATGCCCACGACCCTCTTCGACGTGCTCTACGACCCCTGGCCCACCGCGCTCGCCGCCCGCTGGTCGGCGTACGGCGGTGCCGTCGTCAGCGGACTCGACCTGCTGATCCACCAGGCCGTGCTCCAGGTGGAGCAGATGACGGGGCGCACTCCGGCCCCGCTCGCCGCCATGCGGACGGCGGGAGAGCGCGCCCTCGCGGACCGTTAGCGCCTCGCCCTTCCCGCGGGCGAGCCCCGGCGCCGGCCCGTGTCCGCGCCCACGTCCGCCAGGTGGACCGGCGGCAGGGGCCGGTGCCCGGACGTGGGAGGATCGGAGGTGGCGGACCGGGGCCCGCGCACCCGGACCCGCCGTCGCCGTACGCACACAGGACGCGTACGCAGGGCATATCCGGGGCGCGAGCACTGAGGAGCACCGTTGAGCAGGTTGCGCTGGCTGACCGCGGGGGAGTCCCACGGTCCCGCACTCGTCGCGACGCTGGAGGGCCTGCCCGCCGGCGTGCCGATCACCACGGACATGGTGGCGGACCATCTCGCGAGGCGGCGGCTCGGCTATGGACGCGGTGCCCGGATGAAGTTCGAGCGGGACGAGGTCACCTTCCTCGGTGGCGTCCGGCACGGCCTCACCCTCGGCTCCCCGGTCGCGATCATGGTGGGCAACACCGAGTGGCCCAAGTGGGAACAGGTCATGTCCGCCGACCCGGTCGACCCGGAGGTGCTGGCGGGTCTGGCCCGCAACGCCCCGCTGACCCGCCCGCGGCCCGGCCACGCCGACCTGGCCGGCATGCAGAAGTACAACTTCGACGAGGCCCGGCCGATCCTGGAGCGCGCCTCCGCGCGGGAGACGGCCGCCCGGGTCGCGCTGGGCGCCGTGGCGCGGTCGTACCTCAAGGAGACGGCCGGGATCGAGATCGTCAGCCACGTCGTCGAGCTGTGCTCGGTGAAGGCGCCGCAGGGCGTGTACCCGGCCCCGGCGGACGTCGAGAAGCTGGACGCCGACCCGGTGCGCTGCCTGGACGCGGACGCCTCGAAGGCGATGGTCGCGGAGATCGACCAGGCCCACAAGGACGGCGACACCCTGGGCGGTGTGGTCGAGGTGCTGGCGTACGGCGTGCCCGTCGGCCTGGGCTCGCACGTGCACTGGGACCGCAAGCTGGACGCGCGCCTCGCCGGTGCCCTGATGGGCATCCAGGCGATCAAGGGCGTGGAGATCGGCGACGGCTTCGAGCTGGCACGGGTGCCCGGCTCCAAGGCGCACGACGAGATCGTGAACACGCCGGAGGGCATCAAGCGCGCCTCCGGCCGCGCCGGCGGCACCGAGGGCGGTCTGACCACCGGTGAGCTGCTGCGGGTGCGCGCCGCGATGAAGCCGATCGCGACCGTGCCGCGTGCCCTGCAGACGGTCGACGTGACCACCGGCGAGGCGGCGCAGGCCCACCACCAGCGCTCCGACGTCTCCGCCGTGCCGGCCGCCGGCATCGTCGCCGAGGCGATGGTCGCCCTCGTCCTCGCGGACGCGGTCGCGGAGAAGTTCGGCGGGGACTCGGTGACCGAGACCCGCCGCAACGTCCGGTCGTACCTCGACAACCTGGCCATCCGATGAGCACGCCGCTGATCGTCCTGGTCGGCCCCATGGGCGTCGGCAAGTCCACGGTCGGGCAGCTGCTGGCCGAGCGTCTCGGCACCCGTTACCGGGACACCGACGAGGACATCGTCTCCGCACAGGGACGGACCATCGCCGAGATCTTCGTGGACGAGGGCGAGCCCGCCTTCCGTGACCTGGAGAAGAGGGCCGTGCACACGGCCCTCGCCGAGCACGACGGCGTCCTCGCCCTCGGCGGCGGCGCGATCCTCGACGCGGACACGCGCGGCCTGCTCGCCGGACAGCGCGTCGTCTACCTCTCGATGGACGTCGAGGAGGCCGTCAAGCGCACCGGCCTGAACGCCGCGCGCCCGCTGCTCGCGGTCAACCCGCGCAGGCAGTGGCGCGAGCTGATGGAGGCCCGCCGGCACCTCTACGAGGAGGTCGCCACGGTCGTCGTGGCCACCGACGGCCGTACGCCCGAACAGGTCACCCAAGCCGCCCTGGACGCACTGGAGATGACTGTGATTCCCGGGGGACAACCCCCGGACCCCCGGCCGGAGGACGCTGTGGTGAACGATGTGACGAGGATCCAGGTCGGCGGCACCGCGGGATCCGATCCCTACGAGGTCCTGGTGGGCCGTCAGCTCCTGGGCGAGCTCGGCGGCCTGATCGGCCCGAAGGCCAAGCGGGTTGCGGTGATCCATCCCGAGGCCCTCGCCGAGACCGGTGACGCCCTGCGCGCCGACCTCGCGGAGCAGGGCTACGAGGCGATCGCCATCCAGGTGCCCAACGCGGAGGAGGCGAAGACCGCCGAGGTCGCCGCCTACTGCTGGAAGGCGCTCGGCCAGTCCGGCTTCACCCGCACCGACGTCATCGTCGGCGTCGGCGGCGGCGCCAGCACCGACCTGGCCGGGTTCGTGGCCGCGACCTGGCTGCGCGGGGTGCGCTGGATCGCCGTACCCACCACCGTGCTGGCCATGGTGGACGCGGCCGTCGGCGGCAAGACCGGTATCAACACCGCCGAGGGCAAGAACCTCGTCGGCGCCTTCCACCCGCCGGCCGGCGTCCTGTGCGACCTGGCCGCCCTGGACTCCCTCCCGGTCAACGACTACGTCTCCGGTCTGGCCGAGGTCATCAAGGCCGGCTTCATCGCCGACCCGGTGATCCTGGACCTGATCGAGTCCGACCCCCAGGCCGCGCGCACCCCGGCCGGACCGCACACCGCCGAGCTGATCGTGCGCTCCATCAAGGTCAAGGCCGAGGTCGTCTCCTCCGACCTGAAGGAGGCGGGCCTCAGGGAGATCCTGAACTACGGCCACACCCTCGGCCACGCCATCGAGAAGAACGAGCGCTACAAGTGGCGCCACGGCGCCGCGGTCGCGGTCGGCATGCACTTCGCCGCCGAACTGGGCCGTCTGGCGGGCCGGCTGGACGACGCCACCGCCGACCGCCACCGCAGCATCCTCGAAGCGGTCGGCCTCCCGCTGCACTACCGCTACGACCAGTGGCCCAAGCTGGTCGAGAACATGAAGGTCGACAAGAAGTCCCGCGGCGACCTGCTGCGCTTCATCGTCCTGGACGGCCTCGCCAAGCCCACCGTCCTGGAGGGACCCGACCCGGCCGTCCTCCTCGCCGCCTACGGCGAGGTGGGCGAGTAGTACCCCGGCGCACCTTCCGCCCGATTCGCCCTGCGGGACGGGCACTTCGGGCCGCCCCCGGCCGTTCACCAAACGACGGCCGGGGACGGTACCGTTCGGTAGCAGCGGGCGGGTCACCCCCTCCCGCCGTCAGCGCCCATCGCCTGTACGAGACGGAGTGGCACCGGATGCAGCACGCAGTGGGTTCTCCGCTGCCGCCGCCCCCTCAGCCGGGGCACGGACCGGCCGTCGGCTGGTCCCCGGCCGCACACCACCCGGGACCGCACCAGGGTTCCACCCCCGTGCCACCGCCTCCCGCGCCGGGCTACCCCGTGGGGGCCCCGCACCCTCCCGTGGCCCCGCAGCAGGCGCCCGCCCCGCAGCAGGTTCCGGGCCCGCCCGTGCCCGACACCACCGGCCATGTGGCGTTGCCGCCCGGCGGTCCCGTGGCCATGCCCAGCGCACCCCCCGCCGCGGCCGCCGCGCCCGACCCCACCACGACCACCCTCGCGGTGCTGCTCATCGGCCCCGCGGGTGCCGGCAAGACCAGCGTCGCGAAGTACTGGGCGGACCACCGCCGGGTCCCCACCGCGCACATCAGTCTGGACGACGTCCGCGAATGGGTCCGCTCCGGCTTCGCCGACCCCCAGACCGGCTGGAACGAGCACTCCGAGGCCCAGTACCGTCTCGCCCGGCGCACCTGCGGCTTCTCGGCGCGCAATTTCCTCGCCAACGGCATCTCCTGCATCCTCGACGACGCGGTCTTCCCGGACCGCCCGGTCGTCGGCCTCGGCGGCTGGAAACGGCACGTGGGCCCCGGCCTGCTCCCGGTCGTCCTTCTGCCGGGCCTGGACATCGTCCTGGAGCGCAACGCCGAACGCAGCGGCAACCGGCGGCTCACCGACGAGGAGGTCGCCCGCATCCACGGCCGCATGGCCGGCTGGTACGGCTCGGGCCTCCCCATCATCGACAACTCCCAGCTCGGCATACCGGAAACGGCCCAACTCCTGGACGAGGTCCTGTCCCGCTCCATAGCCAGCCCGCCGAGCTGGTGAGCGACGATCAGGGCAGCGCCCCGAAGGGGCGCGTGCCCTGAGGGCGCGGGGCTGCATCAACATGCGGCTTCGCCGCGGGGCGCGACCAGCCCCCACCGCCCCGCAGACGCCACACCACGACAATCCCCAACCCGCTGGGCGCACCTGCACACCTCCCCACTCGGCCCTCCCGAGCGGCGCCCCCCGAGCGGAGCTCTTACGCTCGGCTCATGTCAGAGGTGTACGCGGCCCGCCGGACGCGCCTACGAGAACGCTGCAACGCGGGCGGCAGCGCGGCGGCGCTCGTCTCCCGCCCCGCCAACGTGCGCTATCTCGCGGGCGCCGCCCCGCAGGGCGCCGTGCTGCTGCTGGGCAAGACCGAGGATCTGCTGGTCTGCGCCGGGCCTCCCGGCGACCGGCCGACGGAGGCCCGGCCCGACGAGTCCCTGCCGGTGCGCGCGCTGCCCGGCCCCGGCGGCGACCCGGCCGTCGCGGCCACCGGACTCGCCGCGGCGCAGGGCGCCGAGTCCCTCGCCGCGGAGGACCACCACCTCACCGTGGTCCGGCACCGCGCCATGCGCTCGGTTGCCCCTCGGCTGCGCCTCACCGACCTCGGCCAGGCGGTCGAACAGCTCCGGGTGGTCAAGGACGAGGAGGAGATCTCCTGCCTGCGCATCGGCGCCGAGATCGCCGACCAGGCCCTCGGCGAGCTCCTGGAGTCCATCCTGGTCGGTCGCACCGAGCGGCACCTCGCGCTGGAGCTGGAACGCCGCCTGGTCGACCACGGCGCCGACGGCCCCGCCTTCCCGACCTCCGTCGGCACCGGCCCCCACGCGGGACGCCGTGGACACCGGCCCACCGACCGGCGCGTGGAGGAGGGCGACTTCCTCTCCGTCTGCCTGGGCGCGACCTACCGCGGATACCGTTGCGAGATCGGTCGCACGTTCGTCATCGGTACCTCGCCGGCCGACTGGCAGATCGAGTTGTACGACCTCGTCTTCTCCGCGCAGCGGGCCGGCCGGGAGGCCCTGGCACCCGGCGCCGCCTGCCGCGATGTGGACCGCGCCGCCCGCCAGGTACTGGACGCCGCCGGGTACGCGGAGAACCTTCCGGCCCTCACCGGTCACGGTGTCGGACTCGAAATCGACGAGGACCCGCAGTTGGCCCCCGCGGCCATGGGTAAACTGGACGCTTGTGTGCCGGTCACCGTCGAACCGGGGGTCCACCTCCCGGGCCGGGGCGGGGTCCGGATCGATGACACGCTCGTCGTACGCCCCGAGGCGGACGGCGGACCCGAGCTACTCACCATCACGACCAAGGAGCTGCTCGCGCTCTAGCCTTCGCGCTGTGCGCCGGCCGGCACCGGGGTCGTCCACGTCAGTCCAGTCCAGGAGATTCCGCAACCGTGGCTTCCACGAACGACCTCAAGAACGGCATGGTGCTCAAGCTCGAAGGCGGCCAGCTCTGGTCCGTCGTCGAGTTCCAGCACGTCAAGCCCGGCAAGGGCCCGGCCTTCGTGCGCACCAAGCTCAAGAACGTGCTTTCCGGCAAGGTCGTCGACAAGACCTTCAACGCCGGCGTCAAGGTCGAGACGGCCACTGTCGACAAGCGTGACATGCAGTTCTCGTACATGGACGGCGACTACTTCGTCTTCATGGACATGGAGACCTACGACCAGCTGCACATCGACCGCAAGGCCGTCGGCGACGCCGCCAACTTCCTGGTGGAGGGCTTCACCGCCACCGTCGCGCAGCACGAGGGCAATGTGCTCTTCGTCGAGCTGCCCGCCGCCGTCGAGCTGACCATCCAGGAGACCGAGCCGGGCGTCCAGGGCGACCGCTCCACCGGCGGCACCAAGCCCGCCACGCTGGAGACCGGCCACCAGATCCAGGTCCCGCTCTTCATCACCACCGGTGAGAAGATCAAGGTCGACACCCGTTCGAGCGACTACCTCGGCCGGGTGAACAGCTAACCGTGGCTGCTCGCAACACGGCCCGCAAGCGCGCCTTCCAGATCCTCTTCGAGGGCGATCAGCGCGGCGCCGACGTCCTGACGGTCCTCGCGGACTGGGTCCGGCACTCCCGGTCCGACACTCGGCAGCCGCCGGTGAGCGAGTACACGATGGAGCTGGTCGAGGGCTACGCCGAGCGCGCGAAGCGCATCGACGAGCTCATCGCCCAGTACTCGGTCGGGTGGACGCTCGACCGTATGCCGGTCGTCGACCGCAACATCCTGCGTCTTGGCGCGTACGAGCTGATCTGGGTCGACGCGACCCCGGACGCCGTCGTCCTCGACGAGATGGTGCAGCTGGCGAAGGAGTTCTCCACGGACGAGTCGCCCGCGTTCATCAACGGCCTGCTCGGCCGGCTGAAGGAGCTCAAGCCTTCGCTGCGCCGGGACGAGGCCTGAGGGACCCCCGCCTACGCCTGAGGGCCCGCGGCGCGAGATTCGCGCCGCGGGCCCTCAGGCATGTGGGCAGGGTGCTGGGTGGCTGAGGGCTGGGCGCACCTCAGGCCCGTAGCACACCGCCGGGGGGGGGGGGCCCCCGGGGGGGGGCCCCCCCCCCGCCCCGGGGGGGGGGGGGGGGGGGGGGGGGGCGCGGCGCCGGCGTGGCCCGTCGCCCCCGGCGGGGGGGCCGGCACCCTGGGGGCCGGCCACCCCGGCGGCACGTTTCTGCTGAGGCGGCTGCGGGTCAGACGTCCTCGTGGGACGCCACCGCGCGGCGCGCGTCGGCGTCCAGGACGCCCCAGCTGATCAGCTGCTCGGTGAGGACCGAGGGGGACTGGTCGTAGATGACGGCGAGGGTGCGCAGGTCGTCCTGGCGGATCGAGAGCACCTTGCCGTTGTAGTCACCGCGCTGCGACTGGATCGTGGCCGCGTAGCGCTGGAGCGGGCCGGCCTTCTCGGGCGGCACCGTGGCCAGCCGCTCCAGGTCCAGGACCAGCTTCGGCGGCGGCTCGGCGGCACCGCCCGGGGTGGTGCCCGGCAGCAGCTCCTGCACGGGAACGCCGTAGAAATCCGCCAGCTCGGCGAGGCGCTGCACGGTCACGGCACGGTCGCCGCGCTCGTACGAACCGACCACCACGGCCTTCCAGCGGCCCTGGGACTTCTCCTCGACACCGTGGAGGGAAAGGCCCTGCTGGGTGCGGATGGCCCGGAGCTTGGCCCCGAGCTGTTTGGCGTATTCGCTGGACATATGGCTCCCCGGACAAGGTGTCGACGCGGCCTGCTGTGTTGCGTGCCGCGCGGCTGGTAACTCACTGTGAGGTTACGCAGCGTTACTCTTCTGCGTCAAGCCGAATGGTCCGCACCGACTCTTCCGTGGTATCGGTCATCCGTTACTCCGGGGGAGTGATGCGGGGGTGGCAGAAGGGTGACAGGGGGGCGATCAGGGCACTCTTCGGAGGCTGCTAACGTAGGTGGCGCAATTCCGACGTCCTTTAAGGTCCGTCCCGTGAGGCGGAGAAGGAGGTCCGTTTCGTATGGACAAGCAGCAGGACACCCAGCAGGACCCACAGTCCGATGCCCGGCCCGTTCTCGAAGGGCCCGACATCGCGCGGGTGCTGACCCGCATCGCCCACGAGATCGTCGAACGCGCCAAGGGCGCCGACGACGTGGTGCTCCTCGGCATTCCGACCCGGGGCGTCTTCCTCGCCCGGCGGCTCGCCGCCAAGCTCGAGCAGATCACCGAGCGCAAGATGCCGGTCGGCTCGCTCGACATCACCATGTACCGCGACGACCTGCGCATGCACCCGCCGCGTGCGCTGGCCCGCACCGAGATCCCCGGTGACGGCATCGACGGTCGCCTGGTCGTCCTCGTCGACGACGTGCTCTTCTCCGGCCGCACCATCCGCGCCGCCCTCGACGCGCTGAACGACATCGGCCGCCCCCGCGCGGTGCAGCTCGCGGTCCTCGTCGACCGCGGCCACCGCGAGCTGCCCATCCGCGCCGACTACGTCGGCAAGAACCTCCCGACGTCGCTGCGGGAGACGGTCAAGGTCCAGCTCGCCGAGGAGGACGGTCGCGACACCGTGCTGCTCGGCGCCAAGCCGGCCACCCCGGGCGCCCACCCGTAGCACCCCGCCGTACGCGCGCACCCGTGCCGTACGCCTGCTCGGCGCGCCCCCGCACGCGCCCGGCCGCCCGAATCATTCCGCTCTTCCGCATGAATCGCCCTACGGAGCCTGACAGATGCAGCGTCATCTCATCTCGGCCGCCGACCTCACCCGCGACGACGCCGTCCTGATCCTCGACACCGCCGAGGAGATGGCCCGGGTCGCGGACCGGCCGATCAAGAAACTCCCGACCCTGCGCGGCCGGACCGTCGTCAACCTCTTCTTCGAGGACTCCACCCGGACCCGGATCTCCTTCGAGGCCGCCGAGAAGCGGCTGTCCGCGGACGTCATCAACTTCACGGCCAAGGGCTCCAGCGTCTCCAAGGGCGAGTCCCTCAAGGACACCGCCCAGACCCTGGAGGCGATGGGCGTCGACGCCGTCGTCATCCGGCACAGCGCCTCCGGCGCGCCGTACCGTCTGGCCACCTCCGGCTGGATCGACGCCGCCGTGGTCAACGCCGGGGACGGCACCCACCAGCACCCCACCCAGGCCCTGCTGGACGCCTTCACCATGCGCCGCCGCCTGGTCGGCCGCGACGCCGGGCTCGGCAAGGACCTGGACGGACGCCGGATCACCCTCGTCGGCGACATCCTGCACAGCCGCGTCGCCCGCTCCAACGTCGACCTGCTGCACACCCTCGGCGCCCAGGTCACCCTCGTCGCCCCGCCCACCCTGCTGCCGGTGGGCGTCGAGACCTGGCCCTGCGAGGTCTCCTACGACCTCGACTCCACCCTGCCGAAGTCCGACGCCGTCATGCTCCTGCGCGTGCAGCGCGAGCGCATGAACGCCGCGTTCTTCCCGACCGAGCGCGAGTACTCCCGCCGCTACGGCCTCGACGGCGACCGCATGGCCAAGATGCCCGAGCACGCCATCGTCATGCACCCCGGCCCGATGGTCCGCGGCATGGAGATCACCGCCGAGGTCGCCGACTCCGACCGCTGCACCGTCGTCGAGCAGGTCACCAACGGCGTCTCCATCCGGATGGCCGTCCTGTACCTGCTGCTCGGCGGCAACGAGCCCGCCGTCACCCACGCCCGCCCCACCGAGGAGAAGTAAGAACATGAGCAAGATCCTGATCCGCGGTGCGAAGGTGCTCGGCGGCGAGCCGCAGGACGTGCTGATCGACGGCGCCGTCATCGAGGCGGTCGGCCAGAACCTGTCCGCCGAGGGCGCGGAGGTCGTCGAGGCCGACGGCAAGGTGCTCCTGCCGGGCCTGGTGGACCTGCACACCCACCTGCGCGAGCCCGGCCGCGAGGACTCCGAGACCGTCCTGACCGGCACCCGCGCCGCGGCGAGCGGCGGCTACACCAACGTCTTCGCCATGGCCAACACCTTCCCGGTGGCCGACACCGCCGGTGTCGTCGAGCAGGTGTGGCGGCTCGGCCAGGAGTCCGGCTACTGCGACGTGCAGCCCATCGGCGCCGTCACCGTCGGCCTGGAGGGCGCCAAGCTCGCCGAGCTGGGCGCCATGCACGAGTCCACGGCCGGCGTCACCGTCTTCTCGGACGACGGCAAGTGCGTCCACGACGCCGTGATCATGCGCCGTGCCCTGGAGTACGTGAAGGCCTTCAACGGCGTCGTCGCCCAGCACGCCCAGGAGCCCCGGCTCACCGAGGGCGCCCAGATGAACGAGGGCGTCGTCTCCGCCGAGCTGGGCCTGGGCGGCTGGCCGGCCGTCGCCGAGGAGTCGATCATCGCCCGGGACGTGCTGCTCGCCGAGCACGTCGGCTCCCGCGTCCACATCTGCCACCTGTCGACCGCCGGGTCCGTCGAGATCGTCCGCTGGGCCAAGTCCCGCGGCATCGACGTCACCGCCGAGGTCACCCCGCACCACCTGCTCCTCACCGACGAGCTGGTCCGGTCGTACAACCCGGTCTACAAGGTCAACCCGCCGCTGCGCACCGAGCGCGACGTCATGGCGCTGCGCGAGGCGCTCGCCGACGGCACGATCGACATCGTCGCCACCGACCACGCCCCGCACCCGCACGAGGACAAGGACTGCGAGTGGGCCGCCGCCGCCATGGGGATGGTGGGCCTGGAGACCGCGCTGTCGGTGGTGCAGGAGACCATGGTGGACACGGGCCTGCTGGACTGGGCCGGCGTCGCCGACCGGATGTCCTTCAAGCCCGCCAGGATCGGACAGGCCACCGGACACGGTCGTCCCGTCTCGGCTGGTGAGCCCGCCAACCTCACCCTCGTCGACACGGCATACCGTGGCCAGGTGGACCCCGCGGGCTTCGCCTCGCGCAGCCGCAACACCCCGTACGAGGGGCGTGAGCTGCCGGGCCGCGTGACGCACACGTGGCTGCGGGGCAAGGCCACGCTCGTCGACGGGAAGCTCACGTGACATCTGTAGCACCGGTAATCCTGCTGGCCGCCGAGAAGGAATCGGCGGAAGTGACCGACTGGGCCGCCCGCATCGGCTGGGTCGTCGGCCTCGGCCTGTTCGTCGCGCTCGTCTACTGGCTGATGCGCGAGGGCTGGAAGTGGCGCGGCACCCTCCAGGGCGACCTGCCGGAGCTGCCCAGCGCGCCGGAAGGCCCCGGCCCGGCGAAACTGGTGCTGAGCGGCCGCTACCACGGCTCGACCACCGCCGGTCAGTGGCTGGACCGCATCGTGGCGCACGGTCTGGGCACCCGCAGCCGGGTCGAGCTCACCCTGACGGACGCGGGACTGGACGTCGTACGCCCCGGCGCGAACGACTTCTTCGTCCCCGTCGCCGCGCTGCGCGAGGCCCGGCTCGACAAGGGCATCGCCGGAAAGGTCCTCACCGAGGGCGGCCTGCTGGTCGTCACCTGGGAGCACGGCGACAAGCTGATCGACTCCGGCTTCCGCTCCGACCACGCGGCCGAGCACAACGAGTGGGTCGAAACCCTGAACGACATGATCAACAAGACGGAAACGGAAGGCGCACGATGACGACCTCCACCCGGGGAGCTGTGAAAACTCCCGCCGTACTCGTCCTGGAGGACGGCCGGATCTTCCGCGGCCGTGCCTACGGGGCCGTGGGGGCCACGTTCGGCGAAGCCGTGTTCTCCACCGGCATGACCGGCTACCAGGAGACCCTCACCGACCCGTCGTACCACCGCCAGGTCGTCGTGATGACCGCCCCCCACGTGGGCAACACCGGCGTCAACGACGAGGACATGGAGTCCAGGAAGATCTGGGTCTCCGGCTACGTCGTGCGCGACCCCGCGCGCGTGCCCTCCAACTGGCGCTCCACCCGCTCCCTCGACGAGGAGCTGGCCGCCCAGGGCGTCGTCGGCATCTCCGGCATCGACACCCGCGCCCTCACCCGTCACCTGCGCGAGCGCGGCGCCATGCGCGTCGGCATCTTCTCCGGCAACGCGCTGCCCGACGAGGGCACCATGCTCGCCGAGGTCCGCCAGGCCCCCGAGATGAGCGGCGCCGACCTCTCCGCCGAGGTCGCCACCACCGAGCCGTACGTCGTCCCCGCGATCGGCGAGAAGAAGTTCACCGTCGCTGCCGTCGACCTCGGCATCAAGGGCATGACCCCGCACCGCATGGCCGAGCGCGGCATCGAGGTGCACGTGCTGCCGGCCACGGCGACCGTCGAGGACGTCTACGCGGTCAACCCCGACGGCGTGTTCTTCTCCAACGGCCCCGGTGACCCGTCCACCGCCGACCACCCCGTCTCCGTCATGCAGGGCGTCCTGGAGCGCGGCACCCCGCTCTTCGGCATCTGCTTCGGCAACCAGATCCTGGGCCGCGCCCTCGGCTTCGGCACCTTCAAGCTGAAGTACGGCCACCGCGGCATCAACCAGCCCGTGCAGGACCGTACGACCGGCAAGGTCGAGGTCACCGCGCACAACCACGGATTCGCCGTCGACGCCCCGCTCGACCAGGTCTCCGACACCCCCTACGGCCGCGCCGAGGTCTCCCACGTCTGCCTCAACGACAACGTGGTGGAGGGCCTCCAGCTCCTCGACAAGCCGGCCTTCAGCGTCCAGTACCACCCCGAAGCGGCAGCGGGCCCGCACGACGCCGCCTACCTGTTCGACCGCTTCGTGAACCTCATGGAGGGCCAGCGTGCCTAAGCGCACCGATATCCAGTCCGTCCTGGTCATCGGCTCCGGCCCGATCGTCATCGGCCAGGCCGCCGAGTTCGACTACTCCGGCACCCAGGCGTGCCGGGTCCTCAAGGCCGAAGGCCTGCGCGTCGTCCTGGTCAACTCCAACCCGGCGACGATCATGACCGACCCGGAGATCGCCGACGCCACCTACGTCGAGCCGATCACCCCCGAGTTCGTCGAGAAGATCATCGCCAAGGAGCGCCCCGACGCGCTGCTGCCCACCCTGGGCGGTCAGACGGCCCTCAACACCGCGATCTCGCTGCACGGCAACGGCGTGCTGGAGAAGTACGGCGTCGAGCTGATCGGCGCCAACGTCGAGGCCATCAACAAGGGCGAGGACCGCGACCTGTTCAAGGAGGTCGTCGAGGAGGTCCGCAAGAAGATCGGCCACGGCGAGTCCGCCCGCTCCTACATCTGCCACTCCATGGACGACGTCCTCAAGGGCGTCGAGGCGCTCGGCGGCTACCCCGTCGTCGTCCGCCCCTCCTTCACCATGGGCGGCGCCGGCTCCGGCTTCGCCCACGACGAGGAGGAGCTGCGCCGCATCGCCGGACAGGGCCTCACCCTCTCGCCGACCACCGAGGTGCTCCTGGAGGAGTCCATCCTCGGCTGGAAGGAGTACGAGCTGGAGCTGATGCGCGACAAGCACGACAACGTCGTGGTCGTCTGCTCCATCGAGAACTTCGACCCCATGGGCGTCCACACCGGCGACTCGATCACCGTCGCGCCCGCGATGACGCTGACCGACCGCGAGTACCAGGTGCTGCGCGACGTCGGCATCGCGATCATCCGCGAGGTCGGCGTCGACACCGGCGGCTGCAACATCCAGTTCGCGGTGAACCCGGTCGACGGCCGCGTCATCGTCATTGAGATGAACCCGCGCGTGTCGCGCTCCTCGGCGCTGGCCTCCAAGGCGACCGGCTTCCCGATCGCCAAGATCGCCGCGAAGCTCGCCGTCGGCTACACGCTGGACGAGATCCCGAACGACATCACGCAGGAGACCCCGGCCTCCTTCGAGCCGACCCTCGACTACGTGGTCGTCAAGGCCCCGCGCTTCGCCTTCGAGAAGTTCCCCAGCGCCGACTCCACCCTCACGACCACCATGAAGTCGGTCGGCGAGGCCATGGCCATCGGCCGCAACTTCACCGAGGCCTTCCAGAAGGCGCTGCGCTCGCTGGAGAAGAAGGGCAGCCAGTTCACCTTCGTCGGCGAGCCCGGCGACAAGGCCGAGCTGCTGCGCGAGGCCGTCCGGCCCACCGACGGCCGGATCAACGCCGTCATGCAGGCCATCCGCGCGGGCGCCACGCCCGAGGAGGTCTTCGAGTACACGAAGATCGACCCCTGGTTCGTGGACCAGCTCTTCCTGATCAAGGAGATCGCCGACGAGCTGGCCGCCGCCCCCGAGCTGACGAGTGAACTGCTCGCCGAGGCCAAGCGGCACGGCTTCTCCGACCAGCAGATCGGCGAGATCCGCGGCCTGCGCGAGGACGTCGTCCGCGAGGTCCGGCACGCCCTCGGCATCCGCCCGGTCTACAAGACGGTCGACACCTGCGCCGCCGAGTTCGCCGCGAAGACGCCGTACTTCTACTCCTCCTACGACGAGGAGACCGAGGTCGCGCCGCGCGAGAAGCCGGCCGTCATCATCCTGGGCTCCGGCCCGAACCGCATCGGCCAGGGCATCGAGTTCGACTACTCCTGCGTCCACGCCTCCTTCGCGCTCAGCGACGCCGGGTACGAGACCGTGATGGTCAACTGCAACCCGGAGACCGTCTCCACCGACTACGACACCTCCGACCGGCTGTACTTCGAGCCGCTCACCCTGGAGGACGTCCTGGAGATCGTCCACGCGGAGCAGCAGGCCGGACCGGTCGCGGGCGTCGTCGTCCAGCTCGGCGGCCAGACCCCGCTGGGCCTGTCCCAGGCGCTCAAGGACAACGGCGTGCCGATCGTCGGCACCTCGCCCGAGGCCATCCACGCCGCGGAGGACCGGGGCGCCTTCGGCCGGGTCCTGGCGGAGGCGGGCCTGCCCGCCCCCAAGCACGGCACCGCCACCACCTTCGCCGGCGCCAAGGCGATCGCCGACGAGATCGGCTACCCGGTCCTCGTGCGGCCCTCCTACGTCCTCGGCGGGCGCGGCATGGAGATCGTCTACGACGAGACCCGGCTGGAGGCGTACATCGCCGAGTCGACCGAGATCAGCCCGTCCCGCCCGGTCCTGGTCGACCGGTTCCTGGACGACGCGATCGAGATCGACGTCGACGCCCTGTACGACGGCGAGGAGCTCTACCTCGGCGGTGTCATGGAGCACATCGAGGAGGCCGGCATCCACTCCGGCGACTCGGCGTGCGCCCTGCCCCCGATCACGCTGGGCGGCTTCGACATCAAGCGGCTGCGCGCCTCCACCGAGGGCATCGCCAAGGGCGTCGGCGTGCGCGGCCTGATCAACATCCAGTTCGCGCTGGCCGGGGACATCCTCTACGTCCTCGAGGCCAACCCGCGCGCCTCGCGCACCGTGCCCTTCACCTCGAAGGCGACCGCGGTGCCGCTGGCCAAGGCCGCCGCCCGCATCTCGCTGGGCGCCACCATCGCCGAGCTGCGTGCCGAGGGCCTGCTCCCGGCCACCGGTGACGGCGGTGAGCTGCCGCTGGACGCGCCGATCTCCGTCAAGGAGGCCGTGATGCCGTGGTCCCGCTTCCGGGACATCCACGGCCGCGGTGTCGACACCGTCCTCGGCCCGGAGATGCGCTCCACCGGCGAGGTCATGGGCATCGACTCCGTCTTCGGCACGGCGTACGCCAAGTCGCAGGCGGGCGCCTACGGCCCGCTGCCCACCAAGGGCCGCGCCTTCATCTCGGTCGCCAACCGCGACAAGCGCTCGATGATCTTCCCGGCGCGTGAGCTGGTCGCCCACGGCTTCGAGCTGCTCGCCACCTCCGGCACCGCCGAGGTCCTCAAGCGCAACGGCATCAACGCCACCGTCGTGCGCAAGCAGTCCGAGGGCACCGGCCCGAACGGTGAGAAGACCATCGTCCAGCTCATCCACGACGGCGGGGTCGACCTCATCGTCAACACCCCGTACGGCACCGGCGGCCGCCTCGACGGCTACGACATCCGTACGGCGGCCGTGGCCCGCTCCGTGCCGTGCCTCACCACGGTCCAGGCGCTCGCCGCGGCGGTCCAGGGCATCGACGCCCTGGGCCGCGGGGACGTGGGAGTGCGCTCGCTCCAGGAACACGCGGAATTCCTGACCGCGGCCCGCGACTAGCAGCCCCGAGGGGGACACCGGAAACGGTGTCCCCCTCTTCATGAGGAAACCATGTACAAGACCTTCTTCTCTCTCGTCTTCAAGCGGATGGACCCGGAAGGGGCCCATCACCTGGCCTTCCGCTGGATCCGCCTGGCCGTGCGCATCCCCGTCCTGCGCACCTTCGTCGCGGCCCTGCTGGCACCCCGTTACAAGGAACTGCGCACCGAGGCCCTCGGCCTGCGCATGCACGGCCCCTTCGGGCTCGCCGCCGGCTTCGACAAGAACGCGGTGGCCATCGACGGCATGGCGATGCTGGGCTTCGACCACGTCGAGATCGGCACCGTGACGGGGGAGCCGCAGCCCGGCAACCCCAAGAAGCGGCTGTTCCGGCTCGTGAGCGACCGTGCGCTGATCAACCGCATGGGCTTCAACAACGACGGCTCCCGGGTCGTCGCGGCCCGCCTGGCCTCGCGCACGCCCGTCTTCAGGACCGTCGTCGGCGTCAACATCGGCAAGACGAAGGTCGTCCCGGAGGAGGAGGCCGCCGGTGACTACGTGAAGTCCGCCGAGCGCCTGGCGCCGTACGCCGACTACCTCGTGGTGAACGTCTCCTCGCCGAACACCCCGGGCCTGCGCAACCTCCAGGCCACCGAGGCGCTGCGGCCCCTGCTGAGCGCCGTCCGCGAGGCCGCCGACCGCGTGGTCACCACGCGGCGCGTCCCGCTCCTGGTCAAGATCGCGCCGGACCTGGCGGACGAGGACGTCGACGCGGTCGCCGACCTGGCCGTGGAGCTGGGACTGGACGGCATCATCGCCACCAACACCACCATCGCGCGCGAGGGACTCGGCCTGACCTCCTCGCCCGTCGTGGTCCAGGAGACCGGCGGCCTGTCCGGCGCCCCCCTCAAGGCGCGCTCCCTGGAGGTGCTGCGCCGCCTGTACGCGCGCGTGGGCGACCGGATCACCCTGGTGGGCGTCGGTGGCATCGAGACCGCCGAGGACGCCTGGCAGCGCATCCTGGCCGGGGCCACGCTTGTGCAGGGCTACAGCGCGTTCATCTACCAGGGGCCCTTCTGGGGCCGCGCAATCCACAAGGGGCTCGCCGCCCGCCTGCGGCAGAGCCCGTACGCCACCCTCGCCGACGCGGTCGGCGCCGATGTGAGGAAGCCCCGATGACCGGCCTGACCGAGCCCTTCGGCGCGCGCCTGCGCCGCGCGATGGACGAACGCGGCCCGCTGTGCGTCGGCATCGACCCGCACGCCTCCCTGCTCGCCGAGTGGGGCCTGAACGACGACGTGGCCGGACTGGAGCGCTTCAGCCGCACCGTCGTCGAGGCGGTGGCCGACCGGGTCGCCGTCCTCAAGCCGCAGAGCGCGTTCTTCGAGCGCTTCGGCTCGCGCGGCGTCGCGGTCCTGGAGAAGTCGGTCGAGGAGGCGCGGGCGGCGGGCGCACTGGTCGTCATGGACGCCAAGCGCGGCGACATCGGCTCCACCATGGCGGCCTACGCCGAGTCCTTCCTGCACAAGGACGCCCCGCTGTTCTCGGACGCGCTGACCGTCTCGCCCTACCTCGGCTACGGCTCCCTGAAGCCGGCCGTCGACATGGCACGCGAGAACGGCGCGGGCCTGTTCGTGCTGGCGCTGACCTCCAACCCGGAGGGCGGCGAGGTCCAGCACGCGGTCAGGACCGACGGGCGGAGCGTCGGGGCGACGATGCTGGCGCACCTGGCCGCCGAGAACGCCGACGAGGCGCCGCTCGGCTCCTTCGGCGCGGTGGTCGGCGCCACCCTCGGTGACCTCTCGTCGTACGACCTGGACATCAACGGACCGCTCCTCGCGCCGGGCATCGGCGCGCAGGGAGCCACACCCGCGGAGCTGCCGCGGGTGTTCGGCGCGGCGGTGCGCAACGTCGTTCCCAATGTCAGCCGGGGTGTTCTGCGTCACGGTCCCGATGCGGCCGCGTTGCGGAGGGCGGCGGACCGCTTCGCGGAGGAGATTCGGACCGCGGTCACGGCCGTCTGACTCTGGATACATCCTCAAATCCGAGGCAGTATGTCCTAAATGTCTGGCCTGATGGAGGCTGACCAGGACTTTTCCTCTGTTCTCGCTGACTCTGGCGGGCAGGACCGCTAGTCTCCGACGAGAGTCAACGGGCTAGCGTGTTGCTCGTGGCTCGCCAGGTGTGGGGCGAATAGGTTCCTCACCGGTCCGTATCCGACAGTTCGACATCCGAGGTGACGTAGGCGTGGCTCTTCCGCCCCTTACCCCTGAACAGCGCGCAGCCGCGCTCGAAAAGGCCGCCGCGGCTCGCCGGGAGCGGGCCGAGGTCAAGAATCGACTCAAGCACTCCGGCGCCTCCCTCCACGAGGTCATCAAGCAGGGCCAGGAGAACGACGTCATCGGCAAGATGAAGGTCTCCGCCCTCCTCGAGTCCCTGCCGGGCGTGGGCAAGGTCCGCGCCAAGCAGATCATGGAGCGACTGGGCATCTCCGAGAGCCGCCGCGTGCGTGGGCTCGGTTCCAACCAGATCGCATCCCTGGAGCGTGAGTTCGGCAGCACCGGCAGCTGAGTCCGGACCACTCCGGGATTGCTGGAATAATCGCTGCATGGCTGCAACACCCCGGGGGACGTCCCCCGTACCCCCGGACGCACGTCCGCGGCTGACCGTGCTCTCCGGCCCCTCGGGGGTCGGCAAGAGCACGGTCGTCGCCCATATGCGCAAGGAACACCCCGAGGTCTGGCTCTCGGTGTCGGCGACGACCCGTAAGCCCCGGCCGGGCGAGCAGCACGGAGTCCACTACTTCTTCGTCACCGACGAGGAGATGGACAAGCTGATCGCCAACGGCGAGTTGCTGGAGTGGGCCGAGTTCGCCGGCAACCGCTACGGCACGCCGCGCGCGGCCGTGCTGGAGCGCCTGGAAGCGGGTGAGCCGGTGCTCCTGGAGATCGACCTCCAGGGCGCGCGGCAGGTCCGCGAGTCCATGCCGGAGGCCCAGCTGGTGTTCCTGGCTCCGCCCTCCTGGGAGGAGCTGGTGCGCAGGCTCACCGGCCGGGGCACCGAGCCGCCGGAGGTGATCGAGCGCCGCCTCGCCGCGGCCAGGGTCGAGCTGGCGGCCGAGCCCGAGTTCGACAGCACCCTGGTCAACACCTCCGTCGAGGACGTGGCGCGCGAGCTGCTAGCCTTGACGAACGTCGTGTGATCGCTACTGGTCACCCTGACTGAATCTTTCCCATCCATCGGAAGGTAGAGCGTGTCCTCTTCCATCTCCGCGCCCGAGGGCATCATCAACCCGCCGATCGACGAGCTCCTCGAGGCCACGGACTCGAAGTACAGCCTCGTGATCTACGCGGCCAAGCGGGCCCGCCAGATCAACGCGTACTACTCGCAGCTCGGCGAGGGTCTCCTCGAGTACGTCGGTCCGCTCGTTGACACCCACGTCCACGAGAAGCCGCTCTCGATCGCCCTGCGCGAGATCAACGCGGGTCTGCTGACCTCCGAGGCCATCGAGGGCCCGGCGCAGTAACACCGGCGGTAGTATTTTCAGCCTGAAGCTGACTTATCCACAGGCCCGGCAGCCCGACTGTCGGGCCTGTGGTGTGTGATGGGTCGTACGCGATATCCGAGTCGGGGAGAGACGGTGGACAAGCCCAAGGTCGTTCTGGGGGTCAGCGGCGGCATCGCCGCGTACAAGGCCTGTGAGCTGCTGCGCAGGTTCACGGAGTCGGGGCACGAGGTCCGGGTCGTCCCCACCGCCTCCGCGCTGCACTTCGTCGGCGCCGCCACCTGGTCCGCCCTCTCCGGCAACCCCGTGTCCACCGAGGTGTGGGACGACGTCCACCAGGTCCCGCACGTGCGCATCGGCCAGCACGCCGACCTGGTCGTCGTCGCCCCCGCCACCGCCGACATGCTCGCCAAGGCCGCCCACGGCCTCGCCGACGACCTCCTCACCAACACGCTGCTCACGGCCCGCTGCCCGGTCGTCTTCGCGCCCGCCATGCACACCGAGATGTGGGAGCACCCGGCCACCCAGGAGAACGTGGCGACGCTGCGCCGCCGCGGCGCCCTCGTGATCGAACCGGCCGTCGGCCGCCTCACCGGCGTCGACACCGGCAAGGGCCGGCTGCCCGACCCGGGCGAGATCTTCGAGGTCTGCCGCAGGGTGCTCGCCCGCGGCGTGCGGGAGCCGGACCTCGCCGGACGGCACGTCGTCGTCAGTGCCGGCGGCACCCGCGAGCCCCTCGACCCCGTCCGCTTCCTGGGCAACCGCTCCTCGGGCAAGCAGGGCTACGCCCTCGCCCGCACCGCCGCCGCCCGGGGCGCCCGCGTCACGCTGGTCGCGGCGAACGCGTCGCTGCCGGACCCGGCCGGAGTGGACGTGGTCCCGGTCGGCACCGCGGTGGAACTGCGCGAGGCGATGCTGCGCGCCGCGGCGGACGCCGACGCCGTCGTCATGGCCGCGGCGGTCGCGGACTTCCGCCCGGCGGCGTACGCCACCGGGAAGATCAAGAAGAAGGACGACCAGGAGCCCGCACCGATCACCCTGGTGCGGAATCCGGACATCCTCGCGGAAATATCGGCCGACCGGGCGCGCTCCGGTCAGGTGGTCGTCGGCTTCGCCGCCGAGACCGACGACGTCCTCGCCAACGGCCGGGCCAAGCTGAAGCGCAAGGGCTGCGACCTGCTCGTGGTGAACGAGGTGGGGGAGCGCAAGACCTTCGGCTCCGAGGAGAACGAGGCCGTGGTCCTCGGCGCCGACGGCAGCGAGACCCCGGTGGCGCACGGCCCGAAGGAAGCGCTGGCCGAAACCGTGTGGGACCTCGTGGCGGAACGGCTCGGCTGAATGCCACATTCGTGCCACGGGTCCTCGCGAACCCCGCGCCTTCGAGCGTGGTGCCCCTGGCCAAGGGCGCCGCGTTCCGGGCATGATGCCCGTGCTGCAGGTCACAGCCCTTCCGAGAGGCGAGACGGGTGGGCCTGCGGCAGAGTGCGACCGATAAACTGTTCTCGGACGTCGCCGGGTGCAGCTCCCCGTGCCGTCCACCAATGATCAGCCAGCAGCCGCTGCAACCCCAGGGAGCGTTGTGTCCCGTCGCCTGTTCACCTCGGAGTCCGTGACCGAAGGTCACCCCGACAAGATCGCTGACCAGATCAGCGACACGATTCTCGACGCGCTTCTGCGCGAGGACCCGACCTCCCGGGTCGCCGTCGAAACCCTGATCACCACCGGCCTGGTGCACGTGGCCGGCGAGGTCACCACCAAGGCCTACGCGGACATCGCCACCCTGGTCCGCGGCAAGATCCTGGAGATCGGCTACGACTCCTCCAAGAAGGGCTTCGACGGCGCCTCCTGCGGTGTCTCGGTCTCGATCGGCGCGCAGTCCCCGGACATCGCGCAGGGCGTCGACACGGCGTACGAGAACCGGGTCGAGGGCGACGAGGACGAGCTGGACCGGCAGGGCGCCGGCGACCAGGGCCTGATGTTCGGCTACGCGTCCGACGAGACGCCGACGCTGATGCCGCTCCCGGTCTTCCTGGCGCACCGCCTGTCCAAGCGTCTCTCCGACGTCCGCAAGAACGGCACCATCCCCTACCTGCGCCCGGACGGCAAGACGCAGGTCACCATCGAGTACGACGGCGACAAGGCCGTCCGCCTCGACACGGTCGTCGTCTCCTCCCAGCACGCGAGCGACATCGACCTGGAGTCGCTGCTCGCTCCCGACATCCGCGAGTTCGTCGTGGAGCCGGAGCTGAAGGCGCTGCTCGAGGACGGCATCAAGCTCGACACCGAGAACTACCGCCTCCTGGTCAACCCCACCGGCCGTTTCGAGATCGGCGGCCCCATGGGTGACGCAGGCCTCACCGGCCGCAAGATCATCATCGACACGTACGGCGGCATGGCCCGCCACGGTGGCGGCGCCTTCTCCGGCAAGGACCCGTCCAAGGTCGACCGCTCCGCGGCGTACGCGATGCGCTGGGTCGCCAAGAACGTCGTCGCCGCGGGCCTCGCCGCCCGCTGCGAGGTCCAGGTCGCCTACGCCATCGGCAAGGCCGAGCCGGTCGGCCTCTTCGTGGAGACCTTCGGCACGGCCAAGATCGACGCCGAGAAGATCGAGAAGGCGATCGACGAGGTCTTCGACCTCCGTCCGGCCGCGATCATCCGCGACCTCGACCTGCTCCGCCCGATCTACGCCCAGACCGCGGCGTACGGCCACTTCGGCCGTGAGCTTCCCGACTTCACCTGGGAGCGCACGGACCGCGTGGAGGCGCTGCGGCAGGCCGCGGGTCTGTAGGGCGCCCGAGGCGCCGCGCGCAACGGCACGTCGCGAGGCCCGGTGTCCCCATGCGGGATGCCGGGCCTCGGCGCGTCGAGGGCTGCACGCGAGTGGGGTGGATATCCGTTCGCGCACCACGCGTGCGGGTCCCTACCCTGGCAGTCCGGGCGCCCGGTGCGAAGGTGACGGGTACTTCGGGCGATACGCCCTCGCGGGTTCGAATCCCGCCGCCGACCGGCCGAGTCCGGCGGTGTGGCCGAGTGGTCCAAGGCAGAGTCGGGCCGTCGCCGTGCCGAATGCTGTGCAGAACGGTGTGAACTCGGGCGCCCTCCGTTGTCAGTGGTCTTTGTAAGAATGCAGGCGTGAGCAGCGAGAACGAACGGGCGGGCGGTGGCGCGGAGGACGCGGCGCCCGAGCAGCTCGCGCTCATCCGGGAGAGCGTGCGCAAGGCGAAGGCGCCGCGGGCCAAGCCGCGGACCTGGCGTGGAGCCGCGCTCGCCAAGGAGCTGCCCGTCGCCCGGGTCCTGGTCGACAAGGGCGTACTCCATCTCGACCGGTACTTCGACTACGCCGTGCCCGAGGAGCTGGACGCCGACGCGCGGCCCGGTGTGCGGGTGCGGGTGCGCTTCGGGGCCGGGCGGCACCGGGTGCGGGACGGGCGGCGCGAGGGCGGGGGGCTCATCGACGGCTTCCTGATCGAGCGGCTCGCCGAGTCCGACTACTCGGGTCCCCTGGCCGCACTGGCCCAGGTCGTCTCGCCGGAGCCGGTGCTCGACGAGGAGCTGCTGGGACTCGCGCGGGCGGTCGCCGACCGGTACGCGGGCAGCCTCGCCGACGTGCTGCAGCTGGCCGTACCCCCGCGCAACGCGCGCGCCGAGCAGCGCTCCTCGCCCGACCCGCTGCCGCCCCCACCGGTGCCCGAGCCCGGCTCCTGGGCGCGCTACGAGCAGGGGGCAGCCTTCGTCGCCTCCCTGGCCGCGGGAGGAGCGCCGCGCGCGGTGTGGAACGCGCTGCCCGGCCCGCAGTGGAGCGAGGAGCTGGCGCGGGCCGTCGCGGCGACGCTGGCCTCCGGCCGGGGCGCGCTCGTCGTCCTCCCCGACGGGCGGGCCGTCGCCCGCGCCGACGCCGCGCTGACCGCCCTGCTGGGCGAGGGACGGCACGCCGTGCTCACCGCCGACGCCGGCCCCGAGAAGCGGTACGCGCAGTGGCTCGCGGTGCGCCGCGGAGCCGTACGGGCCGTCATCGGGACCAGGGCCGCGATGTTCGCCCCGGTCCGGGACCTCGGGCTGGTCGCCCTCTGGGACGACGGCGACGACAGCCACAGCGAGCCGCACGCCCCCCAGCCGCACGCACGCGAGGTACTGCTGCTGCGCGCCGCCCAGGACAAGTGCGGATTCCTTCTGGGCGGCTGGAGCTGCACCGTGGAGGCCGCCCAGCTCGTGGAGACCGGCTGGGCCCGGCCCCTGGTCGCCGCGCGGGAACAGGTGCGGGCCGCCGTCCCCCTCGTGCGGACCGTCGGCGACCAGGACCTCGCCCGCGACGAGGCCGCCCGGGCCGCGCGGCTGCCGACCCTGGCCTGGCAAGCCGTCCGGGACGGACTCCGGCGGGGGCCGGTGCTCGTCCAGGTGCCCCGGCGGGGCTATGTGCCGCGGATGGCGTGCGCCGCCTGCCGGACCCCCGCCCGGTGCCGGCACTGCTCCGGGCCGCTGGCGGGACAGGAGGCCGGGGCCGCGCTGCGGTGCGGCTGGTGCGGGCGCGAGGAGGGCGGCTGGCACTGCCCGGAGTGCGGGTCGTACCGGTTGCGCGCCCAGGTCGTGGGGGCGCGGCGCACCGCCGAGGAACTGGGGCGGGCCTTCCCGGCCGTTCCCGTGCGCACCTCCGGGCGCGAGCATGTGCTGGACACCGTGTCCGAGGCCCCCGCGCTGGTCGTGAGCACCCCGGGCGCCGAACCCGTCGCCGAGGGCGGCTACGCGGCGGCCCTGCTGCTCGACGGCTGGGCGATGCTCGGGCGGCCCGACCTGCGCGCCGGAGAGGACGCGCTGCGGCGCTGGCTGGCCGCGGCCGCGCTGGTGCGCCCGCAGAGCGCCGGGGGCACCGTCGTCGCGGTCGCGGAGGCGACCCTGCGGCCGGTGCAGGCGCTGGTGCGCTGGGACCCCGTCGGCCATGCGGTCCGGGAACTCGCCGAGCGCGCCGAGCTGGGCTTCCCGCCGGTGTCCCGGATGGCGGCCGTGGCGGGGCCGGCGGACGCGGTGAACGGCTTTCTCCGCACCGTGGAGCTGCCGCGCGAGGCCGAGGTGCTGGGCCCGGTGCCGCTGCCGGTCACACCGGCGGGCCGTCCGCGGCGCCTGGGTGCGCCGCCGCCCGGGGAGCATTGGGAGCGGGCGCTGGTCCGGGTGCCGCCGGGGCGCGGGGCGGCGCTGGCCGGTGCGCTGAAGGCCGCTCAGGCGGCGCGGATGGCGCGGGGGAGCGAAACGGCGGTGTGGGTGCGGATCGATCCGCCCGACATCGGCTGAGAGGCGTACACAGAGGGGGCGTACACAAAGGGGGGCCTGCACAAAGGGGGGCCTGCACAGAGCGGCCCGCTGCCCTCCCGGACGGAACCGGGGGCAGCGGGCCGGGGAGCCGCGATGGGTCAGCCGCTGCGCGGGCCGGGGAAGGCGGTCGGCCGGACGTCGTCGCGCAGGGCGGGACTGCCGGCCGTCGGCTGGGTCGGCATGGAACGGGCGGCCGGGACCGTGGGCACGGTCGTGGGCACGGCCGGGAGGCCGGAGCCCACGTTGACCGCGCGGGGACTCGTCGGCTCCGGTGCCTGCTCGGGGGACTCGGAGGTCGCTGCCGCCGCCTGGGCCGCGGCTCGGCGGGAGCCGTAGCGGCGGTGCACCGCCTGCTTGGTCACGCCCAGCGCGGAGCCCACCGCGTCCCACGAGAAGCCGAGCGAACGGTCGAAGTCCACGGCGGCGGTGACCAGGGTCTCGACACTGTCCCGCAGTTCCTGGGCGAGACGGACCGTCGGAGCCGGGGCTCGTCCGTAGACGACGAAGCCCGTGGAGGGGCCGGAGCGGCGCGGACGGTAGACGTTGCCCAACTGGGCGGTGAGGGTGCGCAGTGCGTCCACCTGCCGGCGGACCCGCTCGATGTCCCGCACCAGCAAGTGCAGGCTGGCCCGAGCCTGGGCGTCGTGGGTTGCGTGGTCGGCCATGAACAAGCCTCTCGAACCGGCGTTGAAAGGAATCGGGCCGCGCGGGCGGCCCGGGGTCAACTCTTCCTTGACCAACGCGTCAGCGCTCCGCGGGTCACGGGGTGGGGGCGTGGCGGCATATGCGTGCGCCCGGTGTGGCGGGGTTGCGCCTCGGCCTGCGGCCCTCGGCTTTTTGTTTCCCACCCGCGCACCACCCGTTTCCAGTCGGTCAAGAGGTCGAGCTCTGCCGTGGGGGTGCTGCGCCGTCGGCGGCTCGGCGGTCCGCCGTGGGCTCGTAGACTGGTGCGTCGCCCGCAACCAACCCTGTCCGAGAGGCCCGTCCCACCCATGAAGCTGGTCTTCGCCGGTACCCCCGAGGTCGCCGTTCCCGCCCTGGACGCCCTGATCGCCTCCGGACGCCACGAGGTGGCCGCCGTCGTGACGCGGCCCGACGCTCCGGCCGGGCGCGGGCGCCGGCTGGTCGCCTCTCCCGTGGCCGAGCGGGCCGAGGAGGCCGGGATCGAGGTGCTCAAGCCCGTCAAGCCGCGGGACGAGGAGTTCCTGGAGCGGCTGCGCGAGATCGCCCCCGACTGCTGCCCCGTGGTCGCCTACGGTGCCCTGCTGCCCCGCGTGGCCCTGGACGTCCCCGCCCAGGGCTGGGTCAACCTGCACTTCTCGCTGCTGCCCGCCTGGCGCGGTGCCGCCCCCGTCCAGCACGCGCTGATGGCGGGGGACGAGATCACCGGGGCGTCCACCTTCCTGATCGAGGAGGGGCTCGACTCCGGACCCGTCTACGGGACGGTCACCGAGACCGTCCGGTCCACCGACACCAGCGGCGACCTGCTGACCCGGCTCGCCTTCGCCGGGGCGGGTCTGCTCGCCGCGACCATGGACGGCATCGAGGACGGCAGCCTGAAGGCCGTACCGCAGCCGGCCGACGGCGTCACCCTCGCCCCGAAGATCACCGTCGAGGACGCCAGGGTCGACTGGGCCGCACCGGCGCTGCGCGTGGACCGGGTGGTGCGCGGCTGCACCCCGGCCCCCGGCGCCTGGACCACGTTCCGGGGCGAACGGCTCAAGCTCGTACAGGCCGCGCCCGTGCCCGACCGCACGGACCTCGCCCCGGGGCAGCTCGCCGCCGGCAAGAACAACGTGTACGTCGGTACCGGCTCGCACGCCGTGGAGCTGCTGTGGGTGCAGGCCCAGGGCAAGAAGCCGATGCGGGCGGCCGACTGGGCGCGCGGCGTGCGGATCGGCGAGGGCGAGCTGCTCGGCGGCTGACCTCCGCCGCCGTATCGGCGTCCACCTGTCCGACGTAGGCTGGTGAGCGCACTTCATCCCACACCCGGAGCACTTTCTTCGTGAGCGATCAGCCTCGTCGTCCCCGTAAAACCGGCAAGCCGTACCGCAGGCCCCAGAAGGACCCCGTCCGCATCCTCGCCTTCGAGGCGCTCAGGGCCGTGGACGAGCGGGACGCGTACGCCAACCTCGTCCTGCCGCCGCTGCTGCGCAAGGCCCGGGAGGGCGGCGACTTCGACGCCCGGGACGCGGCGCTCGCGACCGAGCTGGTGTACGGGACGCTGCGTCGGCAGGGGACGTACGACGCCGTCATCGCCGCCTGCGTCGACCGGCCGCTGCGGGAGGTCGATCCGCCGGTGCTGGACGTGCTCAGCCTCGGTGCGCACCAGCTGCTCGGGACGCGGATCCCGACCCACGCGGCCGTGTCCGCCTCCGTCGAGCTGGCGCGTGTGGTGCTCGGGGACGGGCGGGCGAAGTTCGTCAACGCCGTGCTCCGCAAGGTCGCCCAGGACGACCTCGACGGGTGGCTGGAGCGGGTCGCCCCGCCCTACGACGAGGACCCCGAGGACCACCTCGCCGTCGTGCACTCGCACCCGCGCTGGGTCGTCTCCGCGCTGTGGGACTCGCTCGGCGGCGGCCGGGCCGGCATCGAGGACCTGCTGGCCGCCGACAACGAGCGGCCCGAGGTCACGCTGGTCGCCCGGCCCGGACGGGCCACGCGCGAGGAGCTGCTCGACGAGGAGGCCGCCGTCCCGGGGCGCTGGTCGCCGTACGCCGTGCGGCTGAGCGAGGGCGGCGAGCCCGGAGCCGTCGAGGCCGTACGCGAGAACCGGGCCGGCGTGCAGGACGAGGGCAGCCAGCTCGTCGCGCTCGCGCTGGGCAACGCGCCCCTGGACGGACCGGACCGGCGCTGGCTGGACGGCTGCGCCGGACCGGGCGGCAAGGCGGCGCTGCTCGGTGCGCTGGCCGCCGAGCGGGGGGCCTTCCTGCTCGCCTCCGAGAAGCAGCCGCACCGAGCCGGGCTGGTCGCCAGGGCGCTGGACGGGAACCCGGGGCCGTACCAGGTGATCGCCGCCGACGGCACCCGTCCGCCGTGGCGCCCCGGCAGCTTCGACCGGGTCCTGGTCGACGTGCCGTGCACCGGGCTCGGCGCCCTGCGCCGCCGCCCCGAGGCGCGCTGGCGGCGCCGGCCCGAGGACCTGGACGGATTCGCCCCGCTCCAGCGCGGGCTGCTGCGCAGCGCCCTGGAGGCGGTGCGGGTGGGCGGCGTCGTCGGCTACGCGACCTGCTCGCCGCACCTCGCCGAGACCCGGTCCGTCGTCGCCGACGTGCTCAAGCAGGTGCCCGGCACCGAACTCCTCGACGCCCGGCCGCTGCTGCCCGGCGTACCGGACCTGGGCGAGGGCCCCGACGTACAGCTGTGGCCGCATCTGCACGGAACCGACGCTATGTACCTGGCGCTCGTCCGCCGGACGGCGTGAGGGGGACTGGTGAGGTCACGACGTCGCGTGTGACGGCACCGAGGCCGAGCTAACGCCGGCTGACCTTCACCCGTTCCCCGCCCGGCAGTTCCGGCTTCAGGTCCACCTGGACCTGATGGGTGGTCTGGCGGTCGACATTGCCGCCGAGTTCGGCCGTCACCACGCCGATCCGGACGCCGCCGCGGCCGGTGGCGGAGCGGTGGACCTGCACGGTGAAGTTCAGGCTCACGTTCTCCACGGTGAAACCGAGGGCCCGGCCCTCCGCCTCGGCGCGGGCCTCCTCCAGTTCGCCCCGGATCTGACGGATCACCTCGGCCAGCCCCACGAACCCCGGTTCGTTCGTCAAGTCGCCTCCACACAAGGCTCGTTCACCTCTTGTCGCACCAGTATGCGGCAGGAGCACGCGCCCGTATAGTTCTGCTATGGCTGCTGGCGGGGGAGTCCAGAGCGCCTCGTTGACGGGCACGCCGAGATGGGCGGTGCGGATCCGGGGAGCGGACGGCGAGATCGCGGGGGCCGGCATTCTGCTGAGCCCCGACCGGGTGCTCACCTGCGCGCACGTGGTGGACCGTGCGGCGGACCGGATCACCGCCGAGTTCGTCGGCGCGGCCGACCACAGCGTGCCCGCGGTCCCCGCCCGCGTGGAGGGTGACGCGTACGTGCCCGAAACGCAGGACGCCGACGGCGACCCCAGCGGGGACGTGGCGTTGCTGCGACTGGAGTGGCCCCGGCCCGCGGAGGAAACGGTACGGCTCCACCGGCTGTCCGCACCCGACCGCGAGGTGCGGATGTACGGCTTCCCCTACGACCACAACGGCGGCATCTGGTTCCGCGCCACCGTCGTCGGCGGCTGCGGACGCGACGGGCAGGTGCAGCTGAGCCCGACGAACCCGGGCGAACTGGCCGGCCCCGGATGCAGCGGCGCGGGCGTCGCCGACCGGGAGACCGGCGAGGTCATCGGCATGGTGCTGAGCGGCCAGCGGGACCAGCACGGCAACCGGTTCTCCTTCATGAGCCCCGCCGAGACCATCGCCCGTCACCTGCCCCGGCTCAAGCCGTACATCGTGGGGCCGCCCGCCGTCGACGACCGGCTGCGCTCCACCCGCGGCGACGCCTCACCGGACCTGCTCGACGAGCCGTTCGCCCAGCGCCTCGCCGCCTGGCTGCGCAACGACGGCAGCCGGGTGAAGATCAGCGTCGTCCGGCACGACGACGCCGCGCGCGACGCCACGCTGCTCCGCGCCATCGCCCTCGCCGACCGCGAGCTGCGCACCCCGGTCTCCGTCGACCGCGCCTCCCTCGACCCGCCCGGTACCGTCCCGTCGGCCGGCGGCCACGACCTCGCCGTGCACGCGGGTGGACTGACCTCCGCCGAGGTCGCCCGGCGGATCGCCGAACGCATGGGGCTGTGGCAGCACCCGGACGACCCTCCGCTCGACCGCATCCGCACCGCGAAGGCCACCCTCGACCTGGTCGTCGTCGGCGTCGACGAGGCGGTCGACCCGCTCGCCCTGCTGGATCTGCTGGACGTGCTGCGTGCCGGGGGCAGCCGCCTGCTGCTGGTCTTCCGCACCGCCGGCGACTGCCACCGCCGCGCCGTCGAACGGCTGGTGACCCGGCCCGCGCTGGAGCGCCGTACCCGGCTCGTCGCACGGCTGAAGGAGATCACCGGACCTCTGGCAGGGGCCCTGCACGAACGCCGCGCGGCCGTACTGCCGGACGGCGTGCGGCCCCTCGACTCGGACCTGGTCGCCGCGCACGCCGCCCTCGCCGACCTGCTCCGCGCCCAGGACCGCGACCCCGGCCACGGCCCCGACCCGGCCCGGTACGAGCGGCTGGCCGACCGGGTCACCGACCGGCTGCGGACGAGCGTCGGCCGGCTCGACCGGCTGCGCGACCGGCGCGACGAACTCACCGGCCGCCTGCGCAGCTACCACGTCCTGCACCAGCACACCACTCAGGGCGAGGAGGACCCGGCGGTGGACGCCCTCTACCTCCGGGCCCACGACCTGCTCCGGGCGAGACCGTGCGACGTGCGCGCGGCGGAATCAGCGGTGGAGGCCTACACCCGCCGCGTCGACGACCACGTCCAAGGAGGCGCGCGCGATGACGCCGAGAACGCCGGGGCGGCCGGGCGGCGGGACGGGGAGCCGCCGGTATGAGTGAGACGGCCTGTGTCAGACCCGGCTGCCGGGGCGGCCGCATCATGGTCACCGGCTTCTGCGACACCTGCCAGCGCCGCCCCCTCGCCCCCGAGCCTCCCTCGCCGCCGCCCGCCCCCGACCCGGTCGACCCCGCCGCGCCGGAACCGCACCCGCCGCGCCCCACCGCCGCGCCCGTCGGCGAGCTGGACCGCGACGGACTGCTGGTCCTGCCCGACCTGCCCTCCCCGGACCCCGCCAAGGCCGCCGACACCGCCGCCCGTCCCCCCACCGGCGGCCGGCGCTGCGGTGTCGACGACTGCGCCGGCACCATCGGCGTCGCGTACGACGACGGCCCCGCGCCCGACCACGGGTTCTGCCCGGCGTGCGGTGCGGAGTACTCCTTCCGGCCGAAACTGCGCCCCGGTGACCGGGTCGGGGGCCACTACAAGGTGCTCGGCTATCTCGCGGTCGGCGGCCACGGCTGGGTCTACCTGGCCGAGGACACCCGGGTGCCCGGTCTGTACGTCGTCCTCAAGGGGCTGATCAACACCGGGGACGCCGTGGCCCGGCGCGCCGCCGTCGAGGAGCGGCGCTCGCTCACCACGCTGCACCACCGGGACATCGTCCGCATCGTCACCCACGTCGAGCACCGGGCGCCCGGCGACGCCGAACCGACCGGCTACATCGTGATGGAGTACGTCGGCGGCCGTTCCCTCGCCTGGATCCGGTTCGCCCCCGAGGAGGAGCTGGCGCGGCTGTTCGGCGACGGCGGATTCCAGTTCGGGCACGTCATCACGTACGGCTGCAAGATCCTCGGCGCCCTGGAGTACCTGCACGACCAGGGCCTGCTCTACTGCGACATGAAGCCCGAGAACGTCATCCACTACGGCCGCGAGATCAAGGTCATCGACCTGGGCGCCATCCGCCGGATCGACGACCGCTCCTCCGGGCTCGTCCACACCCACGGCTACGCCCCGCCGAAGAAGGAACGCGACCAACGCGGCCTCGACGTGGACAGCGACCTGTACACCGTCGGCCGGACCCTGAAGGTGCTCGCCGAGCGGGCCGCTCCGCCCGCCGGGCTGGCCGCCCGCTCCTTCGACGCGCTGATCCGCCGTGCCACCCACCCCGAGCCCGCCGCCCGGTTCCGCTCCGCCGCGGAGATGTCCCGTCAGCTGTGGGAGGTGCTGCGCGAGCACCAGGCGCTCGGCGGGCACGAGCCGTACCCGGAGCGTTCGACCCGGTTCGAGCCGACCGCGGCGGTCTTCGGCGCCGCCCTCGGCACGGTCCCGGCACTGGAGCGCTGGACGCGCCGCGTCGGCACCGGGGCACCGGCACTGCCGGCCGGCGCCCCGGACCCCCGGGTGACGGCGCGGGCGCTGCCGGTACCCCTGCCCGACGCCTCGGACGAGGCGGCCGTACTGCTCGGCGGGCTCGCCGCCCAGACCCCCGACCGCATCGCCGCACGCGCCGACGGCGACCCGGCGCTGCGCACCGTGGAGACCGCGCTGTGGCTGTGCCGCGCCTACCTGGACGCCGGGAACGCCGAGCGGGCCGGGGCATGGGTGGCCCGGGCCAAGGAGTGGAGCGGCGACTACGACTGGCGGATCTTCTGGCACCAGGGCCTGGTCCGTCTCGTGCGCGGCGCGGTGGAAGAGGCGGAGGACGAGTTCGCCGCCACCTACGCCGCGCTGCCCGGCGAGGCGGCGCCGAAGCTGGCCCTCGGATACTGCGCCGAGTACCTGGCCGAACGGCTGCGAGAGCCGGCCCACAGTGAGCCCGCGCCGCGGGAGCCCGCCCCGCACGAGGCGGGCACGGAGGCCTCCGGGACGGCCCCGGCGCGGCCCCGGCCCGCCGAGCCGCAGGCCGCGCGGGCGCGGGCCCGTGAGCGGCAGGCCGAGGAGTACTACGAGGCCGTCCGGCGGCGCGACCCCACCCAGGGCAGTGCCGCCTTCGGACTGGCCCGCATCCGGCTGCTCCGCGAAGGCCGCGGCCGGGCCGTCGCCGTACTGGACGAGGTGCCGACCACCTCCCGGCACTACGACGCCGCACGCGTCGCCGCGGTGCGGGTGCTGGCCGGCCGGCTGCCCGGCGGACCCGGGCCGCTCGCCGCCGAGCTGCGCGAGGCCGCCGAACGGCTGCCCGAACTGCATCTGGACGGCAGCGGGGCCTGGGACCGGCTGGTGACCGAACTGCGGGAACACGCGCTCGTCTGCCGCCCGCCCGGCGGCTGGGGAAACGACTTCCCCGCCGGTGAGCTGTTCGGCCCGCAGGACACCGAGGAGGCCCTGCGCAGACTGCTGTCCCGGTCGCTGAGGCGACTCGCCGACCAGGCGGGCAGCCTCGGCGAGCGCGGCGACCTGCTGGACCGGGCGTACGCGGTGCTCCCGGAACCGGCGGGCCTTCGGGAGGTGCTGCGGGGGTGGCGGCGTACGGCGTGAGCGCGCGGCGGCGCGAGGGAGCGACGACGAGGCCGAGGGGGACGGACGGCGTGGAGACAGGAACGGCGCGGGGCGGCGAGGCCGGGCAGGTCACCGTCGGGCTGGAGATCAGCCAGTGGAAGTACCTGTCCAGCGAGGCGGGCGATCCGCAGATGCACGCCATCCTCAGCGTGCAGGTGGACGGCACCGGGGGCGGCGGCCGCTCGCGCGGCCCGGTGCTGGCGCAGGTCCTCGCCGTGGACTGCTCCAGCTCGATGACCTGGCCGGTGGAGAAGCTGCACGCCGCCCAGCAGGCGGCGGTCGCGGCCATCCGCAAGCTTCCCGACGGCACGCCGTTCGCCGTGGTCCGGGGCAACGAGCAGGCGGCCATGGCCTATCCGGACGCCCCGCGCATGGAACGAGCCTCCGCCCGCACCCGGGCGCGGGCCGAGCGGGCCGTGCACGCGCTGGTCGCGGGCGGCGGCACCTGCATCGGTGCCTGGCTGGACCTGAGCCGCCGGCTGCTGACGGAACAGGACGCGCCCATCGGGCACGTGCTGCTGCTCACCGACGGCAAGAACCAGCACGACGAGGAGATGCCGCTCGCCCGGGTGCTGGAGGACTGTGCCGGCCGGTTCGTCTGTGACGCCTGGGGCATCGGCGACGGCTGGGACGGGCAGGAACTGCTGCGCATCACCCGCCGGCTGCACGGCAGCGCCTCCTCGGTGCGTGAGGAGGCGGCGCTGCCGGCGGAGTACGAGCAGCTGATGAGCCGGCTCCTCACCAAGACCGTGCCCGAGCTGGCGATCTCCGTGACCGCGATGCCCGGGTGCACGGTGCGCTATCTGAAGCAGGTCTTCCCCACCGAGGCCGAGCTGGCCGCCGAGGACGGCACCGGCCGGTTCGTCACCCGGGCCTGGGGCGACGAGACCCGCCGCTACCAGCTGTGCCTGTCCGCCGACCCCTCCGGCCGCCCCCACCGCGAGGACCTCCAGCTCGCCGTGGTCGCAGTCGACGTACCCGGCGGCGAGGTGCGGCTGCCGCCGCCGCGGCCCTGCCTGGTGCACTGGACCGACAACCCGGCCCTGTCCCAGCACACCGACGCCCAGGTCGAGCACTTCGAGCAGCACCAGCGGCTCGGCGAGGCCGTCGCCGCCGCCACGGACGCCCACCGGCGCGGCCGGCGCGACCTGGCCGAGCACCAGCTCGGCCGGGCGGCGCAACTCGCCCGGGCCATGGGCGCCGACGAGCAGCTCGCCCGGCTGGCCCGGCTGGTGCGGATCGACGACGCGCAGGCGGGCCGGGTCACCCTGCGCCCCGATGCGCAGGCCGTCGACTTCCAGCACCTGATCACCGCGAGCAGCCACAGCACCTACGGCCCCGCGCCCGGCACCGGCGGCGGCAGCGCCGCGGGCGGCGCCCCGGGCGCGGGGCCGGGCGGCGGGGGCACCGTGCCCTGTCCGGCCTGCCCGGGCCGGGCGCCGGCCGCCGCCCGGTTCTGCCCGTCCTGCGGCCACCGCTTCCAGGAACAGCCGTGAGCACCACCGGCCGGGCCCTGACCCGAAGACTCAGGCTGCTGGTGGTCGTCGGGACCGTCACCACCCTCGTCCTGTTCCTCGCCTACCGGGGCGTGCACGACGACACCGTGCCGCTGTCCACCGCGAGCACGCCCGGCATCCTCGCCGTCGACACCGCGCAGGGCGCGATGCGCGAGGCGCACCGGGTGGTCCGCGACAGCGGCCCCGAGGGCGACACCAGCGGCGAGTTCCACACCCAGATCTCCGTCGCCCAGCAGAGCCTCGCCGTGGCCGCCTCCGAGAACGTCACGGGCCTGGCCGGCCGCCACGACCTCCAGACCCTCACCGGCCTGATCGCCGTCTACTCGGGCTGGGTGGAGCGCCGGGGTCGCGAGCCGGACGACTCGCCGCTGCGCGCCGCCTACCTCCACTACGCCGAGAAGGTCCTCGGCCTTGAGGCCGAACCGGGAACCGACGGCGACATCATGAACCGCCTCGAAGCCCTGCGCGCCGAACAGCTGGCGGAGGCCCGGCGGCAGGCCGCCTTCCCCTGGCAGCTGTGGCTCGGCTGGAGCACGGTCGCGGTGCTGTACGTGGTGCTGTGCGGGGCGCTGCTGGAGACCCAGCGGTTCCTGCGGCGCCGCTTCCGGCGGCCCGTGCAGCTGCGGCTGCTGGCCGCCACCGCGGTGTGCGCGCTCGGCGTGCCGGTGCTGGCCTGGCACACGCTCTCGGCGCACCGCGCGATGACGGACTCCCTCGCCGAGGTGAGCGTGGAGCGCGACGACCCGGCCGCCGTCCCCGACGTGGCCGACGAGGTGCACGGCGCGCTCGCGGACGCCGGGTTCTGGGCCTCACTGTCCGACTGGGTGCTGCTGGGAGGAGCCGTGGTGGTGGCACTGACGGTGTGGGGGCTGTGGCCGCGCATCGCCGAGTACCGGTTCCGGGGGCCGCGATGAGCCGCCCCGGAGCCCGCACGCTCGGCGTCCTCGGCCTCTGTCTGCTCCTGCTCGGCGCCGGTGTGATCGCCGGGGTGCGCTGGGCGCGCGAGTGGCAGGGTTCCGTCACCCTGCTCGCCAACTGGAGCGGCCGGGAGCGCGAGCAGTTCGAGAAGAACGTCATCGAGCCGTTCGAGGAGAAGCACCGGATCGACGTCGTCTACCAGGGCAGCTCCGCGCTCAGCCAGGTGCTGGCCGCCGACATAGCGGCCGGCAACCCGCCCGACGTGGCGGTGCTGCCCGGACCCGGCGAACTGCTCGCCTACGCCGTCGACGGCCGGCTCCACCCACTGGACGGCCTGTTCGACGCCGGGCACTACGACCGGTTCTGGGCCCCCGAGGTCAGCGTGCCGGGACAGGACGCCCACACGTACTGGCTGCCCGTGAAGACCGGCCTGAAGAGCATGGTCTGGTACGCCGGACACCAACCCACGGCGGAAGCGGCGAACCCTCCCGGCCGCTGGTGCCTCGGCATGGAGTCCGGCGCGACCTCCGGCTGGCCCGGCACCGACTGGGTGGAGGACATCCTGCTCCAGCAGGCCGGACCGCGGGTGTACGAGCAGTGGGCGGGCGGCAGGCTGCCGTGGACCGACGACGCCGTCCGCAAGGCCTGGACGACCTGGACGGACATGGTCGGCGCGGGGGACAGCGCACGGGTCGAGCGGGCGCTGACCACCGCGTTCGCCGCGGACTGCGCGCCGGGCCGCCTGGAGCACCAGGGATCCTTCCGCGCCGGGCACTGGCAGCAGGCGGGCGGCGACTACGTGCACTTCTCCCAGGTCGTCCCCGAGGCCGGGCCGGACGCCGGCGCCTGGGAGGTCTCCGGCGACCTCGCGGCCGTACTGAACCCGACCCCGCAGGCCGAGCAACTGATCCGCTACCTCGCCGACCCCGACACCACGCTGCCGGACTACACGGCGAACCGGGCGGCAACCGCGGACGGTGAGCAGGACGCCACCGAGCGGGAGATCGGCACCGTCCTGCGCGAGCCCGGCCGCGCCCGCTGCTGGGACGCCTCGGACGCAATGCCCCGCACCACCCGCGACGCCTTCCACCAGGCGGTACTACGCACCTTCGCCGCCCCGGACGAACTCCCCGCCCGCCTGACAGAACTGGAACGCCTCCGCAAACCCCAGAACCTCCCGGTATGCAGCGCAGGCTGAACGCGCCCCAAAGGGGCGCGGGGCTGTGACGACTTCGCGGCTCCGCCGCGGGGCGCGAGCAACCACACACCACCCGCACCCGAAGAACAACCGCCTCCACCCGAGGACCGATGCCGCTCACCCCCGGAGGGCATGGCACGCTTGGGGCATGCCCGCGCAGATCAACCCCAGCATCCTGTCCGCCGACTTCGCCCGCCTCGCGGACGAGGCCAAGGCGGTCGAGGGAGCCGACTGGCTCCACGTCGACGTCATGGACAACCATTTCGTCCCCAACCTCACCCTCGGCGTGCCGGTCGTGGAGTCCCTGGCCCGCGCGACGGACACCCCGCTGGACTGCCACCTGATGATCGACGCCCCCGACCGCTGGGCGCCCCAGTACGTGGAGGCGGGCGCCGGTTCCGTCACCTTCCACGTCGAGGCGGCCGCCGCGCCGGTGCGGCTCGCCCGGGAGATCCGGGCCAAGGGCGCCCGCGCGTCCATGGCGCTGAAGCCCGCGACGCCGATCGAGCCGTACGAGGACCTGCTCCCCGAGCTCGACATGCTGCTGATCATGACGGTTGAACCGGGCTTCGGCGGGCAGGCGTTCCTCGACATCGTGCTCCCGAAGATCCGGCGCACCCGTGAGCTGATCAGCAAGCACGGTCTGGAGCTCTGGCTCCAGGTCGACGGCGGGGTGTCGGCATCGACGATCGAGCAGTGCGCCGACGCCGGCGCGGACGTCTTCGTCGCGGGCTCCGCCGTGTACGGGGCATCCGACCCGGCCGAGGCGGTACGTGCACTGCGCACTCAGGCCGAGGCGGCGACCGCCAAGGCGTCCTGGGCGTGCGACCACTGAGGAACAGAACGTGAACGGCTCCCATCAGGGCTGATCAAGCGCGCCGAATCTGCAAGGATGAACGGCGAATCCAGAGTGTGAACAGCAGTGAGGAGATCGCCGTGTCGGGTATGTCGGCGGGCCGTTCAGCCATGCGGATGGGACCCGCTGAGCTGGTCCAGGCGGCGGCCATGGCCCGCCGCTTCTACCTCGAGGGCAAGTCCAAGATCCAGATCGCGGAGGAGTTCGGCGTCAGCCGCTTCAAGGTGGCCCGGGTCCTCGAGACCGCCCTCGAGCGGGACCTTGTACGAATCGAGATCCGGGTGCCGGCCGAGCTGGACGCCGAGCGCTCGGACGCCCTGCGGGCCCGCTACGGCCTCAGGCACGCCGTCGTCGTGGAGTCCCCGGCCGACGCCGAGGAGACGCCCGACCCGGAGAACCTGGGCGAGGTGGCCGCCGACCTGCTCGGCGAGCTGGTCAACGAGGGCGATGTGCTGGGCCTGGCCTGGGGCCGGTCCACGATCCACATGGCGGCGGCGCTGGACCGGCTGCCGCCGTGCACGGTGGTGCAGCTGACGGGCGTGTACGACGCCGGGACCGCCGAGCGCGGCTCGGTCGAGGCCGTCCGCCGCGCCGCCCAGGTGTCGGGGGGCGACGCCCATCCCATCTACGCGCCGATGCTGCTGCCGGACGCGGCCACCGCGCAGGCGCTGCGCCACCAGACCGGGATCGCCCGGGCCTTCGAGTACTTCGACAAGGTCACGGTCGCCTGCGTCTCCATCGGCTCCTGGGAGCCGGGCATCTCGACGGTGCACGACATGCTCAGCGACGAGGAGCGCGCGCACTACGCCTCGCTCGGTGTCGCCGCCGAGATGTCCGCGCACCTCTTCGACGCCGAGGGGCGCCGGGTCGGGCGGGACCTGGGGGAGCGGTGCATCACGGTCAAGGCCGACCAGCTCCGCCGTATCCCCGAGGTCGTGGCGATCGCGGGCGGGCAGCGCAAGGCGGCGGCCATCGACGCGGTGCTGCGCTCCGGGCTGGTCACCAGCCTGGTCACGGACACGTCGGCCGCGGACTACCTGATGACGGCGGGCTCTGCCCCGAAGTCGACGCTCAACAGGACGGACCCGGACGGGATCTGACCGCGGATCAGGACAGGAAGAAGGGCGCGAGATGACCGAGGATCCCGCGGGGCGGCTCGTGGTCACGCTGGACCTCGACGGGGTCACGGACAAGGCGGGCCTGATGGACCGCTGCGCCCGTGACCTGGCGCTGCCCGACTGGTTCGGCCGGAACTGGGACGCGCTCGCCGACTCCCTCTCCGACCCCTCCGTCTGGCCCGAGGGAGCGGTGGAGCGCGGACTGGTCCTCGTCGTCCAGGGCTGGCGGGCGTACGCCGAGGCGCGGCCGGACGAGTGGGCCGTGGCCGAGGAGGTCTTCGCCGAGGCGACGGACCGCGGCCCCGGGCTCTTCGTCACCCTGGGGCCTGGAGGATCCTCCAAGGAGGCCGCTGACCAGCCTGGATGATCTGCCCGGGGATTATCGGCCACCGGTCATGGGAGAATGAAGTACGTGCTCTTTCCCCCTGGCTGACCTGTCCGGGGGCCACCTCTGATCGACTGGGATGTGCAGCACGTGCGTTTCCTCAATGACATCCAGCCCTCGTACGACCTGACGTACGACGACGTCTTCATGGTGCCGAGCCGCTCGGCCGTCGGCTCCCGGCAGGGCGTGGACCTCGGCTCGCCGGACGGCACGGGCACCACCATCCCGCTGGTCGTCGCCAACATGACCGCCATCGCGGGCCGGCGGATGGCCGAGACGGTGGCCCGGCGCGGCGGTCTCGTGGTCATCCCGCAGGACATCCCGATCGAGGTCGTCACCGACGTCGTCACCTGGGTGAAGAGCCGCCACCACGTCCTGGACACCCCCATCGTGCTGGCCCCGCACCAGACCGTCGCCGACGCGCTGGCCCTGCTGCCCAAGCGCGCGCACAACGCCGGTGTGGTCGTCGACGAGGACCACAAGCCGATCGGTGTGGTCACCGACACCGACCTGACCGGCGTGGACCGCTTCACCCAGCTCGAAGAGGTCATGTCCAAGGACCTGATCCTCATCGACGCGGACATGGATCCGCGCGAGGCCTTCAACACCCTCGACGCCGCCAACCGCCGCTACGCACCCGCCGTGGACCAGGACGGCCGCCTGGCCGGCATCCTCACCCGCAAGGGCGCCCTGCGCGCCACGCTGTACACCCCGGCCACCGACGCGCAGGGCCGGCTCCGCATCGCCGCCGCCGTCGGCATCAACGGCGACGTGGCCGGCAAGGCCGAGCAGCTGCTGGAAGCGGGCGTGGACACCCTCGTCATCGACACCGCGCACGGCCACCAGGAGTCGATGATCAGCGCGGTCAAGCTGGTGCGCGACCTCGACCCGCAGGTCCCGATCGTCGCGGGCAACATCGTCTCCGCCGAGGGCGTGCGCGACCTGATCGAGGCCGGCGCGGACATCGTCAAGGTCGGCGTGGGCCCCGGCGCCATGTGCACCACCCGCATGATGACCGGCGTCGGCCGGCCGCAGTTCTCCGCGGTCCTGGAGTGCGCCGCCGAGGCCAGGAAGTACGGCAAGCACGTGTGGGCCGACGGCGGCATCCGCCACCCGCGCGACGTGGCCATGGCCCTCGCGGCCGGCGCGTCCAACGTGATGGTCGGCTCCTGGTTCGCCGGGACCTACGAGTCCCCGGGCGACCTCCAGCACGACGCCAACGGCCGTCCGTACAAGGAGTCGTTCGGCATGGCCTCCGCCCGCGCGGTGCGCAACCGCACCTCGGAGGAGTCGGCGTACGACCGGGCCCGCAAGGGGCTGTTCGAGGAGGGCATCTCCACCTCCCGGATGTTCCTCGACCCGGCCCGCCCCGGCGTCGAGGACCTGATCGACTCGATCATCGCGGGCGTCCGCTCCTCCTGCACCTACGCCGGTGCCGCCTCCCTGGAGGAGTTCGCCGAGAAGGCCATCGTCGGCATCCAGAGCGCCGCCGGCTACGCCGAGGGCAAGCCGCTGCACGCCAGCTGGAACTGACCCGCACACCCGCGCCGCACGGCCCCCGGTTCCTCCCGTCCACCGGGCGGGAACGGGGGCCGTTCCCTTGCCCCGCGCGCCACCGCACGAACCCCGCACACAACCCCGTGCGCAACGCCGTGCACCACCCGCGCAACGAACACCCGCCCCGCCCCGGTGAACGCAACGATCGTGCTCGGATGCGCAAGGTTGCTGCATTACCGGCGCGGCGCCCCCCTCGTAGTGTTCTGCGCTGTACGTGGCGTGGCGGGGACCCCGCTCGGTGGGTCTCCGTGCTTGTGCACGGGTGCCCGCCGCGTCCCCGCCGCTCCAGAGCCCGCCGCGAGCCCGTCCGCTCACACCGACGGGCCCGAACGGCAGCGACAAAGGAGTCAACGCGTGCTCGACCAAGGCGCACCCCCGCACCACGACACACCGGCCGGCCCCGCGTCCCCGGGCCTGGCCGCGCGCCTCATGCGCCGCAAGCCCGTGGAACGACTGGTCGCCGAGGGCGGCCAGGGCGAGGGCGGCACGCTGCGCCGCTCCCTCGGCCTGTGGCAGCTCACGATGATCAGCATCGGTGCCACCCTCGGCACCGGCATCTTCGTCGTCCTCGGCGAGGCCGTCCCCAAGGCCGGCCCGGCGGTCACGCTCTCCTTCGTCATCGCCGGTCTCACGGCGCTCTTCTCGGCCCTCTCCTACGCCGAGCTGGCCGGCACCATCCCGGTCTCCGGCTCCTCGTACTCGTACGCCTACGCGACGATGGGCGAGCTGGTCGCCTGGATCTGCGGCTGGTGCCTGGTCCTGGAGTACGGCGTGTCCGTGGCCGCCGTCGCCGTCGGCTGGGGCGAGTACCTCAACGAACTGCTCGACGGCACCATCGGCGTCACCATCCCGGCCGCCCTGTCCGCCCCGCCCGGCGACGGCGGCGTCTTCAACCTGCCGGCGCTGATCGTCGTGCTGCTCGCCATGACCTTCCTGCTGGGCGGCGCCCGTGAGTCCGCCCGCGCCAACACGATCATGGTCATCGTGAAGATCGCCGCGCTGGTGCTGTTCTGCGCCATCGGCGTGCAGGGCTTCCGCTCCGGCAACTACGAGAACTTCATGCCGCTCGGCATGGCCGGAGTCAGCGCGGCCGGCGCGACGCTCTTCTTCTCGTACATCGGCTTCGACGCCGCCTCCACCGCCGGTGAGGAGGCGAAGAACGCCCAGCGCGACCTGCCCCGCGCGATCATGCTCTCCCTCGTCATCGTCACGGTGCTGTACGTCCTGGTCGCGGCCGTCGCCGTCGGCGCCAAGCCCTGGCGGAACTTCACCGACTCCGAGGCCTCCCTCGCCCAGATCATGACCGACGTCACCGGCCAGAGCTTCTGGGGCACCCTGCTGGCCTTCTGCGCCGTCGTCGCCATCGCCAGCGTCGTCCTGACCGTGCTCTACGGCCAGACCCGCGTCCTGTTCGCCATGTCCCGCGACGGGCTCGTCCCCAAGGTGTTCTCCCGCGTCCACCCGAAGACCGGCGCGCCCCGCGCCAACACGCTGATCGTCTCGCTGTTCTGCGGCGTGCTCGCCGCCGCGATCCCGCTCGGGCAGCTCGCCGACGCCACCAGCATCGGCACCCTCTTCGCCTTCGCCCTCGTCAACGTGGCCGTCGTGGTGCTGCGCCGGACCCGCCCCGACATGCGCCGCACCTTCCGGGTGCCGCTGTCGCCGGTCCTGCCGGCGCTGGGCTTCGCCTTCTGCGTCTGGATGATGGGCAGCCTGTCCACCGTCACCTGGGTGGTCTTCGGTGTCTGGATGGCGGTCGGGCTCGTGTTCTACTTCGTGTACGGCCACCGCCGCTCCCGGCTGGCCGCACCGGACACCGTGACACCAGAAGCGAAGTGAACCACCCGCAGTGCTGAACGATCTCGACGAACGCATCGTGCACGCCCTCGCCGAGGACGCCCGCCGCTCCTACGCGGACATCGGGCAGTCGGTCGGCCTGTCCGCGCCCGCCGTGAAACGGCGCGTGGACCGGCTGCGCGCCACCGGAGCCATCACCGGCTTCACCGTACGGGTCGACCCCGCCGCGCTCGGCTGGGAGACCGAGGGGTTCGTCGAGATCTTCTGCCGCCGCAACACCTCGCCGGAGACCATCCAGCGAGGCCTGGAGCGCTACCAGGAGGTCGTGGCCGCGTCCACCGTCACCGGGGACGCGGACGCGGTCGCCCAGGTCTTCGCCTCCGACATGCGCCACTTCGAACGGGTCCTGGAGCGGATCGCCGGGGAGCCGTTCGTGGAGCGGACCAAGTCCGTGCTGGTGCTCTCGCCGCTGCTGCGGCGCTTCTCCTCGGGGTCGCCCACGTAAACCGGGGGACCGGGGCGCGCCACCCCGCTAGCATCGGTGCCATGACCTGGCGACATTGATCCACCAGCCGCGCCTCCTCCCGAGGGCCGCCTCGGACGCCGTACCTCCGGTGTCCGATCCGCCCCTTCGGGAAGGCCTCATGACTCTCTCACCCGAGCGTGCCCCCGCCACCGCCGGTGTCCGGCGGCTGACGCGCACGCTGTACGCCTCCGCGTTCTGCGACGAGTTCGTCCTGCTCTACCCGGTGTACGCGCTGCTGTTCAGCGACACCGGTCTGTCCGTCTGGCAGATGTCGTCCCTGTTCGCCCTGTGGTCGCTGACCGGCGTCCTGCTCGAGGTGCCCTCCGGAGCCTGGGCCGACGCGGTCTCCCGGCGACTGCTGCTCGTGCTCGGCCCGCTGCTCACCGCCGCGGGCTTCGCCCTGTGGGTCCTCGTGCCCTCCTACGGCGCCTTCGCGGTCGGCTTCGTGCTGTGGGGCGCCGGCGGCGCGCTCGGCTCGGGGGCCTTGGAGGCGCTGGTCTACGACGAGCTGGACCGGGCCGGCGCGGCCGACCGGTACGCCCGGGTCATGGGCCGGGCGCGGGCGATCGGCATCGCCGCCACGATGGCCGCGATGGGGCTGGCCGGTCCGGTGTTCGCCTGGGGCGGCTACGACGCGGTGGGCGCGGCGAGCGTGCTGGTCTGCCTGGCCGGGGCGGCCGTCGCGTCCCGGTTCCCCGAGCACCGCACGCCGTCCGCCGACGGCGACCGCTGGACCGCGACCCTGCGCGCCGGGCTCGCCGAGGCCCGCGGCGACCGCTCCGTGCGAGGAGCGCTGCTGCTCGTCCCGGCCGTCACCGCGGTGTGGGGCGCGCTCGACGAGTACACGCCGCTGCTGGCGCGGGACACCGGCGTGGCACAGGAGACCGTCCCCTGGCTGCTGCTGGTGATCTGGGCCGGTGCCACGGCCGGAAGCCTGCTGGCCGGTCCGGCCGAGCGCCTCACCACGACCGGGTTCGCCGTCCTGATCGCCGGGTCCGCGCTCGCCCTCGCGGTGGGCGCCGCGGCGGGCACCCCGCCCGCCCTCCTCCTCGTCGCCCTGGCCTTCGGCGGCTTCCAGCTGGCGACCGTGCTGGCCGACGCCCGCCTCCAGCAGCGCATCGACGACACCGGGCGGGCCACGCTGACCTCGGTCGCGGGCCTGGGCACCGAGCTGGGCACCCTCGCCACTTACGGCGCCTACGCGGCCACGGCCACGGTGACCGGGCACGGCACCGCGTTCGCCTGGGCGGCGGTGCCGTACCTGCTCACCGCGCTGCTGCTGGCCGGCGCCGCCCGGACTACAGCCGCGGCTGCCAGGGCACGACCCTGAAGTCGCCGGTCCCCTTCTTGACCTTCTCGAACGGCGCCGACGACACGCACCGGGGCAGCTCACCACCCTCGGCGGGGCTGCCCGTCGCGGCCCAGCTGTAGCCGAGCCGGTCGTGGCGGCCGCGGTCGTGGACCGTGATGCCGACCCGCCTGCCCTCGGCGCCGGGCAGGTCGGAGTCGGTGATGACGCCGGAGACCACCGCCACGTCACCGCCGGTCAGGAGGCAGTCGACGTCGGCCTTCGCACGGGCGCCCTTGCCGTTCAGGTAGTGGCTGAACTCGAAGGTGCCCGTGGCCTCGAGCGGGTCGTCGTGGTCCTCGGCCGCCAAGTGGGCGTCGAACGTGAAGGTGATGTCGTCCCCGGCCGACCGGTACAGCTCGGCGCTGCCGGTCAGCGCGGCGGCCTCCCTGGGCTGCCGGCCCTCGTGGGGGCCGGAGGCGACTGCGGCGCCGGTCGTGACGGCGGTGAGCAGCAGGGCGACGCAGAGTGCGGCGGTCGTCGTACGGCGTTTCATGGCGGTCCTCTCCGCAGGCGGAAGCCGGTGAACCGAACGGATCCGGTCGGAACCGAACGGTCACCACTGTTCCCGGCGCCGCGCCCCCACCACATCGCGCCCGGGGAGGGAGCGCCCTCCGCCGCACGGCGGGGGAGCACGCGCGCGCTGTGCCTCCCGGGGAGGAGCACGGCGTACGCCGACGGAGGGGGGCGACCGCCTGCGCGGGGGGTGCGCAACGAATCACCGCAAGGGCCCCGACGGACGCAACGATCCGCTCACCGGCGCGCAACAGGTCCTTCTTGTCCGGCCGAGTCCGCCGACCGTACCGTCTATCTGGCCCCCCGACCCCCTCCCACCGGTGAGGAACACGCATGCGCACCGCCCTGCTCCAGAGCTCCGGCCGGCCCGGCTCCACCGGCGAGAACCTCAAGGTCCTCGACGAGGCCGCGGGCCGGGCCGCCGCCGCGGGTGCCGGGCTGCTGGTCACCTCGGAGCTGTTCCTGACCGGGTACGCGATCGGCGACGACATCCCCGTCCTCGCCGAGCCCGCCGACGGCGACTCGGCCGACGCCGTGGCGGAGATCGCCCACCGGCACGGTCTCGCCGTCGCGTACGGCTATCCGGAACGGGACGGCGAGCGCGTCTTCAACTCCGTCCAGCTGATCTCCGCCGACGGCACCCGCCTCGCGGGCTACCGCAAGACCCACCTCTTCGGCTGCTTCGAGCGCGACCACTTCACGCCGGGCGAGCAGACCGTCGTGCAGGCGGAGCTCGACGGAGTGACCGTCGGCCTGATGATCTGCTACGACGTCGAGTTCCCGGAGAACGTCCGCGCCCACGCCCTGGCCGGCACCGACCTGCTCCTCGTCCCGACCGCGCAGATGCACCCCTTCCAGTTCGTCGCCGAGTCCGTCGTGCCGGTGCGGGCCTTCGAGAACCAGATGTACGTCGCGTACGTCAACCGCGTCGGGCAGGAGGGCGAGTTCGAGTTCGTCGGGCTCTCCGCCCTCGCCGGCCCCGACGGGACCGTCCGCGCCCGCGCCGGGCGCGCCGAGCAATTGGTCCTCGCCGACGCGGACCCGGTCTTCCTCGCCGCCTCCCGCGAGGCCAACCCGTATCTGACGGACCGCCGCCCCGGCCTCTACGGGTCCCTCGTCTGAACCCCCACCGCCATCCCCGTACCACCCGTGCAAGGAGTCCGTACCCCATGACGTCCACCGTGCCCAACGCGATCGAGCACGCAGACGAGCAGCAGCCGCCGATCACCATGTTCGGGCCGGACTTCCCGTACGCGTACGACGACTTCCTCGCCCACCCGGCGGGTCTCGGTCAGATACCGGCCACCGAGCACGGCACGGAGGTCGCGGTCATCGGCGGCGGCCTGTCCGGCATCGTGGCCGCCTACGAACTGATGAAGATGGGTCTCAAGCCCGTCGTGTACGAGGCAGACCGGATCGGCGGGCGCCTGCGGACGGTCGGCTTCGACGGCTGCGACCCGTCGCTGACCGCCGAGATGGGCGCGATGCGCTTCCCGCCGTCCTCCACCGCCCTCCAGCACTACATCGACCTGGTGGGCCTGGAGACGCGTTCCTTCCCCAACCCCCTGGCCGAGGCGACCCCCTCGACCGTCGTCGACCTCAAGGGCGAGTCGCACTACGCCGAGACGCTCGACGACCTGCCGCAGGTCTACCGGGACGTCGCCGACGCCTGGGCCAGGTGCCTGGAAGAGGGCGCCGACTTCTCCGACATGAACCGCGCCCTGCGCGAGCGCGACGTGCCCCGCATCCGGGAGATCTGGGCGAAGCTGGTCGAGAAGCTCGACAACCAGACCTTCTACGGCTTCCTCTGCGACTCCGAGGCCTTCACGTCCTTCCGGCACCGCGAGATCTTCGGCCAGGTCGGCTTCGGCACCGGCGGTTGGGACACCGACTTCCCCAACTCCATCCTGGAGATCCTCCGCGTCGTCTACACCGAGGCCGACGACCACCACCGCGGCATCGTCGGCGGCTCCCAGCAGCTGCCGCTCAGGCTCTGGGAGCGCGAGCCGGAGAAGATCGTCCACTGGCCGTACGGCACCTCGCTGAAGTCCCTGCACGCGGACGGCGAGCCGCGCCCCGCGGTGACGCGCCTCAACCGCACCGCCGGCAACCGCATCACCGTCACGGACGCCGACGGCGACATCCGCACGTACCAGGCGGCGATCTTCACCGCCCAGTCCTGGATGCTGCTCTCGAAGATCGCCTGCGACGACTCGCTCTTCCCGATCGACCACTGGACCGCGATCGAGCGCACCCACTACATGGAGAGCTCCAAGCTCTTCGTGCCCGTGGACCGGCCCTTCTGGCTGGACAAGGACGAGGACACCGGCCGGGACATCATGTCGATGACGCTCACCGACCGCATGACCCGCGGCACCTACCTGCTGGACGACGGTCCCGACAAGCCGGCCGTCATCTGCCTCTCGTACACCTGGTGCGACGACAGCCTGAAGTGGCTGCCGCTGTCCGCGAACGAGCGGATGGAGGTCATGCTGAAGTCGCTCGGCGAGATCTACCCGAAGGTCGACATCAGGAAGCACATCATCGGCAACCCGGTGACCGTCTCCTGGGAGAACGAGCCCTACTTCATGGGCGCCTTCAAGGCCAACCTCCCCGGCCACTACCGCTACCAGCGGCGCCTGTTCACCCACTTCATGCAGGACCGCCTGCCCGAGGACAAGCGGGGCATCTTCCTCGCCGGCGACGACATCTCCTGGACGGCCGGCTGGGCCGAGGGCGCCGTCCAGACCGCGCTGAACGCGGTCTGGGGCGTCATGCACCACTTCGGCGGCGAGACCGACGCGACCAACCCCGGCCCCGGCGACGTCTACGACGAGATCGCGCCGGTCGAACTCCCCGAGGACTAGCCTCGGCTAGATCCCGGCCGCCCGCGCCTTCTGGTACACCTCGGCGGCGACGTCCTTCAGCTCCTCGGCGTCCCGCACGGAGCCCTGGAGGTCGAGGAGGATCTCGTCCAGGCCGACCTCGGCGTGCGCGGCCAGGTCGGCCACGATCTGGTCGACGCTGCCGTGGAAGGGGCGGCGGTCGGCGGCGGCCCGGGTCGCCGCCGAGTAGCGGGCGTTGACCCGCAGCACCGTCCGGATCGGCTCCGTACGACCGCGCTCGGCGGCCAGGTCACGCAACTGCCGCCACTGCTCGGCCACCGCCTCGGCACCCATGCCCGTCGGCAGCCAGCCGTCGGCGTGGTCGACGAGCCGGCGCCGGGCCTTCCCGCTGCTCGCCGCCAGCAGGATCGGGATCGGCCGGGCGGGCTTGGGGCCGACCACGGCGGAGGCGATCTTCGTGAGGTGCCCGTCGTACACCACCGGGTCCGGGCCCCAGACCGCGCGGCACACCTCGATCAGCTCGTCCAGGGCCCGGCCGCGCTCGGCGAAGGGCCGCACGGACGACGCCGCGTACTCGTCGTGGGACCAGCCCGTGCCGAAGCCCGCGACCACCCGGCCACCGCTCGCGGCGTCCAGTGAGGCCAGCGCCTTGGCCAACTGGAACGGCACGTGCAGCGGGGCGACCAGGACGCTGCTGCCCAGCTCCGCGCGTTCGGTGGCCGCGGCGGCGAGGGTCAGGGTGATCAGCGGGTCCGCCACGTTGCGGTACTCGTCCGGCCAGGGAAGGCCCTCGACGCCGTACAGCCCCTGAGTGGCGGGCTCGGGGAACAGGGCCCGTTCGAAGACCCACAGGCTCTCGTACCCCATCCCTTCCGCCGCGCGTGCCACGTCGGGGACGTCCTTGCCGAGGTTGTACTGCCGCATCTGGGGGAGGCCGAGTCCGAGCCGGGTCGTCATACCTGGGTGCTCCTTCGCAGTCGGGGTGCGATGTTGCCCAAGGGGTCAACGTACAACGACCAACGGGGAGTTCCGGCTGTGCACACCGGACGGGCGCCGGACACGGGCCGGACCCGGCCCCGGAGCCGGATCAGTCCGGCAGCGGCGTGAGCAGCATGCGGCCCGCGAAGCCGACCGCCGCGTCCAGCCGCTCGGTGAACTCCCCGGCGAGATCCGGCAGCCGGCGCAGCGCCCACAGCGCGCGGGCCGCCGCCCAGGTGGCGTCACGGGCGCGCTCCAGGCTCCAGGAGCCGAGCAGATGGGTCAGCGGGTCGGCGATCTGGAGGAGGTCGGGACCCGGCATCAGCTCGTCGCGGATCCGCTCCTCCAGCGACACGAGGAGATCACCCACCCGGTCGAACTCGTCCTCCAGGTCGACGGGTTCGCAGCCGAGCGTACGACAGGTGTCCACCACGGCCAGCGCCAGATCGTGACCGATGTGCGCATTGATGCCCGCCAGCGCGAACTGCAGCGGCCGTACGCCCGGATGACGCCGGAACTGGAACAGGGGGCGCCAGCAGGCCGGTGGACGGCGGTCGTCCTCCGCCGCCTCGACGGCGGCCAGATACCGCTCCGCGAACCGTACGTCCAGCGCGGTCGCGGCCCGGGCGTCCGGGAACAGGCCGCTGTCGATCTGCCGGTCGACCGCCTCCGTGACGGCCAGGTAGACGCGGTTGAAGACCGCCACGCCGTCCCGGGCCGGCAGCGCCGTGTCGAGGGCGCGCATCCGGATCAGGACCGTGTCCACCCTCCGGACGGCCGCGGGGACTTGTTCGCAGTGCGCCATGGCGGCAGCGTGGCAGCTTTAGGGTGGTGGGAGCGTCGGCGGGCCCGACGCTTCCCCAGAACGGGGGAACGCGCCCGCCGCACGGGGGAGGGGGAACCGTACGTGTCAGGCCTTCGTGCCCGGCGCCTGGCCGCTCACAGGGCGGAGCGCAGGCGTGCCACCCGCCGCGGCGCGATGGTCGCCGCGGCGTCCGTCGTCGTCGCGGTCGGCACCGCGACCGGCATGCTGACCGCGTTCGGCGACGACGACGGCGGCGCGGACGAGGCGCGGCCGAATGTGTCGCGGTCCCCGCGACTGCAGTCCCTGCCGCTCGTGCCGTCCCCGTCCCCGTCGGCGAAGCCCTCGGTCTCCGCCTCGCCCTCCGCGTCGGCGACGAAGACGAGCCCCGCTCCCTCGCCGAAGCCGACGAAGAAGTCCGAGAAGACCGAACCCCGGACCACCGCAGCCTCCACCCGGCTCTACCGGCACCCCCGGTCCCAGGTGCTCGACTGGGTCCGGGCCCACCCCGGTGACCCGCGCCAGGACGTCATCGAGTCCCGGATAGCCGACCACCCGGCCGCCGTCTGGTTCGCCGACTTCACGCCCGCGAACATCACCTCGCGGGTCCGCGCCGTCACCTCGGGCGGTGCCGCCGCGGGCCGGGTGCCGGTGGTCGTGCCGTACGCGATACCCGACCGGGACTGCGGCGGCCACTCCGTGGGCGGCGCGCCCGACCTCGACGCCTACGACGACTGGATCGACCGCTTCGCCGCCGGGCTCGGCTCCGGCGACGTCGTCGTCGTCCTGGAGCCCGACTCGGTCGCCCAGGCCGAGTGCCTGCCCGCCGGTGAGCGCGCCGACCGCTTCGCCTCGCTGGCGCGGGCCGGCCGGGTGATGAAGGAGGCCAACCCGAACGCCCGGGTCTACTTCGACGCGGGTCACTCCGGCTGGCACGCGCCCGCCAAGCAGGCGGGCTGGCTGAAGCAGGCCGGCGCCGCCTCGGCCGCCTCCTCCGACGGCATCTTCAGCAACGTCTCCAACTTCCACACCACCGCCGACGAGATCGCCTACGACCGCGCGGTCCTGGACGCCCTCGGCGGCCCGGCGAGCCTGGGCGCCGTCATCGACACGAGCCGCAACGGCAACGGCGCCCCGCCCGACGGCGAGTGGTGCGACCCGGCCGGCCGCAAGATCGGCCGCACGCCGACCCTGAGCACCGGCATGGGGCGCATCGACGCCTACCTGTGGGTGAAGCTGCCGGGGGAGTCGGACGGCTGCAAGGGGGCGCCGGGGACGTTCACGCCGTCCTACGCCTACGACTTGGCGCGCTGAGGCGCCTCACCGTCCCCGCCCTTGGTGTCGTAGGACGACGTGCCCTCGTCCAGCAGCGGCTGCTGCGTCTTGAGATGGGGTGGGGCGAAGGCCCGCAGCGCGTGGTAGCCGGTGATGACGACCACGGTGCCCAGCGCGATGCCGCTGAGGGAGAAGGTGTCGGTGAACTCCATGCTGACGTTGCCGACGCCGATGATGATGCCCGCGGCGGCCGGCACCAGGTTGAGCGGATTGCGCAGGTCGACCTTGGCGTTGATCCAGATCTGGGCGCCGAGCAGGCCGATCATGCCGTAGAGGATGACCGTGATGCCGCCGAGGACGCCGCCCGGGATCGCGGCCACGACCGCGCCGAACTTCGGGCAGAGACCGAAGAGGAGGGCGAAGCCGGCGGCGGCCCAGTACGCGGCCGTCGAGTAGACCCGGGTCGCGGCCATCACGCCGATGTTCTCGGAGTACGTGGTGTTGGGCGGGCCGCCGACCGCGGTGGACAGCATCGAGCCCACACCGTCGGCGGAGATCGCCGTGCCCAGCTTGTCGTCGAGCGGGTCGCCGGTCATCTCGCCGACCGCCTTGACATGTCCCGCGTTCTCCGCGACCAGCGCGATGACGACCGGCAGGGCGACGAGGATCGCAGACCACTCGAAGCTCGGCCCGTGGAACGACGGCAGCCCGATCCAGTCGGCCTGGCCCACGGCGGAGAAGTCGAGGCGCCAGTGGTCGGTGACCTTGCCGCTGCCGTCCACCGAGTGGATCTTCCCGAATACCTGGTCGAGGACCCAGGACAGGACGTAGCCGAAGACCAGCCCCAGGAAGATCGCGATCCGGGACCAGAAACCGCGCAGGCAGACCACGGCCAGACCGGTGAACAGCATCACCAGCAGAGCCGTCCACTGGTCCTGCGGCCAGTAGGTCGAGGCGGTGACCGGGGCCAGGTTGAAGCCGATCAGCATCACCACTGCGCCGGTGACGATCGGCGGCATCGCGGCGTGGATGATCCGCGCCCCGAACCGCTGCACGGCGAGACCCACCAGGAACAGCGCGGCACCGACGACGAGGACGGCACCGGTCACCGTGGCGCTGGTGCCGCCCTGCGCCCGGATCACCGCGGCGACGCCGACGAAGGAGAGCGAGCAGCCGAGGTAGCTGGGCACCCGGCCGCGGGTGGCGAGCAGGAAGATGACGGTCGCCACGCCCGACATCATGATCGCGAGGTTGGGGTCCAGGCCCATCAGGACCGGAGCCACGAAGGACGCCCCGAACATGGCCACGACGTGCTGGGCGCCGAGCCCGACCGTGCGGGGCCACGAGAGCCGTTCGTCGGGGCGGACCACCGCTCCGGGGGCGGGGACCTTCCCGTCCCCGTGCAGCTTCCAGCGCACGCCGAGGTCCATGGTGAGGTTTCGCTTTCTCTGTACGTGAGGACTGACCGGACCATTGTCGGGGGTGCCCGCCCGTGCGGCTGACCTGCACCCTTCCCCGAAGGGTTGGCTGAGCGTCCGCTTAGGATGGCGGTGATCGCCGTACGCCCGCAGCAGCGCGTACCACCACGCACCACCCAGGAGCCTCCCGTGACCGCCGAAGCCCCCGCCGCGCCCGCCCTCTCCCACGGCCGACTGGTCCCCGTCACCGTCCACTTCGACGACCTGGACGCGCTCGGCCTGCTGCACAACGCCCGCTACCCGGTGATGGTCGAGCGGGCCTGGGCCGAGCTGTGGACCGAGCACGGCTTCCGGTTCGAAGGCGACTGGGCGGCGGCCGGCGACGCCTGCAACGCGGTCAAGGAACTCACGATCACCTATGAGGCGCCGGTCACCCGGCCCGGTGCGTACGCCGTCCACCTCTGGCTGGACCGGCTCGGCACGACCGGGCTGACGTACGGCTTCCGCTTCTGCTCGGCGGACGGCGCGACCACGTACGCCCGCGGCACCCGGGTGCTGGTCCGGCTGGACTCCGAGACGCTGCGCCCGGCGCCGTGGAGCGACACCTTCAGGACTGCCGGTCGGGCACTGCTGCGCTCGGCGGACTGATCTTCGGCCGGTCCCGGTCCCCGGCGCGCAGCACCTTCGCGAACACCACCAGGCAGCAGGCCAGCGCCGTCACCAGACCGAAGGACACCACCAGGCTGGTCGCCTGGGCCAGACCGCCGATCGCGCTCGGGGCGACCAGACCGGAGGTGTACGTGATGGTGGCGACGCCCGCGATGGCCAGACTCGGGTTGGAGCCCGCGCGGCCCGCCGCGGCGAAGCACAGCGGGACGACCACGGCGATGCCGAGGCCCATCAGCGCGAAGCCGGTCATCGCCACCGCAGGATGGCCTCCGAGGACGATGAGCAGACCACCGAGGGTGGCCAGCACGCCGCTCACCCGGACCGTGCGCACCGCGCCGAACCGGTCGACCACCTTGTCGCCGGCGAACCGGGCCAGGGCCATGGTGAGCGTGAAGCCCGTCGTGCACGCCGCCGCCAGACCGGCCGAGGTCTCCAGCTCGTCCCGCAGGTAGACCGCCGACCAGTCCAGGCTCGCGCCCTCCGCGAACACCGCGCAGAACCCGACCGCGCCGATCAGCAGCGCCGACCTCGGCGGCAGCGCGAACCGCGGCGGCGGGGCCTCGTCCTCGGCGGGCTGCAGGTCCAGCACCCAGGTGCAGGCCACCAGGCCCACCACGGTCAGCACCGCGGCGGCCAGCGCGTGGTGCAGCCGGGCGTCCGAGCCCAGGTGCGCGGCAAGCGTGCCGCCCGCCGAGCCGATCAGGGCACCCGCGCTCCACATGCCGTGCAGCCCGGACATGATCGACTTGTCGAGACGGTTCTCGATCTCGACGCCGAGCGCGTTCATCGCCACGTCCGACATGCCCGCCGTGGCGCCGTAGACGAACAGCGCGAGGCACAGGGTGAGCAGGTTCGGGGCGAGGGAGGGCAGGACCAGCGCCAGTGTCCACAGGGCCAGCAGGCCGCGCAGGGCGGTGCGGGCACCGAAGCGGTGGCTGATGCTGCCCGCCAGCGGCATGGCGACCGACGCGCCGAGCGCCGGGAACGCCAGCGCCAGTCCCAACTGGCCCGCGCTCACCCCGGCGTGGTCCTGGATCCACGGCACGCGGGTCGCGAACGAGCCGGTGACGGAGCCGTGCACGGCGAACACGGCGGCCACGGCGTACCGGGCGCGCCTCACCTCGCGCTGTTCGTGGACCACTGTGCTCATTCTCGGGCTCCTCCGTCGGGTCGGCACGGCCGGCTCGGCTACCTGGCGTCACTGCGCCGCGTAAACTATCAGGAACCCTGCCTGATAGATAGGGGATTATCGGCGTGGGCCCCCGCGCCGCCGATCTGGAAGGATCCCGGCATGCCCGCATCCCCGAGCACCGCCCGGGCCATCAACGACCGGCTCGCCCTGCGCCTGCTCCAGCAGGAGGGCCCGTTGACGGCAGGGCAGTTGAAACAGCTGACCGGCCTGTCCCGCCCCACCGTCGCCGACCTCGTCGAACGCCTCACCGTCTCCGGCCTGATCGAGGTGGCCGGGGAGTCGGGCGAGCAGCGCCGCGGACCGAACGCCAAGCTGTACGGCATCGTCGCCGGCCGCGCCCACCTCGCCGCCCTCGACGTGCGCACCGAGGGCGTCGCCGTGCTGGTGTCCGACCTGGTCGGCCGGGTGCTCGCCGAGGCGTCCGTGCCGATCGGCGACGACACCGGCACCGGCCCGGCGGTGGAGCAGGCGGTCGGCCTGGTCGAGCGGGCGGTGAAGGACGCCGGCGCCGACGCACTGCACACCGTCGGCATCGGCGCGCCCGGCCTGATCGACCCGGTCAGCGGCGAACTGCGGGTCTCCAGCGGCCTGCCCGAGTGGCACCGTCGGCTGATGGCCGCGTTGCAGGAGAAGTTCCCCGAGGCGCGGATCGGCGTCGAGAACGAGACCAACCTCGCCGCCCTGGCCGAGCAGCGCGACGGAGCGGCCCGGGACCGGGACACGTTCGTCCTGCTGTGGCTCGGCCTCGGCATCGGCGCCGCGGTCGTCCTCGACGGCACGCTGCGGCGGGGCGTGAGCGGCGGCGCGGGCGAGGTCGGCTTCCTGCCGGTGCCCGGCACGTCCCGCCTGCCGTCGGCCACGGACTGCGACGGCGGTTTCCACTCGCTGGCCGGCGCGGACGCCGTGGCCGCCCTCGCGGCGGAGCACGGGGTGCGTGCGACGCCCGCCGGGCCCGAGCCGCACGCGGCGGCCTTGGTGCGGGAGGCGGTACGTGAGTCGGCCGCGGTTCCGGCCGCCGGGGAGTTCCTCGACGCGCTGGCCGAGCGGGTGGTCCTGGGCGCCGCCGCCGTCGTCTCCGTCCTGGACCCCGGCTGCGTCGTGCTGGCCGGCGAGGTCGGCCTGGCGGGCGGTGAGGCGCTGGCCGGCCGGGTCCAGGACCGCCTCGCCCGGATGTCGCCCCTCGCCGCCGAGGTACGCCCCGGTGCGCTCGGCGGCGGCGCCGTGCTGCGCGGAGCCCTGCTGACCGCCCGCGACCGCGCCCAGGACGACCTGTTCGGGCCGCCGGAGAGGCCCTAGGAGGCACCCGGCCCTGTCACAGCACTGCACCCTGCCGGAGTGCGGCAGGGTGCGCTTGGGTGGCCCGGCGGCGGGCAAGGGCCGTCGTCACCGCCGCCGGACCGGTCTCGTCGGAGGTCAGCAGGCCCCGAGGTCCTGCCAGACGCCCCAGTCGCCGGTGGTGCCGGGCTCCTCGCCCTTCGTCCACCACTTGGCCTTCCACGAGTGCCCCTCGTGGGACACGGTGATGCCACCGCCGTACGCGTCGGCCGCGCTCCATGCCGGGGCCGAGCACTGCCCGGTGCCGCCCGTCGGGCTCGGGCTCGGGCTCGGCGACCCGGTACCCGTGGGCGTCGGAGTCGGCGTCGGTGTCCCCGGCTCCACCACGGTCGTGCCCCGGGCCAGGTCACCCGCGAGGGCGTACGACTTCCCGCCGAACGTCACCGTCCAGTTGGACGGCGTCGACACCGGCAGGTAGTACACGAAGTCCACCGTGGTGGACGCGCCCGGCGCCAGCGACTGCCAGGCCGGCAGCTTCAGCGAGACCCGGTGGTGGTCACCCTTCAGCCCGCCGGCGTTGCCACCGGTGTGGTCGCTGCGGATCACCGAAGTGCCCCAGCCGGACTGGTCCTTGGCGTTGCCCGGTGCGGAGGTGCCGTAGTCGAACTGGAACTCCGTACCGCCGGGCAGCGTCGTCCCCGTGTTGTTGGTGATCTTCAGCTTGGGGCCGATCGGGTAGTTGGAGTCGCCGAGCGGGAACTGCCCGAACTCCACGCCGATGTCCAGCGCCTCGGTGGGCAGGTCGGTCGTGGCGCGCTGCGCGCCGTACGGGGAGGCCGACTTGAAGGTCTCGTACATCGTGTCGGTCAGCGTCGAGCCCGGCCCGTACTGCCCCTTGGTCGCGTCCCAGGCGTAGTCGCCCGCGAGCTCCCAGATCATCGTGCCGCCGATGCCGCGGTCGGCCACGTAGTCGGCCTTGGCCTTGACCGACTGCTCGTCCTCGGTGGACAGGAAGACCTTCTTCTCGGCGTTCCACAGCCAGGGCGCGACCAGCGTGGCGTCGTACTTGCGGGCGTACGTCCCGGTCAGCCGCGTGTCGGCCGGGAAGCCGTAGTCGGTGACGTAGTCGCCGACGATTCCCTTCTCCAGGTTCTTGGCGTGCCACATCGGGTTGGAACCCGCGGGCGACTCCTTGCCGTTGCTGTCCAGGTCGTGCCACAGGTTGTCGATGCCGACGGCGCCGTCGCCGCACTTGGTCAGGCCCGAGCCCGCCGGGCAGTCGCTGGAGGGTGCCCTGCCCCAGAGCCCGTCGGTGCCGCCGGTGACGTTCTTGAAGCCCCGCGTGTAGTAGGGCAGGCCGATGTTGATCCGGCCGGCCGGCATCGAACCCCGGAAGTAGTGGTAGGCCCAGTCGGTGTTCAGATAGCCGATGCCGCCGTACTGGGAGGTGGTGTACACGCCCGCGGCGGCGAGCTCGGCGTCCTTGCCGTCGTCGAAGAGGGAGGCGTTCGGACCGACGTACTCGTTCCAGGCGCCGTGCAGGTCGTACGACATGATGTTGACGTAGTCCAGGTACTTCTGGACCTGGAAGGTCTCCATGCCGCGCAGCAGGTATCCGGAGGAGGGTGCGGCGACGGAGAGGAGGTAGTGCCTGCCGTCCGCGGCGCCCGCGCGGTCGAGCTTCTCGCGCAGCGTCTTCATCAGCGCCGCGTAGCCCTCGACCAGCCCGGCCCGGCGGCCGCCCGCGAACGACCAGTCGAGCGGGTTGCCCGCGTCCTTCATGGTGGTCGGGTACTCGTAGTCGATGTCGACGCCGTTGAAGCCGTACTTCCGCACGAAGTCGACCGCCGAGTCCGCGAAGGTCTCGATGCCGGCCTGGTTGACCGAGCCGTCGGCGTTGGTGGCCATCGAGTAGAAGCCGCCCGAGTCCACGCGGGTGCCGTCGTCCGCGAAGTAGCCGCCCGTCTCGGCCCAGCCGCCCACCGAGATCATCGTCTTGACGTTCGGGTGCTGCTTCTTGAACTTGTTCAGCTGATTGAAGTGGCCCTTGTAGGGGAGGCCCGGGTCCATCTCGGCGCCCTCGACGCCCGGCCAGGTCATCCCGGTCGCGGGGTTGGCCGCGCCGTCCGAGCCGACGGAGAGCTTGTTGCCGCCGTCGACGTGCGCGAAGGCGTAGTTGATGTGGGTGACCTTGTCCCAGGGGATGTCCGAGGCCAGGTAGGCGGGCTTGCCGTCCTTGCCGGTGCGCCAGCCGGTGAAGTAGCCGATCACGCGGCGCGGATGGTCGGCTCCCATCTTCTCCCGGCCCTCGGAGTCGTAGACCGAGCAGTAGGGGACGTCGGTGCCGGGTGTCCGGTAGAGCCCGTCGGGGCGACAGGACTCCTGGTCGGCGGCGTGCGAGACGGTCGCCGGGAGCCCGGCGAGGACCAGGCCGGCGACGGCGGCGGCCGCCGCGAACAGCGCGGGTCTCGCTCGATGGCGTGAGGGGGAAGGCACAGTCGGTTCCTCTCCACGGAAGTTGCGCAGACCCTAGAGAGGACTAGACCAGTGCGTCAATAGGTATGGACCAATCTCAACGCGGGGTGCCGTCGGCCGAGTTGGCGGCCCTCGCGGCCGCAGTCGGAGCACCCCGGCGAAACCTTCTGTGAGCCACTCCACACACCCCGTCCGCATGGACACCGACCGGGCGTGGCAGACTGGCCATGTACCAGAAGCAGCGCACTCCGGGGTCGGTGAAAGTCCGAACCGGCGGTTACAGTCCGCGACCCGGTCGCCTCCAGCGACCGGTTGACCAGGTGAAATTCCTGGACCGACGGTTAAAGTCCGGATGGGAGGCAGTGCGCGGCGGGCGAGCACACGTGCGCGCCGCCGATCTCTGGGCTCGCCCGTCGTCGGGCGGGTCCTGTCCGGCGTCGCCCCGGTGTCCTCGCTCGTACATTCTGTCGTCATCGACAGCCCCGGAGTCCGTGCCCGAAGAGGCAGGAGGACCCGGGAAGTGTTCACCGGAATCGTCGAAGAGCTGGGCGAGATCACCGCCGTCGAAACCCTCGACGACGCCTGTCGCTTCCGCCTGCGCGGCCCCGTGGTCACCGAGGGGGCACGGCACGGCGACTCCATCGCCGTCAACGGCGTCTGCCTCACCGTCGTCGACCACGAGGGCGACGAGTTCACCGCCGACGTGATGGCCGAGACCCTGAACCGCTCCAGCCTCGGCGTCCTCGCCGTCGGCTCCCGCGTCAATCTGGAGCGCCCCACCGCCGTGGGCGCCCGCCTCGGCGGCCACATCGTCCAGGGCCACGTCGACGGCACCGGCGAGATCCTCGAACGCAAGCCCTCCGAGCACTGGGAGCTCGTGAAGATCTCCCTGCCCGCCGACCTCGCCCGCTACGTCGTGGAGAAGGGCTCCATCACCGTCGACGGCATCAGCCTCACCGTCGTCGACGCCGGCCCGGACTTCTTCACCGTCAGCCTCATTCCCACCACCCTCGCCCTGACCACGCTCGGCATCAAGCAGCCCGGCGACCCGGTCAACCTCGAGGTGGACGTCATCGCCAAGTACGTCGAGCGGCTGCTCGGCACCCAGGGGGGCACCCGGTGAACTGGCTCAACTCCGAGGCCTTCACCCTCTTCGACCAGCACATCAAGTGGTCGGACATGATCGGCAACGTGATCGGTCTGCTCGGCCTCGCGCTCGGCTGGCGGCGCTCGATATGGACCTGGCCCGTGCAGTTCGTCTCCGGGCTGATCCTCTTCACGGCCTTCGCCACCGCCCACCTCTCCGGCAGCGCGGGCAAGCAGATCGTCGTCATGGTCGTCGCCGCCTGGGGCTTCTGGCAGTGGAACCGCGGCCGGCAGCAGACGCAGGACGGCTCCATCGCCGTCCGGTTCGCCACCTGGCGCGAGCGCGGCGCCCTCGTCGTCGCCGCTGCCGTCGGCACCCTCGCCGTCGGCGGCCTGTTCACCGCCTTCCCAACCCTGTCCTGGGACCCCTGGCCGGACGCGTACATCTTCGTCGGCACCGTCGTCGCCATGTACGCGCAGGCCCGCGGCATGGTCGAGTTCTGGTTCGCCTGGCTGCTGGTCGACCTGGTCGGCGTCCCGCTGAACTTCGCCAACGGCTTCGCCTTCTCCGGCTTCGTCTACGTCCTCTACGGCGCGCTCGTCCTGTGGGGCCTGCGCGACTGGTGGCTGCGCTCCCGCAACGCCACGCGGCCCATCCCGGAAGGAGCGCCCGCATGAGCACGGCACCCATCCTCTACAGCACCGAAGGTTTCGACGACCTCGGCCTCGACCCGGTCGAGCAGGCCGTCGCGGACATCGCCGCCGGCCGCCCCGTCGTGGTCGTCGACGACGAGAACCGCGAGAACGAGGGCGACCTCGTCATCGCCGCGGAGAAGGCGACCGAGGAGATCGTCGCCTTCATGATGAGCGAGTGCCGCGGCATGATCTGCGCCCCCATGGAGGGCGACGAACTCGACCGCCTCCGGCTCCCCCAGATGGTCGACGACAACACCGAGTCGATGAGGACCGCGTTCACGGTCACCGTCGACGCCACCGCCGCGCACGGCGTGAGCACCGGCATCTCCGCGTCCGACCGCGCCACCACCCTGCGGCTCCTGGCAAGCGGCACCGCCGAGCCGACCGACCTGGTCCGCCCCGGACACATCTTCCCGCTGCGCGCCCGCCCCGGCGGCGTCCTCGTCCGCAACGGCCACACCGAGGCCGCCGTCGACCTCGCCCGCCTCGCGGGCCTGCGCCCGGCCGGCGCCATCGTGGAGATCGCCGGGGAGGACGGCCGGATGCTGCGGCTGCCCGAGCTGATCCCGTTCGCCCGCAAGCACGGCCTGTCGATCATCTCCATCGAGGACCTGATCGCCTACCGCCGCAGCGAGGAACCCACCGTCCGCCGCGAGGCCGAGGTACACCTGCCCACCCGGCACGGCGAGTTCACCGCGTACGGCTACCGCTCCACCGTCGACGGCGTCGAGCACGTCGCCCTCGTCCACGGCGAGATCGGCGACGGCAAGGACGTGCTCGTCCGCATCCACTCCGAGTGCCTCACCGGCGACGTCTTCGGCTCCCAGCGCTGCGACTGCGGCCCCCAGCTGGACGCCTCCCTGGACCGCATCCAGGCCGAGGGCCGGGGAGTGGTGGTCTACCTGCGCGGTCACGAGGGACGCGGCATCGGCCTGATGTCCAAGCTGCGCGCCTACGAACTCCAGGAGCGCGGCCGTGACACCCTCGACGCCAACCTGGAGCTCGGCCTGCCCGCCGACGCCCGCGACTACGGGGCGGGTGCCCAGATCCTGGCGGACCTCGGCGTGCGCGCCGTCCGCCTGATGACCAACAACCCCGACAAGTCCGACGCCCTCGAACGGCACGGCATCGAGGTGACCGGCCGGGAGCCGATGCCCGTCCAGGCCGGCGAGCACAACCTCCGCTACCTGCGCACCAAGCGGGACCGGATGGGACACGACCTGCCCTGGCTGGACACGACCCCCGTGTCCACCTGCGGCAACCAGTAAAGCCCCGTAAGCAAGGCATTCGAGGAGAGACGTGAGCGGCAAGGGTGCACCGGAGCTGACCGTACGCAACGTGGGGGACCTGCGGGTCGCCGTCGTCGCGGCGCAGTGGCACGACAAGGTGATGGACGGACTGGTCGACGGCGCCCTGCGGGCCCTGCACGACCTGGGCATCGACGAGCCCACCCTGCTCAGGGTGCCGGGCAGCTTCGAGCTCCCGGTGGTCGCCAAGGTCCTCGCGGACCGCGGCTACGACGCCGTCGTCGCCCTCGGCGTCGTCATCCGCGGCGGCACCCCCCACTTCGACTACGTGTGCCAGGGCGTGACCCAGGGTCTCGTGCAGGTCTCCGTCGAGACCGGCGTCCCCGTCGGCTTCGGCGTCCTCACCTGCGACACCGAGGAGCAGGCCCTGGACCGGGCCGGCCTCCCCGGCTCCAGCGAGGACAAGGGGCACGAGGCGGTGACCGCGGCCGTCGCCACGGCGGCCACACTCCGCTCAGTATCCGAACCGTGGCACTAGGCCGGTCGGCACACCGCGTAAAGTGGGCGCCACCATGTCCAATAAGACGTTCGAGGAGCTCTTCACCGAGCTCCAGCACAAGGCCGCAAACGGCGATCCCGCCACGTCCCGCACCGCCGAACTGGTGGGCAAGGGCGTCCATGCCATCGGCAAGAAGGTCGTCGAAGAGGCCGCCGAGGTCTGGATGGCCGCCGAGTACGAGGGCAAGGAGGCGGCTGCCGAGGAGATCTCCCAGCTGCTCTACCACGTCCAGGTGATGATGGTCGCCCGCGGCATCTCGCTGGACGACGTCTACGCCCACCTCTGAAGCCGCACCCCTTCTCTCCACCCCCCTTCACACAAAGGAAGCCGACCTCATGCTGCGCATCGCCGTCCCCAACAAGGGTTCCCTGTCCGGCCCCGCGGGGGAGATGCTGCATGAGGCCGGCTACCAGCAGCGCCGCGAGTCCAAGGAACTGCGGATCGTCGACCCGGTCAACGAGGTCGAGTTCTTCTACCTCCGCCCCCGCGACATCGCGATCTACGTCTCCTCCGGCCGCCTCGACATCGGCATCACCGGCCGCGACCTGCTCCTGGACTCGGGCGCCGACGCCGAGGAGATCCTCCCGCTCGGCTTCGCCCGCTCCACCTTCCACTACGCGGGCAGGCCGGGCTCGGCCGACGTAGTGGCCGACCTCAAGGGCAAGACGGTCGCCACCTCCTACGAGGGGATCGTCGCCAAGCACCTCGCGGACAGCGGCGTCGACGCCTCCGTCGTCCACCTCGACGGTGCCGTCGAGACCGCCATCGAGCTGGGCGTCGCCGAGGTCATCGCCGACGTCGTCGAGACCGGCACCTCCCTGCGCAACGCCGGCCTGGAGATCTTCGGCGAGCCGATCATGAAGTCCGAGGCCGTCGTCATCCGCCGTACGGGCGCCGACACCGAGGACCCCAAGGTGCAGCAGTTCCTGCGCCGCCTCCAGGGCGTCCTGGTGGCCCGGACGTACGTCATGATGGACTACGACTGCCGGGTGGAGCAGCTGGAGAAGGCCGTCGCGCTCACCCCCGGCCTGGAGTCCCCGACCGTCTCCCCGCTGCACAACGAGGGCTGGGTCGCCGTCCGTGCCATGGTCCCCTCCAAGGAGGCCCAGCGGATCATGGACGACCTGTACGAGATCGGTGCCCGGGCCATCCTGACCACGGCCATCCACGCCTGCCGTCTCTGAGCGGGACCCGGAGCAACGCCATGCCCGACAATGCCACGCCGGACCTGCCCGCCCTGCCCGTCACCTTCCGTCCGGGCGTCACCCGTGCCGTCCTGACGGTCCTCGCCGTCGTCACCTTCGTGACCATCACGGCGGTCGGGATGCTGCTGGACGGCCTCGGCCTGGGGGAGCGCCTCAGCTTCGCGCTGACCGCGCTCCTCCTGGCCGGCGTCCTCCTCCTGCTGGCCCGCCCCCGGGTCGTCGCCGACGAGGCCGGCGTCACCGTGATCAACCTGACCAACAAGCGGCGCCTGGCCTGGCCCGAGATCCTCCGGGTCAACCTCCGCCAGGGCGACCCCTGGGTCTTCCTTGACCTCAGCGACGGCACCAGCCTGCCCGTGCTCGGCATCCAGCCCGGTATCGCCCGGCAGCGTGCCATCGACGACGCACGCACGCTGCGGGCCCTCGTCGAAGCCCGTTCCTCGGCCGCCCCCGGGGCCCCTCGCGGCTGACGCCGGGCGTGCCGCGGCACCCCCACGGACCCGTCGGGGACCGGCTCGGTGTCCGCCACCCTGCCGCAGGCCCCCTTTTCGTGATTAATCTGGGAACACGGACGCGGCCCCCGCGTCCGTGCCCCTGTCGCTCCGCCCGGTGCGCGGGGGTTCCTGCTACCCGAGGAGTGACTCCCTCCGGCGATGGACGGACCGTCCTGCAGTACCTGCGCCGCCCCCTGCTGCGACACCCGCCGGGCGGCGGCATCATGACCACCCCCCTGCTGCTCCTGGCAGCCGCGTTCCTGCTGATCCTCGCCAACGGCTTCTTCGTCGCGGCCGAGTTCGGCCTGGTGACCGTCGAACGGCCGGACGCCGAACAGGCCGCCGCCGACGGCGACCGGCGCGCCCGCCGGGTCGTCGAGTCCCTCAGGGAGCTGTCCTTCCAGCTCTCCGGCACCCAGCTCGGCATCACCATCACCTCCCTCGTCGTCGGCATGCTCGCCGAACCGGCACTCGCCCAGCTGCTGGACGGCCCGTTCAGCGCGCTCGGCATCCCCGACGGCGCCGTGCCCGGAGTCTCGGTCGTCGTCGGCATGCTGCTGGCCTCGGCCGTGCAGATGGTGATCGGCGAGCTCGTGCCCAAGAACTGGGCGGTCTCCAAGCCCTTGCAGGTCGCGCGGTTCGTCGCCGGCCCGCAACATGTCTTCGCCCGGCTCTTCCGCCCGGTGATCTCGGCCCTCAACACCGTCGCCAACCGGCTCGTGCGCGCCCTCGGCATCGAGCCCGCCGAGGAGCTGGCCTCCGCCCGCACCCCCGGTGAACTGGTTTCCCTGGCCCGGCACTCCGCCCGGGCCGGCGCCCTGGAGCAGGACACCGCCGACCTCTTCGTACGGACCCTGTCGCTGGGCGAACTGACCGCGCAGCACGTGATGACCCCGCGCGTGAAGGTGAGCGCCCTGCAGTCCTCGGCCACCGCCGAGGACGTGGTCAACCTGACCCGCGCCACCGGTCTGTCCCGCTTCCCCGTCTACCGGGAGAAGATCGACGAGATCGTCGGCATGGTCCACCTCAAGGACGCCCTCGCGGTCCCCGCGCACGAGCGGCTGCGCACCCCCGCCGGCCGCATCGCCCGCCCGGCGCTGCTGGTCCCCGAGACCCTGCCGGTCAGGCCGCTCCTCACCCGTCTGCGCAGCGAGCAGCCCATCGCGGTCGTCGTCGACGAGTACGGCGGCACCGCCGGCGTCGTCACCCTGGAGGACATCGTCGAGGAGCTCGTCGGCGAGGTCCGCGACGAGCACGACGGCCTGGACGTGCCCGAACTCGCCCCCGCCCCGCCCGAGGACGGCCGCCCCGCCTGGGACGTCGACGGCAGCTGCCGTGTCGACGCCCTGCGGCGCATCGGCCTCGAGGCGCCCGAGGGCCCGTACGAGACCGTGGCCGGACTGGTCGCCGACCTGCTCGGCCGTATCCCGGCCGTCGGCGACCGGGCGGAACTGCCCGGCTGGCGGCTCTCCGTCCGCCAGGTCGGCCACTACCGCGCCGAACGGATACGGCTGGTGCGCACGGCGCCGGTGTCCGTGCTGGAGGCTGCCCGATGAGCGTCCTGCAACTGGTCTTCGCCGCGCTGCTCGTGCTCGCCAACGGCTTCTTCGTCGGCGCCGAGTTCGCGCTCGTCTCGGTCCGCCGCAGCCAGATCGAACCGCTCGGCACCGCCCGGGCCCGGCAGGTGCTGTACGGGCTGGAGCGGCTGCCGCAGATGATGGCCGCCGCCCAGTTCGGCATCACCGTCTGCTCGCTCACCCTGGGCGCGGTCGCCGAGCCGACGGTCGCCCATCTGCTCGAGCCGGTCTTCGAGTGGATCCATCTGCCGCACGGCGTGATCCACCCGCTCGGCTACGTGATCGCGCTGGCCGCCGTGGTCTTCTGCCACCTCGTCATCGGCGAGATGGTGCCCAAGAACCTCGCGATGGCCGCCCCCGAGAAGGCCGCGCTGTGGCTGAGCCCCGGCCTGGTCGCCTTCGCCCGTCTGTGCAAGCCGGTCACCGTGGCCCTCGGCGCCTGCGCGCAGGGCATCCTGCGGCTGTTCCGCGTCGAACCCAAGGACGAGGTCGAGGCCGTCTTCACCAGCGAGCAGCTCAACCGGCTGGTGGAGGACGCCGGGCAGGCCGGCCTGCTCGACCCGGAGGAGCAGGAACGCCTGGAGGACGCCCTGGAACTGGGCTCCCGCCCGGTGACGGACGTGCTCCTGCGGCGCGAGTCCCTGGTCACGGTCAGCCCCTCGGTCACCCCGGCGGAGATCGTCGCGCTCACCGCCCGCACCGGGTACTCGCGCTTCCCGGTCGCGGCGGACAAGGGCGCCTTCATGGGATACCTCCACGTCAAGGACGTCCTCGACCTGGAGGACTCCGACCGGGCCGTCCCCCAGCACCTGTGGCGCCCGATGACCACCCTCCGCCCCGAACTCCCCCTGGACGACGCCCTCACGGTGATGCGCAGGGCGGCGACCCACCTGGCCCAGGTGACGGACGCGTCCGGCAAGGTCCTGGGCCTGGTCGCCCTGGAGGACGTCCTGGAACTCCTGGTGGGCGAGGTCAGAGACCCGGCCCACAGGGAGGTCACCCTGGCGACCTAGTCGCAGCCTGCGGGCAGTCGTGCCGCGCAGCCTGCGGGCAGTCGTGCCGCTGGGGCGGCACGGGTGGGCGCAGGCTGCACCCCGTCAGCGCGGGCGAGCGTCCACCCCCCCGGACGCCGGGCGCCTCACAGGGCCGACGGATCCTGCGGCCCCCTCCCCGACAGCACCTCCCCATACGCCTGCATCAAATCCGGCAACCGCAAGGTCGCCAGGTCATCCCGACTCAACACCCCGGGATACACCGACAACCGCAGATCCCGATACGCACAACTCTTCTCGTACAGCGTCCGCAGGAACCGCCCGTTCCCCAACTCGTCGATCCACCCCTGGTCCACCACATGCCCGGCGATCGACCGCAGCTCGTCCAGCGCCTCCTCGTCCCACACGTCCCCGTTCTCGGCCGCGAGCACCTCACCGATCGAGGTGAGCTCCAGCGGCCGGTACGACGGGAAGTCGACCCGCGTGGTGAAACGGGAGGACAACCCCGGGTTGGCGGTCAGCAGCCGGTCCATGCCCTCCGGATAGCCGGCCAGGATCACCACCAGGTGGTCGCGGTTGTCCTCGGCCCGCTTCAGCAGCACCTGGAGCGCCTCGTCGCCGTACGCGTCGCCCTTGCCGTAGCCGGAGTTGGACAGGGAGTACGCCTCGTCGACGAAGAGCACGCCGCCGAGCGCGGAGTCGATCAGTTCGTTGGCCTTCACCGCGGTCTGGCCGAGGTACTCACCGACCAGGTCGGCCCGCTGGGCCTCCACGAGGTGGTCGCCGCCGAGCAGGCCGAGGGCGTAGAAGACACGGCCCAGGATGCGGGCCACGGTGGTCTTGCCGGTGCCGGAGGGGCCGGAGAAGACGAAGTGACGTTTGGGCGGCTGGACCGGCAGGCCCTGCCCCGCCCGCAACCGCGCCATGTTCAACTGCGCGGACAGGGCCTTGACTTGCCGTTTCACCGGCTCCAGCCCCACCATGCGCTCCAGTTCGGCGAGCGCCTCCTCCAGTAACGCGGGGTCGGTGGGCCCGGTGGGCAGGGACGGGTCCGGTCCGTCGGTCTTCTCGCGCACCGACGGCCCGGTCAGCGTGGGCAGCGGGGCGGACAGCGGCGGCTCGGGCGTGGAGAGCTTGAGGTCGCGCTCGGTGCCGAAGAGGGGATCCAGTCCGTCGGTGCCGTCCAGGCCGTCCAGTCCCATACCGGCCTGCGCGAGCCCCGCGAGATCGACGGCGTCGTCGTACTCGTCGGCCTCGGCGATCGCCGCCAGTCGGGCCGACGTGTCCATGAAGGCGGGGTCGACGCGGTGCACCGCGCGGTACAGCGGCAGCGCGGCGGCGCTGCGGCCCGTGCCCTCGAAGGCGCGCGCGAGCCAGTAGCGCAGTTCCTTGCGCTGTGGCTGCTCGCTGCGGCACCGCATGAGGGCCGCCGACAGCAGGGGCTCGGCCTGCCCGTACATCTCCAGCCGCACCCGGGCCATGCCGCTGAACAGACCCGCCTCGATGCCCAGCAGTGGATCGCCGAGCAGTGGGTCGGTGTGCCGCACGAGCTGTTCCCAGTCCTTGACGAGGTAGGCGCGGCACGCGTGCAGGAAGCGGACCTGGGGGTCGGTGTCCACCGGCGGCAGCCCGGCCAGGGCGCGGTCCAGCTCCGGGACGTGGCGGCCGTCCAGCCAGTGGGACGCGTGCGCCAGCAGCAGGTCGCGGGGGTTCTCGAGCACGGGCTGCACCCACCAGCCCAGCCAGTACCAGGAGTTGAGCGTCCGGCGGTGGCGGGCGCGCTGCTCGCCGAAGCGGTCCCGATGCTGGAACATCCTGAGCAGCGCGTTGGTGGTGTCGACGCGCAGCGCGTGCAGCCCCAGCCAGCCGTCGGCCATCGCGGGGTCGATGCGCACCGCGGCCCGGAACTCCTCCTCCGCCTGTGGATAGGCCCCCATGGTGTAGGCGTCCACGCCGCGCAGCCAGGCGAGGTCGGCCGGGGCCTGCGGGCCCTGCGTGCCGAAGTCCATCCCGTCCCCCACGAACCGTGCCCCCGTCGGTACACCGCCGAGCCGTCGCCCGCCGGCCGCCTCGGTCAACGGCGGCACCGTGGACCGGAGTTCAAGGTGCGCGCGGCAACCGCCCACAGGTCGCACCGGGGGCATCGTACCTGCGGGGCTCTTCCCTCCGAAGGGTGCCCGGACAGGCCGTTCCACGAGGTGGGGGCGGACGGGGCGCACACGGGACGGTGACCGAGGGTGAGCGGGTCGCGTCGCGCAGCAGCCGAAAAACGCGCTCAGGGCAGAACGAAGCCCCCGATCACGGGGGAACAACCGGGGGCTTCGCGTCTGCGGGCGGCTCCGAATGGCCGCTCATTGAGAACGTAAGACCTGTACGACCCCTGGGTCAAGCGGAGTTGAGGCACGTCGGCGAGTTGTCGACGCGTTACCGGGCAGCGATCTTCACGAGTTCAGCACATTGCCGAGAGTCCGTCACCCTCCGTGAGGAAGTGGGCTTCGCCGGGGCGTCCCGCAGGCCCCGGGAGCACCTCGTACCCCTGCGTCCCCTGCCGTACCAGAAGGTGCGCGAAGGGGCGTGAGGGGTCGTGGGTGAAGTGCCGGCGCTCGGCCGGGATCCACCCGTCCCAGAAGGCCCGCTGCTCCGCCCCGTCGCGCGCCCGTCCGCGCGCCCAGGCCTCCTCGCGCGGCAGCTCCATCCAGAGCAGCCGGGCCAGATGTGGACGCAGCGCCTCGCGGCCCGCGCCGACCCCCTCCACCAGGACCACCGGCGCGGGCGGCAGCGGACGGAGCGTTCCGAAGGCGCGGGCCCGCCAGTCGTAAGGGGCGTAGTGCGCGGTGTCGCCGCGCCGCAGGGGCTCGACCACCTGGCTCAGTAGCCGCCCGGTCCAGTCGAAGAGCTCGTCGTGACTGGCGATGTCGTCGAGGTGCAGCACCGGCGCGCCGCCCAGCTCGGCGGCCAGCCGTCCGGCGAACGTGGACTTCCCCGAGCCGGCGTGTCCGTCGACGCCGATGAGACGGACGGGCCCGCAGGAGGGGGGAAGCCTGCGGAGCAGGGCTGCGAGGTCGTGAATGACGGGTCCTGGGTGGCGCGGGGGAACGGGTGTGTCGCCCGCACTCTAACGGGCCCCGCCCCTCCCTCCGTGGGGCGGGCGGGCCCTCCGTGCCACTGGTCGACACCAATATTGATGGCGTGGCGTGCGCGGAAGTGCTGGCAGGAGGGGGCGCCCACGGTCATAGTTGGCGCACAACCGTGCAAGGACCCGCCCCGACTCGGACACCTGGGGGTGTTCCACCCATGAGCAGAGCCGAACAGCCGTCCCGCAGAACCGTCCTGGCCGCCGCGGTCGCCGCCGCCGTGGCGGGCGGCGCGGTCCCGGCCACCGCCGCGGCCGTGCCCGCCGCGGGCACCGGCACCGCGGACACCGACCGTGCCGCCGCCCGACCGGTGGACTACCGTGCCTGGACCACGTTCCAGGACTGGCGGAGCGGGACCGTGCGGGGCGCCCGTCCCGTCGCGGGCGTTCGCCCCGGTGTCGTGATCGGCACCCCGGCCGGCACCACCGAGTACACCGACCCGCACACCGGCACGACCGCCGCCTGGGAGTACGCGACCTGGACGTCGCCGGTCCACCGGCTCGCCGTGCCCGCGACCGAGGTGATCGCCTCCTGGAACGCGCACACGCCGAGCGGCACCTGGATCCAGGTCGAGCTCAAGGGCACCTACTCCGACGGCACGGACACGCCCTGGTACGTGATGGGCCGCTGGGCCGCCGGCGACCAGGACATCAAGCGGACCTCGGTCGACGACCAGGGCGACGGGCGCAGCAGCATCTGGACGGACACCTTCTCGATCGACGACGCGTCCACGGGCCTGCGGCTGGCCACCTACCGGCTCCGGCTCACCCTCCACCGCCGCCCCGGTACGCGGACCACGCCCACGGTCTGGCGGCTCGGCGCGATGGGCTCCGACGTCCCGGACCGCTTCACCGTCCCGGCCTCCACGCCGGGCCTGGCCCGGGAGCTGCGCGTCCCGCGCTACTCGCAGGAGATCCACAAGGGCCAGTACCCCGAGTACGACAACGGCGGCGAGGCCTGGTGCAGCCCCACCTCCTCGCAGATGATCATCGAGTACTGGGGCGGCCGGCTCACCGAGGAACAGCTCGCCTGGGTCGACCCCTCCTACGCCGACCCGCAGGTCTGCCACGCGGCCCGGTACACGTACGACCACCAGTACGCCGGCTGCGGCAACTGGCCCTTCAACGCCGCCTACGCGGCCACCTTCAAGGACCTCCAGGGCGTGGTCACCCGCCTGGGTTCCCTCACCGACCTGGAGACGCTGATCGCGGCCGGCATCCCGGCCATAACGTCCCAGTCGTTCCTGGACAAGGAGCTGACCGGTGCCGGGTACGGCACCTCGGGCCACCTGATGACCGTGATCGGCTTCACCGCCGACGGCGACGTGATCGCCAACGACCCGGCCTCGGACGACAACGCCTCGGTGCGCCGCGTCTACCGGCGGCGCGAGTGGGAGAACATCTGGCTCAGGACCAAGCGGTACAACGCCAGTGGCAAGGTCGTCTCGGGCACCGGCGGCGTCTGCTACCTCTACTTCCCGGCCCGTCCGAGCGCACGCCAGCGCAAGGCGCTCGAGGCGGTGGGCGTGCGGTGACGGCTGCCCTGTGAGCAACGTCTCCGCCGCGGAAGCCGCTGACGGTGGCAAGGTGGACAGGGTTACGGGGGAGTCCACCGCACGTCCGAGATCAGCGAGAAGTGATGACCGCACACACCACCGCCGCCGCCCGGGTCCGCACCGGTGGCCCCAAGGACGACGGCCCCGAGATCCTCGAGCACGTCATGGGCTGGACCCTCGTCGTGGTGATCGCCATGCTCGTGGTCCAGCTCGGTCTGTTCTGACGTGACCTCTGTGTGACCTGCCCCACGTTCCGACCTGCCATACTGCGGGGGTCCTGCCGCCCGTAGGAACCAGGGTCGAAATTGAATATCAGTCAACAACGTGCCGCCGCCCGTCCCCGGGCGCGCGGCACGGAGCGTTCGCTGGCACGCCGCGCCGAACTCATCGCCATCGGGCGCAGGTTGTTCGCCGACACGTCGTACGACGCGCTCTCGATGGACGACATCGCCCGCCAGGCGCATGTCGCCAAAGGGCTGATCTACTACTACTTCCAGTCCAAGCGGGGCTACTACCTGGCGATCATCCAGGACTCCGTGGCCGGCCTGGTCACCACCGCCGCGGGCGGCACCGAACTGCCACAGGTGGACCGCGTCCACCGCACCATCGACGGCTATCTGCGCTACGCCGAGCACAACCAGGCCGCCTACCGCACGATCGTCAGCGGCGGCGTCGGCTTCGACGCCGAGGTCCATGCCGTCCGGGACGGGGTGCGCGAGGCGATCGTCGTCACCATCGCCGAGGGGGCGTACGGCCGCAGCGACATCGGACCGCTGGCCCGCATGGGCCTGCTGTCCTGGGTGTGCAGCGTCGAGGGCGCCACCCTGGACTGGATCGACCGCCCCGAACTGCCCCGCGAGGTCGTGCGCGACCTGCTGGTGAAGTCGCTCGGCGGCACCCTGCGCGCCATCGAGGAGCTGGACCCCTCGTATCCGGCCCCGGCCCCCGCCCGCCGGGACCCCTGACGACTTCTTGAAGTAAGCGGTCGTTAACTGGTGACTCCGTGCGTCCGATCGGGCATACTCACTGCGCACAGCCGCTGGTCAGCCGCTTCCGCGACCCGGGAGTGCGAGCATCGGCCAGGCCCGAGAGACCCGGCGGAACCGCCTCCACCCAAGGCGCACGTCCGTCGATGTGCCCGACAGGGAGGAGAGCGTCGCCATGCCCGACCGCGCCCCGCAGCCGGTGGACCGGCTACTGCCCACGGACGAGGCACGGGATCTGATCTCGCTCGTCCGCGACATCGCGCAGCGTGAGATCGCCCCGAGCGCGGCCGAGGAGGAGGACGCCGGACGCTTCCCGCGCGAGGTCTTCGCCCTGCTCTCCGACTCCGGACTGCTCGGCCTGCCCTACGACGCCGAGTACGGCGGCGGCGAGCAGCCGTACGAGGTCTACCTCCAGGTCCTCGAAGAGCTCGCCGCGGCCCGGCTCACCGTCGGCCTCGGCGTCAGCGTGCACACCCTCGCCTCCTACGCGCTCGCCGCCTACGGCACCAAGGAGCAGCAGACCGAGTACCTGCCCGCGATGCTCGGCGGCGGCCTGCTCGGCGCCTACTGCCTCTCCGAACCCGCCTCCGGCTCCGACGCCGCCTCCCTGCGCACCAAGGCGGTGCGCGCGGACGGCGGAGACTGGGTGATCACCGGCACCAAGGCGTGGATCACGCACGGCGGCATCGCCGACTTCTACACCGTCATGGCGCGCACCGGGGAGGAGGGCCCCCGTGGGATCACCGCCTTCCTGGTCCCCGGCGACGCCGAGGGGCTGAGCGCCGCGGCGCCGGAGAAGAAGATGGGGCTCAAGGGCTCGCCCACCGCGCAGGTCCACCTCGACGGCGTGCGGGTCCCTGACGCGCGGCGCCTCGGTGACGAGGGCCAGGGCTTCGCGATCGCCCTCTCCGCGCTCGACTCCGGGCGGCTCGGCATCGCCGCCTGCGCCATCGGCGTGGCCCAGGCGGCGCTGGACGCGGCGGTGTCCTACGCGGGGGAGCGGCGGCAGTTCGGCAAGCCGATCGCGGACTTCCAGGGGCTGCGCTTCATGCTGGCCGACATGGCGACCCAGATCGAGGCCGGCCGCGCGCTGTACCTGTCGGCCGCGCGGCTGCGCGACGCCGGTCTGCCGTTCGCCAAGCAGGCCGCCATGGCCAAGCTGCACTGCACCGACACGGCGATGCGCGTCACCACGGACGCCGTGCAGATCCTCGGGGGCTACGGCTACACCGCGGACTTCCCGGCCGAGCGCTACATGCGCGAGGCCAAGGTGCTGCAGATCGTCGAGGGCACCAACCAGATCCAGCGGATGGTCATCGCCCGTCACCTCGCGGGTCCCGAGGAACGCTGAAGTCGCCGGTGACCCGGAAGTCGCCGGTGACCCGGAAGTCGCCGGTGACCCGGCCGTCGGCGGTGGCGACGAAGTCCCCGAGCCCGCGCGGGGGCGCCACGAGTCTGACCCACTCCGGGTCGTGGCGCCCCGGCAGGGTGCGGCCGCGGTCGGCCCAGGCCCGCATCAGCTCACGGTAGATCGGCGGGTCCGGGAGCAGCGGGGCCGGCGGAACCGGTCCCGCGGGCACCGGGACGAACACGCGGCGCCGACGCCCGGTCTCCGAGTACGTGACGGTCATACCCGGGCAACGCGGCGAAGTGCGGACAGGTCACCGCCCCACAGAATCGGGCGTGCGTTCGCGGCCGTCCGGCGACAGCACACCGACCCGCGCCACGGCACCTGTGGGCCGTGGCGCGGGTCGGCGCGATGAGGCGGAGCCTAGGCCGCGTGGCGTCGCATCGTCGGCACGCGCATCGGGCGGGAGCCCGGGCCGCCGACGTGGGAGAAGGGCTGGGTCCGCCAGTCGAGGCCACGAGGGAGCGTCAACAGCAGGGCCGTGTCCTGCTCGTGGGGCTCGAACGACTCGTCCGCGGGGCGGGCCTCGGCGGCCCGGCGGCCGGTGCCGGCGCAGACCGTGAGCCCGAACGGATTCCACGGCGAGGCGCACAGCGCGTGCTCCGGCAGCACCTCCTCGTCAGCCAGGAGCGCGATGGGCTGCGCGCAGTCCGGGCAGATCACCCGGTACATCTCGAAGGTGTCGTAGGCGTCGACTTCCTCGTCGTCGAAGGCGTCGGGTTCGACGCCCTCCGATACGGGCTCGACGACCGGCTGCTGCCGCTTGGACGCGGTACGACCAGGGCGCTTAAGACTCTGCATGGGATTCTCCCCCTCGGGCTGGGCCGTGACGGCACTGCGGCCTCGACCACAGCAAGCACTTCCCGTCCCCCCTCCGGCGTAATCACGAGAACATCACGGAGACCGTCCCATCGGTGTGGTGTTCGTCACATGCCCCTCGCAGATGCCCCGTCGGGTGGATTTGTCCCCACCCGGCCGCGGGCCGGCTCCCCGTCACATCACGAAGCGGGCATGACCTGGGCTGCTCAGGTATCCGAGGAGATCAGGCGCACTGTAGGTTCTTGCGCCATGGAGGAGCTGGACCGACAGATCGTGCAGCTGCTCGTCAAGGACGGGCGGATGAGCTACACAGACCTGGGCAAGGCCACGGGCCTGTCCACTTCGGCCGTGCACCAGCGGGTGCGGCGGCTGGAGCAGCGTGGTGTCATCCGCGGTTACGCCGCGGTCGTCGACCCGGAGGCCGTCGGGCTGCCGATGACCGCCTTCATCTCGGTGAAACCGTTCGACCCCAGCGCCCCCGACGACATCGCCGACCGCCTCGCCGGCGTCCCCGAGATCGAGGCCTGCCACAGCGTGGCGGGCGACGAGAACTACATCCTCAAGGTGCGCGTGGCCACCCCGCACGAGCTGGAGGAACTCCTCGCCCGGGTGCGTTCCCTCGCCGGGGTCTCGACCCGGACCACGGTCGTCCTGTCGACGCCGTACGAGTCCCGTCCGCCGCGGATCTGACGGCCTCCGCAGGCCGCCCTGCGCGGCGCGATCGCCCCGCGTGCCCAGCGGTCCGTGCGAGGGGCGAGACTGGTGTCCATGAGTGAGTCCACCACCCCGTCCACGACCGTCCTGCTGCGCCGCGGCGAGGTCCACAGTCCCGCCGACCCCTTCGCCACGGCGATGGTCGTCGAACGCGGCCAGGTCGCCTGGGTCGGGTCCGAGGGCGCCGCGGACGCCTTCGCGGACGGCGTGGACGAGGTGGTCGACCTGGACGGCGCCCTGGTCACCCCCGCGTTCACCGACGCACACGTGCACGCCACCGCCACGGGCCTCGCCCTCACCGGGCTCGACCTCTCCGGCGCCGCCTCGCGTCCGGAAGCGCTCGCCCGCGTACGGGACTTCGCCGCGGCCCGCCCGGACGACCGTGTCCTGCTGGGCCACGGCTGGGACGCCTCCCGCTGGCCCGACGGCCTCCCCCCGACGCGTGCCGAGCTGGACGAGGCCACCGGCGGTCGCCCCCTCTACCTCAGCCGTATCGACGTCCACTCGGCCGTCGTCACCACCGCCCTGCTCGACCTCGTCGCCGGTGACCTCGCGCGCGTGGACGGCCCGCTCACCGCCGACGCCCACCACGCGGTGCGCGCCGCCGCCCTCGGGGCCGTCACCTCCGCCCAGCGCACCGAGGCCCAGCGCGCCGCTCTCGCGCACGCCGCCTCGCTGGGCATCGGCACCGTTCACGAATGCGCAGGCCCGGAGATCTCCTCCGAGGACGACCTCACCGGGCTGCTCCGCCTGGCGGCCGAGGGGGGCGTGCCGCGCGTGCTCGGCTACTGGGCCGAGCAGGATGTCGACAAAGCGAGGGAGCTGGGCGCGATCGGGGCCGCCGGTGACCTCTTCGTCGACGGCGCCCTCGGTTCGCACACCGCCTGTCTGCACCAGCCCTACGCCGACACCGGCCACACCGGTACCGCCCACCTGGACGCCGCCGCGGTCGCCGCCCACGTGGTCGCCTGCACCGAGGTAGGCCTCCAGGCGGGCTTCCACGCCATCGGTGACGCCGCCGTGACCACCGTCGTGGAGGGCGTGCGCGCCGCCGCCGACAAGCTCGGCCTCGCCCGGATCCGCGCCGCCCGCCACCGTGTCGAGCACGCGGAGATGCTCACCCCCGAGACCGTCGCCGCCTTCGCCGAACTGGGCCTGACCGCCTCCGTCCAGCCCGCCTTCGACGCGCTGTGGGGCGGCGAGGACGGCATGTACGCCCAGCGCCTGGGCGCCGAGCGGGCCCGCACCCTCAACCCCTTCGCGGCCCTGCTGCGCGCGGGTGTCCCGCTCGCCTTCGGCTCCGACAGTCCGGTCACGCCCCTCGACCCGTGGGGCACCGTCCGGGCCGCCGCCTTCCACCGCACACCGGAGCACCGCGTCTCCGTCCGTGCGGCCTTCACGGCGCACACGCGCGGCGGCTGGCGCGCGATCGGACGCGACGACGCGGGCGTCCTGGTGCCGGGCGCGCCCGCGGACTACGCGGTGTGGCGTACCGACGAGCTGGTGGTCCAGGCCCCCGACGACCGGGTCGCGCGCTGGTCGACCGACCCGCGCTCCGGGACCCCCGGCCTGCCCGATCTGACCCCGGGCCGGAACCTGCCCGTCTGCCTGCGCACGGTGGTGGGCGGCCGGACGGTGTTCGTAGGGCCGGGCGAGTGATCTCCACGGCCGACGGGACGGTGATCTTCTACCGCGTACTCCCGGGGCGTCCTCCGCGCTGACCTGGGCATTGGCGCGGAAGTCGCAGGTCGAACGACTGTTGACAGGCAACCGCGGGGGGCCGGTAGGTTCGGCGGAGTCCACCACCGGACGCCCGACCGGGGAACCTTCCGCGCATGTGTCGCGGCGCCGCTGGGTCAGGGACGGTGTGCCGCACCGGGGCACCGCCACTGGGAGCCAGGCTCAGCGCTCGCGCAGCGACCAGGGAACGTTCCGGCCGGTCGGGAGGTGTGACCCGGGTGGGGCCCGGGCGCTCAGTAGACAACGGCTCAGGTCGACCCGCAGCCGGCGGGTCCCTGGCCGGCCCGAAGGGCGCCGGGCCCCCATCCGCCGTGGAAACCGTCCTTAACCGCGCATCCCTACCCCGCTTTTGTGGAAACGACACCACCATACGAACGTCCTGTCACGTCGGCGCAGGCCGCGGCCATTATGGTGGTCCTCTGCGTACGGACATGAAGGGACAGCGGTGAACGACGGCGACGGGACGCCCGCGGCAGCGGGGCAGGGGAGGCGGTTCGGCCCCCTGGGCACGGCCTTGGTGATCATTCCGACCTACAACGAGGCGGAGAACATCAAGGCGATCGTCGCGCGCGTGCGCGAGGCGGTCCCCCGGGCCCACGTTCTCGTGGCCGACGACAACAGCCCCGACGGCACCGGCAAGCTCGCCGACGAACTGGCCGCCGAGGACGACCACGTCCACGTTCTGCACCGCAAGGGCAAGGAGGGCCTGGGGGCCGCCTACCTCGCGGGCTTCCGCTGGGGCCTGGAACACGGCTACGGCGTGCTGATCGAGATGGACGCCGACGGTTCCCACCAGCCCGAGGAACTGCCTCGTCTGCTGACCGCCCTCAAGGGCGCCGACCTGGTGCTCGGCTCCCGCTGGGTGCCCGGCGGCCGGGTGGTGAACTGGCCGAAGTCCCGCGAGTTCATCTCCCGCGGCGGCAGCATGTACTCGCGCCTCGCCCTCGACCTGCCGCTGCGCGACGTCACCGGCGGCTACCGCGCCTTCCGGCGGGAGACCCTGGAGGGGCTCGGCCTGGACGACGTCTCCTCCCAGGGCTACTGCTTCCAGGTCGACCTCGCCCGCCGGGCGATCAAGGCCGGCTACCACGTCGTCGAGGTGCCGATCACGTTCGTCGAGCGCGAACTCGGCGACTCCAAGATGAGCCGCGACATCCTCGTCGAGGCGCTCTGGCGGGTCACCACGTGGGGCGTGGGGGAACGGGTCGGCAAGGTCCTGGGCCGGGACAGGCTCCCCGGCAGGGCGACCGGTGGCCAGGCGGGCGGCCCGACCGACGGGCCGACGGCCGAGGCGACGGAGAAGCCGAGCGAGGAGCCGGCCGAGGCCGCCGGGAAGCCTGCCGACGTCAGCGAGAGGCGGGCCGAAGACGGCGAGGAGCCGGCCGAGGCTGCCGAGAAGCCGACGGAGGCGTCCGGGGAACCCGCCGACAAGTCGACACAGGCGCCGGACAAGAACGCCTGATCGTCCCCTTATCCCGCACTGAGCCGGGGCCAGGCACACTGGGGGCATGACGACTGGCGCCCAGACCCCCAGGTCCCCCGCCCGGCCCCCACGCTCGCGGCTGCGCACGTTCCTGCCGCTGGGCATCGCCGCCTGGCTCGTGCTGGAGATCTGGCTGCTGACCGTGGTCGCGGGAGCGTCCAGCGGGTTCGTGGTCTTCCTGCTGCTGGTGGCGGGCATCGTCCTCGGCTCGGTGGTGATCAAGCGCGCGGGCCGCCGGGCCTTCAGGAACCTCACGGAGACGCTGCAACAGCAGCAGGCCGGAATGATGCCCGAGGCCCGTCCGAACAGCGAGGGCAACGGCCTGATGATGCTGGGCGGTCTGCTCCTGATGATCCCCGGCCTGATCTCGGACGCGCTGGGCCTGCTCATGCTGCTGCCACCGGTCCAGAAGGCCGTGAGCCGCTATGCCGAGCGGACGGTGGAGCGCAAGCTCCGCGAGGCCCGCCCCGGCACTCTGGGCGACGCCTTCCGCCAGGCCCGTATCCACCAGCCGGACGGCAAGGTCGTCCAGGGCGAGGTCATACGCGACGAGCCGCACGACGCCCCCGACGACGCGCCGCAGGGCCCCCGCCCTCCGCTGACGCGCTGACCCGACCGGGCGGGCCCGGACCCGGCCCGCCGGAACACACCAAAACCGCGGGTGCCGTACGTGAAGCTCACGTACGGCACCCGCGGTGTTCGGTCTGTGCTGTTTACGGTTTCCCGCTACGCACTCTTGCGGCTGTCTCGCGGATGCACCGCGATGTTCATCGCGCCGGAGCGCAGAACGGCCAGCCGCTCCTCGAGGACCTCTTCGAGCTCCTCGCGGGTGCGCCGCTCCATCAGCATGTCCCAGTGCGTACGCGCGGGCTTGGCCTTCTTCTCCTCAGGGCCGTCGCCATCCACCAGGAGTGCCTGGGCCCCGCAGACCTTGCACTCCCACTCCGGCGGGATCTCCGCCTCGACCGAGAAGGGCATCTCGAATCGATGCCCCTTCTCGCATGCGTACTCCACGGCCTGGCGCGGGGCCAGGTCGATGCCGCGGTCCGTCTCGTAGCTGGTCACCACGAGGCGCGTGCCGCGAAGAGCTCGCTCACTCATGAATCGTGCCTCCCGGGCTTGTCGCCCACAGGACAGGTGTCGCTGTCGTCGTCATCCGGTCAACGTCCGGGCGGCGGTAAAGATTCCCGTCCGGACTCCCGATCCGGGCCCTGCGTCGCCGTCGCAGCCGCAGCCTTGCAACCAGTGCAGTACCCGCCGACGTCCGGTTTGTCACCTCTGCTAGCAGATGTGACATAGCGATTCGGCACCTTTGACGCGCAGTAACGGTACGCCTGGCAGGCCAAACGCGTACACTACAGCCCTTTCGCGCCGAGTGCTAAATCCTTTCGGGTACGGGATTGCCCGCGTCGCCGATCGCCCGCCGCACCGGGACCCGTGCGAGCAGCGCGAAACCGAGGACGAAGAACACCACCAGCGAGATGATCGCGTCCCGGTAGCTCCCGGTCAGCTGGTAGGTGAGCCCGAACAGCAGCGGCCCGAGCCAGCTCATGCCGCGGTCGCTGAGCTCGTACGCCGAGAAGTACTCGGCCTCCTTGCCGGGCGGGACCAGATGTGAGAACAGGGAGCGGGACAGCGCCTGGCTGCCGCCCAGGACGAGCCCGATCCCGGCGGCCAGCACGAAGAACCACACCGGTTCCCCGGCCGGCAGGAAGTACCCGGCCGCGAGCGTGACCGTCCAGGCGACCAGCGACCCCAGGATTGTGCGCTTCGCCCCGTACGTCCGCGCCAGCCGGCCCAGCGCCAGCGCGCCCGCCACCGCCAGCGCCTGGACCAGCAGGACGGCCACGATCAGCGTGGACTGACCCAGGTCCAGCTCCTCGGAGCCGTAGACCGACGCCTGGGAGATCACCGTCTGGATGCCGTCGTTGTAGACGAGGTACGCCAGCAGGAAGGCCAGGGTCAGCGGACGGCGGCGCATGTCGCGGACGGTCGCCGCCAGCTGCCGGAAGCCGGGCAGGGCGGCCTCCCGCGCGGGGGCGCGGCGGTCGCGCAGCCGGCGCAGCGGGATGAGCGCGAAGGCTCCCCACCACAGGCCGGCCGATGCCAGGCAGATGCGGACCGCCGCGCTCTCGGTCAGCCCGAAGGAGTCGTGGGCGGTGTAGAGGATCAGGTTCGCCACCAGGACCAGCGCCCCGGCCGCGTAGCCGAAGGCCCAGCCGCGCGAGGAGACCGCGTCGCGTTCCTCGGGCGGGGCGATCTGCGGCAGGTAGGAGTTGTAGAGCATCATCGCGACGGACTGGGCGGCGTTGGCGACCACCAGGAGCAGACCGCCCAGGAGATAGCGGTCGCCGTCGAGGAGGAACATGGCGGTCGTCGCCGCCGCTCCGGTGTACGCGGCGGCGGCCAGCAGCGGCTTCTTGCGGCCCGTGCGGTCGGCCGCGGCCCCCACCAGGGGCATCACCAGCACTGCCACGATCACCGACAGGGACACCGAATACGCGAAGAACGACCCGGCGCGCATCGGTATGCCCAGCGGGTGCACGTATCCGTCCGCGTCGGCCGCCGACTCGGCGACCGAGGTCAGATAGGGGCCCAGGAACACGGTGAGCACGCTCGTCGAGTAGACCGAGCACGCCCAGTCGTAGAAGTACCAGCCGCGCTGTTCGCGCCGCCGTTCGGCGGCTCCGTCGGCTCCGTCGGCCGCGTCCGTCCGCAGGGTGTCGGTACCCACCCGTGCCCTCGCTTCCCCGTGAACGCGCGACGTCCCGGGAGCCGGGCCGCCGGCCTCGGACGGTCCCGGACGGTCTCAGACCCAGACGCCGCGGTCCTCCATGACCTTGCGCAGTGTGTCGATGTGATCGGTCATGATGCCATCCACGCCCAGGTCCAGGAGCCGGTGCATGCGGTCGGGGTCGTTCACCGTCCAGACGTGCACCTGGAGGCCGCGCGCGTGGGCGGTGCGCACGAAGCGGTGGTCCACCACCTGGATGCCCGACTGGGCCTCGGGCACCTGTGCGGCCACCGCCGAACGGCGCAGCGCGGCCGGGACGCCCCAGGATCGCAGCCGCAGGTTGAGGACGCCGCGGGTGCCGTACGAGGTGGCGAGGCGGGGGCCGGCCAGCCGCTGGGCGCGCACCACGCGTGCCTCGGAGAACGAGCCGACGCAGATCCGGTCCCAGGCGTCCGTCCGCTCGATCAGTTCCAGGAGGGGCCGCAGGGCCGGCTCCGCCTTCACGTCGATGTTCCAGCGCACCTCGGGGAACGTCTCCAGGAGTTCCTCGAAGAGCGGCACCGGTTCCTCGCCCGCCACGCGCGCGTGCCGCACCTTCTCCCACGGCAGGTCGGCGATCCGCCCGGACCCGTCCGTCACCCGGTCCAGGGTCGCGTCGTGGAAGGCGACGAGCTTGCCGTCCCGCGTGGCGTGGACGTCCGTCTCGATGTACCGGTAGCCCGCCTCGACCGCGCGCCGGAACTGTCGCAGGGTGTTCTCCAGGCCGTCCGCCGCACCGCCCCGGTGGGCGAAGGGGATGGGGCCGGGATGGTCCAGGTAGGGGTGGCGTATCGCGGTGCTCACCCCCGCAGTATGGCGCGCCGGGGTTGACCTGCGGCAACCACCGTGCTGCCGCCGGATGCCGACGGGACGGCGAACACGCGCAGGAACACCTGGGCGAGCGGGCCGATCGACAGGGCGTACAGCAGGGTGCCGACTCCGACGGTGCCACCGAGGGCGAAGCCGGTGACCACGACGGTGATCTCCACGGCCGTACGCACCAGGCGCACCGACAGGCCCGTGCGCTGGTTCAGCCCGGTCATCAGGCCGTCGCGCGGGCCCGGGCCGAACCGTGCGGCGATGTACAGTCCGGTCGCCGCGCCGTTCAGGACGATCCCCGCCACCATCGTCGTGATCCGCAGCGTCCAGCCGTGGGCGTCGGGCACCAGGGTCAGGGTCGCGTCCATCGCGGCGCCGATCACCAGCACGTTGGAGACCGTGCCGAGCCCCGGCCGCTGGCGCAGCGGGATCCACAGCAGCAGGACGGCCGCGCCCAGGATCGTCAGCACCAGGCCCATCGACAGGCCCGTGCGCTCCGCGAGCCCCTGGTGCAGCACGTTCCACGGCTCCAGGCCGAGCCCCGACCTGACCAGCAGCGCCGAACTCGCGCCGTACAGCACGAGCCCGCCGTAGAGCTGGGTCAGTCGCCGGGTGAGATGCCGCTGTCCGGATTCGCTGGACAAGTCTGCCCCCTGTGGTGGTAGTGGCCTGCTGCATGACACCCTGTGGCTTGAGAAGCAGAGTCAACCATGGCCAATCCGGGGAAGGTGGACTGATTTTCATGCCGCAGTGGACCTCGGCGGTGGGGGCGGGTCAGCTCGCCCGGCTGCTCGGCTCCCAGCAGGACCGCCCCGCCGGGCCCGGCACCCGCCGCCCGCCCGCCTACCGCGCGCTCGCCGACGGCATCCGGCTGCTGGTGCTCGAGGGGCGGGTGCCCGTCGCCGCCCGGCTGCCCGCCGAACGCGAGCTGGCCCTCGCCCTGACCGTCAGCCGCACCACCGTCGCCGCCGCCTACGAGGCCCTGCGCGCCGAGGGCTTCCTGGAGTCCCGGCGCGGCGCGGGCAGCTGGACCGCCGTACCGGCCGGGAACCCCCTGCCGGCGCGCGGCCTGGAGCCGCTGCCCCCCGAGGCGCTCGGCTCGATGATCGACCTGGGCTGCGCGGCACTGCCGGCCCCCGAACCCTGGCTCACCCGGGCCGTGCAGGGCGCCCTGGAGGAGCTTCCCCCCTACGCGCACACCCACGGCGACTACCCGGCGGGGCTGCCCGCGCTGCGCGCCATGATCGCCGAGCGCTACACCGCGCGCGGGATCCCGACCATGCCCGAGCAGATCATGGTGACCACGGGGGCGATGGGCGCGATCGACGCCATCTGCCATCTCTTCGGGGGACGCGGCGAGCGCATCGCCGTGGAGTCGCCCTCGTACGCCAACATCCTCCAGCTGATGCGCGAGGCCGGGGCCCGGCTGGTCCCCGTCGCGATGGCCGAGGGGCTCACCGGCTGGGACGTGGACCGCTGGCGCCAGGTGCTGCGCGAGGCAGCGCCCCGCATCGCCTACGTCGTCGCCGACTTCCACAACCCCACCGGCGCGCTCGCCGACGACGACCAGCGCCGGCGGCTGGTGGACGCGGCCCGGTCGGCGGGGACGGTGCTCGTGGCCGACGAGACGATGAGCGAGCTGTGGCTGGACGACGATGTCGCGATGCCGCGCCCCGTGTGCGCCTTCGACGCGGCCGGATCGACGGTCGTCACCGTCGGCTCCGCCAGCAAGGCCTTCTGGGCCGGCATGCGCATTGGCTGGGTCCGCGCCGCGCCGGACGTGATCCGCAGCCTGGTCGCCGCGCGCGCGTACGCCGATCTGGGCACGCCCGTACTGGAGCAGCTGGCCGTGAACTGGCTGTTCAGCACGGGCGGCTGGGAGCAGGCGGTCCAGGTGCGGCGCGAGCAGGCCCGGCAGAACCGGGACGAGTTGGTGGCGGCGGTCCGGCGGGAGCTGCCCGACTGGGAGTTCGAGGTGCCGCGAGGCGGGCTCACCCTGTGGGTGCGGACCGGAGGTCTCTCCGGCTCGCGGCTGGCCGAGGCGGGGGAGCGCGTGGGCGTGCGGGTCCCGTCCGGGCCGCGCTTCGGCGTCGACGGGGCCTTCGAGGGGTATGTCCGGCTGCCGTTCACCGTCGGCGGCGCGGTGGCGGAGGAGGCGGCGGTACGACTGGCTGCGGCGGCCCGGCTGGTGGAGAACGGGGGCGTCGGGGGGAGCGAGCCGCCGCGGACCTTCGTGGCATAGCCGGTGGGGGCGGGCGGGACGCCCGCCCGCCCCGGTCGCTCGCCGCGATCCCCCGTCCCGGTGGCCCGTCAGGTCGTCTCCGCCGCGACCGCCTTGGCCGGGACCGGCTCCGGGGCCGAGGAGATCGTCGCCGTCTCTGCCGCGACCGGTGCCGACTGGGCATCCGCCTCGGCGGTCTCCGGCTTCGGCTCGGGCTGGCCTTCGGGTGCGCCTTCGGGTGCGCCTTCGGCTTCGAGTTTGTGTTCGGCGGGGGAAGACCTATTCTCCGTCTTCTCCGTGGAGATCTTCCTCAGCTCCGCCTCCGCGGGCGTCGATGCCTGCTCACCGTCGGCGGGCGTCGTGCGCGGGGGAAGCAGGGCGAGGACCGCCTGCCGGTGGGCGTCGCCGGTCGCCTCGTCGTACGGGTCCGGCGTCGCCGGGACCTGGAGGCGGTGCACCGGGCCCGCACCCAGGCGGGCGTAGCCGCGGCCGGGCGGGACCTGGTCGACGGGTGTCGTGTGCGGGGGAACGCCCAGTACGGCCGTCAGCTCGTCCGCCGTGGCCGGGCCGAGGACGACACGCGCGCGTGTGTGCTGCCGTACGGCGTCGCTGAGGCTGTCCAGGGCGTCCAGCTGGTCGGCGACGACCACCGTCACGTTGGCGGCCCGGCCGTGCCGCAGCGGGACCTGGAGCAGGGACTGCGGGTCTTTGCGGCCGTCGGCGGCGGCCAGGTGTGTGAACGCGCTCGGCCGGTCCAGGAGGATCCACAGGCGCCGTTTGGTGTCGTCGGGCGTCGGCCGGCCCTCCTGACGGGCCCGGTTGACGGAGATCAGCCGGCGTTCCGTCTCGTGGGCGGCCCATTCGAGGCTGGTCAGCGCTCCGGCGAGGCCGCACTCGACGGCCAGGACACCGTCCCGGCCGATCAGGCACGCGTACTCGCCGGTGCCGCCGCCGTCGACGATCAGCAGGTCGCCGTGGTGCAGCGCCTGCAGCGCCACCGAGCGCAGCAGGGTGGAGGTGCCGGTGCCCGGCTGCCCCAGAGCCAGCAGATGGGGCTCGGTCGAGCGGATGCCCGTGCGCCAGACGACCGGTGGCACGTCCTGCCGCTGCGCGCCGTGGGTGAGCGGGAGGGTGCGCTGGACCCGGGTCGGATCGGTGAAGCCGAGGACGGTCTCGCCGGGCGCCGTGACGAAGCGCTGGACGGGGATGTCGGTCGGCAGCGCCGCGAGCACGTCGAGGCAGAGGTGGTTGGCCTCCTCGTTCCAGCTGAAGTGGTACTCGCGGCCACGGCCGGCCTTCGCGGTGAGCAGGTGCTCGATCCGGGCCCGGGACTCGGCCTCCCCGTCGGTGAAGTACGCGGGATAACGGATCACCAGGTGGGTGAAGCGGCCGGTGTCGTCGAACTCGAAGGCCGGAAACGCCTTCTGCCACACACCGCCATGGGTGTACAGGGGCTCGGGGTCCTCGGCGACGGAGAAGTACGGGACCAGTGCCTCGTAGAGCGACTGCAGGCGCTCGCTCCGGGACTCGTCGGGGCCCTCCGGCGCAGGCGCGCGGTCCCGGCCCTGCCATGCTGCCGCCGCCATCAGGGAGATGACGGCGAGCAGCGGGCCGTACGGCACCAGTGCCAGGACCAGGATCACCGACGCCACCAGGAACAGCAGGGCACCACGCCGGTCCTTGGGCGTCTCGGTCCATCTGCGCCGCGCGGCCACGGCCAGTCGGCGCAGACCGCGGGCGATCGTGATCAGCGGCTGGAGGACGTCCGTGGCGCTGTCGGCTGCCGTCCGGGCCAGCTCCCGGCTCCGGGCGAGCTGTGCGCCGCCGTTGCTCAGAATGCGGGGGAGGGGCCGCCGGGCCACTGCTGCCTCCTGGGAGTGCGTACGTGCGGATGTCGGGCGGGGAGCCGGGCGGTCAGAACTTGATTCCGCCGAGGAGGCCCGCCAGGCTCTCGCCGCCTGCCTTGATGCTCGGGGCGATCGCCGTGCTCGCGAGGTAGAAGCCGAACAGGACGGCGATCAGGGCGTGTACGGACTTGAGGCCGTCCTTGCGGCAGAAGATGAAGAGGACGATGCCGAGCAGGACCACGCCTGAGATCGAGAAAATCATGTGAGTTCTCCTGGTTCGCGGGGACAGTCACCATGAGTACTTCCAGGCTCACAGCATGTATCCATACGATAAAAGGTGCAAATGGGGGAAATTTCCTGGAATTGCCCCAGCTGGCGGAGTGGTTGTTGAGCCGGTTGAGCAGGGCTGTTGCGCGCTGCGGCGGCCGTGCCGATCTTTACCTCGGGCGCAACGGCTCAGGGGTGGCGCGAGCCAGTACCCTGGCGATTCACTCGCACGGCCGCACCGCTCGCGTCCGTGCGCACACGCAGTCCCCAACGTTCGTACGTTCGTAGTGAGAGGCGGTCCCGCCGATGAGTGAAGCCCCCGACCCCGAGGTCGTGGAGCTGGCGACCAAGATCTTCGATCTCGCCCGGCAGGGGCGGACCGAGGAACTGGTGGCGTATGTGGACGCCGGCGTTCCGGCCAACCTCACCAACGACCGCGGCGACTCCCTCATCATGCTCGCCGCCTACCACGGCCACGCCGACGCGGTGCGCGCGCTGCTGTCCAGGGGCGCCGAGGCCGACCGCGTCAACGACCGGGGTCAGACCCCGCTCGCCGGCGCCGCCTTCAAGGGTGAGACGGAAGTGACCAAGGCTCTCCTCGAAGGAGGGGCCGACCCCTTGGCCGGTACGCCGTCGGCCGTCGACACCGCCCGGATGTTCGCCCGGACGGAGCTGCTGGAGCTGTTCGGAGCCCAGTGACCGGGTGCGGTTCCGGATCTGCCACGAGACGGCTCCGGTTCCGCTCCACACTTTCTGACCAGGTAAAACACTGAAAACGGGGGAGGCGGTACAGGGCCGCCGAAATTTCGGTCGCGGCAGATGTGACCGCCGGGTCATCATGACGACGTGGTTCACGGACGTGATGGCTGGGCAGGTGTTGCCGCACCGCGCGGGCCGTGACACCGGTCCGCAAGGGCCACCGACGAGAGGCAGAGGAACATGGTCTTCAGCAAGCAAGAGACGGCGGGCGATCCGACGTGTTGGCGCACGGCCAGGTAATGCGTGTGCCCCGGTTGCGTCGACGCTTGATGTGAGGCTGTTTCCCATGTTCGATCCGGTCATAGCGCCCAGCGGTACGCTGCTCGGCCTGCTCCAGCGGGGTCGCGGCGACGGCACGCTGCACGCGCTCACCGCCCCGCGCGCCGAGGCGCTCGCGGCACTGAACCACTGTGTGCTGCACGATCCCCGCCACGACTGGCAGGTGGAGAACCGCTCCCTCTACTACGCCCGCCTCTACCTCGACCTGAACGGCGAGCTGGACGCGATCGAGGCGCACCTCTTCGACCCCGAGGACGTCCTCGACTCCGACGAGTCACGGACCGGACTGGCCCTCGCGGTCCTCGGCCACCTCGCCTCCTACGGCAGGCTGGACGCGCTCGGACTGCTGCGCAGGTACGCCGCGCACGGCGTCAACTGGGCGTGGGCCCTGGACGAGCTGGCGCTGCGTGACGACGACGCCGGTCTGCGCGCCCTCGCGGCGCCCGTACTGGCGCGCTTCCCGCGCGATGCCGAGGGCGACGCGGAGCTGGCCGTCGCCGTGCGCGACGCCTTCGAGCCCCGGCCCTGGCGCCTGTGGGCCGACGATCCGCGCGAATCGATCGCCACGCGCGTGCGTGCCGCCCAGGAGACCGGCTGCTTCGACCGCTGGCAACGGCAGCTGAGTCCCACCGGGCCGCGCCCCGGCTGGAGTGTGCGGGCCGTGTTCGAGTGGGCCGAGCAGGGCGTCGAACGCGGCGCCGCGCTCCACGTGCCGGCCGCCCGGTGCCTCATGGCCGTAGCCGGCCCCGAGGACCGGTCCGAGATCGTCGAGGCCGCGCGGACCGGCGCCGAGGGCGCACGCTGCACCGCGCTGCGCTATCTCGCCGACGGCAATGATCCGGACGCCCTCGACCTGATCGAGGGTGCCGTGGCCACCGGCTCGTCGCCGGTCGTGGAGGCCGCCGTCTCCGCCTTCGAGCGCATGCGCAGTCTCGCCGCCGTCGACCGGGCCCGCGGCTGGGTCCATCGGCCCGACGCCCTGGGCGCCGCCGCCGGGCGGGTACTCGCCTGCCGGGGCGGAACACAGGACCGCGACCTCGTGCTCACCGCTCTGCGGGAGGCCGTGCGCGGCGAGGGCCCCGACGCGCCGACCCTGTGGACCCTCGTCGACGGCACCGGCCGGCTCGGCATCGCCTGTGCCGCCCCCGTACTGCGCCACGTCTATCGCGAGACCGCGTCCTCCCACCTACGCGGCCGGGCCGCCCGCGCGCTGGCCGCCACCGACCCGTCCTTCGCCGCCGGGTTCGCCATCGAGTGCCTGTGGGACTGCGAGGAGACCACCCGCGAAATCGCCGCCCGCCATGCCGAGACCGGCGACAACCGCGTCGTCGAACGGCTGCGCAGGCTCGCCGCCGATCCGGCCGAGGAGGACGAGGTCCAGACGGCGGTACGCAGCCGCTTCGGACCGGACGCGCCGGCTGTGTGAGGGAGGGAGGCCCGTGCGGTGCGACGGGCCCCGGCGTGGAGCGGCCGGCGAAGCCCGCACGCGCGGGCGCGGGTCCGCTGTGTGCCGGCGCGGGGGCGGAGCGCACCGGACCGGGGGCCCGCGGTGCGCGGGTCGCGGGCATCGGTGAGCGAGCCGTGCGCGCTCCCCTCGGCCGATGGGCGTCGTCGCCACCGCGCCGGCGGGCGAGGAATCGCCGGTGTGATCGGCGCTCCCTGTCCCCGCCGGGCGAGGCGCCCCGCGTGCGGGCGTCACCCGCCGTGCGCCGGGCCGCCGCCCTTCCGTGTGAACGACGGATGGCCCGCGGGTCAGGCGGGCGTGGCCGTGATCCGACCCGCCCGGGTGCGCAGGGCGTGCACAGGGCAACGCTCATGGGACGTTCCGCGTCCGGAAAGATCGACGTTGACGCGAGCACGTCCGGTCCGGCGACAACACCGGTATGCGTGTCGTCATCGTGAGCGAATCCTTTCCCCCCGATGTGAACGGCGTGGCCCACTGCGCGCTCCAGACCGCCCGGCACCTCGTCGACCGCGGTCACGACTGCGTCGTCGTCGCCCCGGCCACCGCGGCCGGCGACGAGGCGGACACCTCCGCGCCGTGCCCCCTCGTCCGGATCCCCTCCTTCCCGCTCCCCGGCTACCCCCAGGTCCGCGTCGCCCTCCCCAGCCGACGCGTCGCCGCGGCCATCACCGAACACCGCGCGGACCTCGTCCACCTGGCGAGCCCGTTCGTCCTCGGCGTCCGGGGCATGGCCGCCGCGTCCCGGCTCGGTGTCCCGGCCGTGGCCGTCTACCAGACCGACCTCGCCGGCTACGCCCGTACGTACATGGGGGCGGGGGAGGCTGCGGCCTGGCGGCGCATCCGCTCGGTGCACGCCGCCGCCGACCTCACCCTCGCCCCGTCCGGCGCGGCCCTGCGCGACCTCCGGGCGCACGGCGTGCCCCGGGTCGGGCTGTGGCCCCGCGGGGTGGACGCCGTCCGCTTCCGGCCCGACCGGCGTGACGAGGAGCTGCGCCGGCGACTCGCCCCGAACGGTGAGCCGATCGTCGGCTACGTCGGGCGGCTCGCCCCGGAGAAGCAGGTGGAGCTGCTGTCCGGCGTCTGCGGTCTGGACGGCGTGCGCGTCGTGGTCGTCGGGGACGGGCCCAGCCGGCCCGGCCTGGAGCGGGCGCTGCCGGGCGCGATCTTCCTCGGCCGTCGCACCGGCGACGACCTCGCCCGGGTCTTCGCCTCACTGGACGTCTTCGTGCACACCGGCCCGTTCGAGACGTTCTGTCAGACCGTGCAGGAGGCCATGGCGAGCGCAGTGGCCGTCGTGGCGCCCGCCGCGGGTGGTCCGCTGGACCTCGTGGCCCACGGGCGCACCGGGCTGCTGGTGCCGCCGCGCGACGCTGCCGCCGTACGGGACGCGGTGTGGTCCCTGGCCGCCGACCCCGCGCTGCGGGCCGCGTACGGTGCGGCCGGGCGGGCGACCGTCGAGGGGCGCACCTGGGCGGCCGTCGGCGACCGGCTGATCGGGCACTACACGGACGTGCTCGCCTCGCGGAAGGCGGTGCCGGCGGCATGAGCGCCCTGCGGATAGTCCGGCTCGCCAACTTCGTCGCACCCGCGTCCGGCGGCCTGCGCACCGCGCTGCGCGAGCTGGGCAAGGGCTTCCGGGCGGCCGGACACGACCCCGTCCTCGTCGTCCCCGGCGCGCGTGCCGACGACCGGGAGACCGCGCAGGGCCGGGTGATCACCCTCCCGGGGCCGTTGCTGCCCGGCACCGGCGGGTACCGCATCCTGACCGGACGGCGGCGCCTGGCCGCGCTGCTGGAGGAACTGGCACCGGACCGCCTGGAGGTGTCCGACCGCACCACGCTGCGCTGGACCGGCAAGTGGGCCCGGCGGGCCAGGGTCCCCGCCGTGATGGTCTCCCACGAGACCACCGACGGTGTCCTGCGCACCTGGGGCCTGCCCGAAGGCGCGGTCCGGCACACCGCCGACGCCCTGAACATCCGCACGGCCCACACGTACGCACGCGTGGTGTGCACCACGGAGTTCGCCGAGCGGGAGTTCGCCCGCATCGGGGCCCGCAACGTCGTACGGGCTCCCCTGGGCGTCGACCTCGCCGGGCGGCATCCGACGCTGCGCGACCCGGGGCTGCGCGCCCGGCACGCGCGCGTGGACGAGACCCTGCTGCTGATGTGCTCCCGGCTGTCCGTGGAGAAACGGCCCGGCACGGCGCTCGACGCCCTGGCGGTGCTCCGGCGGCGCGGGGAGCGCGCCGTGCTGGTGGTGGCCGGGGACGGGCCGCTGCGTCCGCGGCTCGAACGGCGGGCGAGAGAGCACGGGCTGCCGGTGGCCTTCCTCGGGCACGTGACCGACCACGGGTTGCTCGGCGCCCTCCAGGCGTCCGCCGACGTGTGCCTGGCCCCCGGACCGGCCGAGACCTTCGGGCTGGCCGCGCTGGAGGCGATGGCGTGCGGCACGCCCGTGGTGGCCAGCGCGTCGTCGGCGCTGCCGGAGGTGATCGGCGCGGCCGGTGCCGTGGCAGCCGACTGCGGGGAGGCCTTCGCGGACTCCGTGGGTCTGCTCCTCCAACGCCGGGAGACGGACCGGCGTGCGGCGGCACGCGCGCGTGCGGAGTGCTTCGGCTGGGACGCGGCGGTCGAGGCGTTCCTGGCCGCGCACGACGCCACGGTCCCGGCGCGTCGTGCGCGGCCGGAGGTTGTGTGGTGAGCGCGTGCCGAGGGGGCAGCGGTTCGCTCCGGTGACTCGCCGACCGAGGGGCATGGGAGACGTCGACGGTGCGGGTGGACCGCGCCGCTTTTTGGCCGGACTCGCCGAGGGGACCCGGGCGCTCATGACCCTCGCCCCCGGTGTGGCGCGGACAAGAGACGTGACCGTGCGTCAACCGCCGGCCGGACGCGCCCGGGGCCCGGCGTCGTGCCGTCGACGCCGGTGCCCACGCATCCTGCGCGCCGTACCGCGACCCGAGCACCCGCGCAGCCCGGCTCGCCGTGCACGCCTGCTGGACCGGTGCACGCCGCGAGGCCCTTGCGTGCCCGTCGGCGTCCGGGCCGGCCTCGCGGCTCGGACGGTCCGGCCGGCGACTCAGCGGCGTCGTACGGGCACGAAGCGTGCCGGGGTTCCCGGCCGGGCCTGGGCCGCCGCGGGGAGGTCGGCGGTGCGGACGACCGCGATGACCGGGTAGCCGCCGGTCGTCGGGTGGTCGGCGAGGAACACCACCGGCCTGCCGTCGGGCGGCACCTGCACCGCGCCCAGCACCATGCCCTCACTGGGAAGCTCGCCCGGGCGGGCGCGGGTCAGCGCGGGTCCGTCCAGGCGCAGGCCGATGCGGTTGCTCGCGGACGACACCCGGTACGGGCGGGAGGCGAACGTCCGTACCGCCTCGGGCGTGAACCAGTCGGCGCGTGGGCCCGGCGTCACCCGCAGGACCAGCTCCGCCGGCGGCGCCGGCTGCGGGGCGACGTCCACGCGCGCGTGCGGCCCGTGCGGCCGCCCGAGGGGCAGCACCGCGCCGTCCGCGAGAGGCGGCGGTCCCAGGCCGGACAGCAGGTCGGTGGAGCGACTGCCGAGCACCGGCTCGACCACGATGCCCCCGGCCACGGCCACGTAGGTGCGCACGCCTGAATCGGCCGCCCCGACGTTCAGCAGCGCACCGCCCGGCACGTCGACCGGCGCGCCCCAGGGCGCCGGCCGTCCGTCCACCGACACCGCGCAGGGGGCGCCGGCGACGGCCACCGTCACCGCGCACCGCGGGCGCAGGGCACAGCCGGTGAGCGTGGTCTCCAGGAGGGCGGCGCCGGGCGGATCGCCGACCAGCCGGTTGACCAGCGCCGCCGCGGGCGCGTCGAGAGCCCCGGAGCGGGGGACGCCGAGGTGGGCGTGACCGGGTCGGCCCCGGTCCTGCACGGTGGTCAGGGCCCCGGCCCGGACGACGACGAGCGCGCGGTCCGTCATCGGCCCTCCTGGGCCCCTCGGGGAACGAACCGCACGCGCGTGCCCGGCGACAGCAGCGCCGCGGGTACGCGCGTGTGGTCCCACAGCACGGCGTCCGTCGTACCGATCAGCTGCCAGCCGCCCGGCGACGAACGCGGGTACACGCCCGTGTACGGCCCGGCCAGCGCCACCGAACCGGCCGGGACGGCCGTGCGCGGGGTGCCCCGGCGCGGCACCTCGTACCGCGCCGGCAGGCCGGTGAGATATCCGAAGCCGGGGGCGAACCCGCAGAAGGCGACGTGGAACTCGGTACCCGCGTGGATGCGGCCGACCTCGTCCCGGGCCACACCCCAGTGCGCGGCGACATCGGCGAGGTCCGGGCCGTCGTAGCGGACCGGGAGATCGACGACGCGCCCCGCGCGCGCGGGCGCGGGCGGCACCTCGGCGGCGGCGAGTTCGGACGCGATCCGGGCCGGATCGGTGAGGCCGTCGAGGAGCACCGTGCGGGCCGCCGGGACGATCTCCCGCACACCGAGCGAACCCTCCGCGCGGCGCCGCACCAGCTCCGCGTGCAGCGCCTCGGCCTCGTCGCCCGAGGAGACCTCGACGAGCAGGGCATCGTCACCGACCGGGAGGACGTTCATGCGAAGGCCTCCACCGGGACCCCCGACGCCGTCAGCCGCTCCCGGACCCGGCGCGCCAGCTCCACCGCGCCGGGCGTGTCGCCGTGCACGCACAAGGAGCGGGCGCGGACCTCGACCCGCGCCCCGGAGCGGGCGGCGACCGTGCCGGTGACGGCCAGCCCCACCGAGCGCTCCACGACCTCGTCCGGGTCGGCGACCACGGCGCCCTCCTGCCCACGCGGCACGAGCGTGCCCGCGTCGGTGTACGCGCGGTCGGCGAACGCCTCCGTGACCGCCGGGAGCCCGGCCCGGCCGGCCAGCTCAAGCACGCGTGAGCCGGGCAGCCCCAGCACGGGCAGCGCACCGCCCGCGAGCAGCACACCCTCGACCACCGCCGCGGCCTGCGCCTCGTCGTGCACCACCCGGTTGTACAGGGCACCGTGCGGTTTGACGTAGGCCACGCGCGTGCCCGCCGCGCGCGCGAAGACCTCCAGGGCGCCGATCTGATAGGCCACCTCGGCCGCCAGTTCGGCGGGCGGCACGTCCATCGCGCGCCGCCCGAAGCCGGCCAGGTCCCGGTAGGAGACCTGCGCGCCGATCGTCACGCCCCGCTCGGCCGCCAGCTCGCACACCCGCCGCATGGTGGCCGGGTCCCCGGCGTGGAAGCCGCAGGCCACGTTGGCGCTGGTGACGACCGAGAGCAGGCTCTCGTCGTCGGTGAGCCGCCAGCGGCCGAAGCCCTCGCCGAGGTCGGCGTTCAGGTCGATCGGGGTCATGTCTCCAGTGTCTCCAGTGTCGCCGGTTCCCGGGCCGCTCCCGGGCTTCCGCGGGGCCTGCGTCAGGCCACCCGGTACTGCTCGTCACGGGCGTCCGTGAGGAGCATCTGCCCCGGCGCGTGGGTGAGGGCGAAGGGCGGGCGCGAGGCCATGACCGCCGCCTGCGGGGTCACTCCGCATGCCCAGAAGACCGGAATGTCGTCCGGCTCCATGTCCACGGCATCGCCGAAGTCCGGCCGGGCGAGGTCGTCGATGCCGAGCGCCGCCGGGTCACCGCAGTGCACCGGGCTGCCGTGCACCGCGGGGAGCAGGCTGGTCTCGCGGATCGCCGCCGACAGATGGCGGGGCGGCACCGGGCGCATGGACACCACCATCGGGCCGCGCAGCCGTCCGGCCGGGCGGCACGGCCGGGTGGTGACGTACATCGGGACGTTGCGCCCCTGCTCGACATGGCGGACCGGCACGCCGGCCGCGCTCAGTGCCCCCTCGAAGGTGAAACTGCAGCCGATCAGGAACGTCACCAGGTCGTCCCGCCAATGGGCGCGGACGTCCGTCGGCTCCGCCACCAGCTCGCCGTCCCGCCACACCCGGTAGCGCGGCAGGTCGGTGCGCAGGTCCGCGTCGTCGGCGAGGACGGTGGTCCAGGACCCGGCGTCCGTCACGTCGAGCACCGGGCACGGCTTCGGATTGCGCGTGCAGAACAGCAGCATGTCGTAGGCCCAGTCGGCGGGCACCGAGATCAGATTGGCCTGGGTGTGTCCCGCGGCGAGCCCGGCCGTGGGGCTTGTCAGCCCTTCCCGGAAGCGGGAGCGGGCCGTTTTCGGGCTCCACGCGTGCGCGTGCTCGTCGACGAGGGCGATCGGCCGGTCCTCGGCCATGTGGTGCGAGTGGTTCACGCCAGTTCCTTTCCGCGCGTCTCCGGCAGCCCCAGCAGGGCCAGTGCCGCGATGCCGTAGCCGATGGCGCCGAAGACCAGCGCGCCGCCCACGCCCCAGCTGTCGGCCAGGAAGCCGACCGTGGTGGGGAAGACGGCGCCCACGGCGCGTCCGGTGTTGTACGTGAAGCCCTGCCCCGCACCCCGTACCGCGGTCGGGTACAGCTCGCTCAGGTACGAACCGAAGCCGCTGAAGATCGCCGACATGCAGAAGCCGAGCGGGAAGCCGAGCACCAGGAGCAGCGTGTTGGCGCCGCTGGGGATGTTCGCGTACGCCAGGATGCAGACCGCCGACAGCAGGGCGAAGAGCCAGATGTTGCGTTTGCGGCCCAGCCGGTCGGTGAGCCAGCCGCCGGTGAGGTAGCCGATGAAGGCGCCCGAGATCAGGAAGGTCAGGTAGCCGCCGGTGCCCACCACCGACAGGTCGCGTTCGTCCTTCAGGTACGTCGGCACCCAGGTGGCCAGGGTGTAGTACCCGCCCTGGACGCCGGTGGAGAGCAGACTCGCGAAGAGCGTGACACGCAGCAGACCCGGAGTGCCGGCCGTGCCCGGCTTGAAGATCGCCGCGAACGAGCCCTTTCCGGCGCCCTCGGCACGGGCCACCGCGGCCTCGGGGGCGTCGTGGACACTGCGTCGCACCCAGACCACGAGCAGCGCGGGCAGTGCGCCGGTCCAGAACATCACGCGCCAGGCCAGGTCGTCGCCGACCAGCGAGAAGACGAGCGTGTACACGACCACCGCCAGCGCCCAGCCCACGGCCCACGAGCTCTGGATCGCGCCCAGTGTGCGGCCCCGGTGCCTGGCGCTCGCGTACTCGGCGACCAGGATCGCGCCGACCGCCCACTCGCCGCCGAAACCGAGTCCCTGGAGGGCGCGGAAGACCAGCAGTGTCTCGTAGTTGGGTGCGAAGCCGCAGGCCACCGTGAACACGGCGTAGGTGATCACGGTGAGCAGCAGCGCCTTGACCCGGCCGACGCGGTCCGCCAGAACGCCCGCGAGGGCGCCGCCGACGGCCGAGACGACCAGCGTGACCGTGGTGAGCAGACCGGTCTGCCCGCTGTCCAGGCCGAAGTACGCGGTCAGCGCGACCATGGTCAGCGGCAGCGTGAAGTAGTCGTACGAGTCGAGCGCGTAGCCGCCGAACGCGCCGCCGAAGGCGCGGCGGCCGCGCGGGCCGAGAGCGCGCAGCCAACCGAACGGGCCGTCTTCCACGGCGTGTTCGGCCGTGCCGGGGGGACGAGGACCGGCGGGGAGGGTTCGTGGGGGAGGGGGAGTGCTCATGGTGCACCTCGCAGTGGGAGGACGGAGGGTGCTGGTCGAGCGAGTACGTGGTGGCACCGTAGGGGATCGTTCAACGATCCCTCAATACCCCTGTTGTTTCGTTCTGACATCTACGATTGAATTCCGGGCATGGCAGAGCAGTTGACGGGACTGGCCGACGACCGCGCCCTCCTCGGGCGGACCAGCACCGCCGAGCGGGTCTCGGACATCCTCAGGAGTCGGATCGCCGAGGGCTACTTCCCGCCCGGGACCCGGTTGTCGGAGGACAGCATCGGCGGCGCCCTCGGTGTCTCCCGCAACACCCTGCGCGAGTCGTTCCGCCTGCTCACGCACGAACGCCTGCTGGTCCACGAGCTGAACCGGGGCGTCTTCGTCCGCGTCCTCACCGTCGAGGACGTCGAGGACATCTACCGCACCCGCTCCCTGGTGGAGTGCGCCGTCGTCCGCGGTCTCGGCGACCCGCCGTACCCGCTGGAGGGGCTCGCCGACGCCGTCGAGGACGGGCGGCGGTCGGCCCGCGAAGGTGACTGGAAAGGCGTGGGTACGGCCAACATCCACTTCCACCGTGAGCTCGTGGCCCTCGCCGGCAGCGAACGCACGGACGAGCTGATGCGCAGCGTCTTCGCCGAACTGCGCCTCGCCTTCCACGTCGTGGACGACCCGCGGCGCCTGCACGAGCCGTACATCGCCCGGAACGCGGAGATCCTCGAGACCTTGGAGAGCGGCGAACGGGAGACGGCGGCGCGGTTGCTCGCGGTCTACCTGGAGGACTCGCTGAAGCGCGTCGTGGAGGTCTACCTGCGGCGGGTCGGCGACGAGGGATAGGTCCACGCTCCCCGGCGACCGGCGACCGGCGACCGGCGACCGGCGCCCTGTCGCGTCGGGGCGCATCTGTGCCGTTTGGGTCGTTGTCAGACCGAGGACCTAGTCTGTGCACCGTGACTTCGCCTGCATCGACGGACAGCGTTCCGCCCCAGCTCAGCGCGGGGCCGCGCCCCGCCCCGGGCCCGGCCGCCGACGAGGGACTGGCGCGGCGGCTGCGCGCGCTCGCCTGCACGGCGCCGTTGCACGACCTCGACGCACGCAAGGCCAACCTCGCGGGTGAGTACTCGGTGTACGGCATGGCGGAGGTCGCCCTCGCCGCCATCGACCTCGTCACATTGAACATGGACTTCGACACGGGCGCCGACCACGACCAGATAGTGGCCCGGCTGATCCCGCGCGTCGCCGCCCAGGCCCCGGGGCGCCCCGCCGCCGAGCACGAGCGGGTGGCCCGCTGGGTCCTGGAGAACCTGATCAACGTCGGCAGCGTCGACCGCGGTTTCCGCGCGGTGTACGGCACGTTCGGCCCGGACGGCACCTACGTGCGCCGCGACTACGACTTCAAGCTCCTCGAGGAGGTCCCCGGCCCCGGCGGCACCGTCTACCTGCGGACCACCGACGAAGCGGTCAACGTCCTCGTCGGCGCCCTGGACACCGACGTCACCAGCGCCCAGATCGCCGCCGAGGTCAAGCTCGAGGTGCTGATCAGCCGCGGCCGGCTCGCCGACGCCCAGCTCGCCGCCGAACAGGCGCGGTACCGGACCGTGCAGTACTCGGAGACCCTGCGCAAGGCCCTGGACGCCACCCGGCGCAACGTCCGCGCGGTGGACTGGCTGACCGCCGTCCCCGACATGATCGCCGAGGCCCTGGACCACGTCGCCGACCGGTACCGCCACGAGAACGCGATCCTCACCAACATCCGCAAGGCACGTGACGAGTCCGAGGAGCCCGAGCACAAGCGCCGCGCGGCCGAGCTCGTCGACATCGTCAAGGACTGCATCCGCCGCCACACCCAGCTCCAGTCCCGGCTCCTGGAGGCCGGCCCGCTCTTCCGCGCCGAACAGGACCGGCAGGCCTTCGCCACCCCCCTGACCACATCGGGCCTGGACCTGTACGGGCACCTCGTCGCCCCCGTCCTGCCCCTGCCCCTGGAGCGGGCGCTCCGCGTCACCGACGCCTTCTTCGCGCGCGGCACCGGCCTGCGCACACCCGTCTCCGTCCGGGTCGGCGACCTCGTCGACATCCTGCTGACCCCGCCCGTCGAGCGGGAGCACCTGGGCGCCGAGATGCCCGAACCCGACCTGGTCGCCACCCCGGACGACAGCCGCTTCAGCGAGGAGCAGCTCGCCGCCGCCATGGAGCTGCTCGACCTTCCGCACGACGCCCCGCGCCGGCTGTCCGGGCTGCTGGCCGACGCCCGCGCCCAGGATCCCGACCTGCCCTACCTCGTCGCCCTGCTGGCCGTCCACGCGGCGAGCCCGCCCGTGGGCACCGCCTACCGCCAGGGCGAGCCGAAGCTGCTCTTCGCCGTGGACGACGGCACCGAGCTGGACGACCCCGAGTTCGGCGGCGCCGACCTCATCGTCGGCACGGCACTGCTGGACGCGGCGGGGATGGCCGCGGACCGGACGGAGGCGGCATGACCGGCTCCCACGAACTCATCCACGAGCGACACGAGCGACAACACAGCAAGGAGTACCGACCGTGACCGAGCACGTCGACCGGAGCGAACCGGAGGCGGGCGGCGCGCCGGCCACCGCGGCCGTCACGCCCGCCGACGCCGCCGACGCGGCGCGGCTCGTCGCCTTCGGCCTCCAGCCCAAGCTGGTGCCCGCCCGCGACCAGGAGTACGCCGACCTGCTGCGCCGGTACCGCGAGGACCCGCCCTTCGCCCGGCTCACCGACGCCGTGGCGGCCGGCCTGGGCCTGATCGTCCTGGAGGTGTCCCCGCGCGCGGGCATGGCCGTGACCGCCGCCGAGGACTCGGTGTTCGCCGTCCGCATGGGCGACTACGCGCGTCGCGCCGCCACCGACTCCGGGGACCGCTTCCTGCACGGCCTCGCCCACCTCGCCGTCGCCGCCATGGCCTACCCGCGCCCCGAGGACCTCGCCGACGACGGCTACATCGGCCGCGTCACCGTCAACGGGGTGGACGCCTTCGTCCGCCAGGCCTGCCGGCGGCTGGAGGAACGGGCCGAGGAGCAGGGTGAGAACACCGACCCGGCCACCGACGCCCCCGGCCTGGAGGCCGCCTGGCGGATCTGGGCCAGACGCAGCGCGACCGGCGCCACCAAGGACGCGCGCAGACTCCCCGGCTCCACCACCGGCATCGTCGGCAAGGCCGCCGCCTTCCTCACCGAGTCCGGCTTCCTCCAGCGCACCGGCGACGACAACGGCGGCACGTACCGCACGACGGCCCGCTACCAGCTCCAGGTGCGCGACATGGCGGGCAGCGCCGCCATGGCCGAGCTGCTGGACCTGGGCGTCGTGCCGGTCACCGACGGAACGGCGACGCTGCTGCCCGCCGAGGAGACGGACGACCTGGAGCTGGTGGCCGACGCCGGGCTGCCGTTCCACTCCTCCTGACCCCGCCACCCGTCCGCGCCACGCCCTGCCGCCTCCCGCCCCGACTCCGCCGCCCCCCGACTTCCAGAAGACTTACGAGAGTCCGCCATGTACGAGCTGTCCCGGGTCCGCCTCTACTCCATCGGACCCGCCGGTGCGCGCTACGCCGACACCGTGCTTGACCTGCGCGGTGTGGGCGAGCCCGTGCCCGACCCCGCGCCCACGCAGGCGGAGTTCTTCGAGGAGGAGCCCGTCGGCCCGCCGCGCCGGCCCGCGCCCGCCGGCGTGCTCTTCCTGGAGAACGGCGGCGGCAAGTCCGTCCTGCTCAAGCTGATCTTCTCGGTGATGCTGCCGGGCCACCGCAACACCCTGGGCGGCGCCAGCTCCGGAGTGCTGCGCAAGTTCCTGCTCGCCGACGACTGCGGACACGTGGCGCTGGAGTGGCAGCACGTGCAGACCGGCGAATGCGTCGTCGTCGGCAAGGTCAGCGAGTGGCGCGGACGCCAGGTCTCGGGCGATCCGCGGAAGTTCGCCGAGGCCTGGTACTCCTTCCGACCCGGCCCCGGACTGACCCTGGACAACCTGCCCGTCGCCGAGGCCACCGCCGTACGCCCGCCCGTCGAGGGCGTCTCCGGCGCCCAGGGCCGGCGCCGCACCATGAAGGGCTTCCGGGACGCCATCACCGAGGCCGGCAAGGCCTACCCGCACCTGGAGGTGCACTGGGAGGAGACCCACGACCGCTGGATCGAGCACCTCGGCGACCTCGGCCTCGACCCCGAACTCTTCCGCTACCAGCGCGAGATGAACGCCGACGAGGGCGAGGCCGCCGGCCTCTTCGCGGTCAAGAAGGACTCCGACTTCACCGACCTGCTGCTGCGCGCCGTCACCGACACCCGCGACACGGACGGACTCGCCGACCTCGTCAGCGGCTTCGGCAACAAGCTGGGCCGACGCGCCGAGCTGATCGCCGAACGCGACTTCACCGCCGGGTCCGTCGACCTCCTCGGCCGGATCGTCGAGGCCGCCGACGCCCGCACCCGCGCGCGGGACATCCACACCGCCGCCGAACGCCGGACCAGGACCCTGGCCCGCCGGCTCTCCGCCCGCGGCGCGCAGGAGCGGGTCCGGGCCGGTGATCTCGCCCAGCGGGTCACCGCCGCCGCGTACGCCGTGACGCACGCCGAGTCCGCCCGGGACCGCAGCGCCCTCATCGCCGCCGAACTCGCCTACCGGCACGCCTCGCTGGCCCTGACCGCCGCCGAGAAGTCGGCCGCCGCGCAGAAGCGTGAACTCGCCGACGCGCGCACCCTGCACTCCGCCTGGCAGGCCGCCGAGGCCGTCCTGCGGCACCGCGCCGCCGCCGACCGCGTCGCCCGCGTGTCCGCCGCCATCCAGGAGGCCGAGCGGGACGCGGCCCCCGCGCTCGCCGCCCGCGCCAAGGCCGCCGTCGACCTCGTGCGCGCCCTGCACGCCGCGGCCGGGAAGGCCGAGGACCACGCCAACGAGGAGGAGGAGCGGTCCGCCGCCCTCCAGGAGGTCAGCGACGCCGCCCACCGGGACTCCACCACCGCCGCCACCGAGGCGCAGCGCGCCCGCAGCGAGACCGGCCACCTGCGCCAGCGCCTCGCCGAGGTCGAGCAGGAGACCGCCGAGGCGGTCCGCGCCGGCTGGCTCGACGACAGCGCGCCCGACGCCGACCCCGCCCGCGCCGCCCTCGCGGCCAGCGACGCGGAGAAGACGACGGTCGCCGCCTGGGACACCGCCCGGGAGGCCGCACGCCGGGCCACCGAGCGCGCGCGCGAGGCGGCCGGCGCGGAGAGCCGCGCCGAACTGACGGCGGCCCGTGCGGCGGACGCGGCCACCGCGGCCGAGCGCGCCCACGCGGCCGAGCGCCGGACGGCCGCGGCCCTGGCGGCCGAGGAACGGCTCGTGGAACTGCTCGGCCTGTCCGCCGGGACCCGCCCGGGCATCCCGCAGCCCCGCCGGGAAGCGGACCGTGACCGGGCCGTCGACGCCACGGCCGCCGACGGCCTTCTGACCCCCGAGGAACTCGACCGCTTCGCCGACGAGCTGCGCGAACTGCTCGACGACACCGTCTCCTCGGCCGAACGCCAGCTGTTCGAGCTGCGCACCGCCGCCGCCGACGACTCCCGCATCCTCGGCGCGCTCGGCGACGGCGGACTGCTGCCGCCCGGCCCGGACGTCCTGGCCACCGTGGAGTTCCTCGGCGAGCACGGCATCCCCGCCCTGCCCGGCTGGCGCTACCTCGCGCAGGCCGTCGACCCCGCCGACCACGCGCGCGTCCTGGCCGCCCGGCCCGAGCTGGTCGACGGCGTCATCATCACCGACCCCGACTCGCACACCCGCGCCCGCGACGCCCTCGCCGACGCGGCCCTGCTGCCGCGCTCCGCCGTCGCCGTCGGCACGGCCGCCGCCCTGCTCGCCCCCACCCCGGCCCCCGACTCCGACTCCGGCGACGTCTTCCTCGTACCGCCGAACCCCGCCATGCACGACGAGCACGCCGCCGACGAGGAGCGGCACGCGCTGCGCGCGCGGGCGAGCGAGCGGGACGAGGAGATCCGCTCCCTCGCCGCCCGGCTCGGCAAGGACCGGGAGTTGGCGGCCCGGCTCGCCTCCTGGCGCACCGGCTGCCCCGCCGGACGCCTCGCCGAACTGGCCCGGGCCGCAGAGGAGGCACGCGCCTTCGCCGAGGAGACCGAGGCCGAGCTGACCGAGGCGCGCACGGTGCGGGCCGAGGCCGACGAGAGCGCCGCCGAGGCCGTACGGGTGCGGGACGAGCGGCAGGAGGCCGCGCAGAAGGCCCGCCGCGCCGCCGACGCCCTCGCCGGGCTCGCCTTCCGGCTGCGCGAACGCGCCGGCTGGCAGGTCCGGCTCCGCGAGCTGGCCGACGAGGGCGCCGAGGCCGAGGCCCGGGCACAGGCCTGCCTGGAGCGGGCCCGCGCCGCCGACGAGGACCGGCGCGCCGCCCAGCGCGCCGCCGACGACGCCCGCCGCACCGCCCGCGCCCTGCGCGCCGAGCGCTCCGAGATCGCCGGCGCCCCCGACGACGTACCGCAGGACGCCCCCGAGAGCGGCACGGACGCGGCGAAGGCGTCCCTGCCGGCCCTCCGCGAGGCCTACCGGGCCGCCTCCCAGGTGTACGAGAAGGTCGGCGTCGGCGCCGACCTGCGCGCCGAGCAGGCCCGCGCGGAGAGCGACGAGAGCGCGGCGCGCACCGAACTGGACCGGCTCAGCAACAAGGTCCGCACCCGCGCCGGACAGTTGCTGGAGTCGCCCGACGGTTCCGACGGGCCCTCCCGGCAGGCCGCCGCCGCCCGCGCCGAGGAGCTGGTGCAGCTCCTGGAGACCCGCATGTCCAGCGCGAGCGAGCAGCTGGGCCGACTGCGCGGCGAGGCCGAACGCCATGCGCCCGAGGAGGGCGACGCGCACACCGACCTCCCCGAGGACCTCCTCCCGCGCGACGCCGAGCACGCCCAGACCCTGCTGCGCACGGCGACCGCCGAACTCGCCTCCCGCACCGAGGCCCTGGCCCAGGCCCGCGACGCCCACGCCGGACTGCTCGACGCGCACCGCGCCGCCGAGGACGCGGCCGGCGGCTTCGACGAGATCGCCGCCATGCTCCGCGACCTGCTGCGCGAGCACACGCCCGAGGAGGAGCCGGAGGAGCCCGAGCCCTACGCCGGCGACCTGGAGGAGGCGCGCAGGGCCGCCGCCGAGGCCCGCCGCTCGCTGCGCGGCTGCGCCGCCGACCTGTCCGCCGCCGAGTCGGCCGTCCGCGAGGCGAGCGACGTCCTCGTCCGGCACGCCAACTCCACCCGCTACGAGCAGGTCCGCACCCCCGCGCGCCAGCAGATCCGCGAGCTGCCCGCCGCCGCGCTGCCCGAGCACGCCGGCAAGTGGGCGGAGGCCTTCGCGCCCCGGCTCCGCGTCCTCACCGACGAGCTGGCCCAGCTGGAGCGCAACCGCGACTCGATCGTGGACCGGCTGCGCGGCCTGGTCGAGTCCGCCCTCGCCACCCTCCGCTCCGCCCAGCGGCTGTCCCGGCTGCCGGAGGGCCTCGGCGAGTGGTCCGGGCAGGAGTTCCTGCGCATCCGCTTCGAGGAACCCGACCAGGCCACCCTCACCGAGCGGCTCGGCGAGGTCGTCGACGAGGCCACCCGGGCGGCCGTGAAGAAGAACTCCGACCTGCGCCGCGACGGCATGTCCCTGCTGCTGCGCGGTGTCGCCGCCGCCCTGCAGCCCAAGGGCGTCGCCGTCGAGATCCTCAAGCCGGACGCCGTGCTGCGTGCCGAGCGCGTCCCCGTCGGCCAGATGGGCGACGTCTTCTCCGGCGGCCAGCTGCTCACCGCGGCCATCGCCCTGTACTGCACGATGGCCGCGCTCCGCAGCAACGACCGGGGCCGCGACCGGCACCGCCACGCCGGCACCCTGTTCCTCGACAACCCCATCGGCCGCGCCAACGCCACCTACCTGCTGGAGCTCCAGCGGGCCGTGTCCGACGCGCTCGGCGTGCAGCTGCTGTACACCACCGGCCTGTTCGACACCACCGCACTCGCCGAGTTCCCGCTGGTCATCCGGCTGCGCAACGACGCCGACCTCAGGGCCGGCCTGAAGTACATCAGCGTGGAGGAACACCTGAGGCCGGGTCTGCCGCGGCCGACCCCGGCCGGTGAGGGCGAGGGCGAGGCGGTGCACAGCGAGATCACGGCGACCCGGATGTTCAAACGGCCCGCCCAGTCACCCGCCTAGCCGTTCCAGCAGCCACTCGTGGAAGATCCCGATGTGGTGCTCGGTCGGCACCAGCACCCCGCCCGCCCGGTAGGCACGCGAGGACATCGCCGGCTGGGTCCGCTCGCAGGCCGCGAAGTCCTGCGTGTTGACCCGGTGGAACAGCTCCACCGACCGTGACAGGTCCGCCCCGGACGCCACGACGTCCGGGGCGTACAGCCAGTCGCACTCGACGACCGTGCGGTCCTCGGCGAGCGGGAACATGCGGTGCAGGATCACGTGGTCCGGCACGAGGTTGACGAAGACCGTCGGCCGGACGGTGATGGCGTAGTAGCGGCGGTCCTGGCCCTCCGACACCTCGGGCAGCCTGCCGAAGCCCTCGCTGCCGTCGACCGTGAAGCCCCTCACCTCCTCGCCGAACTCGGCGCCGTGGCCCACGTAGTACTGCGCCGCATAGCCGTCGGCGAACTCGGGGAGCACATCGGTGAGTTCCGGGTGGATGGTCGCGCAGTGGTAGCACTCCATGAAGTTCTCGACGATCAGCTTCCAGTTCGCCCGCACGTCGTACCGGACACGTCGGCCGAGCGCGAGCTTCTCGGTCCCGTACCGCTCGATCGCGGCCGGGTCGCCGAGCCGTTCGACGGCCGCGCCCCGCACCGTCTCCTCGAAGGAGGGCGGCTCGTCGGCCAGGCACACCCAGGCATAGCCGAGCCACTCGCGCAGGGCGACCGTCACCAGTCCGTACGCGGCACGGTCGACGTCCGGCATCTTCGTCAGGTTGGGCGCGGCGACCAGCCTGCCGTCGAGGTCGTACGTCCACGCGTGGTACGGACACCGGAGGGCGCGGCGCACCTCGCCGGACTCCTCCAGGCAGAGCCGGGCACCGCGGTGCCGGCAGACGTTGAGGAAGGCGCGCAGCTCACCGGTGCGGGTGCGGGTGACGATGACGCTCTCACCGCCGACCTGCACGGTGCGGAAGGCGCCGGGCCGGTCCAGGTCGGCGCCGCGGACGGCGCAGAACCACATCGACTCGAAGATGTGCCGTTGCTCCTGACGGAAGACCTCCGGATCGGTGTAGTAGTGGCCCGGCAGGGTCGCGATGAGGCTGGGGGAGAGGGAAGTCGTCGTCACGAGCGTGCTCCTCGGGCGGGCGCGGCTACGAGGCGGGCGGGGTCGAAGAGACCGATGGGGTGCGCGGTGGTGCCGGTCAGGGCCAGGTCGGCGAGAATCTCGCCCACCACGGGCACGAACTTGAAGCCGTGCCCGGAGAAACCGCAGGCCACCGTCACCGAGTCGGGGTGCGCCGGGTGGCGGGCGATGACGAAGTGCTCGTCCGGGGTGGTGGTGTACATGCAGGTCGCGGCCTTGAGGAAGGTTCCGGGCAGGTCCGGGATGCGGCCGGACATGTGGTGGGCCATCGCCTGGACCTCGTGGTCGTACACGGTGCGGTCGATGGTCTCCGGGGTGGTGTCCTGTCCCTTGCGGAAGAAGGCGACCTTGGCACCCCGGTCGGGCCCGTCGATGGCCGGGAAGCCGTACACCTGTACGCCGGAGGCGTCCTCCCAGACGTAGACGGGCTGATTCTCGGGGAGGAAGGGCTTGGTGCCGTTCCTCGGCCGGAACCAGTACATGACCTGTCGCTCGACGGTGAACGGCACGCCGACGTCCGTGAGCAGCCGCGGCGCCCACGCGCCGGGGCAGATCACCAGCCGGGAGGCGGTGTAGGTGTTCTCGGCGGTGTGCACGCGGACGCCGTCCCGGTACGGCTCCCAGCGGGTCACCGGCTCGTCGAAGTGCAGGTCGGCGCCCTGCCGGGTGGCGAGCTGGAGGTGGGCGGCGACCGTGTTCTCGGGGCGCAGGAGACCGGCCTTGGCCTCGTACAGCGCGACCTCGTCGTCCGCCGGGGTGAGCGTCGGGAAACGGCGGCGGATCTCCCGCGCGTCCAGCATCTCGTGCGGCAGGTCCCACTCGCGGGCCGAGCGCAGCGAGCCGGAGACGGTCCAGGAGTCGGGGCGGCCGACCATCAGCCCGCCGCACAGGAGGGCGATGTCCCGTCCGGTGGCCCGCTCCAGGTCCTCGTACAGCTCGTAGGCGCGCAGCAGGAGCGGTACGTACGCCGGGTCCTCGAAGTACGACTGCCGGGTGATCCGGGAACCGCCGTGGCTGGACCCCCGGTTGTGCACCGGGCCGAACTTCTCCAGGCCGAGCACGCGGACGCCCCGGGCGGAGAGATGGTGGGCCGCGGCGCTGCCCATGCCGCCGAGACCGATGACGATCACGTCGTGGGTGGGGGACAACAGGGGCCTCCTAGCAGCGGATACGGCTCATCCTCGGGTCGAACAGCGGCTCGTCGGCGACCGTGGCGGGCACCTTCTCTCCGAAGTACTCCACGTGCACGCCGGTGCCGGTGGCCAGACCCGCGGGCAACCAGGCGTACGCGACACAGCGGCCGAGTGTGTAGCCGTACGAGGCGCTGGTCACGTAGCCGGCGGGGGTGCCGTCGACGTGGACCGGCTCCTTGCCCATGACCACGGCGGCGGGGTCGTCGAGGAGGAGCGGCGTCAGGCGCCGGGCCGGCTCACCCGCGGCCTCCAGCGCGGCCCTGCCGACGAAGTCCGCCTTGTCCGTCCGGACCGCGAAACCGACACCCGCCTCGTACGGGTTGTGCTCGTCGGTCATGTCCGTGCCCCATGCCCGGTACCCCTTCTCCAGACGCAGGGAGTTGAACGCGGAACGCCCGGCCGCGATCACGCCGAGGTCCCGGCCGGCCTCCCACAGCGTGTCCCAGAGCCGGAGTCCCAGGTCGGCGGTGGTGTAGAGCTCCCAGCCGAGTTCCCCGACATAGCTCAGACGCATCGCCGTCACCGGGACATGGCCGACGTACGTCTCCCTCGCGCGGAAGTAGCCGAACGCCTCGTGCGAGAAGTCGTCCGGGGCCAGCGGCTGCACGAGGTCCCGGGCGAGCGGGCCCCAGACGCCGATGCAGCAGGTGCCGGAGGTGATGTCCCTGATGTGCACGTCCTGGGGCGCGTGACGCAGCAGGTGGTCGAGGTCGGCGGGGGAGTTGGCGCCGACCTGGAAACGGTCGGGGGCGAGACGGGCGACGGTGAGGTCGGAGCGGATGCCTCCGGTCTCGTCGAGGAGAAGCGTGTAGGTGACCGCGCCGGGCTTCTTGCGGAGGTTGTTGGTGGTCATGCGGTCGAGGAAGTCGAGGGCTCCGGGGCCCGTGACCTCCAGGCGGCGCAGCGGAGTCATGTCGTAGAGGGCGACCTTTTCCCGGGTCGTGCGGGCCTCCGCCGCCACGATGGGGGACCAGTGGCGGGCCGACCAGGCGTCGCGGCAGGGGAGCCGCAGGCCCTCGGCGAGGCCGGCGTTGGCCTCGTACCAGTGCGGGCGTTCCCAGCCGCCGCTCTCCAGGAAGTACGCGCCGAGCTGCTGCTGGCGGACGTGGAAGGGGCTGACCCTGAGCGGGCGCGGCCGCTCCATCGGCTGGAGGGGGTGGAGGACGTCGTACACCTCCACGAACTGCTGTGAGCCGCGCTCACGGATGTACGCCGGTGAACGCTGCGCTTCCTCGAAGCGCGTGAGGTCGCACTCGTGCACGTCGAGCGCCGGCCGCCCGTCCACCATCCACTCGGCGACTGCCTTGGCGACCCCGGCCGAGTGGGTGACCCAGACGGCCTCCGCCAGCCAGAAGCCCCGCAGCGTGCGGGACTCGCCGAGGACGGGCATGCCGTCCGGGGTGAAGGAGAAGACGCCGTTGAAGCCCGACTCGACCTCGGCCGACCGCAGGGCGGGCATCAGCCGGCGGCAGTCCTCCCAGCTCGGGGCCCAGTCGTCCGGGGTGAAGGGGTACGACGACGGCATGTCCATGTGGCGGGCGCGGGCGTCGTCGTAGGCGAGGACGGCGAACGGGTCGACGGGCAGCGGACGGTGGGCGTAGGAGCCGATGCCGAGCCGGTCGGTGTGCTCACGGAAGTACAGGTCGCGGTCCTGGAAGCGGAGGATCGGCCTCGAGGCCTCCGCCGTGGCGCCGCTCAGCTCGGGCAGCGGTCCGGTGCGCGCGTACTGGTGGGCGAGCGGTTGCAGGGGGACGTCGACACCGGCCATGCGGCCGACGACGGGCCCCCAGAAGCCGGCCGCGGAGACGACGTGGTCGGCGGGGAAGGTGCCCCGGTCGGTGACGACCCCCGTGACCCTGCCGTCCTGCCGCTCGATGCCGGTGACCGTGTGCCGGTCCAGGAAGCGGGCGCCCCGCGCGGTGGCGCGGTCCAGCTGGGCGCGGGAGGCGTGCAGGGCGCGGGCCAGTCCGTCCCCGGGGGTGTGGAAGCCGCCGAGCACCACCGACTCGTCGAGGAGCGGCCAGAGTTCCTTGCAGCGGGCGGGGCCGACGATCTCGCCGCGCACGCCCCAGGCGGCGGCGTAACCGGCCCGGCGGTGCAGATCGGCGAGGCGTTCCGGTGTGGTGGCCAGTTCCAGGCCGCCGACCTGCTGGAAGCACCGCGCGCCGTCCGCCGTGAGCGAGGCGAACTTCTCGACGGTGTACTGGGCGAACGCCGTGAGCGTCCTGGACGGGCTGGTCCGGAAGACGAGGCCGGGGGCGTGGGACGTGGAGCCGCCGGGGGCGGGCAGCGGGCCCTGTTCCAGGACGGTGACGTCGTTCCAGCCGCGGGCCGTCAGCTCGTCGGCGAGCGAGCAGCCGACGATGCCGGCGCCGATGACGACCACGCGGGGCGGACGTCGCAGGTCGCGGGTGCTCACAGGACCACCACCGAACGCAGCACCTCTCCCCGGTGCATCTTGGCGAAGGCCTCCTCGACCCGGTCCAGCGTGGTGGTCTCCGTGACGAAGGCGCCCAGGTCCAGCAGCCCGTACAGGTACTGGTCGACGAGGAACGGGAAGTCGCGGCTGGGCAGACAGTCGCCGTACCAGGACGACTTGATCGCGCCGCCGCGCGAGAACACGTCGAGGAGCGGCAGCTCGACCGTCGTCTCCGGGGTGGGCACGCCGACCTGGACCAGCACGCCCGCGTGGTCGCGCATGTAGAAGGCCTGACGGAACGTTTCCGGAAGTCCCACGGCGTCGATCGCGAGGTCCACGCCGTGGCCGTCGGTGAGGGCGCGGACCGCTTCGACCGGGTCCGTGCCACGGGAGTTGACGGTGTGCGTGGCGCCGAACCGCTCCGCCCGGTCCAGCTTCGCGCCGTCGACGTCCACCGCGATGATCTTCATGGCGCCGCCCAGCGCGGCGCCCGCGATCGCCGCGTTGCCGACGCCGCCGCAGCCGATGACGGCGACCGAGTCGCCACGCCCCACGTTGCCGGTGTTGACGGCGGCGCCGTAACCGGCCATCACCCCGCACCCGATCAGACCGGCCGCCTCGGGCCGGGCGGCGGGGTCGACCTTCACCGCCTGCCCCGCCGCGACCAGCGTCTTCCCGGCGAAGGCGCCGATGCCGAGGGCGGTGGTCAGCGGGGTGCCGTCGAGCAGGGTCATCGGCTGGACGGCATTGCGGGAGTCGAAGCAGTACCAAGGGCGGCCCCGTCGGCAGGAACGGCACCCTCCGCAGGGCGCCCGCCAGGCCAGGACCACGTAGTCGCCCGGCCGGAGACCGGTGACGCCCTCGCCGACCGCCTCGATCGTGCCGGCCGCCTCGTGGCCCAGCAGGAACGGGAAGTCGTCCGTGATCGCGCCCTCCCGGTAGTGCAGGTCCGTGTGGCAGACCCCGCAGGCCTGCACCGCGACAAGAACCTCGCCGGGCCCCGGGTCAGGGACGACGATCGTCTGCACCTCCACGGGTGCGCCCTTCTTCACAGCGACTACGGCACGGACCTCGTGTGGCACGACAAGCTCCTCTGCTGTTGCGCATTGCACGATGGGTTGCGCCCTCAGAAACATAGTGGGAATGCCGTCGAGCAGCCGTCAAGAGGTACGGGTCAGGAGCCGTGGCCCATCCGGCGGGACAGCTCGACCCCCGCCGCCAGGGTGCGCCCGGCCAGCTCCGTCAGCCGTTGTGGCGTCAGCCGGTACACCGGGCCCGAGACGCTGATCGAGGCGATCACCTTGCCGTCGTGGGAGCGGACGGGCGCCGCCACGGCGGCGAGACCGATCTCCAGCTCCTCCTGGGTGATCGCGTAGCCCTGCTCGGCCACGGTCTCCAGCTCGCCGCGCAGCACGGCCGCGCCGGTCACGGTGTGCTCGGTGAACCGGTGCAGCGGGCGGGCCAGCAGCCCCTCGCGCAGGGTGGGCGGCAGGTGGGCGAGCAGCACCTTGCCGCTGGCGGTGGCGTGCAGCGGAGTGCGCCGCCCGAGCCAGTTCTGCGCGGTCACGGAGGCGGTGCCGCGGGCCTGCATGATGTTGACCGCCGCGTCGTCGTCCAGAACCGCGATGTTCGACGTCTCACCGAGCTCGTCGGCGAGCTCCCGGCAGACCGGCACGCCCTCCTGCGAGATGTCCAGGCGCACTGCCGCCGCCCCCGCGAGGCGCAGTACGCCGGCACCCAGGTAGTACTTTCCGCGCTCCTTCTCCTGGGAGACCAGGCCGCGGTTCTCCAGGACCCCCAGCAGCCGGAACGCGGTGGACTTGTGCACGTCCAGCTCGTCGGCGATCTCGGTGACGCCCGCCTCGCCGTGCCGGGCGAGGATCTCCAGCACGCTCACGGCGCGGTCCACCGACTGCACGGCGCCCGATGCGCCTCTGCCGCCCTGCCTGTTCTCCACGGGGTCCTCCCCATGGTCGGGCTGCTTCTTCGTGCGGTTCATGACTCGACACTCACCACCTGGCGCCCTTTCGGGCCGCATCCGCGGACACCCCTTGACGCGAGGCGCGCCCGCCCGGATTCTGTTGCGCATAGCGCTTTCTAGTGCGTCATGTGAAACATCATGTTACCGAAGCGTCCGGATCCCGGAAGGGCCGGAAGGGTACGCGTACCGAGCGAGGCACGCCGTGCCTCACGGGCACACCCTCCCGCAACAGCCAGGGCCCGCGTTCCGGACCGAGAGGGGGAACCCATGATTCCCGTCTGCCGCCTCGAAGACCTCCCCAAGGGCGAGTCCGCCCGCCTCGAGACGCATCCGCCCGTCGCCGTCTTCCACACCGACGACGGCGACCTCTACGCCATCGACGACACCTGCAGCCACCAGGACGCCTCCCTCTCCGAGGGCTGGCTGGAGGGCTGCCTGGTCGAATGCCCGCTGCACGCCGCCTCGTTCGACCTCCGGACGGGCCGGCCGACCTGCCTCCCGGCCCGCCGGCCGGTCCGCACCCACCGGGTCACCGTCGACGACGGCGTCGTCCACGTCCATCTCGCCGGTCAGGAGGGAAACGCCGCATGAGGACCGTGACCGTCGTCGGCGCCTCGCTGTCCGGCCTGTACGCCGCCCGGGAACTGCGCACCCAGGGGCACGACGGCCGACTGGTGATCGTCGGCGACGAGTCCCACCACCCCTATGACCGCCCTCCCCTCTCCAAGGACTTCCTCACCGGCCACGCCGACGAGGACCAACTGGCCCTCACCGATGCCGAGGAGGCCGCCGACCTCGACGCCGCATGGCTGCTCGGCGTCCGTGCCGCCGGCCTCGACGCCCGCGGCCGTGCCGTGCTGCTCGACGACGGCCGCACCGTGTCCACCGACGGCGTCGTCATCGCCACCGGCGCCTCGGCCCGGCGCCTCACCGGCGCCGGCCTCACCGGCGTCCACACCCTGCGCACCCTGGACGACGCCCGTGCCCTGCGCGCGGAACTGACCCGGGGCCCGCGCCGGGTCGTCGTCATCGGCGGCGGCTTCATCGGCGCCGAGACCGCCTCCTCGTGCGCGACCCTCGGCCACGAGGTCACCGTCGTCGAGGCGGCTCCGCTCCCGCTGGTGCCCCAACTCGGCCCCGACATGGCGGCCGTGTGCGCCGCACTGCACCGGCGCGGAGGTGTGAAGCTGGTCACCGGAGCGTCCGTGGCCGCCCTGCGTGGCACGGACACGGTCACCGCGGTGCTCCTCTCCGACGGCCGTGTCCTGCCCGCGGACGTGGTGATCGTCGGCATCGGCGCCACCCCCAACACCGCCTGGCTGGCGGGCTCGGCGCTCGCCCTGGAGGACGGCGTCCTGTGCGACGAGGGCTGCGTGACGTCACTGCCCCAGGTGGTCGCCGTCGGCGACGTGGCCCGCGTCGGCGGCAGGCGCGCGGAACACTGGACCTCGGCCACCGAGCAGCCCCGGGCCGCCGTGAAGAACCTGCTCGCCGGGCGCACCGTCACCAGCGCGAGGAGCGTGCCGTACTTCTGGTCCGACCAGTACGGCGCCCGGCTTCAGTTCGCCGGCCGGTACCAGGACGGCGACACCGTCCGCATCGTCGAGGGCGGGATCGCCGAGGGCGCGCCGGCCCGGGGCGGCTTCCTCGCCCGCTACGAACGGGACGGCCGGACGACCGCGGTACTCGCCGTGGACCGGCCCCGCCCCTTCATGCGGGCCCGACGTGAACTCGCCCGCGACACCGCCCCCGTAGACCCCGTCGCGCTGTGAGGCGTGCCGCCAGTCAGGAGTGCGACAACTGCCCCGCGCCGCCCTGCCGGCGTATCCGCTCCTGGGCCCGCTGCGCGGATCGCGCCTGCCGCCTGGCCCGGCGTCGCTCGCGCCGCATGGCCCGCGCGGTGCTGCTCGGCACCGACACCACGCCGTGCCGCTGATTCCAGACCTGACGCGTCACCCAGACGTCCAGCACGCCCCACGTGGCCACCACCGTGCCCGCGATGCTGCCGATCACCATCGGAAACGCCAGCCAGGAGCCCGCCAGCGTGCACAGGAAGGCCACCATCGCCGATATCAGCGTCACGGCCACGACGAGCACCGCACGCACGGCCGCCGTACGCACCGGATCCGGCAGCCGGCGCCGCCGCGCGGACTCCTCCGTCCACAACGGCCGGTGGACCGGCTGCTGCTCCGGTTCTTCCCGCCGCTCACGCTGCTCCGGCCGTTCGCGTGCCCTCGGGTGCGGCCCGGCCGCCGGAATGTCGCGATCCGGCGCCTCCGCGCGCGACCGGGTCCTCGACCTGGCCGCATCGCCGTCCCGCGGCGCCTCGCGCCGCTCCACCGTGCCCATCGACATGTCACTCCCCACCGCCTGCAGACAGCTCGCCCGCGTCCGAGGACACGGCTCCCCTCTGGCTGCCCGGCTTGCGCTGCTTTACGCCGCCCGGGGGCGGGATGCGGCTCCTGTGGCCGATTCCGCCTCCATTTCCCGTAGTGAAGGACGAACGACGGCCCTCCAGGATTCCCGAAAATCCCGCCCAGTCGAAAAATTTCGGCCAATCCGCCCGCCCCACCGGAAGGACACGTTCCCCTCGCCCGCCCCCGCTCCCGGGAGGCAATCTCCCGTAATGGCCGGACAACTGACCCTCGCGGGCCGCCCGTGCGGAGGTTCGGCCTCCGGACGGGCCTTCGAGTTACCAGTGCGTGAGTAGTAGGCTCGCGCCGTTTGTTGACGTACATGTGCACCCCCTGCCGGTGGGGGTCGAGCTGGGGGAGGCCATGCGCTTTCGCGGGAAGTCGATCCGCCGGAAGATCGTGGCGCTGCTTCTCGTGCCGCTGGTGTCCCTGACCGCGATCTGGGCCTTCGCCACGGTACTCACGGGACGCGAGGCGAGCCGGCTGTTCGACGTGTCGACCCTCGTCGAGGAGATCGGCTACCCGGTCGAGGACACCGTCCGCGTCCTCCAGCAGGAACGCCGCCAGACCCTCGTCCACCTCGCCGACCCGCGCGCCTCGGACGGGCTCTCCGCCCTCCGCCGCAGCCGCACCGCCACCGACGAGGCCATCGCCAAGATCCGGCACAACGCGGCGAACACCGACGTGCGCGACGCGCTGGACCAGGCCGAGGAGGAACGCCTCACGGCCGTCCTGGACGCCTTCGACGGCATCGGCTCCCTGCGCCGCAGCGTCGAGGACGGCACGATCGACCGTGCGCAGGCACTCGGCCTCTACAACCGCCTGGTCGACCCCTGTCACGAACTGCTCGCCAACCTCCACGTCGTCGACAACGTGGACCTGGACAAGCAGTACCGCGCACTCGTCAACGTCTCGCGCGCACGGGAACTCCTCTCCCGCGAGGACGCCCTCCTCGGCTCCGCCCTGGTCACCGGCCGGCTCACCCGGAGCGAGATACGTGACGTCTCCGACCTCGTGGCCCAGCGCACCGTGATGTACGACATCAGCCTGCCGCTGCTGCCCGCAGCCGAACGCGGCCGCTACCAGCGCTTCTGGAAGAACGCCTCCTCCGCCCCCCTGCGCGTCGCCGAGGAGGCCGCCCTGGCCTCCGGGACCGGAAAGCCCCGCGGAGTCACCGCCCAGAGCTGGGACACCGCCGCCGGCAGCGTGCTCGACGAACTGGGCGCCCTCGACGACCACGCCGCCGACCGTTACCAGGACCGCGTCAGCCCGGTGGCGATGGGCGTCATCTCCAAGGTGGTCGTCGCCGGCGCACTCGGCCTGATAGCCCTGCTGTTCTCCCTCTTCCTGTCCGTGCGTGTCGGCCGGGCCCTGATCCGTGACCTCAGGCAGCTGCGCCTGGAGGCCCACGAGGCCTCCGGCGTCCGCCTGCCCAGCGTGATGCGCCGCCTCTCGGCAGGCGAGGAGGTGGACGTCGAGACCGAGGTGCCGCGCCTGGAGTACGACAAGAACGAGATCGGCGAGGTCGGCCAGGCCCTCAACACCCTCCAGCGCGCCGCCGTCGAGGCCGCCGTCAAACAGGCCGAACTCCGTGCCGGTGTCTCCGAGGTGTTCGTCAACCTCGCCCGGCGCAGCCAGGTACTGCTGCACAAGCAGCTCACCCTGCTCGACACCATGGAACGCCGCACCGAGGACACCGAGGAACTCGCCGACCTGTTCCGCCTGGACCACCTGACCACCCGCATGCGCCGCCACGCCGAGGGCCTGGTCATCCTCTCCGGCGCCGCGCCCTCCAGGCAGTGGCGCAAGCCCGTCCAGCTCATGGACGTGGTGCGGGCCGCCGTCGCCGAGGTCGAGGACTACGAGCGCATCGAGGTCCGCCGGCTGCCGCGCGTCGCCGTCACCGGCCCGGCTGTCGCCGACCTCACCCACCTCGTGGCCGAACTCCTGGAGAACGCCACGGTGTTCTCGCCGCCGCACACGGCCGTCCAGGTCCTGGGCGAGCGCGTCGCCAACGGCTTCACCCTGGAGATCCACGACCGCGGCCTGGGCATGGCCGCCGACGCCCTCCTCGACGCCAACCTGCGGCTCGCCGAGACACCGGAGTTCGAGCTGTCCGACACCGACCGGCTCGGCCTGTTCGTCGTCAGCCGGCTCGCCCAGCGGCAGAACGTCCGGGTCTCCCTGCAGCCTTCCCCGTACGGCGGCACCACCGCGGTCGTCTTCGTTCCCGACGCGCTGCTCACGGACGACGCCCCGGACACCAACGGAGTCGGCTTCCGTCTCGACCGCCCCCAGCACGTCAAGGACAAGGAGCGGGAGAAGAGCCGCCGAGCCGCCCTCTCCCACGTACCGGCGACACTGCCGGGCCGGCCGGCCCCGCCGCTGGACGGGCCGGTCGAGCTGGAGGCGCCCGTCGGCCTGGACGCCCTCGACGACCTGCCGGGCGGGCTCGGCGACCAGGACAGCGAACGGGGAGGTCTGTTCCGGCCGCGCCGTTCCCTCGTCGCGGCGGACGACGAGCAGCTGACCCGCCGCGCGCAGCGACGACGCCATGAGCCCGGCCACGACAGCGGGCCGCCCGAGGGGGAGGGCGAGGCGAACGCGCCGGTCCCGCTGCCCCGCCGTCGGACTCCCAAGCTGGTCAGTTCCCACGGGCGCCCGGTTTCCGAACGATCCGCCCGGGACGCCGCGGACGAGGCACCGCCGGCAGACGGGGAGTCATCCGCGCTGCCGTCCCTCCCGGCCCGCCGCCGCAGCACGTCCCCCACGCGCGGCGACGCTCCGTCCCGCCGCGACGAGGACCGTACGCGGCCCACCGAGCCCGCCACGGAAGCACTGCCCCGGCGGGTACGGCAGGCCAACCTGGCTCCCCAGCTCAAGCAGAGCGCCGAGCCGCCCGCCGAGGACCGCTCCGACCCGGCCGACCGGGACGCCGAGGAAGTACGCAGCCGTATGGCCTCACTCCAGCGCGGCTGGCGACGCGGCCGCGAGGAGAACGCCGCGGGTGACGACTCGCCCGGCGGCCCAGCACCACAAGCACCACAAGGAACGAGTAAGGGGGACGGTCGATGACCGCACCGAAGGCGACCGACCACAGCGCGACCAAGTCGGGGGAGCTCAACTGGCTCCTCGACGACCTGGTGGACCGTGTCGCGAGCATCCGCAAGGCCGTCGTCCTGTCCGGCGACGGCCTGGCGACCGGGGTGTCCAAGGACCTGACCAGGGAGGACAGCGAGCACCTGGCCGCCGTGGCGTCCGGTTTCCACAGTCTTGCCAAGGGCGTGGGCCGCCACTTCGAGGCGGGCAGCGTCCGGCAGACGGTCGTCGAACTCGACGACGCCTTCCTGTTCGTGACCGCCGCCGGCGACGGCAGCTGCCTCGCCGTTCTGTCGGACGCCGACTCCGACGTCGGCCAGGTCGCCTACGAGATGACCCTCCTCGTCAAGCGGGTCGGTGCGCATCTGGGCGCCGCCCCGCGCACCGATCTGCCCTCGGGCGGGTAAGTGGGATGACATGAGCGCAGACGGTCAGGGAAGAAACCACTGGTTCGACGACGAGGCCGGTCCCGTCGTCCGTCCGTACGCCATGACGCGCGGCCGCACCTCCAGTGCGGCCCAGCACCGCCTCGACCTGATCGCGGTGGTCGTCGCGGAACCCGACGCGGACGACCCGGAGGCGGACGTCACGCTCTCCCCGGAACACGTGGACATCGTCGGACTCTGCCGGGACACCCCGCAGTCCGTCGCCGAACTCGCCGCCGAACTCGATCTGCCCGTCGGGGTCGTCCGGGTCCTGGTCGGAGACCTCGTGGAAAGCGAACTCGTCCACGTGAACCGGCCCGTGCCCCCGGCCGAACTGCCGGACGAGAACATTCTGCGCGATGTGATCAGCGGCTTGAGAGCCCTGTGAACCTGAGAGCCCTGTGAGTCAGCCTCCGGGCACGGTAAGGAGAAGAGATCGATGATCTTCGGGCGTTCTCAGCGCGGCAAGCCGCCGGTCGAGCCCGTCACGCTCAAGATCCTGGTGGCCGGCGGCTTCGGCGTCGGCAAGACCACCCTCGTCGGCGCGGTCAGCGAGATCCGGCCGCTGCGCACCGAGGAACTGCTCACGGAGGCCGGGCGGCCCGTCGACGACGTCAGCGGTGTCGAGGACAAGCACACCACCACGGTGGCCATGGACTTCGGGCGGATCACCCTGCGCGAGGACCTGGTGCTGTACCTCTTCGGCACGCCCGGCCAGGAGCGGTTCTGGTTCATGTGGGACGAGCTCTCCGAGGGCGCGCTCGGCGCCGTCGTCCTGGCCGACACCCGCCGCCTGGAGGACTGCTTCGCCGCCGTCGACTACTTCGAACGGCGCTCCATCCCGTTCCTCGTCGGCGTCAACTGCTTCGAGGGATCGGCCCGCTACCCGGCCGAGACCGTCCGCCGGGCCCTCGACCTCGACGCCGACGTGCCGCTGGTGATGTGCGACGCCCGCGACCGGGAGTCGGTCAAGGAGGTCCTGGTCGGCGTGGTCCAACACGCGATGGCACAGGCGGCGGACCGTCGCCGGGCCGTCACGACCTGACGGCTCGGGGCACGATCACGCGGAAACGCCACCCACGCGCGCGTGCCCCGAGCCCTCCGACGCTCAGGACCTGATCCGGCGGACAGGCCCTAACCGTCGCCGTCCTCCACCCAGCCGAAGCTCTTCTCCACCGCCCTGCGCCAGTTGCGGTACTCCCGGTCCCGCACCGACGTCTCCATGGCCGGTGTCCACTCGACGTCCCGCTGCCAGTGCGCCTTGAGCTCGTCGAGGCCGTTCCACACGCCCGTGGCCAGCCCGGCAGCGTACGCGGCGCCCAGGCAGGTCGTCTCGGAGACCCGCGGCCGGATCACGGGCACGCCCAGCACGTCCGCCTGGTGCTGCATCAGCAGACCGTTCTTCGTCATGCCGCCGTCGACCTTCAGGGCCGTGATGCGCACCCCGGAGTCCTGGTACATGGCGTCCACGACCTCGCGCGTCTGCCAGCTCGTCGCCTCCAGCACCGCGCGCGCGAGATGGGCCTTCGTGACGTACCGGGTGAGCCCGGTGACGACCCCGCGAGCGTCCGAGCGCCAGTACGGCGCGAACAGCCCGGAGAACGCGGGCACGATGTACGCGCCCCCGTTGTCCTCCACACTCTCCGCCAACGGCTCGATCTCGTCGGCGCTGCGGATGATGCCGAGCTGGTCGCGGAACCACTGGACCAGTGCCCCGGTGAGGGCGATGGACCCCTCCAGGCAGTACACGGGCGGCTCGTCACCGATCTTGTAGCCCATCGTCGTCAGCAGCCCGCTCTTCGACGGGACCGGCCGGTTCCCGGTGTTGAGGAGCAGGAAACTGCCGGTGCCGTACGTGTTCTTCGCCGTTCCCACGTCGTAGCAGGCCTGCCCGAACACGGCCGCCTGCTGGTCCCCCAGGGCCGAGGCCACCGGGACACCGGCCAACTGGCCGACGGCCGTCCCGTACACCTCCGCGGAGGACCTGATCTCGGGAAGTACGGCTTCGGGGATGTTCATCGCCGACAGGATGGACGGCTCCCACTGGAGGGTCCGGAGGTTCATCAGCATGGTGCGCCCGGCGTTGGTCACGTCGGTGACGTGCCGCCCGCCGTCGGTGCCGCCGGTGAGGTTCCAGATCAGCCAGGAGTCGAGGGTGCCGAAGGCGATCTCACCGCGTTCGGCACGTGCCCGCAGCCCCGGCACGTTGTCGAGCAGCCAGGCCGCCTTGGGCCCGGAGAAGTAGCTGGCCAGCGGCAGTCCGGTCGCCTCGCGGAAACGGTCCTGCCCGTCCGTGCCGCCCAGCCGGCGGCACAGCGCGGACGTACGGGTGTCCTGCCACACGATCGCGTTGTGCACGGGCTTGCCGGTCGCGCGGTCCCACAGGACCGTCGTCTCGCGCTGGTTGGTGATGCCGAGGGCGCTGAGCTGGTCGGCGCGCAGCCCGGCCTTGGCGATCGCCCCGGCGACCACCGCCTGCACCTTGGACCAGATCTCGGTGGCGTCGTGCTCCACCCATCCGGGCTTGGGGAAGATCTGGCGGTGCTCGCGCTGGTCGACGGCGACCATCGCGCCGTTCTGGTCGAAGATGATGCAGCGGCTCGAGGTGGTGCCCTGGTCGATCGCGGCGACGTACTTCACGGAGTGGTCCGTCATGGCTGTCCCTTGGGCTGGGTTCGGACGACTGCTGGGCTTCCTGCCGGGGTGACTGCTCGGTGTGGCCGCTCGGCCGGCGGTTCAGAAGGCCACGTTGTAGACGAGCCCGGCGAGCCCTCCGCCGATCAGCGGGCCGACCACCGGGATCCAGGCGTAACTCCAGTCGGAGGTGCCCTTGTTCGGGATCGGCAGGAAGGTGTGCACGATGCGCGGGCCGAGGTCGCGCGTCGGGTTGATGGCGTACCCGGTCGGCCCGCCGAGGGAGAGACCGATGCCGACGACGAGCAGGGAGACGATCAGCACCAGCGTCCCGGACTCGCCGAGCCCTTCCGTCAGCCCGAAGGCGAGGATCGGCAGGACGAGCCCGACGGTGGCGATGATCTCGGTGAGCAGGTTGGCGACCGGGTGCCGGATCTCCGGGATGGTGGAGAAGATGCCGAGTGTCGGAACCGGCTCGTCCGCCGTGCCCTCGGTGCTGCCGGTCTTGTGGACGTTGGCCTGGAACTGGGCGAAGTACGTGAGGTAGCACAGGACGGCACCGATCATCGCACCGATGAACTGCCCCAGCACGTAGACCCAGACCTTGCCCCACTCGCCGGTGTCGACGGCGATCCCGAGGGTGACGGCGGGATTGAGGTGCCCGCCGGAGAGCGGGGCCGCGGTGTACGCGCCCGCCAGCACGCCGAACCCCCAGCCGAACGCGATCACCACCCACCCGGCCGCCCGTGCCTTGCTGTACCTGAGCGTCACGGCGGCGCAGACACCAGCGCCGAAGAGGATGAGGATCGCGGTTCCGATGATCTCGCCGACGAAGATGTCTCCGTTGCTCATGGCGGCTCCTAGGCCCTGGCCCGGGACGGTCGGCCCCGGCCCTCACGTGCGGAGTGTGCGTGTCCCATGGCGACTTCCGCCGAGGGGGCGTGAGTGACGAGCGTGCCGTAGCAGCCGAACCGCCCGTGGGGGGAGTGGTCCTCGAAGCACAGGAGAGCCCGCGCGACGCGTACCGGAATGCGCCGAGATGTACGGCGATGTCGACTGACACCGGAAGTGTTCACCGGCACCCGGGGAGCGTCAAGGTGGCCGACCGCAACGTTTCGAACCCCCGGCCAACCAGCGACCGCCGGGCCCGCCCGGTCAGCGCCTACACGCTCCGCCGCACGCCCAGCGACGGCTACGCCCTGCCGGAGCACCAGCGCCTACCACGCCCGCCGAATGACCGGCGCCCGCTGGGCCCGGCCGGCCGGCGCCCCCCTACGTTTCGCCGAATGGCCGACGCCTGCTGGGCCCGGCCGACCAACGCCCACCACGCCCCGCCGGACGGCCAGCGACCACGACGCCCCGATGACGCGCTCATCGCCCCTCCACGCGCGCGTGCCCAGCAACCCGCCACCCCCTCCTGCCGGCTGCTGCCCTCCTGCGGCCTGCTGCCCTCCTGCCGACCGCCCCACTCGGCCGAGCCCTGGCCGCCGCCCCCAGCCGCAGCCCGACCGGTTCAGCCGGGAGTCCTGGACTCCGGCTCACCGCGTCGTCGCCGGAGCCTCGCCGCCCGTGGCTCACAAGGCTCCCGTGACCTTCCCTGCCCAACCCTCGAATCCCCCCGGCCGCCCCCTGACCGGCTCACGCCGGGTGCTCCGGAACCCGGCTCGCCTCACCGGATCCGTAGCCGGATGGCTCCCGCCGGACACCCCGCCCGGCCGCGTCCCAGCGGCGCCCGGCCGCGCTCCAGCCCCCGGCCGCGTCCCAGCGTCCGGCCGCGTCCCAGCGTCCGGCCGCGTCCCAGCGTCCGGCCGCGCCCCACCACCCAGCCACGTCCCACCACCGCCCGCCGCCCGACCGGCGCCCCGTTACCGCCAGCCCGGCTCGGCTCACCCCGCCGGTGCCGTGGCCCGGTCCGGGCCGCGCCGCACCTCGTGGCCCGGGGCCCCGGCCCGCCCCAGCACCCAACTCGCCCCGCGCAACGCCTTCGCGGCCTTCTTCAGCGGAGCCAGAGCGGCCGCCGCCGCCCGGTGGTCCGCCACGCTGCCCGGCGCGCACAGGACCGTCGCCAAGGACAGCGTCACCGGCCGCCCGCCGGCCGACCATGGCGCGTCCAGCACGGAGGCGGCCAGCGGATCCAGCTCCTCCGGATCGCTGAGCACCAGGAAGTCGTCACCGCCGATGTGCCCCACGCGCGTGGACACCGACGCCGTCCGCAGCAGCGCCCGCCCCACCGCCCGGATCAGCTCGTCGCCCGCCGCGAACCCGGCCCCGTCGTTGACCTGCTTGAAGTGGTCCACGTCGAGCCAGCTCAACGCGAACGCCCGCCCGTCGGCGATCCGCCGGTCCACCTCACCCGTGATCGCGTCCGAACCGGGCAGCCGGGTCAGCGGATTCAGCCCGACCGCCTCCTCCACCCGGCTCTCGGCCAGCGCCCGCACCAGATCCGAGAGCCGTACGACACCCACGCACCGCCCGCACGCGTCGACCACCGCCACGTCGTCCGACGTTCGGCCCCGGCCGCCGACCGCCACCACGTCCAGCACCTCCCACGCCGTCGCCTCGACACCCACCGTCCGCGGCGGGTCGCCGAGTTTCGCGGCGGGCCGGTCGGCATACAGGGCATGCCCGTAACGCCCCGACATCGACAGCAGGAAACGGGACCGGTGCACCGACCGCACCGGAACCCCGTCCCGGTCCACCAGCAGCACCCCGGACACCTCGGGCGACCCGGTCAGCAACGCCCGTACCTGCCCCGCCGAAGCAGTCACCGGCAACAGCGCGGCCGGCCGCACGAACTGCCCCACCGGCGGCCCCGAACGCGGCACCGACACGACGCCGGGAGAGTCGGGCGGAACGTACACGTCCGCAGCAGGCAGCCGCGCGGGCGGCGCGAACAACTCCCCCTGCGCCAACTGCGCCCCGCCCACCCGCGCGGCGGCACACTGCGCCTCCGTCTCCACGCCCTCGACGGACAGCAGCGCCCCCAGCTCGTCGCAGAGCGCCCGCATCGCCCGTACGGCCGCCGGCCGCCCCAGCAACGAGGCGTCGAGCTTGACCAGATCCGGCGCCAGATCCGTCAGCAGCCGCAGCGGCGCATCCCCGTCGCCGACCCCGTCCGCGCAGATCCGGAAGCCCTGGCCCCGCAGCACGGTCACCGCCTCCAGCAGCGCCCGCCGCGGCACATGGGCGTACGGCGGACAGATGTCGACGGTCACCTCCCAGGGCAGCCGGCCCGCCTCACGCACCGCGTCGTGCAACGCCTGAAGGCCACCGAGGTCGGCGAGCGTGCCTGCGAACACGTTGACGTGCAGGGGCAGCAGCGTCTCCTTGCGCACCGCCGCGCGGACCGCCGAAACCGCCAGCCGGCCGTCGAGTTCCGCGTCACGGCGGGCCTCGGCCAGGATGTCGCCACTCTCGGGGCGGGCGAGTATCTCCAGCGCCGCGACCCCGCCGGTCATGAGGTTGACCACCGGTTGGAAAGCGAAGCGGAGAGTGTCCGTCCAGGAGCGCACGGAAGCAGGATGGCGCCGCCCGCGGCCGGCCGGGCCCAGTTCATACGACGTTCACGCAGGATTCCGACGCCCTCACGGAGCGTACGAGCGGCGCGTCTCCGTCCCGCCCACTTCCCCCGCGGAACCGACTCCTGATAGATGCAGGGAACATGACACGCAACCTCCCCCGACTCACCACCGCACTGCGCGGTCTGGCCACCACCGTCGCCGCCCTGCTCGCCGTCACCGCCGTCCCCGCCACCGCCCGGGCCGCGTCCCCCGAGCCCAAGGCACCGAAAGACTTCGTGGCCCTGAGAAGCGTCGACCCGACGATCATCCAGGAGATGCGCTACGTCACCCCGCACAACTTCGTCGGCGAACGCATCGACGGCTACCGGCAGCCCCTGTGCATCCTCACCCGCCCCGCCGCCCTCGCCCTCCACCGGGCGCAGACGCGGCTGCTGCGCCAGGGCTACTCCCTCAAGGTGTACGACTGCTACCGGCCGCAACGCGCCGTCGACCACTTCGTCCGCTGGGCCGAGGACCTCGACGACCAGACGATGAAAGCGGAGTTCTACCCCCACGTCGACAAGACCCGCCTCTTCGCGGACGGCTACATCGCGGAGAAGTCCGGCCACAGCCGGGGCTCCACCATGGACCTCACCCTCGTGAAACTTCCGGCGAAGCCCACCCGGCCGTACCACCCCGGTCAGCCCCTGGAACCCTGCTTCGCCCCGCAGGACCAGCGCTTCCCCGACAACTCCGTCGACATGGGCACCGGCTACGACTGTTTCGACACCCTCTCGCACACCCTCGACCCCCGCATCCAGGGCACCCAGCGCGCCAACCGCCTGCTGCTCAAGGACACCCTGGAGGACGTGGGCCTCGTGAACCTCCCCGAGGAGTGGTGGCACTTCACCTACAAGCCGGAGCCCCACCCGGACACCTACTTCGACTTCCCGGTCTCCGCGAAATCCCTCGCCGGCCGCCGCTGAGCCCGCCGCCGGAGCCGCCCTCCCCGAGATCGGATACAGTCCGCCGCGTGTTCGAAACCCCAGTATCCGTCTCCAACTCCGTCCCGGGCTCCCACTGTTCGAGCTGCGGGACGCCCTACGGAGAGGGCGTCTCCGGCTGGCCCCGCACCTGCCCCGCCTGCGGCACCGTGGCCTACCGCAACCCGCTGCCGGTCGCGGTCGCCCTCCAGCCCGTGTACGACACCCAGGGCACCGCCCTGGTCGTCATCACCCGCACCGTCGCCCCCGCGCGCGGAGGAGTCGCCCTGCCCGGCGGCTACGTCGACGACCGCGAGGACTGGCGGCGGGCCGTCGTCCGCGAACTCGAGGAGGAGACGGGGATCGAGGCGGCGAGCCACGACGTGCGGCTCGCCGACGCCATGAGCTCGCCCGACGGCCACCTGCTGCTCTTCGGGCTCCTCCCCGAACGGCCCGCCGAGGGACTTCCGACGTCCACCGCCACGAACGAGACCGAGGGCTGGCACCTCCTGCGCAGGGCCGACGAACTCGCCTTCCCCCTCCACACGCGCGCGGTACGGGCCTGGTTCGAGGGCCGCTACCTCTGACCCGGGCGTTCGCCGAGCCCCCGCACACGTACCGGACACGACGGCTCGGCCACGCCGCCCTCGCCCTCCCGCTCGACCACCACCCGCCGGTCCTCCCAGCGGGAGACGTACCGCTCGATCTCCGGTTCCTCCCAACCGTCGCCGGCGTCCCGCACGACCAGCCCGTCACCGGTCCGCCCCCGTGCGGGCGCCCACACCTCCAGCTCCACCCCGCCGTCCTCCCCCCGCACGGGAATGACGGCCCCCGCGCGCGCGAACACCGGAATCCGCGCCGCAGGAGCATCCACCAGCACCTGACCCGGCCCCTCGTACGCCCGCTCCGTCACCGTGTCGTACCAGCGCCCGCGCGGCAGCTCCACCGCCCGCCGGTCCGCTCCCGGATCCAGCACCGGCGCCACCAGCAGGCAGTCGCCCAGCAGAAACGCGTCCTCGCACTCCCGCAACGCCCGCTCCTCCGGCGCCGACCACCACAGCGGACGCACATACGGCGCGCCCGTGCGCCGAGCCAGATGAGCCAGGGTCACGAAGTACGGCAGCAACCGCCGCCGCTCGACGAGCGCCACGCGCGCGTGCTCCAGCACCTGGGCGCCGAACTCCCAAGGTTCCCCGGGCCCCGCCCGCAGGCCCGCACGCGTGCGGAACAGCGGCAGATACGCGGCCAGCTGGACCCACCGCAGATACAGCTCCGGAGACGGCCTCCCACCGACCCCGCCCACATCCGGCCCCGCATACGGCACCCCGCACAGCCCCAGCCCCATCACCAGCGCCAGTGACGCCCGCAGCCCGGGCCACCCCGCGGCCACGCCCCCCGACCACGTGCCGCCGTAGCGCTGCATCCCGGCCCACCCGGAGCGGGAGAGGACGAACGGCCGCTCCTCGGGCGCCAGCCTCCGCAGCCCCTCGTACCCGGCGCGGGCCATGCACAACGCATACACGTTGTGTGCCTCCCGATGGTCACCGCCCCGCCCCTCCAGCGCATGCCGGGCCGACCGCGGCAGCGTCGACTCCCCGAACGCCGTGAACGAGGTGGGCTCGTCCAGGTCGTGCCAGAAGCCGGCGAAACCCCGCCGGAGGCGCTCCTCGTAGAGCGCGCCCCACCACTCCCGCACCCGCGCGCGCGTGAAGTCGGGAAAGACCACGTCCCCCGGCCACGCCACCCCGCGGACGACCGGACCCGAGGCATCGCGCACGAACACGTCCTCGGCCGCCCCGGCGTCGTGCACGGCGTTGCCGCGCGCGGCCGGCACCGCCGGACCGACGACCGACACCAACCGGACTCCCTCCCGCCGCAGCTCGTCGGCGAGAACGGACAGCTTCGGAAACCGTTCCTCGTCCACGGTGAACACCTGTCGGGCGTCGAGGTGACCGACGTCCAGATGCACGGCGTCGAGCGGCAGATCCCGCTCCTGGTAGCCGGCGACGGTCCGCCGCACCTCCTGCTCGTCACCGAAACCGCACCCCGCGTGATGGTGACCGAGCGCCCACGCCGGCGGCAGCGCGGGCGCCCCGGTGAGCGACGCCCACGTGAGCAGCACGCGCGCGGGAGTGCCCACCGCCACCCAGCACCGCAGCGGTCCGCCGTCCATCCGCAGCACACTTCTCCCGGGCCGGTCGTGCCCCGACCCGGCGCCCTCCTCGCCCTCCCGCAAGGCCACGGTGCCGTCCCAGGAACTGTCGTGGAAGACGAGATGCGTCCCCGCGTCGGCCACCACCAACTGCACCGGCATCGTGACGGACAACGGATCCTCACCCGGCGCGAAGGCCCGGGCCGGACCGGTGTTCCACAGCCGGTACGTGCCCTTCCGCAGCCGAGGCCCCTCGGACCGGCCGCCGAGCCCGAAGAACCGCGCGTCCGCCGCCACCTCCGACCGCTGCGTCCAGCGCGCCGGACCGCCACCGACCGGCTCCCACCAGCGCGGCGGCAGCTCACGGCGCAGCACCACACCTCCAGGGGTACGGACCTCGATCGCACCGTGCAGGGAGACGGCCACCGTCGCCCGCTCCGCCACCACCCGCCAGCCGCCGTCCTTGTCCGGCTCCAGCACCGCCCTGGGGTCCGGCTCCGGGCACCTGCCCGCCAACGCGTACGACGGCTCCGGCCCGGCCCCGTCCCAGCCCCAGAACACGGCACCGTTCACGGCGACGAGAATGCGCAACTCCGAACGGCCGAACCGGACGACACCACCCCCGGGGCCGGGCTCCACCTCCTGCATCGGCCCGGGCACCCGCGCACGCTCCGGACCCCGCGGTGGCAGCCCGGCGGCGTCGGCCCGCCGTCTGCGCCACGCCGCGCGTACGCCACGCAACCCCTGCGCCGCCCCCGCAGAACCGACACCTGTTATCGAACGCACCAGGTCACGACCGTCCATGCTGCTCACCCTGCCATCGACGGCCCCCGGCGCGGGTGTCGTTCAACTGCCGTTCATCCGTGATGGGACCACATCTTCATGACACCGACTATGTGCGGCGCGCCCTGGTGTAGAAGTCGATCACATGGCATCGTCCGTGTCAGCCGCGTCACGCGCACACCCCAGCCCGTGCGCGGAGGACGCACACGACGCGCACAGTCCGGGAGCCGCCCCATGTCGACCGTGAACCCGCAGCCGCTCTGGCAGCCAGATCCGAAGCGTATCGCCCAGGCACGGATCACCCGTTTCCAGACCTGGGCAGCCGAACAGCACGGCGCCCCCGCCGAAGGCGGCTACGCGGCCCTGCACCGCTGGTCCGTCGACGAGCTCGACACCTTCTGGCAAGCAGTCACAGGATGGTTCGACGTACGCTTCTCCACTCCCTACGCGCGCGTGCTGGGCGACCGGTCGATGCCCGGCGCACAGTGGTTCCCCGGGGCCACCCTCAACTACGCCGAGCACGCCCTGCGTGCGACGGCCACCCGCGCGGACGAACCGGCCCTCCTGTACGTCGACGAGACCCACGACCCGCGTCCCGTCACCTGGGCCGAGCTGAACCGCCAGGTCGGCTCCCTCGCCGCCGAGCTGCGCGCCCTCGGCGTGCGCCCCGGCGATCGGGTCAGCGGCTACCTCCCGAACATCCCGCACGCCGTGGTCGCCCTGCTGGCCACCGCCGCCGTCGGCGGCGTCTGGACCTCCTGCGCCCCCGACTTCGGCGCCCGCAGCGTCCTGGACCGCTTCCAGCAGGTCGAACCCGTCGTCCTGTTCACCGTCGACGGATACCGCTACGGCGGCAAGGAGCACGACCGCCGCGACACCGTCGCCGAACTCCGCCGCGAACTGCCCACCCTGCGCGCCGTGATCCACATCCCGCTCCTCGGCACCGAGGCACCCGAGGGCGCGCTGGACTGGGAGACCCTGACGGCCGCCGACACGGACCCCGTCTTCGAGCAGGTGCCCTTCGAACACCCCCTGTGGGTGCTCTACTCCTCCGGCACCACCGGCCTGCCCAAGGCCATCGTCCAGTCCCAGGGCGGCATCCTGGTCGAACACCTCAAACAACTCGGCCTGCACTGCGACCTGGGCCCCGAGGACCGCTTCTTCTGGTACACGTCGACCGGCTGGATGATGTGGAACTTCCTCGTCTCCGGCCTGCTCACCGGCACCACGATCGTCCTGTACGACGGCAGCCCCGGACACCCGGACACCGGTGCCCAGTGGCGCATCGCCGAACGCACCGGCGCCACCCTCTTCGGCACCTCCGCCGCCTACGTCATGGCCTGCCGCAAGGCCGGCGTGCACCCCACCCGCGACCACGACCTCTCCGCCGTCCAGTGCGTCGCCACCACCGGCTCGCCCCTCCCGCCCGACGGCTTCCGCTGGCTGCACGACGAGTTCGCAGCGAGCGGGGCGGACCTCTGGATCGCCTCCGTCAGCGGCGGCACCGACGTGTGCTCCTGCTTCGCGGGCGCCGTCCCCACCCTCCCCGTGCACATCGGCGAACTCCAGGCGCCCGGTCTGGGCACCGACCTCCAGTCGTGGGACCCGAGCGGCAACCCCCTCACCGACGAGGTCGGCGAGCTGGTCGTCACCAACCCCATGCCCTCCATGCCGATCCGCTTCTGGAACGACCCGGACGGCAGCCGCTACCACGACAGCTACTTCGACACCTACCCCGGCGTGTGGCGGCACGGCGACTGGATCACCGTCACCTCCCGCGGCTCCGTCGTCATCCACGGCCGCTCCGACTCCACCCTCAACCGGCAGGGCGTCCGCATGGGCTCGGCCGACATCTACGAGGCCGTCGAGCGCCTTCCCGAGATCAGGGAATCCCTCGTCATCGGCGTCGAGCAGCCCGACGGGGGCTACTGGATGCCCCTCTTCGTCCACCTCGCCCCCGGAGCGGTCCTCGACGAGGCCCTGCTCACCCGCATCAAGCAGACCATCCGCGCACAGCTCTCCCCGCGCCACGTCCCCGACGAGATCATCGAGGTGCCCGGCGTCCCGCACACCCTCACCGGCAAGCGCATCGAGGTCCCGGTCAAGCGCCTCCTCCAGGGCACCCCGCTGGAGAAGGCGGTCAATCCCGGCTCCATCGACAACCTCGACCTGCTCCACTTCTACGAAAACCTCGCCCGCAACCGCCCCTGACCAGGCACGCGGCGAGCCGGCCCAGGCCGAGCGGGGCCGGCTCGCCGCACCGGCCCGACGCCGTTGTCAGTGCCCTCGGTTACTGTGAGTGAGCATTGATCGACTGTGCACAGGGGGAAACATGGCGCACACCGACCAGACCATGCGACGCGTCCTGCGCCGCGAAATCGCCGGCACCATCGGAGTGCTCACCGATGAGCACGACTTCCGTGCCATGCGGCGCTACCGCAGCTTCACCTTCGACGACCACGCCGCTTATCTCCAACAGGTGGAAGCCCTCCTCCGGGCCCGCGCCTCCCAGGGCACCCACACCACGATCGCCCTCTTCGACCCGGAGGAGTACGCCGCGTTCTGCTCGGCGGCAGGACTCGACCCGGACGCCCACGCGAGCCGCACCCGGTTCACCGCGGAACTCGCCGCCACCGGACCCACCCTCCCGTACGAGGGCCAGGCCCTCGCCGACCTCCTCCCGCTCCTCGTCGACGAAGCCGTCCGCCAGGCCACCTGGGAGTACGCGGCCGGACTGCTGGCCCGCCTCGGCAGCTGCGCCACCTGCGGCGAGGATCTCGGCCGAGCCGCCTTCAACCGGGCCAAGCGCCTGGTCCTGCGCATCCTCGAAACGGCCCCACCGGGCGACCGCCACCTGGTCTGCAGCGTCTCGGGCGCCCCGGAAACCCTCGTCTCCGTCCTGCACGCCGACGAGGACATCGACGGCACCAGGCACCTGGACGAAGCCGAGGCGCTGGAATTCATCAGCGTCCTCGCCCTCGGCCTCGCCACCCGCAGCCCCGGCGGAGTGGTCATGCGCATCAGCGCCCCGAGCGGCACCGACCGCATCCACGGCTGGCGCCTGCGGGGGTACGGCCTCGAGCCCCTCACTGCCGGTGAGGTCTTCGACGCCTACTGCACCGACATGGAGACCGGCGACCTCATCTCCCCGGAATCCAACGTCGACTACTGCTCTCCGCCCGACCTCGGAGACGACAAGCCACTGCCGGGCCACCACCACTGAACGCGTGCGGGGCGCCCCCGCCCGAAGAGGGGACGCCCCGCACCACAAACCTCGCCCGGCCTACTCGCCGGACAACACCGCCTGAGCCGCGTTCCGCGCCTCCTCGGCGCTGTCCGCCGCCCGGGCGGCCGCCGCGGCGCGCTCGCACTGTGCCAGCGTGAACTTGGCCAGCGTCGCCCGGACATACGGAAGCGACGCCGCACCCATGGAGAGGGAGGTGACACCCAGACCGGTCAGCACACACGCCAGCAGCGGGTCCGACGCGGCCTCACCGCAGACCCCGCAGCTCTTGCCCTCGGCCTTCGCCGCCTCGGCGGACAGCGCGACCAGGTCGAGCAGCGCCGGCTGCCACGGGTCCTGCAACCGCGACACCGCACCCACCTGACGGTCGGCGGCGAAGGTGTACTGCGCGAGGTCGTTCGTCCCCAACGACAGGAACTCCACCTCCTGCAGAACCGAGCGCGCCCGCAGCGCGGCCGACGGGATCTCCACCATCGCACCGAACTTCGCCTGCAGCCCCGCCTCGCGGCACGCGTCCGCGAACGCCTTGGCATCGGCGCGGTCCGCCACCATCGGAGCCATGACCTCGAGGTGGACCGGCAGACCCTCCACCGCCTTCGCCAGCGCCGTCAGCTGCGTACGCAGGACGTCCGGGTGGTCCAGCAGCGTCCGCAGACCACGCACACCCAACGCCGGGTTCGGCTCGTCGCCCGGGGTCAGGAAGTCCAGCGGCTTGTCCGCGCCGGCATCCAGCACCCGCACGACCACCCGGCCCTCCGGGAACGCCTCCAGCACCTGCCGGTAGGCGGACACCTGCTTCTCCTGCGACGGCGCCTTCTTGCTGTCGTCGAGGAAAAGGAACTCGGTACGGAAGAGACCGACGCCCTCCGCCCCGGCCGCCACCGCCGCGGGCACGTCCGCAGGGCCACCGATGTTCGCGAGCAGCGGCACCTTGTGGCCGTCCGAGGTCGCGCCCGGCCCGGTCGAGGCGGCCAGCGCGGCCTTGCGCTCGGCAGCCTCCGCCGCCAGCCGCTCCTTCTTCTCCTCGCTCGGGTTCACGAAGATCTCGCCGGTGCTGCCGTCCACGGCGACGACCGTGCCCTCGGGAAGCTCCCCGGCGCCCGGAAGCGCCACCACGGCCGGCACACCGAGCGCCCGCGCGAGGATCGCGCTGTGACTGGTCGGCCCACCCTCCTCGGTGACGAAACCGAGGACCAGCGTCGGGTCCAGCAGCGCCGTGTCGGCGGGCGCGAGATCCCGTGCGATGAGAACGTACGGCTCGTCGCTGTCCGGAACGCCGGGCATCGGCACCCCGAGCAGCCGGGCGACGATACGATTCCGCACGTCGTCGAGATCGGCCACGCGGCCGGCCAGGTACTCCCCGGCACCGGCCAGCAGGGCACGGTACGCGGCGAAGGCGTCGTACACCGCACGCTCGGCCGTGCTGCCGACGGCGATCCTCCGCTCCACGTCCGCCATCAGCTCGGGATCCTGGGCCATCATGGCCTGCGCCTCGAGCACCGCCTGGGCTTCGCCCCCCGCCAGATTGCCGCGCGCCATAAGATCGGCCGCCACAGCCTCCACAGCCTTGCGGGCGCGCCCCTGCTCACGCTCCGCGTCCTCAGCCGGAATCTGCTTGGCCGGCGGTTCGAGCACCGCCGTCCCCATGTGCCGAACCTCGCCGATCGCCACACCGTGGCTCACGCCGACGCCTCGCAGCGTTGTCTCCATCTCACCCGTCCCGATAGTGCGGCGGGTCCCACCGCCGCGATGGTTGTCCTGTCAGCCGTCGTGGACGACGTTGACGTCACTTCCAGAGAAAGAGACTCTCTCCGGCCTTCACTTCGCCGTCCTCACGCAGCTCGGTGAGGGCCTCGGCCGTCGCCTCCAGGGCCACGATCGGGCAGATCGCCGACTTGCCCGCGGCCTCGACGGCGGCAGGGTCCCAGCGCACCACGCCCTGCCCACGCACGACGTTGTCGCCCTTGTTCACCAGCAGCTCGAAGCCCTCGCCGTTGAGCTGCACCGTGTCGATCCCGAGATGAGTCAGCACGCCGTGCCCGCTCTCGTCGACGACGACGAAGGCGTGCGGGTGCAGAGAGACGATGACCCCGTCCACGGGGGACACCGCCTCGGAAGGCTCCCGGACGGGATCGATGGCGGTACCCGGGCCGACCATGGTCCCGGAGAAGACGGGATCGGGCACGGCGGCCAGTCCGATGGCGCGTCCTGCGAGCGGGGACGAGACGGTGGTCATGGGAAGCCTCCCAGGGCGGAGATCTGTACGGGCCGTCACTGCCTGTCCCGGACGGCGCACTGAGCAGCAGCGTATGTCATAGGAAGTACCGGTTCCGCACGACTGTTCCGATTAGAGGTCTAGACCACACTCCTCACGGATTTGCACCCGTTCCGCGGCTCCGTGTACAGTTGTGAGTCCTGCCTGAGGCTGAGCGGTGCGTGACAACGTCCCCCCGCCCCGGCAGCAACCAACTCATCAGATCCTATCGCTGGATCGCCTTCTGCGTGCCCGCAGGACGGTGGTCAGAAGCACCGGGAAAGCCTGATAGTGTTGGAAACAACGAAGGGAAGCGCCCGGAGGAAAGCCCGAGAGATCGGGTGAGTACAAAGGAAGCGTCCGTTCCTTGAGAACTCAACAGCGTGCCAAAAGTCAACG
>NZ_JBITXB010000018.1:0-156934 GCF_044544295.1 Streptomyces sp. NPDC053750 | reverse complement strand
AGGGCAGCGAGGAATACCTCGACAGCGAGAAGTACCAGCTCAAACCCCGCGACTGGGCCGCCGCCGCCCGCGAGGGCCGCACCATCGCCCCCCTCATCACCAGGCTCAACACCATCCGGCGCAACCATCCCGCGCTGCACCGGCTCAGGAACCTCCGCTTCCACCAGACCGACAACGACGCGCTCATCGCGTACAGCAAGCGCGAGGGACCCGACGTCGTGCTGGTGGTCGCCAACCTCGACCCCCATCGCACACAGGAGGCCACGATCTCGCTCGACATGCCGCAGCTCGGCCTGGGCCGGCACGAGTCGGTGCCGGTCCACGACGAACTCACGGGGGAGACCTACCACTGGGGCAGGACGAACTACGTACGCCTGGAGCCCGGCCGGGCCCCCGCGCACGTCTTCCACGTCCAGCGGTCGTCCGCCGCCGCGCCACAGCAGGAAGGTTCAGCAGCCTCATGACCGTCAACGAGCCCGTGCCGGACACCTTCGAGGACACACCGGCCAAGGACCGGGACCCGGACTGGTTCAAACGAGCCGTCTTCTACGAGGTCCTCGTCCGCTCCTTCCAGGACAGCAACGGCGACGGCGTCGGTGACCTCAAGGGCCTCACCGCCAAACTGGACTACCTCCAATGGCTGGGCGTGGACTGCCTCTGGCTCCCGCCCTTCTTCAAGTCACCCCTGCGCGACGGCGGCTACGACGTCTCCGACTACACCGCCGTCCTGCCCGAGTTCGGCGACCTCGCCGACTTCGTCGAGTTCGTCGACGCCGCCCACCAGCGCGGCATGCGCGTGATCATCGACTTCGTCATGAACCACACCAGCGACCAGCACCCGTGGTTCCAGGAGTCACGCAGCAATCCGGACGGCCCCTACGGCGACTACTACGTCTGGGCGGACGACGACACCCGGTACGCCGACGCCCGCATCATCTTCGTCGACACCGAGGCCTCGAACTGGACCTACGACCCGGTCCGGGGGCAGTACTTCTGGCACCGCTTCTTCTCCCACCAGCCCGACCTCAACTACGAGAACCCGGCGGTCCAGGAGGAGATGCTGGCGGCGCTGAAGTTCTGGCTGGACCTGGGCATCGACGGCTTCCGGCTCGACGCCGTGCCCTATCTGTACGCCGAAGAGGGCACCAACTGCGAGAATCTTCCCGCCAGTCACGAGTTCCTCAAGCGGGTGCGCAAGGAGATCGACGCGCAGTACCCGGACACGGTCCTGCTGGCGGAGGCCAACCAGTGGCCCGAGGACGTCGTCGACTACTTCGGCGACTACGCCTCCGGCGGCGACGAGTGCCACATGGCCTTCCACTTCCCCGTCATGCCCCGCATCTTCATGGCGGTGCGCCGCGAGTCCCGCTACCCGGTCTCCGAGATCCTGGCCAAGACCCCGGCCATCCCCTCGGGCTGCCAGTGGGGCATCTTCCTGCGCAACCACGACGAGCTGACCCTGGAGATGGTCACCGACGAAGAGCGCGACTACATGTGGGCCGAGTACGCCAAGGACCCCCGCATGCGCGCCAACATCGGCATCCGGCGCCGGCTCGCCACCCTGCTGGACAACGACCGCGACCAGATCGAGCTGTTCACGGCCCTGCTGCTCTCCCTGCCCGGCTCGCCGATCCTCTACTACGGCGACGAGATCGGCATGGGCGACAACATCTGGCTCGGCGACCGCGACGCGGTCCGCACCCCCATGCAGTGGACCCCCGACCGCAATGCCGGGTTCTCCACCTGCGACCCCGGACGGCTCTACCTGCCCACGATCATGGACCCGGTCTACGGCTACCAGGTCACGAACGTCGAGGCATCCATGGCCTCGCCCTCGTCCCTGCTGCACTGGACCCGCCGGATGATCGAGATCCGCAAGCAGAACCCCGCCTTCGGCCTGGGCACCTACACCGAACTGCCCTCCTCCAACCCGGCGGTGCTGGCCTTCCTGCGGGAACACGAGGACGACCTGGTGCTCTGCGTCCACAACTTCGCGCGATTCGCCCAGCCCACCGAGCTCGACCTTCGCGAGTTCGCCGGCCGCCACCCGGTCGAGCTCTTCGGCGGAGTCCGCTTCCCCGCGATCGGCGAACTGCCGTACCTGCTGACCCTCGGGGGCCACGGCTTCTACTGGTTCCGGCTCACCCGAGTCGCATCCCGCATCGGCCGCCGCGTCTGAGCTCGGGCCGAGGAAAGGACGCGTCACCATGCCGAAGACCGCACCCCTGCGCCCGAGAGCCGCGCGGCGCACCGAGCCGATGGCGTCGCTCGACGGTCTGCTGCGGGAGTGGCTGCCGCGGCAGCGCTGGTTCGCGGGCAAGGACCGGCCCGTGGCCGAGCTCGGACTGCTGTCGATGACCGAGCTGTTCCCGGGCTGTCTGCACCTGCTGGTGCACACCGGGCACGGCCCCGTGCCCGCCCCCGGCGGCGCTCCCCCGGCCGGAGACTGCTACCAACTGCTGCTCGGTGTGCGCGAGCAGCCGTCGCCGCGCCTGGGGCGGGCGGTCATCGGGCAGGTGCAGGAGGGCCCGCTGGCCGGCCGGACGGTCTACGACGCACTGCACGACCCCCGGACGGCCCAGCTGCTCCTGGAGCGGCTGCGCCGGCCCGGCAAGGCGGGACCGCTGCGCTTCGAGTGCGACCCCGCGCGGCCGGTGCCCGGCGGACTCGTGCCGCGGCTGCTGGACGCCGAGCAGTCCAACTCGTCGCTGATCTACGGCGACGAGTTCATCCTCAAGCTCTTCCGGCGCATCCAGCCCGGCATCAATCCAGACCTCGAGGTGCCGGACGCGCTGGCCCGGCAGGGCTGCGGCCGGGTCCCCGCGCCGGTGGCGTGGATGCGGACGACCCATCCCTACGGAGCGACGCTCGGCGTGCTCCAGCCGTTCCTGCACGACGCCGCCGACGGCTGGACGCTCTCCCTGGACGCGCTGGCCGCCGGGGACGACTTCACCGTGCAGGCCCACGAGCTGGGGCAGGCCATGGCCGACGTGCACCTCGCGCTGGCCTCGGCCTTCCCGGCCGGGCCCCCCGGGGAGAACGGCCGCACGGCGGCGGCGATGACCGAGCGGCTGACCGCCGCCGCGCACTGCGTACCGGCGCTGCAGCCCTTCGTCCCGGGGCTGCGGGCCGCCTTCGCGGCGCTGACCACCTGCGACTCCGGGCCGCCGGCCCAGCGCATCCACGGCGACCTGCACCTGGGGCAGGTGCTGCGGGCCGGCCGGGACTGGTTCGTCATCGACTTCGAGGGCGAGCCGTCCCGCCCGCTCGCCGAACGGCGCAGCGCCCACTCCCCCGTGCGGGACATCGCGGGCATGCTGCGCTCCTTCGACTACGCCGCCCGGCAGCGCCGCCCGTGGCGCCCGGAGTGGGCGCGGCGCTGCCGGGAGGCCTTCTGCGCGGGGTACGCCGACCGCGCCGGGTGGGACCCCCGTAAGAAGCACGGCCTGCTGCGCGCCTACGAGACGGATCGCGCCGTGTATGAGGTGCTGTACGAGGCCCGGCACCGCCCCGACTGGCTTCCCGTACCCATGGCGGCGATCGAACGACTCGCCGTGAGAGGAGACTGACCCGTGGCCCTCCGCGACACCTCGCTCCCCGAGCCGTCCGGCCCCGTCCCGCAGGCCCCCGCGGCGTGCGCGGCCGCGCCGCCGCTGGACCCGACCGACCGGGGGCGCCTCCTGGCGGGCGCCCACCACGACCCGCACGCCCTGCTCGGCGCCCACCCGGTCCCGGGCGGCATCGCCTTCCGGGCCCTGCGCCCCTTCGCCCGTGAGGTGAGCGTGGTCGTCGACGGCGAGCGGCACCCGCTCGTGTCGGAGGAGGAGGGCCTCTTCTCCGGTGTGCTGCCGCTGGCGGAGATCCCCGCCTACACGCTCGTCGTGACGTACGAGGAGGGCGGCGGGCAGGAGGTCCAGGACCCGTACCGCTTCCTGCCCGCCCTCGGCGAGCTCGACCTGCATCTGATCAGTGAGGGCCGGCACGAGCAGCTGTGGCGGGCGCTGGGCGCGCAGCCCCTGACGCACGAGGGCGTCTCCGGCACCCGGTTCACGGTGTGGGCGCCCAACGCGCAGGGGGTGCGGCTCGCCACGGACTTCACCCACTGGGACGGCACGGCGTTCCCGATGCGCTCGCTCGGCTCGTCCGGTGTGTGGGAGCTGTTCCTGCCGGGCGTCGGCGAGGGCACCCGCTACAAGTTCGAGATCCACTCCCGCTACGGCCACCGCTTCCTCAAGGCCGACCCGATGGCCCGCGCGGCCGAGGAGCCGCCGAACACCGCGTCCGTGGTGACCGCCTCGCAGTACGAGTGGGGCGACGGGGAGTGGATGCGGACCCGGGCCGACACGCCGGTGCACGAGGCGCCGTTCTCGGTGTACGAGGTGCACCTGCCGTCCTGGCGGCCGGGGCTGACCTACCGCGAGCTGGCCGACGTGCTGCCCGCGTACGTCAAGGACCTCGGCTTCACCCACGTCGAGCTGATGCCGGTCGCCGAGCACCCGTACGGCCCGTCCTGGGGCTACCAGGTCACCGGCTTCTATGCGCCGACCGCGCGGCTCGGCTCGCCGGACGACTTCCGGTACCTGGTCGACGCCCTGCACCGGGCGGGCCTCGGCGTGATCATGGACTGGGTGCCGGCGCACTTCCCGAAGGACGACTGGGCGCTGGCCCGCTTCGACGGGGACCCGCTGTACGAGCCCGGGGACGACCGGCGCGCGACCCACCCGGACTGGGGGACGTACACCTTCGACTTCGCCCGCACCGAGGTGCGCAACTTCCTGGTCGCCAACGCCGTGTACTGGTGCGAGGAGTTCCACATCGACGGGCTGCGGGTCGACGCGGTCGCCTCGATGCTCTACCTGGACTACTCGCGCGACTCGGGCCAGTGGGAGCCCAACCAGTACGGCGGCCGGGAGGACCTGGCGGCCATGGCGTTCCTCCAGGAGATGAACGCGACCGTCTACCGGCGGTGCCCCGGTGTGGTGACGATCGCCGAGGAGTCGACCGCCTGGGGCGGGGTGACCCGGCCGACCGACGCCGGCGGGCTCGGCTTCGGCCTGAAGTGGAACATGGGCTGGATGCACGACTCGCTGGAGTACATCGCGCACGAGCCGGTGCACCGCAAGTACCACCACCACGAGATGACCTTCTCCATGGTGTACGCCTACAGCGAGAACTACGTGCTGCCGATCTCCCACGACGAGGTCGTGCACGGCAAGCAGGCGCTGGTGTCGAAGATGCCGGGCGACTGGTGGCAGCGGCGGGCGAACGTCCGCGCCTACCTCGGCTTCATGTGGGCCCACCCCGGCAAGCAGCTGCTGTTCATGGGGCAGGAGTTCGCGCAGGGCGCCGAGTGGTCGGAGAAACAGGGCCCCGAGTGGTGGCTGCTCGACGAGGGGTACCACTCGGCGGGTGACCACCGGGGCGTGCAGGACCTGGTCCGCGACCTCAACACCCGCTACGCCCGGACGCCGGCCCTGTGGCAGCGGGACACCGATCCGGCCGGCTTCCGGTGGGTCGCCGTGGACGCGGCCGAGGACAACGTCTTCGCGTTCCTGCGGTTCGACAGGGACGGCGGCGCGCTGCTCGCGGTGTCGAACTTCTCGCCGGTGGTCCGGCACGAGTACGGGCTCGCCGTCCCGGACGACGGCACCGCCTGGCAGGAGGTCCTCAACACCGATGCCCCCGAGTACGGCGGCAGCGGCGTGACCAACGCCGACCCGGTCAAACCGGAGGACGGCGGCATCAGGATCACGCTGCCGCCGCTGGCCACGGTGTGGCTGGTGCCGTACGCCCTGTGAGGCCCGGCGGCGCGACCAGGTGTCCGACCGCCCTTCCGGGGGCAGTCGGGGTCCTGGGCCCGGTCGGCCCAGGACCGGGAGAGCCCCGTCGTCGCGGCCGGCTCGCAGAAAGGCGGCAACACGTGCGCACCGTCGGAGTGGAGGAGGAGCTCCTCCTGGTCGATCCCGAGTCCGGCGAGCCGCGGGCACTGTCCGCCGCCGTGCTCGCCCGGGCAGCGCAGGACGATGCCGAGCACGAGGTGTTCGAGAATGAACTGCACGAGCAGATGCTCGAGTTCGCCACGCATCCGCAGGCGGACATGGAGCGGTTGCACGCAGAGATCGTCCGCTGCCGCGAGGAGGCCGGGCGGCACGCCGCAGGGAGCGGGTGCACCGTCGCCGCGCTCGCCACCTCACCGCTGCCGGTCAGCCCCGCAGTCGGCATCAACCGCCGCTACCGGTGGATGGCCGAGCAGTACGGCGTCGTGGTCCACGAACAGCTCGTCCTGGGCTGCCACGTGCACGTCTCGGTCGCGTCGGACGAGGAGGGCGTCGCGGTGATCGACCGGGTGCGGCCCTGGCTGCCGGTGCTGGCCGCGCTGAGTGCGAACTCCCCGTTCTGGCAGGGGAAGGACTCCTCGTACAGCAGCTACCGCAGCCGGGTCTGGCAGCGCTGGCCGTCGGCCGGTCCGACCGAGCTGTTCGGTTCGGCGGAGCGCTATCACCGGCGGGTCGCGGACATGGTCGCCACCGGCACGATCCTCGACGAGGGGATGATCTACTTCGACGTCCGGCTGTCCCGGCGGTACCCGACGGTCGAGTTCCGGGTCGCGGACGTCTGCCTGGACGCCGGGACCGCCGTCCTCGTCGCCGCCCTGGCCCGCGCCCTGGTCGGGACGGCCGCCCGGGAGTGGCGGGAGGGCAGGGCGCCGGCCGAGCCCAGTGTGAGCCTGCTCCGCCTGGCCGCGTGGCGGGCCGCCCGGTCGGGGCTCACCGGTGAACTGCTCCACCCCGCGACGATGCGGCGGATGCCGGCCGAGGCGGTCGTACGGGCGCTGCTGGAGCACGTCGGGGAGTCGCTGGCCGCCGACGGCGACCTGGACCGGGTGCGGGAGGGTGTCGCCGCGCTGTTGCGGCACGGCAACGGGGCGCGCGTGCAGCGCGAGCTGCTGGCGCGCACCGGCAGTCTGCGGGACGTCGTCACCGAGTGCGTACGCCGGACCCAGGCGGCGTGAGACGCCCGGCGGGGTGTCGCTCCCGGTGCCCGTCACCGCAGCAGGTCACAGCACCGGGTCACAGCATCAGCACCAGGGCGTAGCCCAGGAAGCCCGCCGCGATGAGCAGCACCAGGGCGAAGATCACGATCAGGGGTCCCTTGGCCCAGCCCTTGGGCGGATTGTTGCCCTCCCACGGGCCGGCCTCGGACATACTGCTCTCCCCCGGCGGGGTTTCGCCGGGCGGCACACCGCCTCCCTGTTCCAGTCCGGGGGTGCGTTCGGGTTCGGGGTCGGGGTTCGCGTGTCTCATGCCGTCCGGGTCCCCCGATCCGCCGGGATCACCGGGTGGGAACACTTCTGCCGTCCCGGTCCCCCGCCGACTGCGGCTCGGCTAGATTCCGAGGGCTGCCGATGACGGTACCCGTCGGTGGTGTCACCGTCCGTAACACGTCAGGAGCCAGCGCATGCGCGACGTCGCTCTCGCTCCCCCGGCCGTCCCGCCCCTGACCGGCGGGCTCGCCGACAGCCTCTTCGAGACGGCTTCCCTGAACCCGGCCGTGCCGATGCTCGCCCGCCGCACCGGGCCCGATCCGGCCGTATGGCAGGAGGTGACGGCCGTGGAGTTCCGCGACGAGGTCGTCGACCTGGCCAAGGGGCTGATCGCCTGCGGGATCTCGCCGGGAGACCGGGTGGCGATCCTGGCCCGCACCCGGTACGAGTGGACGCTCTTCAGCTACGCGCTGTGGACGGTGGGCGCCGAGGTCGTGCCGGTCTATCCGACCTCCTCGCGCGACCAGGTCGAGTGGATCCTGCGGGACGCGGGCTGCGTGGCCGTGGTGGTCGAGGACGAGCAGAGCGTGATGACCGTCGGCTCGGTCTGCGCCTCGCTGCCTTCGCTGCGCCATGTCTGGCAACTGGACGCGGGTGCGGTGGACACGCTCGTGGCCCGCGGCGCGTTCCTCCCGTTCGCCACGGTCGACTCCATGCGCCGCATCGTGTTGCCGGACTCCACCGCGGTCGTCGCCTACACCTCGGGCACCTCCGGCCGTGCCCTGGGCTGCGCGCTGAGCCACCGCGGTCTGGCCAGTCCGTGCGACACGCTGATCGAGGGCTGGGGCCACACGGTGGCGCCGCCCGGGGAGCAGGGCTCTGTCCTCGCCTTCCTGCCCTTCTCCCATGTGTACGGGCTGATGATCCAGAGCCTGTGCATCCGGGGCGGACTGCTCATGGCTCACGAGCCCGCGACGACCGAGGAGGCGCTGTCCTCGGCCCTGCGTTCCTTCCGGCCGACGTATCTCTACGCCGTCCCGTCGGTCCTGGAGAAGCTCTACAAGACTTTCCTGCGCACCGCCCAGCAGGCGGGCCGCGGGGCGCTGTTCGAGCGGGCCGCCGACACGGCGCGGGACTTCGCCGCCGCCCTGGAACGCCAGCGGCTGGGCAGGGGGTCCGGGCCGGGCTTCGACCTGCGTCTTCAGCACGCCCTGTACGAGCGGACGGTGTACCGCCGGCTGCGGACGGCGCTCGGCGGCCGGGTGCGCCGCGCGACGTCCGGCGGCTCACCGCTCAGCCGCGAGCTCTCCCTCTTCTACGAGGGCATCGGCGTCTATGTCCACGACGGGTACGGCCTCACCGAGACCAGCGGCGGGCTGACGATGCAGCCGCTGGGCCGGGAGAAGTCCGGCACCGTCGGACAGGTCCTGCCCGGCATGGAGATCCGGGTGGCCGACGACGGGGAGATCCTGGTGCGCGGGCCGTCGCTGTTCCAGGGGTACATCGGTGACGAGGCCGCCTCCCGCCAGGTGCTGCGCGGCGGCTGGCTGGCCACCGGAGACCTCGGGCACCTGGACGACGAGAACTATCTGGCGATCACGGGCCGCAAGAAGGACATCATCATCACCAGCGGCGGCAAGAGCGTGGCCCCGGCCGCGCTGGAGCAGCGGCTGCGGATGCACCCCCTCGTCCACCAGGCCGTCGTCGTGGGCGACAACCGGCCCTGCGTCGGTGCCCTGATCACCCTGGACCCGGAGTTCCTGACGCACTGGCGTGCGGGCCTGGCGCTGCAGGGCGACGCCCCGGCCCGCGAGGCCCGTGAGGAGAACGCGCTGCGGGAGGAGGTCGCGCGGGCCGTCGCCGCGGCCAACAGTGCCGTGTCCCGCTCGGAGTCCATCCGGGTCTTCCGCGTCCTGCCGGAGCCCTTCGACGTGGCGGGCGGGCTGCTCACCCCGTCGATGAAGCTCCGCCGGGACGAGATCGTACGGACGTACGCCTTCGAGATCGACGCGATGTACGAAGCGCGGGCGCACCGCCGGCCGCGGACACCGCCCCTTGAGCCGGCCGGCCGGGACGACTCGGACAGCGTGTTCTTCCGGTGAACCGGCACTGATCCTCCGGGTTCCCTCGCCGTCCCCCGCAGCGCCCCCGGCCCGGCACACCGGCGCGACTAGGCTCGTCCGGCACGGGAACTAACAAACGAAGGGGATTGCAGAGCGAAGGGAACTACGCCCGGACGTGCCGGGCCGGGAAGGCGAAATGGCAGCCGAGTCGCGTTGGGACAGGACACTGGCTTCCGAGGAGATCACGAACCGCACCGCCAGCTTCACCGGGGAGCTGCACAATGTCACCGGTGCGCGCCTGGTCGCGGAGGAATTCCTCTGCGACCTGGCCCGAGCGGCACCGCCCGCCCAGCCCGAACACTGGGACGACATACTCCTCGTCGTCACGGAGCTGGCGGCGAACGCGGTGCAGTACGCCCCGGGGCCGTTCGAGCTGCGGCTGCGCCGCACGTTCGACGGGGTGCACGTCGTCATGCACGACACCAGTACGAAGGAGCCCGCGCCGCGTCCCTTCCACCCGAGCAGCGGCGGCGGCGGTATCGGCTGGCACCTGATCCACACCCTGTCCGACCAGGTGAGCGTCGTCACCGGCGAGCAGGGCAAGGACATCCACGTCTTCCTGCCCTGGTGACCGCGCCGCTCAGGGGGCGCCGGTCTCGCGCAGGGGCACCAGCACGCTGATCGTCTTGCCTCCCCGGGGCCGTCGGTCGACGGCGATGTCCCGCGCCAGGCGGGCGACGAGCGGCCAGCCGTAGCCACTGCCCCGGTGGCGGGTGGGGAACGCGGACGCCGCCCGGGGCACCACCGCGCTGTGGTCGTGCACGGCGATCCACATGCCCTCGTCCGTGGCCCGGGCCTCGAAACCGGCGAGTCCGTCGCCGTGCCGGATCGCGTTGGTGACCAGCTCCGAGACCACGAGGAGCAGGTCGACGACGTCCTCCTCCCGCACCCCGCGCCCGGAGGCGCCCCACTGTGCGCGCGCCACCGACTCCGCGTACGCACGGGCCGTCGCCGCGCTGGTCACGGGGCCCGGTGCCGGTGCGCCCTGCGGCGTGAGATCGGCCCGGGCCGTGGTGGTCCCGTCGGTTGGTTCCATGTCAGTGGTGTCCCTGCTGGTGTCCCTGGTGCTGATGTGCCTGGTGTGCGCCGTGCTGTCGTTCGGCACCGGGTCAGTCCGCGGTGGGCTCCCGCGGCGGCAGCCGACGGTAGTAGTCGCCGACGGTCGCCAGATACTCCCGGTCCATCGTCTCGCTGTCGGTCCTGAACCGGGGCGCCGCCTTCACCTCGGCCCTGGTGCAGGCCACCGTGACCGTGCGGGCCTCGGGGTCGATGCCCCTGATCACACCGACCGGCACGAGCACGCTCCGGCCGAAGACCCAGACGCCGGTGTCGACGACGAGGTGCCGCATGCCGAAGTGCTCCGCCTGCCGGTCCACGTGCCCGATGGTGCCGTCGCTCGCGACGACGGTGCAGCCCGTCAGGTCCTGCCCCGCCACGTGACCGCTGCCGGCCGCGTACGACCAGATGCTCTCCGTCGGCACGCTGTCCCGTCCCTCCCGCGTCGATGGCGTCTGAGGAGCCGGGCGAACGCCGTGGGCCGAACCGGCTCCTGCGCAGCAGATACCCGCCCTCGGACCGGGCACACCGTTTTGTGCGCATCACAGGACTGGGTTAGTCTCTGACGTATTTTTCTCATCGAGCAGATCCGTGAACAGCGGATTTGCACGCACAACCGGCCGGACCGTGCGATCGGTCCGGAGGGGGTTTCGAGCCCTCGGATCCGAGGGCTCCTGGGGAGCGGAACGAGGGTGCGCATGACCAGCGAGAGCACCGGAACCGTGGACGCGGGACCGGGCGACCAGGAGTTGCGCAGACTCCTGGCGGGACTGACTGCCGTGCGGGACGGGGACTTCGGCAGGCGTCTGCCGGAGGACGCGGACGGCCTGATGGGCGACATCGCCCAGGTCTTCAACGGCATGCTGGACCAGTTGTCCGTGTTCACCTCCGAGGTGACCCGGGTGTCCCGCGAGGTCGGCACCGAAGGGACCCTCGGCGGACAGGCGAAGGTGCCGGGGGTCTCGGGCACCTGGGCCGACCTGACGGACTCGGTCAACGCCATGGCGGGCAACCTGACCACCCAGGTCCGTGACATCGCCCAGGTGGCCACCGCAGTGGCGAAGGGCGACCTGTCGCAGAAGATCGACGTGGACGCCCGGGGCGAGATCCTGGAGCTGAAGAACACCATCAACACGATGGTCGACCAGCTCTCCGCCTTCGCCGACGAGGTCACCCGCGTCGCCCGCGAGGTCGGCACCGAGGGGCGGCTCGGCGGCCAGGCCGACGTCCAGGGCGTCAGGGGCACCTGGCGCGACCTCACCGACTCGGTGAACTTCATGGCGGGCAACCTCACCAACCAGGTCCGCAATGTCGCCCAGGTGGCGACGGCCGTGGCCAAGGGCGACCTCTCCCAGAAGATCACCGTGGACGCCCGGGGCGAGATCCTGGAGCTGAAGAACACCATCAACACGATGGTCGACCAGCTCTCCGCCTTCGCCGACGAGGTCACCCGCGTCGCCCGCGAGGTCGGCACGGCCGGGAACCTGGGCGGGCAGGCCCAGGTTCCCGGGGTGTCGGGCACCTGGAAGGACCTCACGGACAACGTCAACGTAATGGCGTCCAACCTGACCGGCCAGGTCCGCTCCATCGCCCAGGTCGCCACCGCCGTGGCCCGGGGTGACCTCTCCCAGCGGATCACGGTCGAGGCCGAGGGCGAGGTAGCGGCGCTGGCCGGCGTCATCAACACGATGGTCGACACGCTGTCGGCGTTCGCCGACGAGGTCACCCGCGTGGCCCGCGAGGTCGGCACCGAGGGCAGGCTCGGCGGCCAGGCGCACGTACCGAACGTCGCCGGCACCTGGAAGGATCTCACCGACAACGTCAACTCGATGGCCAACAACCTCACCGGCCAGGTACGCAATATCGCCCTGGTGACGACCGCGGTGGCCCGGGGCGACCTGTCGAAGAAGATCGACGTCGACGCGCGCGGCGAGATCCTCGAACTCAAGACGACGATCAACACAATGGTCGACCAGCTCTCCGCCTTCGCCGACGAGGTCACCCGCGTGGCCCGTGAGGTCGGCACCGAGGGCAGGCTCGGCGGCCAGGCCGAGGTGGAGGGCGTCTCCGGCACATGGAAGCGCCTCACGGAGAACGTCAACGAGCTGGCCGGCAACCTCACCCGCCAGGTCCGCGCGATCGCCGAGGTCACCTCCGCCGTCGCCGAGGGAGACCTGACCCGCTCCATCAACGTGGAGGCGTCCGGCGAGGTCGCCGAGCTCAAGGACAACATCAATTCCATGGTGGAGTCCCTGCGCGAGACCACCCGGGCCAACCAGGAGCAGGACTGGCTCAAGACCAACCTCGCCCGCATCTCCGGCTTGATGCAGGGCCATCGGGACCTGCCCGTGGTCGCCGAGCTCATCATGGACGAGCTGGTGCCGCTGGTGTCGGCCCAGTACGGTGCGTTCTACCTGGCCGAGGACGGCGACGACGGTCCCGAGCTGCGGCTCGTCGGCTCCTACGGCGGGCCCGAGGACGCGACCCGGCCCACCCGCATCGCCTTCGGCCGCACCCTGGTCGGCCAGGCCGCGCGCAGCCGGCGCACCATCGTGGTGGACGACCTGCCGCCGGGCTACGTGACCATCTCGTCGGGACTCGGCGAGGTGGTGCCGACCGCTCTGGTGTTGGTGCCCATCGTGGTCGAGGGGCAGGTCCTCGGCGTCATCGAATTGGCATCGGTCGCTGCGTTCACGCAGATCAACCTGGACTTCCTGGAACTGCTGATGGAGACCATCGGCGTGAACGTCAACACGATCGTGGCCAACGCCCGCACCGACGAACTGCTCGCCGAGTCGCAGCGTCTGACCGCCGAGCTCCGGGCCAGCTCGGCGGAACTCCAGGCGCAGCAGGAGGAGTTGCAGCGGTCCAACGCCGAGCTGGAGGACAAGGCGTCCCTGCTCGCGACGCAGAACCGGGACATCGAGGCGAAGAACCTGCAGATCGAGCAGGCGCGGCAGGAGCTGGAGGCCCGGGCCCAGCAGCTGTCGCTGGCCTCGAAGTACAAGTCGGAGTTCCTGGCGAACATGAGCCACGAGCTGCGCACCCCGCTCAACAGCCTGCTGATCCTGGCCCAGTTGCTGGCCCAGAACCCGTCTCGCAACCTGACCCCGAAGCAGGTCGAGTACGCGGGCATCATCCACTCCGCGGGCTCGGACCTGCTCCAGCTGATCAACGACATCCTGGACCTGTCGAAGGTCGAGGCCGGGAAGATGGACGTCTCCCCCGAGCGCGTGGCGCTGCGGCAGCTGATCGAGTACGTCGAGGCCACCTTCCGGCCCATGACCACGCAGAAGGGCCTGGAGTTCACGGTGTCGACGGCCGCCGGAGCGCCGGCGGACCTGCTGACCGACGACTCCCGGCTGCGTCAGGTGCTGCGCAACCTGCTGTCCAACGCGGTGAAGTTCACCGAGCGGGGCGGGGTGGAACTGACCGTCGAGCCCGCGCAGGACCACGAGGTGCCCAGGGGCGTGGTCCGGGGCGGTGCCGTGGTGGCCTTCCGGGTGAAGGACACGGGCATCGGCATCCCCGAGCAGAACCTGGAGTCGGTCTTCGGCGCGTTCCAGCAGGCGGACGGCACGACGAGCCGCAAGTACGGCGGCACCGGGCTCGGTCTGTCCATCACCCGGGAGATCGCCCAACTGCTCGGTGGCGCCGTCACGGTGGACAGCACACCCGACCGGGGCAGCACGTTCACGCTGTTCCTGCCGGTGGCCCGGCCCGACTTCGAGGAGCTGCTGCGCGGCCGGAGCACGGAGCACGCGCCGGCCGAGTCGCCCGCCGACGTGCTCACGCGCCTGGCACCGGTGCCCGAGCCGGCGGGCGGCCACCGGCAGCGCCCGCGGCGGCTGCTCGTCGTCGAGGAGCGGCCGCGCGGGTTGCTGACCCTGGTCGCGGAGAGCGTGGTCGCCGACCTGGCGCACGGGCGGGACGACACGGGTGACCGGCCCCCGCTCGACGTCATCACGGCCGTCGGGGCGCAGGAGGCGGCGGGCGCGCTGGCGGCCGAGCCGTGCCACTGCGTCGTCCTCGAGCTGGGCATGCCGGACGCCGAGGCGTCCCGCTTCCTGCAGGCCCTGCGGGGCGATTCGGCGCTGGCGAGCGTGCCGGTGCTCGTGCACAGCGGGCACCGCGCGGACGCGGCGCTGGAGGAGAACCTGCGCTCCGGCGCGGCGGGTGGGGCGCTGGAGTTCCTGTCCAGCCTGGACGAACTGCGCGAGCGCATCGCCCTGCACCTGGCCGCCGAGGAGCCCGGGGACGTGCTCTCCCTGGTCCGTCACGAGGAGCCGCAGCAAGCGGCGCCGCATCCCGTGGACGCGTCGCGGGCCGGGCGCACGGTGCTCGTCGTCGACGACGACGCGCGCAATCTGTTCGCACTCAGCGGGATCCTGGAACTGCACGGGTTCGGGGTCCTGCACGCGGAGAACGGCCGCCGGGGCATCGAGACCCTGGTCGACCACCCGGACGTCGCGCTCGTCCTGATGGACGTGATGATGCCGGAGATGGACGGCTACACGGCGACGGCCGAGATCCGCCGGATGCCCCGGTACGCCGAGCTGCCGATCATCGCGGTGACGGCCAAGGCGATGCCGGGCGACCGGGAGAAGAGCCTCGCCTCCGGCGCCAGCGACTACGTGACCAAGCCGGTCGACGCCCAGGATCTCATCGCCCGCGTCCGGCGGTGGCTGCCCGCATGAGCATGCCGGCCCCCGTCCCGTACACCGGTGGGCCGGGCGGTGCGCGGCGGGTCCCGTCGCGGACCGTGACGGTCTCCAGCCGAGGAGCGTTCCCGTCATGAGCATGACCGATCAGCCCCGCGACCAGTCCGGGGGCGAGCCGCAGTCCCGCGCGGCCGAGGTACCGGCCGCCGGCCTGCGCGCGATGACTCCGCTGTCGCCCGTGGGCCGGCTGGCGGCCACGGTGGACCGGCTGAGCCGCGAGGTGCGGGCCGCCCAGGCAGAGGCCGAGGGCCGGGCCCTGGTCGAGCTCGCCAAGGGCATCCTCGTCGCGCGGCTCGGCTGCGGTCCGGCGCAGGCCGCCCGGCAGCTTGCCGAACTGGCCGAGCAGTCCCAGGTGACGCCTCTGGAGTTCGCCGTCGACGTCATCAACCAGGCCGCCCGGGACCGGATGTCGGAGGTGACGAACGCCTTCCTCGCGGCCACCGCGGCCGTGCAGGCGACGGACGTCTCGCAGGGAACGGACGGCACGGGCACCGCGGACGCCGGGGAGACGGTGGCCGAGTCGGCCGCCGTGCGCCTGCGGGCGGCCGAGAGCGGCGCGCTGGCCGCGGACGACACCCAGGCCGTCGCCGACGCCCTGCTGGAACAGGCGCTGCGCCCACTCGGCGCGGTCGCCGTGGCCATCTGGGCGGCCGGGTCCGACGGGTCGCTCACGCTGGCCGGCAGCGCGGGGTTCTCGCCGACCGAGGCCGCCCGCTGGCGTTATGTGCCGCCGGACGTGGCGACGGTGGCCCGGTGCGGACTGACCGAACGGGCGGGGCAGTGGATCACGTCCCTGGCCCGGACCGGGCTGCCCAGCGTGGGCCGGCACCAGTACCCGGACGGCGGCAGGGTCGCCGTGCCCGCCGGGACCGGAGGGCGCATCCACGGTGTGCTGGAGATCGCCTGGCCGACGCCCGTGGCCACGCAGCCGCCACAGGTGGTGCGCCAGGTCGAGGCCCTGGCGGAGCTGTGCGCGCACACGCTGGAGTCCTGCCCGCCGCCGCACGGCGCCGGGCAGGAGCCACGGGTCGTGCCGGACGCGGCGGAGCTGATGGATCTTGCCGACGGGCTGTACGATCCCGCGCTGGTCCTGGTGCCGCACCTGGACGCCGCCGGGCACCTGGCGGACTTCCGCATCCAGCACGTGAACAAGCGCTTCCTGGACCCCGCCGGACGGCCGCGTGCCGTCGTGGGCGGCGCGCTGCTGCTTGAGGCCTATCCGATGGCCGCCGGAAACAGTGAGCTGTTCCAGAACGTCGAGCGGGTGTACGCCACCGGCGAGCCGTTCCGGGCCCGTCGGATGAACCTGACCGCCCTGGTTGACCAGGTGCCGCTCTCAGCGGTCGCGGACATCAGCGTCAGCCGGCACGGCAACGCCGTCCTGCTCATCTGGCGCATCGAGGACGAGGCGGCACGGCTGGCCAGCCTGCTCCAGCACGCCCAGCGCCTCGGTCGCATCGGCGGCTTCGAGGAGAACCTGCTGACCGGTGAGATCACCTGGAACGGGCAGCTGTTCGACCTGTACGGGCGTCCGCAGGCGAGCGTCCCGGTGCCTCTGGAGGAGCTGACCGCGCACACCCATCCGGACGACGCCGTCACCATCGGCCGCTTCCTGCGCACGCTCCTGCACCACCGGCGGCCGGCCTCGGCGGCATTCCGGCTCCAGCGGCCCGACGGGGTGACCCGGCATGTCCGGGTGGTGGCCGAACCGGTCCTGGACACCGACGACCGCCTCCTCCTCGTACGGGGGGCCTACCAGGACATCTCGGCCCAGCACTGGACGGAGGTGGCACTCGCCGCGACGCGCGACCAGCTGGCCCACACCGAGCAACAGGCCATCGAGCGCAACCGCCTCGCCCTGCAGTTGCAGCACGCCATCATGCCGCCCGCACAGACCCCGCTGACGGTGCCCGACCTCCAGGTGGCCGTCCGCTACCGGCCCGCGGAGACGGAGCAGCTCGTGGGCGGCGACTGGTACGACGCCGTGATGCTGCCGAACGGGCTGGTCCTGCTGTGCGTGGGGGACGTGGCGGGGCACGGTATAGAGGCCGCGACCAGCATGGTCGTCCTGCGCAACGCGCTGCGCGGCCTCGCGGTGACCGGCGCCGGGCCGGGCCAGCTGCTGTCGTGGCTGAACATCGTCGCGCACCACCTGACGGGCGGGGTCACCGCCACGGCGGTGTGCGGTCTGTACGACCCGGCCCGGCGCACGCTGCGCTGGGCCAGGGCGGGCCATCTGCCGCCGGTGCTGGTGCGGGGCGCGCAGGTCGGACCGCTGCCGTTGGTCAGGGGCATGCTGCTGGGTGCGGCGCCCGAGGCGGCGTACGAGGAGGCCGAGCTGCAGCTGGCCGCCGAGGACACGCTGCTGATGTACACCGACGGTCTGATCGAACGTCGCGACCGCTCGGTGGAGGAGTCGCTGACCCAGCTGCTGAGCACCGTCCGTCCCACGCCGAACACCCTCGACCAACACCTGGACCGGCTGCTCACCTACAGCAGGTCGGACACGGACGACGACACCTGTCTCGTGGGTATCCGGGTGGGGTGAGGGACGCCACGGGAGCCGGGCGCGGCCGGACAGGTATGGCGATCGGATTCGCGGGTATCCGCCCGGCGCGGTGGGACATGACCGGCCACCGCGCCGGCCGCATTGTTTGTTGGAGGTACACGTGCCCATAGCCCAGAACCCGCTGTCCGTCGAGGTGACGCTGCCCCGGGAGGAAGTCGCGCTGCTCAGGGTGGAGGGGTACCTGGACGTCGACACCGCGACCGAGTTCCAGCACCATCTGGCCAACCAACTCCACCACGGCCGACGGCACTTCCTGCTGGACCTGTCCGAGGTCCCGTTCATGGACTCGTCCGGCATGAACATCATCCTGCGGGTCTACCAGGAGGCCCGCGAGCTGCCGGGCAGCGTGCACATCATCTCCCCCGCCCCGGCGGTGCGCCGCGTCCTGGACCTGACGGGCGTGAGCATCACGGTGCCGGTCTCCGAGAGCCTCGACGAGGCGCTCTCCCGCGTCGACGCGCAGCCGGAGGGTCCCCGGATACCTGAAGCCTGAGACCCCTCCTCCCCGGCGCCCATCCGGACCGCTCGTGCGGGAGCAGGTGTCGTACGAGGTCGGCGGGTGGTTACAGTTGACGCCCGGCAGAGTCACGTTGCCCACACGTTGCCCACGGGTCGCGGTGCGGCGCTACGCGGATGAGGAGTGGAACAGGTGCCGGAACAGGCGGAGGGAACAGCGGGATCGCCGACGCACGAGGTCAGGGACTTCCTGCGGCGGCGCCGTGAGCAGATCGCCCAGCGCTGGGCGGACGAGCCCTTGTTCCGGGCCGTGTTCACCGTCTCGCGCGACGAGGCGGTCGAGGCGGGCAAGGCCGTGGTGGACGCGCTGGCCCAAGTCGCGGACGCGGCCCGGGTGGAGGATCCGGACGCCGCCGGATTCACCACGGTGCGCGAGCAGTTGGCGCGGATGGGCGCGGCGCGCTCCCGCGCGGGTCTGAGCACCGCGCAGGTCTCCAGCGAGCTGGCCGCGCTGCGCCCGCCCGTCGAGAACCTGCTGCTGTCCGACCTGCCGGACGCCTCGGCCGAGCACGCCCGGTCCTGTGTCACGACGCTGAGCGTGCTGATGGGCACCCTGCGGGTCGTGGTCATGCAGACGGCGCTCAGCGAGGGACAGGCGCTCATCGACCGTCAGCGGCTGCAGCTGCTGGAGGTGGCCACGCCCGTCATCAAGCTGTGGGACGGCATCGTGGCCGTTCCGCTGATCGGGACGCTGGACAGCGCCCGCAGCCAGGTCGTCATGGAGACCCTGCTGGAGTCCATCGTCGAGCAGCAGGCGCGTTACGCGATCCTGGACATCACCGGGGTCCCGACCGTCGACTCGCTCGTCGCCCAGCACCTGATGAAGACGGTCGCGGCGGCCCGGCTGATGGGCGCCGAGTGCATCATCTCCGGGATCCGGCCCGCGATCGCGCAGACCATGGTCCACCTCGGCCTGGACCTGGGCACCGTGGTCACCCGGTCGAGCCTCGCCGACGCCCTGGGGTACGTCCTGCACCAGCTCGGGATCGGCATCGTGAACCCCGGCGCGAACGGCCCGGTCGCGCGGTGAGCGAGATGTTCCCGGGACCCCACCAGGGCCCCGTGACAGGCCATGTCCCGGTCCTCCGGCTCGGCGAGGTGCTGCTGGTCACCCTTCAGGGCGACCTGCACGACAGCACGGCACAGCAGCTCCAGCAGGACCTCGCCGAGACCATCTCCCGCAGCGGGGCCACCGGTGTGATCATCGACATCTCCGGTGTGGAGATCGTCGACTCCTTCCTCGGCCGGGTCCTGGCCGAGATCGCCGGGCAGACCGAGCTGCTGGCCGCCCGGACGGTCGTCGTCGGCATGCGGCCGGCGGTCGCCATCACCCTGGTGGAGCTGGGCCTCACGCTGCCGGGCGTGCACACCGCGCTCAGCACCGAGGTGGCCATGGACCTGCTCACGCGGCATGCTCCGTCGTCCCGCTACGGCGGCCTGCGCCGGGAGCGTCCATGATGGACACTGCCGCGGGCGCGCAGGCCCGCCTGCCGATCCGTTCGGACCTGGATCTGGTGTGGGTACGTCAGCACGTACGGCAGGCGGCCGCCCAGCTCGGCTTCGGTCTGGTCGACCAGACCAAGCTGGTCACGGCGGCCAGCGAACTGGCCCGCAACACGCTCGTGTACGGCGGCGGCGGAACGATGGAGACGGAGTCCCTGACCGAGTCGGGCGCACGGGGACTGCGGCTGACCTTCAGCGACGAGGGACCGGGCATCGCCGACCTGGAGCAGGCGCTCAGCGACGGTTTCACCTCGGGCGGCGGGCTGGGCATGGGGCTGGGCGGCGCGCGGCGCCTGGTGCACGACTTCGCGATCGAGAGCGATCCGGGGGCGGGCACCACCGTGCGGGTCACCTCCTGGGTGGGCCGGCCCCCGCGCCCGCGGGAGGAGTCCTGATGCCCCGGGTGTGGGACGTGCCGGTGCACGACTCGACCCGGGTGCGCGACGCCCGGGTGGCCGCGGAGCACGCGGCGGCCCTGGCCGGGCTGGACGAGCAGCGCACGGCCACCGCGGCGCTGGTGGCGACCGAGCTGGCCACCAACCTGCTCAAGCACGCCGGGGGCGGCCAGGTCCTCATCGACGTCGTCGCCCCGCCCGTCCTCGCGGCCGGCCTGGAGGACACCCTGCTCGTGCAGGTCACCACGGTCGACCACGGCCCCGGGATCGCCAACGTATCCGCCGCCCTGAGCGACGGTTTCAGCACGACGCGTTCCCTCGGCGCCGGTCTCGGCACCTGCGCGCGCCTCGCCGACCACTTCGACCTGCACAGCGTCCCGGGCCGGGGCACGGTGGTGGTCGCCCGGGTCGGCGCCGTCCCCGGCGTCCGTGCCGCGGAGCGGGGCCCGGCGGCGCGGGTGCGGGCGGGCGCGGTGAACGTCCCGTTCGGCGGCGCCGAGTACTCGGGCGACGCCTGGGCCTGGGTCCGGTCCGGGGACCGGGTCACCCTGATGCTGGCCGACGGGTTGGGTCACGGCCCCGAGGCGTCCCGCGCCTCGACCGCGGCCGTGGAGGCCCTGCGCGGCGCGGCCCACCTCACGCCCGCCGAGGTGCTGCGGCGGCTCGACACGGCGTTGACCGGCACGCGCGGCGCGGCCGTCGCGGTGGCCCAGGTCGACCCGGGTGCCGGATCCCTCAGGTTCGCCGGCATCGGCAACGTCGGGGCGCGACTGTGCGAGGGCGGCACGTGGCGGCACCTGGTGTCCCGGCCCGGCATCGTCGGCACCCACCGGCCCGCGACGCTGCGCGAGCAGGAGGCCGTCTGGGCGGACGACCGGGTGCTGGTCCTGCACAGCGACGGTCTGCCGAGTCGCTGGACACCGACGTCCGACACCTGCCGCGCGACGACCGACCCGGCGGTGACGGCCGCCGTGACCGTCCGTGACGCCAGCAGTCCGGCCCGCCCGGTGCGGGACGACACCGCCGTCGCCGTACTGGCCCCGACCCCGGACCGCCCATGACCCGAACCTGGCAGATCACCGACGTCGTCGACGCGGCACAGGCGCGCATCTCCACGGCGCGGCTGGCCTCGGCGTACGGGGTGCCGCCCCTGGAGCGCACGCGGCTGGCGGCCTCCCTCAGCGCGCAGCTGCGGTTGTGCCTGACCAAGGGCGGCACCTGGCGGCTCACCCTGGAGGCGGGCACCGCTTCGGACGGCACCCCGGAGGCCGGCGCGGGGGTGCTGCACGCCGTGGTGACCCCCTCGCGTGACGCCGCCGCTGCCGGAGAGCCCCCGTGGCGGGTCACCGTCCCCTGCCCCGAGGCCGTACCGACCGTCGACGCCGACGCCGTGGCGGACGACCCGGCCGCGCTGGCGGAGGCGCTGCTGGGTGCGGACGAGGACACGGCGCTGGTGCTGGACCGGCTCACCGAGCAGGAGGGCCTGGTCGACTTCCACCGGGAGGAGCTCCAGCAGACGAACCAGGGCGTGGTGGCGCTGCACGCCGAGCTGGACGCGGCCGGGCGGGCCCAGCGAGAGGCGTTCGCCGCCGAGCGCAAGGCGCGCAGGGAGGCGGAGAACGCCCGGCGCAGGCTCACGTTCCTGGCGGACGCGAGCGCGGTGCTGACGGCGTCGCTCGATCATCACGAGATCGTGCGCCGGCTGCCGGAGCTGCTGGTGCCCGAGTACGCCAGGAGTGTCGACGTCTGGCTGTTCGACCAGGACGGTGACCGGCGGGAACCCGCCCACCCTGCGGCCGCCGTGGTCGCGGCCCGCACCGGACGGCCGCAGTACGCCGCCGCGCACCCGGGCGGGCTGCCCGGCGTCGACGACCAGCCGCCCTCGGCGCTAAACCCGAAGCGGCCCCTGCTGTGCATCCCGCTGCCGACGCGGCAGGCGCCCCTGGGCGTGGTGACCCTGTCCCCACCCGGGGAACGCTGGGACCCGGACGACGCCGTCATGCTGATCGAGCTGACCCGGCGGGCCAGCATCGCCATCGACCACGCCCAGCGCTACCAGCACAACCGCGACATCGCCGAGACGCTGCAGCGCGCCCTGCTGACGGAGCTGCCCGCCCCGCCCGGTCTCGCCCTGGCCGCGCGCTATCTGCCGGCCACGCACGGGCTGAACATCGGCGGCGACTGGTACGACGCGTTCCGCCAGCCCGACGGCGGCGTCATCGCCGTGGTGGGCGACGTCACCGGGCACGGGCTGCGGGCGGCCGTGATGATGAGTCAGCTGCGCACCGCGCTGCGTGCGTACGCCGTCGACGGCGGCAGCCCCGGCCGACTGCTGACCCGGCTGCACACGTTCCTGCACCACCTCCAGCCCGACCTGTTCGCCACCGCCGTCATCGCGCGTTTCCACCCCGACGACCCCACGATGACGTGGGCCGCCGCCGGTCATCCGCCGCCGGTGCTGCGCACCCCGGACGGGCGGGTGCAGACCCTGGACGACAAACCCGGCGCGATGCTCGGCATTCCGCTGAGGCAGGAGATCGCCGACCACACGGTGCGGCTGGCGCCCGGTTCGACCCTCGCGCTGTACACGGACGGCCTGGTGGAGCGGCGCGCCCGGGGCATAGACCCGGGCATCGCACGGCTCGCAGAGGCGCTCGGCTCGTTCGGCCCGGCACGGCTGGAGGCGGACCTGGAGGGGGCGGCGGACGGGATTCTGCATCCCCTGCTCAGCGACTCCGAGCGCGACGACGACGTGTGCCTGCTGCTGTGCCACCTGCGCGGTCCCGGGCGCGCCTGACCCGCCACACGCCCGCGGGAGGTTCGGGTTGTTCCCTCCCGCCCGGTGCGCTCCGGGCCCGGACGGGGCATGGTGGTGATCAGCACGTGTCGCCTGCCTGCCGCGTCCGGCTCGCCGGATCGCCGTGGGCGCGGTGGGATCGTCGAGGTGCGAAGCGGCGATCCACGGGCAGGCGAAGGGCGTTCGCGGCAGACCGCCCGGAGCCGCAGAAAGGGATGAACACCGTGACACGACCCAGGATCCTGGTGGTCGGCGCAGGTTTCGCCGGCGTGGAGTGCGTCCGCCGTCTGGAGCGGAAGCTCTCCCCCGCCGAAGCCGACGTCACCCTGGTGACACCGTTCTCCTACCAGCTCTATCTGCCGCTGCTGCCCCAGGTCGCCTCCGGGGTGCTGACGCCCCAGTCGATCGCGCTGTCCCTGCGCCGCAGCAGCAAGTACCGGACCCGGATCATCCCCGGCGGCGCGATCGGGGTCGATCTCAAGGCCAAGGTCTGCGTGGTGCGCACCATCACCGACCAGATCGTCAACGAGCCGTACGACTACATCGTGCTGGCCCCCGGAAGCATCACCCGCACCTTCGACATCCCGGGGCTCACCGACCACGCGTTCGGCATGAAGACGCTGGCGGAGGCCGCGTACATCCGTGACCACGTCATCTCACAGCTGGACCTGGCCGACGCGAGCCAGGACCCGGTGGAGCGCGCCTCCCGGCTGCAGTTCGTGGTGGTCGGCGGCGGTTACGCGGGCACCGAGACGGCCGCCTGTCTGCAGCGGCTGACGCATGCGGCCGTCAAGCGCTACAACCGGCTCGACCCGAGCCTGATCAAGTGGCATCTGATCGACATCGCCCCGAAGCTGATGCCCGAGCTGGGCGAGAAGCTCGGCCGTGACGCGCAGGAGGTCCTGACGCGGCGCGGCATCGAGATCTCCCTGGGCGTGTCCATCGACAAGGCCGGCCCCGAGGAGGTCACCTTCACCAACGGCCGGGTGGTGCCCACCCGTACGCTGATCTGGACGGCCGGGGTGGTCGCGAGCCCGCTCATCGCCACGCTGGGCGCGGAGACGGTCAAGGGGCGGCTCGCGGTCACCGCCGAGATGTGTCTGCCGAACCACGACGGCGTGTTCGCGCTCGGCGACTCCGCCGCCGTCCCCGACCTCGCCAAGGGCCAGGCGGGCGCCGTCTGCCCGCCCACCGCCCAGCACGCGATGCGGCAGGGCCGGCACGTCGCCGAGAACCTCATCGCCACCCTGCGCAACCAGCCGATGCGGCCGTACGTGCACAAGGACCTGGGTCTGGTCGTCGACCTCGGTGGCACCGACGCGGTCTCCAAGCCGCTGGGCGTCGAGCTGAAGGGCCTGCCCGCCCAGGCGGTGGCGCGCGGCTACCACTGGTCGGCGCTGCGCACGGGCGTGGCCAAGGCCCGGGTGGCGACCAACTGGGCGCTCAACGCGGTCGCCGGGGACGATTTCGTGCGCACCGGTTTCCAGGCGCGCAAGCCGGCCAAGCTGCGGGACTTCGAGTACACCGACGCGTACCTGACGCCGGAGCAGGTGCGCGAGCAGGTCGAGGGGGCGGGCCGGGCGGCGCAGTGACCCCACGTCGGGGGCCGGTGCGCGGCATGACATGCTGACAAGTGGATCTCGGCGCGAACCGGCCGGGAATCGGCTGTGAATCGGGAGTGTACGGCGGCGTGAAGGCAGCGGGGCGCGCGGTGCGGACACGACTGCGGGACCGCGTCGCCGCGTCCGATCCCGGGCTGCTGCGGCTGACGGCGGGCCTGCGGACGGTGGGCGCCATCGCCCTGACGCTGGCGGTACTCGCCGTGGCCGGAGCGGACGTCACCCATCTGGTGGCGGGTGCCATGACGGCGATGGTGGCCACCTTCGCCATCCGGGAGAAGGAGCGCGGCCCGCAGGCCGTCACGCTGGCGCTGGGCCTGCCCGTCGCGCTGGCGTCGGTGTCGCTCAGCGCGCTGCTCACCTCGCGGGTCGTCATCGGTGACGTCTTCTTCGTCGTCCTGATCTTCTGCGCCGTCTTCGTCCGCCGGTTCGGCGACCGAGGTACCGCCCTCGGCCTGATCGGCTTCCAGGTCTACTTCCTGTCCCTGTTCGTCGGCGCGAAGGTGTCGGTGCTGCCGGGGCTGTGGGGCGCCATCGCCGTGGCGTTCGTGTGCAGCGCGGTGGTGCGCTTCGGGGTCGTACCGGCCACGCCGGCGGGCGTCCTGCAACGGCTGCGGCAGGCCTTCCGGGCCCGGCTGGCCCAGCTGATCTCCGCCCAGATCGATCTGCTGGACGCCGGTCCGCAGGAGATCGACAGGACGCTGGAGCACCTGCGCGAGGGCACCGCGCGGCTGCACGAGACGGCGCTGATGATCCAGTCCCGGCTGGAGGACGGCACGCCCGACGAGTCCACGGCGCGGCTGGTGCAGCGGCGCATCGCGGACGCCGAGATCGCCGCGGAGCGGCTGGGCCTGCTGCTGCTGACCGCGCGCAGCGCCGAGCGGGCCGACACCCTGACCCTGCATCTGCCGGGCGCGCCGGCCCCCTCGGTGGGACGCTCACCGGCGCCCGGTGAGGCCACGGAGACCCTGCGCCGCGATCTCGGGGCGCTGCGCACCCTGGTGCTGCGTCCGCCCGCCGAGGCCCGCGGTACCGCGCTGTCCCATCTGCGCAACCGGCTCCTGGGCTACCGCGACGAGGAGAACCTGCCCGAGGCGACACCGGCCGTGCAGGACGTGTTCCGCGGCATCGGTGAGACCGCACGTGCGGTCATGGGCCTCAGGATCGCCCTGGACGGGCCGCAGGACGAGTCGGACGACACGCCGGCGACCACCCGCTCTCGCGAGGAGCTGGACGCCGAGGACGCCGCCATCGACGCGGGCGAGGAGAGTACGCCGGAGACGGAGCCCACCGGGCTGCGGCGGCCCACCACGCGGGCGGCGGTGCAGGTCGCCGTGGGGTCCTCGCTGGCCATCGTCGGCGGGGAGTTCCTGTCCACGCAGCGCTGGTACTGGGCGGTCCTCACCTGCTGGATCGTCTTCATCAACACCACGTCCACCGGCGAGATCCTGGTCAAGGGCTACCGCCGTCTGCTGGGCACCGTGCTCGGGGCCGTGGCCGGCATCGTGCTGGCCGGCCTGGTCGGGAACCACACCTGGACCGCGTTCGGGCTGGTGCTGGTGCTCATCTTCGCGATGTTCTACACGGCTCCGCTGTCGTACACGCTGATGTCGTTCTTCGTCACCGCGATGCTCGGGCTGCTGTACACGCTGCTGCACACCTACAGCCTGTCGGTGCTGTTGCTGCGCATCGAGGAGACGGCACTCGGCGCCGCCTGCGGAATCGTCGCGGCGGCACTGGTACTGCCGATACGCACCGACCGGCGGACGAACGAACTGCTCGGCACGGTGCTGGAGCGGCTCACGGACGTCACCGAGGGCGCCGTCGACCAGCTCAGCGGCGGGCCCGCCGCCGACCTGCTGGACACGGCGCGGGAGCTGGACCAGGCGCTGGGCGACCTGCGTGCCGCCACCCAGCCGCTCACGCATCCGATCACGCCGTTGCGGGCCCGGCGCGACACGGCCCAGTACGTGGTCGCGCTGCTGGAGACCTGCGCCTACCACGCGCGGTCGCTGGCCGCGACGGCGGAGCTGCTGCCCACGCACCCCTCGATCGCGGCCGACCCCCGGCTGCGCGGGGCGGTGCGGCGCACGGTGCGCAACATCGAGGCGATCGCCGCGCGCGTCGCCGACAAGGACGCGCAGACCGAGGTGGAGACCGGCCCGAGCATCGCCTCGCTGTTGCAGCCGGACGCCGCCGGGGTGCCGCGGTACGGCCGTATCACGGGCCGGGTACTGCGGCACCTGGAGCGGCTGGACGAGGCGGTGGTGGGTCTGGCCCGGCCGCTGGACGTGCCCGTCAGGACGCCTCAGCGGTGACGGTCAGAAGTCGCTGGGCAGACCGCTGGCCTCGGCGATGCCGCGCAGTTCCTCGTTCTGCCGGTGGCGTTCCTTGAGGTAGTCGGCGATCTCGCCGAGCCGTTCGGGGTCGGAGGCGGTGGCGGCATCGGTGACGACCCGGACGGGGCCGGTCTCGTCGGTGCTGATCTCGACGACCTCGTTGTCCAGCCGGCCGGTGACCGCGGTGGCGATGACCAGCGCGGCCTCGTCCCGGATCTCCTGGGGCAGGGCCTCGGCGTTGTCGCCGTCCAGGGAGAAGTCGATGGTGGGCATCTGGTGCTCGTCGATGGCCTGGAGGACGGGTTCCACCACGCTGAGCAGCAGCTGGTAGTCGTCGGTCTCCATGCGGATGCGCAGGAGGTCGAGGTAGACGTCCACGGGACGTCCGTCCGGCGGAGGAATCTCGTGTTCGTTCATGCGCCCCGTGTTCCCCGTGCCGCGCGGCTCAGACCCTGCGCCATCGTGCGAGGGCGAAGGAGAACACGCCGAAGAGCACGAGCCCCGCGGCGACGCAGACCAGCAGCCAGGGGCCGAGGGGGGTGTCGGCGAAGGAGCGGAGGGTGTCGTCGAGCCCCTTGGCCCGGTCGGGCCGGTAGTCGACCGCCGCCCGCACCGCGAAGGCGCCCGCCGCCGCGAACACGATCCCGCGCGCGGCACCGCCGCCGACACCGGTGACGTCGAGCAGCCGCCGGGCCCGGGCGTCGAGCGCGCCGAGCTTCAGCTTCCTGCGGTAGCTGCGGCGCAGCGCCTGGACGCCGATCACCACTCCGGCGACGACGATCCCGGCGCCGGCGATCCCCACGATCCACCGCCCGGCGGGCATCTCCATCACCCGTGCCGTGACGTCCCGGGACTGCCGGTCACTGGAGCCGTTGCTTCCGGAGCCGGTCGCGAAGGCCAGGACGGAGTAGGCGACGAACGCGTAGAAGACACAGCGGGCCGCGGCCGGCAGTCGCTTCTTCGCCGTGTGCCCGTCCTTGCCCGTGGCGCCGAACAGCGCCTCGGACAGCCGCCACAGGGCCATGCCGACGAGCCCGAGACCGAGCGCCCACAGCAGTACGGCCCCGAACGGCTTGTCCGCCAGCTCGGCCAGGGCGCCGCCCCGGTCCGCCTGCCGGTTTCCGGTCCCGAAGGCGATCTGCAGGGCCAGGACGCCGACCAGCAGGTAGATCACGCCTCGAGCGGTGAGGCCCGCCCGGGCCGCCCCCTCGGCGGCGGATCCGTTCGCCGCCCGCCGGGCCCGGCTGCGGCCGGTGCGGGCCATGACACGTGCGTCCATCTGGATCTCCCCTCCCTGGGTTTCCCTCCCTGACCCGCCCTGTGGCGTCGCCGCCCGGGCCGTCCGTCAGGTGCGCACCGGCCGGCCGGTGCGCCGGTGGCCCGTCCGCTGTCCCATCGCCTCGTCGCGCACCCGGGCGCAGCTGCGGCTGATGAGCCGCGAGACGTGCATCTGCGAGATGCCCAGGTGGTCGGCGATACGGCTCTGCGTCATGTCCTCGAAGAAGCGCATGTAGAGAATGGCGCGCTCGCGTTCGGGCAGCCTGCGCAGGCCCTCCTTGGCGGACTCGCGGTCGATCACGGTGTCGTACGACGAGTCGAGCGAGCCGAGGGTGTCGGCGAGGCTGTAGCCGTCGTCGCCGGCCGACAGTTCGGCGTCCAGCGACAGGGTGCTGAAGCTCTCCAGTGCCTCCATCCCGGCGCTGACCTCGTCCTCGGTCAGCCCGGTGTGGGCGGCGAGTGCGGCCACGGAGGGTTCGGGGCTGCCCGGGCTCTGGGTGAGCTCGCGCCGCGCGACGCGCACCTTGTTGCGCAGTTCCTGGACCCGGCGGGGCACCCGCAGGGCCCACATCCGGTCTCGGAAGTGACGCTTGACCTCGCCGGTGATGGTGGGCACGGCGTAGCTCTCGAAGGCTCCCCGCTCCGGGTCGAAGCGGTCGATGGCCTTCACCAGGCCGAGCGCCGCGACCTGCCGCAGGTCCTCGATGGACTCGCCGCGGTCCCGGAACCTCCCGGCGATGCGGTGGGCCATGGGCAGCCAGGCCGTGACGAGTTCGTCGCGGACGGCGTCGCGTTCCGGTCCGTCCTCGAGGCCGGCCAGCCGGCCGAACAGCGCCATGGTGTCGGGGGCGTCGTCGTGCCGACGACGGACGGGAGCGGCGGTGGCATCGGTGGACTCGGGGGTACCGGGACGGCCGGAACGGACGGTGGGTGTTTCGATGAGCATGCGGATTCGCTCCTGAACGGGGTCTCAGGGGACATTCCGCGGGAACGGCGCTGTCCGGGTCGCCCGGAGCGCCGGAGCAGTCATACCGCTCCCGCTGCTGCGCCTCCGGTCCGAAGCACGAACTTGCGACTGCCCCCGCCCCGGGGGGACAAACTCCGCTTCTCGAAAAGTACTCAGAACAGCGGAACGACCACGGTGATGCGCTTGCCTCCCGACGGAAGATCTGCCACGCATACGTCACACGCCAGCCGGCAGACGATCGGCCAGCCCCGGCCGCCGACGCGACGGCGGCCCTCGGCGTCGGTCCGCGGCACGGCCACCGGAAGTTCGCGGCTGCGGTCGCACACCGACAGACGCACCCCCGGGCCGACGACGTCGACCTGGAAGTCGGTGATGCCGCCGCCGTGCAGGATCGCGTTGGTGGTCAGTTCCGAGGCGACGAGCACGGCGTCCGACAGGGCGCCCGCGTCGCACGAGGCGTGCCCGTCGGCGCCGCAGCACGCGGCGACGACGCGTTCGACGGTTCTGCGTGCCTCGGCGGGCCTGCACGGCCGGTGCCGCCGGCCCCGGTCCGCGCCGCACTGCTCGGCGACGGGTTGGCTCGTGTGCCTGTCGCGCATCCGTCAGCTCCCTCGTCGGTGAGATGGGCCGGACCACTTCCGGCTCACCTCTCCCGGTGCGCCCAAACCTCCGGCCCTTCGTCCGGCCCGACGGCCATCCGGGCGCCGGGCCGGGGTACGCGGAGTACATGACGGATGTTGTGGACTCGGACGAACTGCTGCGCCGCATGCACCGCGCGAGGGCCTGCGCGGTGGAACAGGAGCGGACCTGGCGGGCGCGGGAAGAGGAACTGCGGCCGACCGACCCGGAGGGCTCCCGGGCGGCCGCCGTGCGAACGATGGCCTACGAGGCCGTCCTGCGGGTGCTGGACGAGGTGCTCACCCCCGGCCGGCGAACGGAATGACGCGGTCGCGTCGGGGAACCGGGTCGGCATGAGCGCCGACCACACCCGAGCACCGGTTCTGGAAGCACTTGTCGAATACCGCCGTGAGGGACGGCTGTCGTTCACGCCGCCGGGGCACAAACAGGCACGGGGTGCCGACCCGGCGGTGCGTGAGGTGCTGGGCGACGCCGTCTTCTACGGTGACGTGCTGGCGACGGGCGGGCTCGACGACCGGCTCACCCGGGGGCGGGTGCTGCAGCGGGCCCAGGAGCTGATGGCCGACGCCGTGCACGCCGATCACACGTTCTTCTCGACGTGCGGGAGCTCCCTGTCGGTGAAGGCGGCGATGCTGGCGGTCGCGGGGCCGCACGAGAAGCTGTTGGTCGGCCGCGACGCCCACAAGTCCGTCGTCTCCGGACTGATCCTGTCCGGCATCGAGCCGGTCTGGGTCGAGCCGTGCTGGGACGCCGAGCGGCATCTGGCCCATCCGCCGTCCGCCGAGGAGTTCGAGAAGGCGTTCGCCGCCCATCCCGACGCCAGGGGCGCCCTGGTCACCAGCCCGACGCCGTACGGCGCGAGCGCCGACCTGCGGGCCGTCGCCGAGGTCTGCCACCGGCGCTCGGCGCCGTTGATCGTCGACGAGGCCTGGGGCGCGCACCTGCCCTTCCACCCCGAGCTGCCGTCCTGGGCGATGGACGCGGGCGCCGACATCTGCGTGACCAGCATCCACAAGATGGGCAGTGGTCTGGAGCAGGGCTCGGTGTTCCATCTGCGCGGTGACCTGGTCCCCCCGAAGCTGCTCGGGATGCGGGCGGACCTGCTGGGCACCACCAGCCCCTCGTCGCTGATCTTCGCCGGGCTGGACGGCTGGCGCCGTCAGATGGCGTTGCACGGCCACGCGCTCATGGGCGGCGCGCTGGAGCTCGCGGCCGACGTCCGCGCCGCCGTCGAGCAGATCGACGGGATGCACGTCAACGACCGGGACGACTTCTGCGGCCCGGGGCTGGCCCACGGCTTCGATCCGCTGCCCGTCGTCATCGACCTCGCCGGGCTCGGCGTGTCGGGCTTCCAGGCGGCCGACTGGCTGCGCGAGCAGCGGAGTCTGGTCGCGCACCTGACCGACCACCGCCGCATCGGCGCGCAGATCACCCACGGCGACGACCGGGAGACCACCGGCGAGCTCCTCGCCGCGCTCAAGGACCTCGCGCGCGCCGCGCCGGGCCTCGGCACCGCCCCGCGCGTGGCGGTGCCCTCGCCGTCCGACCTGCGGATGCCGCAGGTGGCACTGCCGCGTGACGCGTTCTTCGGGCCCACCGAGGACGTGCCGCTCGACCGGGCCGCCGGGCGCGTCGCGGCGGAGATGATCACGCCGTATCCGCCGGGCATCCCGGCCGTCCTGCCCGGTGAGCGGCTGACCGGGCCCGTCCTGCGGTATCTGCGCAGCGGCCTGGAGGCCGGCATGTACCTCCCGGACCCGAGCGATCCCGAACTGGCGACGGTCAGGGTCGTCGCCACGTGAATCGGATCACGTACCCCGCCCCCGGTTTCACGGAACCCCCAAAGATGGTTTAGCGTTCATTCATACGTGGCGACGGAGTCGACCGAGCGTCCTTCGTACGTCACCGCTCACGGCCCTGGCTGGCTTCCCCCGTCCAGCCAGGGCTTTTTCACGCCCGCGTACCGCCGCCCCCGGATCCGGCACGCGATCCGTACAGGAACTGCGGTCCGCCGAGGTGCTCAGGGTGCCGACAGCGACTGAAATGGGCATAGGGAAAGCCCCGGAACCGCCGCACCGGTGAGGAGCCCCGTGCCATGACCAAAGCGATCAAACTGCTGACCGCCCTCCCCCCGCCGCAGCGCGAACGCCTGACGGCACTCGCCCGGGAGGTCTCCTTCGCGGAGGACGCCCGCATCTTCGAGGCGGGCGGCCGGGCCGACCGCTTCTGGGTCATCCGCTCCGGCGCCGTCTCCCTGACCCAGCAGGTGACGTCCCTGCAGCGGGTCACGGTCGCCAGCCTGGGCGTGGGCGACCTGCTCGGCTGGTCCTGGCTGTTCCCGCCCTACGAGTGGGACTTCGGCGCCGAGGCCTTCAGTCCGGTGCGCGCCTACGAGTTCGACGCCACCTCGGTGCTCACCCTGTGCGAGGAGGACCCGCAGCTGGGCATCGTCCTGGTGCGGACGGTCGCCGAGATCCTCGCGCACCGGCTGGAGACCACCAGGGGCCGGCTCATGGAGCACTACGCGCTGCACGGGCGCGGCGCGCTGTGAGGCGCCGTCGGCGCCGTCAGACCCGGTAGCGGCGCAGCGCCGGCGTCGCCGCCGCCAGGGCCAGCATGACCACCACGACGAGCAGCCCGCCGCCGGCCACCGCCTCCCGCGCGCCGAAGGCGGAGCCCGCGCCGCCGTGCAGCACGTCGGCCAGGCGCGGGCCGCCCGCCACGACGACGGTGAAGACGCCCTGCATGCGCCCGCGCATCTCGTCGGTCGCGGCGGAGAGGAGGATCGCCCCGCGGAACACCATGGAGACCATGTCGGCGACGCCCGCCACCGCCAGGAACGCCACCGCGAGCCACAGGCTGTCGCTCAGTCCGAAGCCGGTGACGGCGGCGCCCCAGACGACGACCGCGCCGATCACCATCCAGCCGTGGCGGCGCGCCCGGGAGAAGGTGCCGGAGAACAGCCCGCCGGCCACCGCGCCGACCGGGATCGCCGCGAACAGCAGGCCGAGGGCGAGTCCTTCGCCGTAGGGGGCGTACGTCTCGGCCGCGAGTTGCGGGAACAGCGCGCGGCATGCCCAGGACCATGGCGACGATGTCGGCCAGGAAGGACAGCAGCAGCACCTTGTGCCCGGCGATGTACCGGAAGCCGGCCACGACCTCGCGCACGCCCGCGCGCCGGGCCGCGGTGCCCGCGAGGGGCGGCAGGGCGGGCAGCCTGTACACCGCCCACACGGTGACGCACAGGGCCAGGGCGTCGATCAGGTACAGCTCGGGCAGGCCGACGACGGGAATCAGGGCCCCGGCGAGCAGCGGGCCGACGACCTGCCCGGTCTGCATGACGGTCGAGCCGAGCGCGTTCGCGGCGGGGAGTTCCTCCTCGGGGACCAGGCGGGCGATGGAGGCGTTGCGGGCCGGCGCGTTCAGGCCCCAGAAGGCCTGCTGCAGGGCGAGCAGGAACATCAGGGCGGCCACCGACTCGAGGCCGGTGACCGCCTGGAGCCAGAAGAGCAGCGAGGTCACCGCGATGCCGACGTTGGTGATCAGCAGCAGCTTGCGGCGGTCCATGGTGTCGGCGACCGCGCCGCCCCAGAGCGCGAACACGATCAGCGGCAGCAGACCCGCGAGGCTCGCGGCCCCCACCCAGGCCGAGGAGCCGGTGATGTCGTAGATCTGCTTGGGCACGGCGACCGCGGTGAGCTGGCTGCCGACGGCCGTGACGATGGTCGAGGACCACAGCCTGCGGTAGGCCGGGCGGCGCAGGGGGCGGGTGTCCATGGCCCAACGGCGCAGGCCGCGCCGCGGGGCCCCGTCGGCGACGGGGTCCTTCGACCCGGTTTCACTGCCGCTCGCTGTGCTGCCGTCGCTGCTGCGCTCGCCGCTGCTCTCGCTGGTGTCCACGCGCTTCCTACGTGCTCGTTACATCTTTCGGTTGCGGGGAACAGTGTCGCAGCCGCGTTCGAGCGTCTCCTCAGGCCCCGGCGACGAGGGTGACCCCGAGGACGATCATGGTGGCGGCGACCAGCCCGTCGAGCACCCGCCAGGCCACGGGCCGGGCGAGGAAACGGCCGAGGTGGCGGGCGCCGAAGCCGAGCGCGGCGAACCAGCACAGGCTCGCGACCGCGGCCCCCAGGCCGAACGTCCAGCGCAGCGAGCCCCGGTCGGCGGCGACCGAACCCAGCAGGAACACGGTGTCGAGATAGACGTGCGGGTTGAGCCAGGTCAGCGCCAGGCAGGTGAGGACCGCCCGCCGGCGCGAGGTCGCGGCGTCGCCGTCCGCCCGCAGCGCGCCGGCCGGCCGGAACACGCGCCGGGCGGCCAGGGCGCCGTAGCAGAGCAGGAAGGCGCCGCCGATCCAGCCGATCGCGGTCAGCGCACCCGGCCAGGCCACCACCACCGCGCCGACCCCGCCGACGCCGAGGCTGATGAGCAGGGCGTCGGACAGGGCGCAGATCCCGACGACGGCGAGGACCGCTTCGCGGCGGATCCCCTGACGCAGGACGAAGGCGTTCTGGGCGCCGATGGCGACGATGAGCGAGAGGCCGGTGCCGAAGCCGGCGGCCGCGGCGCTGAGGGCGTTGGTCATGCCCTTGACGCTAAGCGGCCGATCACAGGACGTACAGCTAAAGATTCTTACGTATCCTTAGCACTCGTGATGACAGGATGGTGACAGGGATTGCCATGGCGGCGTTCGCGGATCTTCCACTCGACCAGGTACGCACCCTGCTGGCCGTGGTGGACGAGGGCACGTTCGACGCGGCCGCCGCCGCGCTGCACGTGACGCCGTCCGCGGTGAGCCAGCGGGTGAAGGCGCTGGAGCAGCGCACCGGCCGCGTACTGCTGCTGCGCACCAAGCCGGTGCGACCGACGGAGTCCGGCGCGGTGCTGGTGCGCCTCGCCCGCCAGGTGGCCCGGCTGGAACGGGACGCGTACGCCGAACTGGGGCTGAGCGGGGCGGCCGGGGAGCCGACCCGGGTCTCGATCGCCGTCAACGCCGACTCGCTCGCTACCTGGTTCCTCGACGCCCTCACGCGTGTCCCCCGGGAACCGCAACTCTGTTTCGAGCTGCGCCGCGAGGACGAGGCCCACACGGCGGCCCTGCTGCGGGAGGGCGTGGTGATGGCCGCGGTCACCTCGTCGCCCGACCCCGTGCCGGGCTGCACCGTCCGGGCCCTGGGACACATGCGGTACGTCCCGTGCGCCGAACCCGGTTTCGCCGCGCGGCATCTGGACGGTCCGCTGCGCGAGGTGCTCGTCGAGGCGCCGGTGATGGTCTTCGACCGGCAGGACGACTTCCAGGACGGCTTCGTGCGCCGGCTCGGGCGGGGCGGAGCGAGTGCCGCGCGGCACTACGTGCCGACCTCGGAGGGCTTCGTCGAGGCCGTCGCCGCGGGCCTCGGCTGGGGCATGGTGCCCGAACCGCAGGCGGAGCCGCTGCTGCGCTCCGGCCGACTCGTCGCCTTCGCCCCGGAGCTGGCGGTGGACCTACCGCTGTACTGGCAGCAGTGGAAGCTCGACTCCCCGGCGCTGGCGACGGTGGCCGACGCGGTGGTGACGGCCGCGGCGGGGGCCCTGCGGCGGTAGGAACACGCCAAGCCCCAAGGCACGGCGCCGGTTTCACCCCCTGTCGACAGGTCACCCGAAACAGAGCAAGGCATTCCCGAGACCGCGAACGCTACCGATCGCAGGTGACTTTGATGGACAACTGGCGAGAGCACGCCGCATGCCGCACGGAGGACCCCGATCTGTTCTTCCCGATCGGCACCACCGGCCCGGCCGCGTTGCAGACCGAGCAGGCGAAGGCGGTCTGCCGGCGCTGCCCGGTCCAGGAGCAGTGTCTGCGATGGGCGCTCGACACGGGGCAGTCCATCGGCGTCTGGGGCGGCACCGGCGAGACGGAACGCCGAGCACTCAAGCGCCGCGAGGCCACGCGCAGGCGGTCCGGCTGACGCCCGTGCCGTGCGGAGGACGGGCGTGGCCGGCGGGTGGGTGCCCCGACCCGAACGGCTCACGCCCCGCCGCCGCCCCACCGGTGCCGACGTAGGCTCGCAGCACCGCAGTCCCCCGTGGGAAGGACCGGACATGAGCGTCCGTGTGCGCCGCATCTACGACCCGCCCGAGCCGGACGACGGCGTGCGGGTCCTCGTGGACCGGCTGTGGCCGCGGGGGGTGGCGAAGGACGCGGCGCACGTGGACGAGTGGCCCAAGGAGCTGACCCCGTCGGCCGAGTTGCGCCAGTGGTACCACGCGGGCGAGGGCTCGTACGAGGAGTTCGCCGCGCGGTACCAGGCCGAGCTGGCCGCCCCGGAGCCGGCGAAGCTCCTCGACCACGTCCGGGAGCTGGCACGCAAGGGCCCGGTGACGCTGGTGACCGCGTCCAAGTCCCCCGACCGGGGCCACGCCTCCGTGCTGCGCCGCCTCCTCGACGAGGAGTGAGGAGGCGGTCGGCGGCGCGGCCTCAGGCGGTCTGCCGTGCCGCGGCCCGGCCGGCGGCCCGGCCGGAGAAGAGGCAGCCGCCGAGGAAGGTGCCCTCCAGCGCGTTGTAGCCGTGCACCCCGCCGCCGCCGAAGCCGGCCACCTCGCCCGCCGCGTAGAGGCCGTCGACCGGCGTGCCGTCGGCGCCCAGGGCGCGGGAGTCGAGGTCGGTCTGGATGCCGCCGAGGGTCTTGCGGGTGAGGATGTGCAGCTTGACGCCGATCAGCGGGCCGGCCGCCGGGTCGAGGATGCGGTGCGGGGTCGCGACCCGGCCGAGGCGGTCGCCGATGTAGCGGCGGGCGTTGCGGATGCCCTGGACCTGGGCGTCCTTGGCGTAGGGGTTGGCCATCTGGAGGTCGCGGGCCTCTATCTGACGCCGGATCAGGGCGGTGTCCAGGAGCGGCTTCTCGGTGAGCCCGTTCATCCGGTCGACCAGCTGCTCCAGGTTCGGCGCGGTCACGAAGTCGGCGCCGTTGCGCAGGAAGGCGTCCACGGGGCCGGGTGCGCCCTTGCCGAGGACGCGTTCGCGCAGGAATCCGGCGCGGTCCTTGGCGGTGATGTCGGGGTTCTGTTCCGAGCCGGAGAGCGCGAACTCCTTCTCGACGATCTTCTGGGTGAGGATGAACCAGGAGTGGTCGTGTCCCGCCAAGCCCTCGGCCGTGCGCAGATGACGGAGGGTGCCGAGGGTGTCGTAGCCGGGGAGGCAGGGCTCGGGCAGGCGGCGGCCGAGGGCGTCGAACCACATCGAGGACGGTCCGGGCAGGATGCGGATGCCGTGGCCGGGCCAGATCGGCTCCCAGTTGCGCACGCCCTCGGTGTAGTGCCACATCCGGTCGCGGTTGACCAGGCGTGCGCCCGCCTCGGCGCTGATGCCGAGCATCCGCCCGTCGACGTAGGCGGGGACTCCGGTGACCATCCGAGCGGGCGGGGTACCGAGGCGCTCGGGCCAGTGGCGGCGGACGAGGTCGTGGTCGGCGCCGATGCCGCCGGAGGTGACGATCACGGCCTGGGCGGTGAGTTCGAACGCGCCGACCGCCTCGCGGCTGGAGGCGACGCCGCGGGGCGAGTGGTCCTCGGCGAGGACCGTGCCGCGCACGCCGCGCGCGGTGCCGCCCTCGACGACCAGATGGTCGACGCGGTGCCGGTGGTGGAAGGTGAGCAGCCCGTCCCGCGCGGCCTGCCGGGCATGGCGCACGAACGGCTCGACGACGCCCGTGCCGGTGCCCCAGGCGATGTGGAAGCGGGGCACGGAGTTGCCGTGCCCGCCGGCCCTGAGGTCGCCGCGCTCGGCCCAGCCGACGGTGGGCAGGAAGGTGACGCCGTGTCCGGCCAGCCAGGACCGCTTCTCCCCCGCCGCCCACTCGACGTACGCCCTGGCCCAGCGCACCGCCCAGGAGTCTTCGTCCTCGGTCCGGTCGAAGGCGGCGCTGCCCTGCCAGTCGTTCCAGGCCAGGTCGAAGGAGTCCTTGACGCCGAGGCGGCGCTGCTCCGGGGAGTCGACGAGGAAGAGGCCGCCGAAGGACCAGAAGGCCTGGCCGCCGAGGTTGGCCGCGTTCTCCTGGTCGACGAGGGCGACCCTCCTGCCCCGGCTGGTCAGTTCGTGGGCCGCGACCAGGCCCGCGAGGCCCGCTCCGACCACGATGACGTCGGCATCCATGGCGACCGTCCCTTCCTGTTCCGTGTGATGGACGAGCTCATTGACGAGGTCGTGGACGAGTGCTGCCGTCGGTGAGCAGCGCGGTGAGCAGTTGTCCCAGCCAGGCGCGGGCGTGCTCGACGTCCCGGTCGAGGAGCAGCTGGGTGGTGACGCCGTCGTACGCGGCGACCACGGCGTGTGCGGCGCCCTCGGTGTCGCCCAGTACGGCGGGCAGGGCGGTGTGTCCGCGGGCTCGGGCCAGCCGGTCGGCGATCGCGCGCCTGAGGCGTGCCCGGTGTTCCAGGAGGGTTCGCGCCACGGCCGGGTCGCGGGCGGCGTGCACCAGGAAGTCGGTCTTCACGAGGAGCCAGTCCCGGTCCAGGAGCAGCGCCGCGGTGACGCGGTCGACGGCGGCGGGGACGTCGAGGTCCGGCCCGTCGAGCGCGAGGGCGCCGGAGACCTGGTCCGCGATCAGCTCGGCCCGGTCGCGGTAGAGGGCGAAGAACAGCTCGTCGAGGCTGTCGAAGTTCGAGTAGAAGGCGCCCCGGCTGTATCCGGCCGCCTCGCAGACCTCCTCGATCGACACCCGGCCGAACCCCTTGGCGGCGAACACCGCGAACGCCGCGTCCAGGAGCTTCGCGCGGGTGTGCGCGCGCCGCCTGGTCACGCGCCCGGTCGTCGCCTTCGCCGTCATGGTCGCACCCGCCCTCCGTTCGATACGCGAATGTATCGGATGCACCGACGTATCCAAAGGCCTCGCACACGCCGATCCGCGCCCGCCGAGCTTCTAGAACACATTTTCGAATCAGGAGTACGCTGGTCCCATGACCACGCACCTCCAGGGCTCGCTCTTCGACCAGACCGACGAGGTCCGCCTCGGCTCGCTCGCCGGACTGCGTCGCACCCACCTCGGCTCCGGAGCCTGGATCGACCTGCTCCCCGGGTGGCTCAGCGGCGCCGACACGCTGTTCGAGCGGCTGGCCGCCGACGTCCCGTGGCGCGCCGAGCGGCGGGCCATGTACGACCAGGTGGTCGACGTACCCCGGCTGCTCGCGTTCTACGGCGCGGGCGACCCGCTCCCGCACCCGCTGCTGGACGAGGCGCGCGACGCGCTGTCCGCGTACTACGCCGGGGAACTGGGCGAGCCGTTCACCACGGCCGGGCTGTGCCACTACCGCGACGGCCGGGACAGCGTCGCCTGGCACGGCGACCGGATCGGGCGGGGCGCACGCCAGGACACGATGGTCGCCATCCTCTCGGTCGGCGCACCCCGCGACCTGCTGCTGCGCCCGGCGGCCGGTGGCGGCGACACGGTGCGCCGCCCGCTGGGCCACGGCGACCTGATCGTGATGGGCGGTTCCTGCCAGCGCACCTGGGAGCACTGCGTCCCCAAGAGCACCCGCGCCGCCGGGCCGCGCATCAGCATCCAGTTCCGCCCGCACGGCGTGCGCTGAACCACCGGCTCCGTTCCCCCGCCGTACCGGAAGTCTGTCCTCCCCCGGTTCGCTGGCCCCACACTGGGCGCACCTCGGGCGGGAGGGCCGATGAGCGCGGACGCGGGGTGTGGGGCGGACGCCGGCCGGCGCGGTGAGCTGGACGCGCTGCGCGCCCTCGTCGTGGTGGGTCTCGTCTTCTTCCACGCCGCCCTCGTCTTCTCACCGGACGACGACTTCTACGTCAAGAACGCGCAGACCACGGACGCCGTCACCGTCCTCGCCGGGTTCGGCGTGGTGTGGGCCATGCCCATGCTGTTCCTCGTCGCCGGTCTGGGCGCCCGGCACTCGATCCGCCGCCGCGGGCCCGGCGGGTTCGCGCGGGAACGCCTGCTGCGCCTCGGCGTCCCCCTGGTCTTCGCGACCGTCGTCCTGTGCCCCCTCCCGCAGTGGCTGCGCCTGCGCGCCGCCGATCCCGGCTACGACGAGTCGTACGGGAGGTTCTGGCCGCGCTTCCTGACCGTCCGCCCGGACCTCGCCGACTTCCCCTTCGTCCTGGAGGGGGACCACTTCGAGACCGGCCATCTGTGGTTCGTCGTCCTGCTGCTCGCCTTCTGCCTGCTGCTCGCCCCGGTCGCGGCCCGGCTGACGACCGGTGCCGAGCGCGTGGCCCCCGCGTTGCGCCGCCGCCCGGCCCTGCTCCTGCTCCCCGCGCTGCCGCTCGCCGCCGTCAACGCGCTGCTGGGCATGGAGGAGGACTACGCGGGCTGGAACCGCTGGGCCTACCTGCTGTTCTTCCTGTGCGGTTTCGCCCTCGCCGACGACGGGCGGATCCGCGAGGTGATGCGCCGCGCCGCGCTGCCGGTGGGTCTGCTCGGACTGGTGCTGTTCGCCGGAACCGCTCCCGGCTTCGTCGCCGGTGACGACCCGTTCACGGCGTGGACCCCGTCCGCGCTGTTCACCCGGGCGGTGTTCGGGGCGGCCGGCTGGTGCTGGGTGGTCTCGATCCTCGGCCTGCTGGACCGGCCCCGGAACCGGACGGGGCGCACCGGGCCCCGCACGGGCCGCCGGGAGGCGGTACTGCGGTACCTGGCACTCGCCGCGCTGCCCCTGTACGTCCTCCACCAGCCGGTCGTGGTCGCCTTCGCGTACGGCGTGGTCGGCTGGTCCGCGCCGATGGCGGTCGAGTACGCGGTGATCGTGGCCGCCTCGCTGGCGGTCGTCCTCGTCGGGTACGAATACGGGGTGCGCAGGACGCCGCTTACCCGATTCCTGTTCGGGATGCGCACACCCGCACGCTCCCGAGCCGCCCAGGGACCGACAGAGCCGGATTCACCGCTTCCGCCGGCCGTCTGACCTGGTTTCCTGGTACCGGCAAACCGGGACGAACAGAGCGCGGGGCGATGATGCGAGCGGATGTGCGGCACGTCGGGGACGGCACCTACCTGGTGCACGGCTCCCACACCAACTGGGTGATCCTGAGGGAGGGGGACGCCGTCACGCTGATCGACACCGGCTATCCCGGCGACCGGGAACGGCTCCTGGCCTCGCTGACGGAGGTGGGGAGTGCACCCGAGGCGGTCGTGGCCGTGCTGATCACCCACGCCCACAACGACCACCTGGGCTCGGCCGAGTACCTGAGCGCCACCCACGGCACGCCGGTCCTCCTGCACGAGGCCGAAGTCCCCCATGCCCGGCGGGACTTCCTCCAGCAGGTGTCGGTCGGCACGGTGCTGCGCAACGCCTGGCGGCCGGGTGTGCTGCCCTGGGCGGCGCACGTACTGCGCTCCGGCGGCACCCAGCAGCACCCGGTGACCGCGCCGGCGCCCTTCCCGGCCGCCGGCGCCCTCGACGTGCCCGGCCGGCCCGTGCCCGTGCACACCCCCGGACACACCGACGGGCACTGCGTCTACCACCTCCCCGACGTCGGGGCGGTGATCTCCGGCGACGCGCTGGTGAGCGGGCACGCCATCTCCCGGATCGAGGGACCACAGCTGCTGCCCGTCATGTTCCACCACGACCGGGCACGCACCGTGGCCTCCCTCGGCATCCTCGCCGAACTGGACGGCGACCTCCTGCTCCCGGGGCACGGCCCCCTCCACCGCGGCCCGATGAAGGACGCCGCGCGACTGGCCCGGGAACGGGCGTTCTAGAGTCGGGGCATGGCCTTGCAGATCAGTGCCACCAATCCGGAGCATCCCGCCCTCCTGCTCGAACTGCCCTGGCAGCTGCCGCTGGAGCAGTGGCCCGACAAACACCTCGTGCCGCTGCCGCGCGGCATCTCCCGGCACGTCGTCCGCTACGCCAGGGCCGGGGACGAGGTGGTCGCCGTCAAGGAGCTGGCCGAACGGCCCGCTCTGCGCGAGTACCAACTGCTGCGCGACCTGGACCGGCTCGCCATACCCGCGGTGGACGCGCTGGGCGTGGTCACCGGCCGCACCGACACCGCCGGTGAGCCGCTGGAACCGGTGCTGATCACCCGGCACCTCGGCGGCTCCATGCCGTACCGGTCGATGTTCGAGACGACGCTGCGTCCGGCGACCATGCACCGGCTGATGGACGCCCTGGCGGTGCTGCTGGTCCGGCTGCACCTGGCCGGGTTCGCCTGGGGCGACTGCTCGCTGTCCAACACGCTCTTCCGGCGCGACGCGGGCGCCTACGCCGCGTATCTGGTGGACGCCGAGACCGGGGAGCTGCACCCGCGGCTCAGCGACGGACAGCGCGACTACGACCTCGACCTCGCCCGCGTGAACATCAGCGGCGAGCTGCTCGACCTGGAGGCCTCGGGGGCGCTGCACCCCTCCGTCGACCCGATCGACTTCGGAACCGAGATCTGCGCCCGCTACCGGAGTCTGTGGGAGGAGCTGACCCGCACCTCCGTCTACCCGGCGGGCAAGTACCACTACATCGAGCGCCGGATCCGGCGGCTCAACGACCTCGGTTTCGACGTGGCCGAGATGCAGATCGAGCACGCCTCCAACGGCGACACCGTCACCTTCGTGCCCAAGGTCGTCGACGCCGGGCACCACCAGCGCCAGCTGCTGCGCCTGACGGGCCTGGACGCCGAGGAGAACCAGGCCAGGCGGCTGCTGAACGACCTGGAGAGCTGGATGGCCACCCAGGACGACTACGCCCCGGGCGACCCCCTCGGTGCCCGGCCGGAGGTCCTCGCCCACCGCTGGGTGCGCGAGGTCTTCCGGCCCACCGTGCGTGCCGTGCCGCTCGAGCTGCGCGGCGCGATGGACCCGGCCGAGATCTACCACGAGCTGCTGGAGCACCGCTGGTACCTGTCCGAGCGGGCCCAGCACGACATCGGCCTGGACACGGCCGTCGCGGACTACCTCGCGAACATCCTGCCCAGGGCCCGGGAGACCCTGCAGCCCACGGAGGACTGAGTCACCTCGCCCGCGCGGGCGTCACCTGTGCGGGATCACCGCGACCGGGCAGCCCGCGTGGTGCAGCACACCGTGCGCCACCGAGCCGATCCGGGCGCCGACGGCCGTACGCCGGGCACGGCGGCCGACGACCATCAGCTGGGCGCCGCCGGCCACCGACAGCAGCACCTGACCCGCGCTGCCCATCTCCACGTGCTCGATCACCGGGACGTCGGGGAACCGCTCGCGCCACGGGGCGAGCGCCTCGCCGAGCGCCTTCTTCTCGTACGGCTCCAGGCCGCCCGCCTCGTCGGCGAGACGCATCGAGCCCGGGCTGTAGGCGAACACCGGCGGCAGGGTCCAGGCCCGCACGGCCCGCACGGTGGCGCCCCGCGCGGCAGCCGCCTCGAAAGCGAAGCCGATCACGTCGGCGCTGTCCTCCGGATCGCCCTGCTGGCCCACGACGACCTCGCGGCCGGCGGCCTCGGCGGCGGCCTCGTCCCCGGCCCGTACGAGGACGACGGGTCGGGTCGCCTCGGCGATCACCTGCTGGCCGACGGAGCCGAGCAGGAAGCCGACGACCGCGCCGTGGCCGCGCGAGCCGAGCACCAGCGTCTCGGCGTCGGCCGCGGCGGCGAGCAGCACGGCGACGGCGTCGTCGGCCTCGCGGACCTCCGCGGAGACCGTGAGGTCCGGGTGCCGCTCGGTGACGGTACGGACCGACTCGGCGACCGATGCGCGCACCCACTGCTCCTGTGCGTCCCGGCCCTCCGTGCCCGCCGCGTCCTGTGCCTGGAACCGCCAGGCGTGCACGACGTGCAGCGGTGTCCCGCGGCGGGCCGCCTCCCTGGCGGCCCAGGCCAGTGCGGCCAGGCTCTCCTGCGAACCGTCCACCCCTGTCGTGATCGGGCGCGTCATGCCGGTCCCTCCCTGTGTCGCGGTCACGTCCATGGGACCAGTCTCTCCCACCCCCCGCAGTCAGGCCGCTGCGTGGGCCGACGGGGTGGGCCGACGGGCCGGGGCCGGCTGTCGGGCCCGCGTGCCAGGATGGGCGGCGTGCCACAGACCTCACCCACCAGCCCGCTCGTCGGACGCGACGATGAACTCGCCCGTCTCACCGGCGTGCTGGAGCGCGCCCGCGCCGGTGAGGCACGCGCGGTGATCGTCGCCGGGGACGCCGGCGTCGGCAAGACCCGGACGCTGGACGAGGTCGCCGGGCGGGCCGCCGCGGCCGGGACGACCGTCCTCACCGGGCACTGCGTCGACCTGGGCGACGTGGGCCTGCCGTATCTGCCGTTCACCGAGATCGTCGGGGTGCTCGCCGCCGACGAGCGGTTCGCACCCGTGCTGGCCGCGCATCCGGTGGCCGGCCGGCTGCTCGGCGGCGGCGCGGACGACGGGAGCGCGCCCACGCGTACGGGCGGTGGGAGCGGGCGGCTGCGGCTGTTCGAGGACGTGGCCGCCCTGCTGACCGAGCTCGCCCGGGCAGCCCCGTTGCTGCTGGTCCTGGAGGACCTGCACTGGGCCGACCAGTCCTCCCGGGACCTGCTGCGGTTCCTGCTCAGCCGGGGTGTCCTGCAACGGCCGACGGGCGGGGCACCCGGTCACCGGCTCACCGTGTTCGCCTCGTACCGGGCGGACGACCTGCACCGCCGCCATCCGCTGCGCCCGCTGCTGGCCGAGCTGGTGCGCCTGCCCGCCGTGGAGCGGCTGGAGCTGCGGCCCCTGCCGGACGCCGACGTGGCCCGGCTGGTGCGTGCCCTGCGGGGCCGGCCGCTGCCGGACGCCACCGTGCACCGCATCGTCGAGCGCGCCGAGGGCAACGCCTTCTACGCCGAGGAACTGGTCGCGGCCACGGACGCGCCCGTCGGGGGCGTGCCCAGCGGACTGGCCGACGTCCTGCTCATCCGGTTCGAGCAGCTCTCCGACACCGCCCAGCAGGTGCTGCGCACGGCCGCCGTGGCCGGGCGCCGTGTGGGGCACGACCTGCTACGGGACGCCGTCGGGCTGCCCGAGGAGGAGCTGGAGTCGGCGCTGCGCGAGGCCCTGGGGCGGCAGTTGCTCGTCGCCGGCGACGACGACGCCTACTCCTTCCGGCACGCCCTCGCGCGGGAGGCCGTCTACGCCGATCTGCTGCCCGGTGAACGGGCGCGGCTGCACGGCGCGTTCGCCCGGCTGCTCACCGGTCCCGACCGCCGGTCCGACAGCGCGGCCGAGCGCGCCCACCACTACCGCGAGAGCCACGACCTGCCGGAGGCGCTCGCCGCCTCCCTGGAGGCCGCCGACCACGCGCAGCGCGTCGGGGCACCCGCCGAGGAGCTGCGGCACGTCGAGGCGGCCCTCGACCTGTGGTCGGCGGTCGACGCCTCCGCACGGCCCGCCGGCCCCGACGCCGTGACGCTCACCCTGCGGGCCTCGGCCGCCGCCGCGCACGCCGGGGAGCTGCACCGCGCGGTCTCCCTCACCCGGTCCGCGCTGGCCGGGCTCGGTCAGGACGCGGATCTGGAACTCGCCGCCCGCGTCCGCTACACGCTCGCCGGGAACCTGCTCGACGTCGACAACCTGTCGGCCGCCTTCGCCCACAGCAGCGAGGCGCTCGACCTGATCCCGGCCGACCCTCCGTCGTCGACGTGGGTGTGGGCCGCGGCCACGCATGTGATGGCGGCCCGTCAGGTCGGGGAGAACGAGACCGCGCTGCGGGTGGTGCGCCGAGCGCTGCGCGTCGCGGAGGAACTGGAGGTCCCGGACGCCCGGGCCGACCTGTTGATCTCCCACACCTTTCTGGAGGGCGGCAACCGCAGCACCCCCGAGGGTCGCGACCGGTTGCGGGAGGCGCGGGAGCTGGCGCGGCGGGCGGGCAACGCACAGGTGGAGATGCGCGCCCTGTTCAATCTCGCCATCGGCCGCTTCGAGGCCGGTGACCCGGAGGAGTGTCTGCACTGGGCGGCCGAGGGACTGGACCGGGCCCGCCGCTCCGGACTGCTGTCCTCGGCGTATCCGCGGGAGATGCGGTACCTGCGGCTGTTGGTGCAGTACACGCTGGGTCAGTGGGACGAGTGCGTGCGCGAGATCGCGGACGACGCCGGTGTGCCGCCCGCGGCGGGCGGTCACACGGTCGGCCCGGGGCTGTACGTGGCACTGGCGCGAGGCGACTTCGGGGCCGTCGAGCGTGCCCGCGCCCTGCTGGAGGGGCCGTTCGACTGGATGGCCACCATGGTCGCGGGCGTCGTGCTGACCGACGCCGCGACGCTGCGCGGGGACGCGGAGGACGCCGTGCGGTGGATGCGGTCCACCGTCGAGACGCTCACCGACGACGCGGGCACGCGGCCCGCCGTCACCGTCCGGCTGGCCACCCTCGCGCTGTCGTCGGTCGCCGACACCGTGACGGAGCTGCGCGGGAGCGGGGACGCGGCGGGGATCCGCCGCTGGGCGGACACCGCGGCCGACCTGCTGGAACAGGCCCGGTCGTCCGCCGGACACGGCGACGGCGACAGGCCGCAGGGCCCGGAGGGCCAGGCGTGGCTGGCGCGCGCCGAGGCGGAGTGGGCGCGGATCGTGTCCGGGCCGGACGTGGCGGCCTGGGAGAAGGCGGTGGCCGGGTTCGCGCACGGCGACGCCTACGAGCGCGCACGCTGCCGGCTGCGGCTGGCCGAGGCCCTGCTCGCGGCCGACCGCCGCGAGGAGGCGACCGCCGAGGCCGACGCCGTACGGCGGGAGGCCGACCGGCTCGGCGCCACGCTGCTGCGCGATCGGCTCGACGACCTGGTCCGCCGCGGGCGGCTCACCGACGCGGCGCCCCCGGGGGACCGTGCGGCGGCACTGACCGCCCGCGAACAGGACGTGCTGCGGCTCCTCGCCGTCGGCCGCAGCAACCGCCAGATCGGCGAGGAGCTGTACATCAGCGCCAAGACGGCGAGCGTCCACGTCTCCAACATCCTCGGCAAGCTGGGCGCGGCGAGCCGTACGGAGGCGGTGGCGATCGCCTACCGGCAGGGCCTGGTCGCTCCGGAGCCGTCCGCCTCCGGGTGACCGGCACCCGGCCGCGCACTTCCTCCCGGGTGCCGGTGTCGGGAACCCCCGTGGTCCCGCGGACGTTGACCCGGCACCGGCACCACCCCCACCGGAGCGTGATCACGACACAGGGCGGCAGGATGAGCGAGTTGGTCCCCGGGGGCAACGTCCCCCTGCCGGGCGGCCGGGTGAGCGTGCGGGTGCCCGGTGGTTTCGACGTCTCGGCGCTCGTCACGGACGACGGCGGCAAGGTGGGCGGTGACGACGACTTCGTCTTCTACAACCAGCCGGACGCGCCCGGCGCCCGGCTGCGGGGCGACACGCTGACCGTCGATCCGTCGCGACTGCGCCCCGGTGCCACCCGGGTGACGGTGGTGGTCAGCCCCTCGGACCCGGGGGCCTCCCTGGACGCCCTCCCCTCCCCCACGCTCCACGTCACCGACGCCGGCGGTCGCGCGCTCGCCCGGTTCACGCCGCCGCGCCCCCGTCAGGAGACCGTCCTGCTCCTCGCGGAGCTCTACCGGCGCGGCGCGGGCTGGAAGCTGCGCGCCCTCGGTCAGGGGTACGCCGACGGACTCGCCGGTCTCGCCCGGGACTTCGGCGTGGAGGTCGTCGACGACGCACCGGCACCCGAACCCACCTCGGCCGCACCGAACACCCCGAGCCCACCACACGTACCGGATGCCGACGGTTTCCTGGGGCTGGTCAACTCCGCCCGCGCGGCCGCCGGTTCACGTCCCGTCTCCGCCGACCCCCGCCTGGTCTCCGCGGCCCGGGCGCACGCCGGCGCCATGGCCGCCGCGGGCACGCTGAGCGTCGAGACCCGGGACGGCGTCTCGGTCCACCAGCGGGTCGTCTCCGCCGGATACGCGTATCTCACCGTCGGCGAGCACCTGGTCTCCGGCCCGCGTACACCCGCCGAGTTCGTCGCGTACTGCCTGCGCGCCGAGCGGACCCGGCGCACCCTGCACCACGCCGCGTTCACCCACGCCGGGTGGGCCCACGTCACCGGCGGCCCCTCGGGCGACACGTACTGGACCGCGCTGTGGGCCGTGCCCCTCACCTCGGACGGCCTGGCCCGCACGACGTCCGAGGTCGTCGACCTCACCAACCGGGAGCGGTCCGGGGCCGGTCTGCCCGCGCTGGCGGTCGACGCCCGGCTGACCGGCGCCGCGCAGGCGCACAGCGCCGACATGGTGGCCCGCGACTTCTACTCGCACACCGACCCGGACGGCGGCAAACCCTGGGACCGGGCCGCCGCCGCGGGCGCCACGCAGCGCACGGTCGGCGAGAACATCGCCTGCGGCCAGCGCTCCGCCGCCGACGTGGTGGAGGGCTGGATGAACAGCCCCGGGCACCGCGCCAACATCCTCAAGGCGGACTTCACCCACATCGGGGTCGGTCTCGCCGGGGGCGGCCGGGCGGGTACCTACTGGACGCAGCTCTTCGGCGGCTGAAGGATGCCCCCTATGAAGGGTGACCTCTTTTCCAGCGAGCACATGGTGCAGCCCGCCACGGCGCCGGGCATGACCGTCGAGAACTCCAAGTGCATCCGGTACACGGTGAACGGCGACATGCTGGCCCGTCAGGGCGCGATGATCGCCTACCGCGGCAGCCTCCAGTTCGAACGCAAGGGCCAGGGCGTGGGCGGCATGCTCAAACGCGCCGTCACCGGCGAGGGCCTGCCGCTGATGGCAGTGCGCGGTCAGGGCGAGGCCTGGTTCGCGCACGAGGCGCAGAACTGCTTCGTCGTGGAGATCGAGCCCGGCGACGAGTTCACGGTCAACGGCCGCAACGTCCTGTGCTTCGACTCGTCGTTGTCGTACCGCATATCCACCGTCAAGGGCTCGGGCATCGCGGGCGGCGGGCTGTTCAACAGCGTCTTCACGGGCCACGGCCGGCTGGGGCTGGTGTGCGAGGGCAGCCCGCTGGTCATCCCGGTCTCCTCCCAGTACCCGGTCTACGTCGACACGGACGCGATCGTCGGCTGGTCCGCGGGGCTCGGGACCTCCCTGCACCGCTCGCAGTCCATCGGCTCGATGCTGCGCGGCGGCTCCGGGGAGGCCGTCCAGCTGATGCTCCAGGGCGAGGGCTTCGCCGTCGTACGGCCGAGTGAGGCGACGCCTCAGAAACCTCAGCAGCACTGAGCCGACCCGGTCGGGAACCGTGTTGACCTCGGGCGCGTCGCGCGAAAGGGTGCGAGGGGACGCGGATCACCGCCCGCGCGTCGGAAGGGAAGACTGCCTTGATCGGGATCTCGGAGATCGAAGCCGCGGCCGAGCGGATCGCCGGACACGTCGTACGCACCCCGACCGTGCCCAGCCCCGGGCTGTCCGCGCTGCTCGGCGTCCCGGTCACCGCGAAGCTGGAGCTGCTCCAGCGCACCGGCTCGTTCAAGGCCCGCGGCGCGACGGCGAAGCTGCTGTCGCTGACCGAGGCCGAGCGGGCCGCCGGTGTCGTCGCGGTCAGCGGCGGCAACCACGGGATCGCCGTGGCGGTCATGGCCGCCGCCCTCGACGTGAAGGCCACGGTGGTCATGCCGCGCACGGCACCGGCCCGCTCCGTGGAGATCGCCGAGGAGGCGGGCGCCCTGGTGCGGCTGACCGACGGCATGGACAGCGCCTTCGCGCTGGTCACCCGGCTGCAGGAGGAGGGGCTGACCCTGGTGCACCCCTTCGACGACCCCCTGGTGATCGCGGGCCAGGGCACCGTCGGGCTGGAGTTCGCCGAGGACGCCGGGGAGCTGACCGACGTCCTCGTGAGCATCGGGGGCGGCGGGCTGATCGCGGGCGTGGCGGCGGCGCTTCGGGCGCTGCGGCCGGGCGTGCGGATCTGGGGTGTGGAGACCGAGGGCGCCGAGGCCATGTCCCGGGCGCTGGCGGCGGGCGGGCCGCTGCCGGTCGCGCTGTCGTCGATCGTCACCACGCTCAGTGCCCCGTCCGTCTCGCAGTTGACGTACGACCATGTGGCGTCGCTGGTCACCGAGGTGCTGGTGGTGTCGGACCGGGAGGCGGTCGAGGGTTCGCTCGCGCTCGCCGAGCACGCGAAGGTGTGGACCGAGCCGGCCGCCGGGTGTCTGCTGCCCGCGGCCCGGCGCGTGCTGGAGCGCGTGGGTGACGGTGCCCGGGTCGGACTGGTGGTGTGCGGCGGAAACGCCACGACCGCCGACATGGCGGCCTGGGTGGAGCGCTTCGGGACGCGCTGACGCCGGGCCCTGCGCCCTCGCCGTTTTTGAAGAAGGGTCAGAAAACCTCCCCGGTTCGGCGTCCCTTGAACGCACCCCGGCCCTTTGCCCGTACCTCTGGGCAAGCTGAGAGCCGGCGGTGCGAACGAGGGATGGCCATGGGCAGGGCGCACGTCTCCACACACGAGTTGGTCGCCGGACGGTACCGCCTGCTCCAGGTCGTCCACCGGGAAACCAACCGCGTCTGCTGGTCGGCGGAGGACGCCGGAACGGGCGGCCCGTGTCTGGTCACGCAGATCGCCCTCCCGGAGGAACCGGACGCCGAGAGCGCCCGGCGGCTCACCGGCCGCGTCGTCCGCACCGGCGAGACCATGCGGTCGCTGTGCCCCGGGCGGGTCGCGACGGTGGTCGACGCGGTCGTGGAGTACGGCGCCCTGTGGACGGTGACCGATTGGGTGGGCGGCGTGCCGCTGGCCGAACTGCTGGACCGGCAGGGGACGTTCCATCATGTGCGGGCGGCACGCATCGGCCTGGAGCTGCTGGAGGTGCTGGAGGCGGCGCACGGCCAGGGGGTCACGCACGGCGAGCTGAGCCCCGGGCAGGTGTTCGTGCGCGAGGAGGGCTCCGTCGTCGTCACCGGCTTCGGACTGGCCGGCGCCACCCTCGCCCCACGGCTCACCGCCCCGTCGTACGCGTCGCCCGAGCAGGCCCGCGACGAGCGGATCGGGCCCGCCGCCGATCTGTGGACGCTGGGCGCGATCCTCTACACGATGGTCGAGGGCCGTCCGCCGTTCCGGGACCGGGGCCGGCCCGAGGCGACGCTGAGGGGCGTGGACCGGCTTCCGCTGCGCACCCCGGTGCGGGCCGGTCCGCTCACCCAGGCCGTGCAGGGGCTGCTCCGCAAGAACTCCCGGGAACGGCTCACCCGCCCGGTGGTCCGCGAGGCACTCTCCCGGGTACTGACCGGTGACCCCGACGTGACCGTGCCCGCGGTGCCCCACCCCCGGTTGCGCGGCGCGTGCGCCGCCGCCCGGCTCACGGGCCGCGGCCGGCGCCGGCGTACGGTGGCCGCCGGGACCGCCCTGGCGGTGGTCACCGTCACGGTCGCCGTGCTCGCCGTCACCCACGGGCTGCCCGGCACGGGCGGCGGCTCCCCCACCGCCGCACAGCGGCGCCCCTCGGCCCCCGTCACTCCGTCCGGCGGCGGCGACGCCCCCTCCTCCCCCGCTCCCCCGCCGAGCGCGACGGCGTCACCGTCCACACCGGGCGGCGCCGTACCGGCCGGGTTCCGCCGCTACGCCGCACCGGAGGGGTTCTCCGTCGCCCTCCCCGCCAACTGGCGGCGACTGGACACCTCGCGCGCGTCCGGCGGGACGTACCGGGTCTTCTTCGGCGCGGCCGGCGACCCGCGCACCCTCGCGGTCACCTACGGCGAGCGCGTGGGCGCGGATCCCGTGGCGGTCTGGCGCGACGACGTCGAGCCCGGTCTGGAACGGTCGGACGGCTACCGGCGGATCGGCGGGATCCGCGCGACGACGTACCGGGGGCGCGAGGCGGCCGACATGCAATGGTTCGCCCAGGACGACGGCACCCGGGTGCGCACCTTCGGGCGCGGCTTCCTCCTCGGCTCAGGACGCAGCTTCTCGCTGCGCTGGTCGACTCCGGCCGCCGATTGGGACGACACCGCGAACGAGCGGGCGCTCGCCGCCTTCCTGGCCACGTTCCGCTGGGACACGGACGACGCGGACTGACCCCGCGCGGCGAGCCACGGATGTCCGTGGGCGGCGTTTTCGCTGCGCCCGGGCGGGGACCCGCCCCTTATGGTGCAAATCGGATACACGATGATGACCGAGCAGGCCGGCCCTCGTGAGCTCGTCGACCACCTGGTGCGCGCCGAGGAGGTCGGCTTCGACTTCTCGGTGACGTCGGACCACTACTTCCCGTGGCTGCGCTCGCAGGGCCACGCACCGTACGCGTGGAGCGTGCTGGGCGCCGCGGCGCAGGCGACCTCCCGCATCCCGCTGATGACGTACGTGACGTGTCCGACGTTCCGGTACCACCCCGCGGTGGTGGCGCAGAAGGCCGCGACCCTCCAGTTGCTGTCCGAGGGCCGGTTCCGGCTCGGCCTCGGCTCGGGTGAGAACCTCAACGAGCACGTGGTGGGCGGCGGCTGGCCGTCCGTCGACGTGCGGCACGAGATGCTCCAGGAGGCGGTGCAGATCATCCGGGCGCTGTTCGAGGGCGGCCACGTCAATCACCGCGGCACGCACTTCGACGTGGAGTCGGCCCGGCTGTGGGACCTGCCCGACAGCCCGCCGCCCCTCGGCATCGCCGTCTCCGGGGAGCGTTCCTGCGCGCTGGCGGGCGAGCACGCCGACCTGTTGATCGCCACCGAGCCCAAGCCCGGGCTGGTGGAGGCCTTCGACCGGCACGGCGGCGAGGGCAAGCCGCGCGTCGGCCAGTTGCCGGTGTCCTACGACCCCGACCGGGACAGGGCGATCAAGCGCGCCCACGCGCAGTTCCGCTGGTTCGGCAGCGGCTGGAAGGTCAACTCCGAGCTGCCGCACCCGGATTCCTTCGAGGCGGCCACCCAGTTCGTGACGCCCGACGACGTCGCCGAGTCGATCCCGTGCGGCGACGACCCGGACGCCTTCGTCGAGGCCGTACGCCCCTACGCCGAGGCCGGGTTCACCGAGATCGCCCTGGTGCAGATCGGCGGCGAGACACAGCCCGCGTTCCTGGACTGGGCGGAGAAGACGCTGCTGCCCGCGCTGCGCGAGGCGCTGGGCCGTTCGTAACGAGGTGGGCGACCCCTCAGCGTGCCGTATGGCGGTGCCGGGTCCACAGCGGGATGCCGAACCAGCACAGCAGGTACCAGAACACCACGCCCGCGACGAGATACGGCACGAAGCCGTCGTGGGTGGCGACGCGCAGGATCAGCAGCAGCGAGCAGGCCGTCGTGGCGAGCAGCAGCACCAGGCCGAGGATGGTCAGCCGGGACGCCCAGCGCACCGCCTGCGGTTTCACCCGCCGTCCTGACACGAGGCGGTGCAGGGACACGGGCCCGATCAGGGCGCCGGTCGTCACGGCCCCGAGGACCACCGTCACCAGGTAGATCATCTGATCGGTGTCCGAGAGGGAGTCGTACTTGGGCTGGAACACGACGGTGAGCAGGAAGCCGAACAGGATCTGTACGCCCATCTGCGCGACGCGGACCTCCTGGATCAGCTCGGTCCACATCCGGTCCGCCCGTTCCTCCTCGGTCTCGTTGCGCCCCCTGCGCCGGACCGAGCCCTCAGCCGCGTCCGTCACTTTGCCTCCCGTAGCCGTGGCGTGCGTCCTCTTCCCTCTTCCCGGGTTCCCTGCCGGCAGGCGCCCTGTCGGCGCAGTGGCTCCCGGTTTGGGTGATCGGGGGACGGTTACACGGGCCGGGACGGACGCAGGCCGGGAGGAAGGCGCAGCATGTCAGACACTCAGCTCACCGTGACGCTCAGCGGCGGCGGCATCGACGACGCACGGGCCGTCGTCCGCGCACTGGAGGGGGTGTTCGGCGCACCCGACGGCCTGCCGTCCGACGAGCGGGCGACGGTGCGTACGGCGACCTTCGACTCCCCGGCCACCCCGGCGGCGTCCGCGGCACCGCGAGGGGCGGGCACCGCGCTGTCCGCGCCGGTGACGGTCACCGTGCAGGGCACCCCGCAGGCCGTCGAGGCGGCGAGCGAGACGCTGACCCACGCGTTCACCGTGCGGAACGAAGGGTCGGACTCCGGCGACCAGGAGCGGGAACGGCAGTTGCTCCTGGTGCCGTGAGGTCCTTGAGGTCCTTGGTGCAGTGAGGTTCTCCCGTACCCCTACCAGCGGCCTTCGACCTGGTCCTTGATACGGCGGTCGTAGAGGTCGCGGATCGCCGCGAGGGTGCCCTCGGACAGCTCCGGCAGCCGGGCGGCGTCCGTGTTGGCGCGGGCCTGCTCGGGCGAACGGGCGCCGGGGATGACGGTGGTCACACCGGGCTGCTGGACGATCCAGCGCAGTGCCAGCTGGGCCGGGGTGTACCCCTCGGGGGCGAGCGCGGCGAACTCGGCGGCCGCCTCCACGCCCGTGGCGAAGTCGACGCCGGAGAAGGTCTCGCCCTGGTCGAAGGCCTCGCCGTGCCGGTTGAAGGTGCGGTGGTCGTTCTCGGCGAAGACCGTGTCCTTGGTGTACTTGCCCGACAGCAGGCCCGAGGCCAGCGGCACCCGGGCGATGATGCCGACACCGGCCTCACGGGCCGCCGGCAGCACCTCGCGCAGGGGCTTCATCCGGAACGGGTTGAGGATGATCTGCACGCTCGCCACGTTCGGGCGGGCGATCGCGGTCAGTGCCTCCTCGCAGGTCTCCACGCTGACGCCGTACGCCGCGACGCGCTCCTCCTCGACGAGGGTGTCCAGGGCGTCGAACACCTCGTCCGTGAAGTAGACGGGGGTCGGCGGGCAGTGCAGCTGCACCAGGTCGATGACGTCGACGCCGAGGTTGCGCCGGGAACGGTCGTTCCAGTCGCGGAAGTTGTCGAGGACGTAGTTCTGCGGGATCTGCTCGACCCGGCGGCCCATCTTGGTGGCGACCAGCACGTGCAGGTCGGGCCTGCCGCGCAGGAAGCCGGCGATGGTCTCCTCGCTGCGTCCGTCGCCGTAGACGTCGGCCGTGTCGAAGAAGGTCACCCCCGATTCGGCCGCCGCCTCCAGTACCGCGAGGGCTTCCTTGTCGTCGACGTCTCCCCAGTCGGCACCCAGTTGCCAGGTGCCGAGGCCGACCACCGACGCGTGCTGGTTCGACCTGTGGAATGTGCGCTCGTCCATGCCTTCAGTCTGTCACCCGCGGCACGTCCGTCACCCGGTGGCTAGCCGGCCGCCGCCGTGCGGCACTCCGGGTGGCCCCAGCCCTGGTCGTTCTTGGCGATGGGCTCCCCGGCCGCGTACGAACGGCCGCACAGGCAGCGCCCGGGGAACTTCGCCTTGATGGTGCGCGCGGAGGAGCCGCCCTTGCGGGCCGTGCCCGGCCCACGGCGCGGGGCCTTGCGGGCCGCCGGGACGTCCGGCGACGGCGGCGGCTCCGGTGAGCCGAGGCCGCTGCCCGCGGGCTCCTGGACGGTGGCCGCCTGGCTGGCGGCGCGGTCGGCGAAGTCGTTGAGCCGGTCGCCGTCGACCTGGTGGGCCGGCACGTAGCGGAACTCGACCGAGCGCCCGCCGAGCAGCTCGTCGATGCGCACGACCAGCTCCTGGTTGGCGACCGGCTTGCCCGCGGCCGTCTTCCAGCCGTTGCGCTTCCAGCCGGGCAGCCAGGTGGTGACGGCCTTCATGGCGTACTGCGAGTCCATGCGGACCTCGAGCGGTACGTCCGGGTCGGTCGACGCCAGCAGGCGCTCCAGCGCCGTCAGTTCGGCGACGTTGTTGGTCGCCCTGCCCAGCGGTCCCGCCTCCCAGCGGGCCGGACTCTCCGACGCGTCGGCGACCACCCAGGCCCAGCCGGCCGGACCCGGGTTTCCCTTCGAAGCCCCGTCGCACGCGGCCACAACACGTTCACGCATGGCCCCGATCATGCCATGGCGCGACGGGGTGCCCGGACGGGTCTCAGGACACGTCCGTGAGCTTCGGCATGTCCCCCTCGGTCTTCGTGATGTCGATCACCGAGAAGCTCGCGCCCTGCGGGTCGCTCAGCGCCGCGAACCGGCCGAAGGGGGTGTCCATCGGCCCGAACCGCACAATGCCACCGAGCTCGGTGGCCCGGGCCACGGCGGCGTCGCAGTCGGGGACGGTGAAGTACACGTTGATGTAGGGCGGCACCTCGGGCGGGAACTCCTCCGTCATGGCCATCCGGCCGAGCACGGGGCTCTCGCCCAGGTCGAAGAGGCGGAAGTCCACCGAGTCGTCCTCCATCTGCTTCGCCGAGTAGGAGAAGACGGCGGGGAAGAAGGCGTCCGACTTCTCGGGCTCCCGGGTGAAGACCTCGGCCCAGCAGTACGCACCGGGCTCGGCCATCGCCTCGAACCCCTCGTGGGTGCCGCCCTGCCAGACGCCGAACACGACCCCGCTCGGGTCCCGGGCCAGGCACATGGTGCCGAAGTCGCCGACCTCCATCGGCTCCATCACCACCTCGCCGCCCGCCTCGCGGATCCGCTCCGCGGTCGCCGCGGCGTCCCGGGATGCGAAGTAGAGGCACCACTGCGCCTGGTCCTCCTGGCCCGGAATGGGCGGAACCACGGCGGCGACCGCCTTGCCGTCCGCATAGCACTGCGTGTAGTTGCCGTACTCCGACGACGACTCGCCGAACGTCCAGCCGAGGACGTCGCCGTAGAAGCGTTTGGCTCCCTCGAGGTCGCCGAACATCGCGTCGGCCCAGCAGGGGGCTCCTTCAGGCTGTACGGCCATGACTGCCGCCTTTCATACGAATAGTCCGTTTCCAGTCCGTTTCCTCACGCTAGCCAGCCCCTCCGGGCTCCGCGCGCCGGCGCGCGGCTCACTGCCCCGCGTACGCCTTCTCCAGCGCGGCGATGTCGAGCTTGTGCATCGCCATCATGGCTTCGTTGGCGCGGGCCACCTTCGCGGGATCCGGGTCGCGGAACATCTCCTCGAGCCGGACCGGGACGACCTGCCAGGAGACGCCGAACCGGTCCTTGAGCCAGCCGCAGGGGCCCTCCTCGCCGCCGCCCTCGGTGAGCCTGGCCCAGTAGTGGTCGACCTCTTCCTGGTTCTCGCAGGAGATCTGGAACGAGACCGCCTCGTTGAACCGGAACTGCGGGCCGCCGTTGAGCGCGACGAACTTCTGGCCGTTGGCCGTGAACTCGACGGTGAGCACGGTGCCGGCGGGCTGGTGCCCTCCCTCGGGGTAGCGGGTGACGGGGCCGATACCGCTGTTCTTGAAGAGCGAGACGTAGAAGTGGGCGGCCTCCTCCGCCTGGCCGTCGAACCAGAGACACGTGGTGAATCCGTCGGTGCTCATGAGTACCTCCTGGATGTGTTCGCGGTGCGTGTGCGCGGTGCCCGCACGCGGTGCGTGACTGCGGTCACCACTGTCGACCGGCGCGGGCCGCGGAACTCATCGGTCGCGGCGCCGGACGTTTCGGACGCGCTCTGCCCGTGGCGAATCTGCCGCCGGCAGAGAATTCCCCGCCGGGCACGGCGGCGGGCCGAGAGTGGAGGAACCGCGGCGCCGTCAGCCGCGTACGACTCCTCCGACGACGCGACAAGGAGCGCCGATGTCCCCACTCTTCACCGACCCCGCCCCGGCCGCACCGCCCCGGGCCCAGGAGGGCGAGACCCCTCCGACCCGGTTCGACGACCAACTGGCCGCGCAGCTGCTCGCGCAACGGATCGTGCTGCTGGGCACGCAGGTCGACGAGGTCTCCGCGAACCGGGTCTGCGCCCAGCTGCTGATCCTGTCCGCGGAGGACCCGCGCACCGACATCAGCCTGTACATCAACAGCCCGGGCGGCTCCGTCCACGCGGGCCTCGCCATCTACGACACGATGCGGCTGATCCCCAACGACGTCTCGACGCTCGCCATGGGCTTCGCCGCCAGCATGGGGCAGTTCCTGCTGAGCGTCGGCGCGGCCGGCAAGCGCTACGCCCTTCCGAACGCCCGGGTCATGATGCACCAGCCGTCCGCGGGCATCGGGGGCACCACCGCCGACATCGAGATCCAGGCGGACAACCTGGAGTTCACCAAGCGGACCATCGAGCGGATCACCGCCGAGCACACCGGCCAGAGCCCGGAGACCATCTCACGGGACGGCGACCGCGACCGCTGGTTCACGGCCGAGGAGGCCAGGGAGTACGGAATGGTGGACCGGGTCGTCGAGTCCCTCGCGGACGTGCGGCCGGCCGCCACCAGGCGACGGATGGGGCTGTGACATGGGGACCTACACGATTCCGAACGTCGTGGAGCGCACTCCGCAGGGCGAGCGGTCCTACGACGTGTTCAGCCGGCTGCTGTCGGAGCGGATCATCTTCCTGGGCACCGAGATCGACGACGGCGTGGCCAACGTCGTCATCGCACAGCTCCTCCATCTGGAGTCCTCGGCGCCGGAGAGCGAGATCGCCGTCTACATCAACTCCCCCGGCGGCTCGTTCACGTCGCTGATGGCGATCTACGACACGATGACGTTCGTACAGGCGCCGATCTCGACGTTCTGTGTCGGGCAGGCGGCGTCCACAGCGGCCGTGCTGCTGGCCGGCGGGGACCCCGGCCGGCGGTTCGTGCTGGAGCACGCACGGGTCCTGCTCGGGCAGCCGGCGAGCGGTGGACGGCAGGGCACGGTCTCCGACCTGGCGCTCCAGGCCAAGGAGATGGTGCGGATCCGCTCCCAGGTGGAGGAGGTGCTGGCCCGGCACACGCACCACGACGTCGCGACACTGCGCGCGGACATGGACCGCGACAAGGTGTTCACCGCCGAGGAAGCGGTGGCGTACGGGCTGGCCGACGAGGTGCTCAGCCGACGCCTGGTGAGGGTGTGACAGGCCGGGCCGGCGCCCGCGGGGCGCCGGCCCGTGCGGGTCAGGCGGCCAGGCACATCCCGTCGTAGCGGGCACCGGAGGTACCGCGGTCCCGGCCGGCGCCGGTGTGCCGCGAGGTGAGGCGGACCAGCTCTCCCTGGGCCCGCACCAGCAGGTCGCCCAGGCCCAGTCCGAGGGCGCCCGCGGCGGCGGCCAGCACCTCCGACGACGCCTCCTTGCGGCCGCGCTCCACCTCCGACAGGTACGGCATGGAGATCCGGGCGGCCTCCGCCACCTCCTTCAGCGTGCGTTCCTGGGCGAGGCGTTCACGCCGCAGGACGTCGCCGACCAGGTCGCGCCACAGGGGCTCTCTGACGGCGGGGCGGTCCTCCGGGCGCACCGGCTGCGGGCGCACGGCCTGTTGGCGCGCTGCCTGTGGGCGCAGAGGAATGACGCGGGCTTCGTTCGGCACGTGGCTGGTCACCTCCCCAGCCTAGGAGCCGGATCACCGGGCGGAAGGGGTTCGGCGTTCCGCCCAGAGGGAAATCCGCGGGAATTCCGCAGACGCATCCGCAGATGCCGGTCACCGCGCCCGGGACTACGCTGAGATCGGGAGGCATGGGTCGCCGCACCCCGGGTATCCGCAAGCGGGAAGAACCTAGGGAGACGTCCAACCGTGACTTTCGTGGGAGAGGCAATGGAGACCGCCGTGATCCGGCCGGGAGCGCAGGTCGTCGAGGAGACCGCGGAGAGCAGGACGGGTGCCGGATCACTGCCGGGCGTCGTGGACGCCCGCACCGTGGCGCCGCGTGACGCGCGGCAGCTGTCCCGTCAGTTCTTCCAGCGGCTCGCGGAGATCGAAGAGGGCACGCACGAGTACCAGTACGCGCGCAACACGCTCATCGAGATGAACATGTCGCTCGTGCGGTTCGCCGCCGGCCGGTTCCGCGGTCGCGGGAACGACATGGAGGACATCGTCCAGACCGGCATGATCGGCCTGATCAAGGCCATCGACCGGTTCGAACTGTCGCGCGAGGTCGAGTTCACGTCGTTCGCGCTGCCGTACATCGTCGGCGAGATCAAGCGCTTCTTCCGTGACACCACCTGGGCGGTGCACGTGCCGCGGCGGCTCCAGGAACTGCGCGTGGAACTGGCCAAGGCCCGCGAAGAGCTCTCCTCCCGTCTGGACCGCGAGCCCACCGTCGCCGAACTCGCCACCCTGATGAACATCAGCGAGCAGGAGGTGGTCGAGGGTCAGATCGCCTCCAACGGCTACAACTCCTCGTCGCTGGACGCCGCCCTGACCGGGGACGGCCCCGAGAGCGGCGAGTCGGTGCTGGCCGACTTCATCGGTGTCGAGGAGGACGGGCTGCGGCTCGTCGAGGACTTCCATTCGCTCGCCCCGCTGATGGCCGAGCTCAGTGAGCGCGACCGGCGGATCATCCACATGCGGTTCGTGGAGGAGGCCACCCAGGCGGAGATCGGCGAGCAGCTCGGCTGCTCGCAGATGCACGTCTCCCGGCTGATCAAGCGGATCATCACGCGGCTGCGCGAGGGCATGCTGGGCGAACTCGGCTGCGCCTGACGGCGGCTTCACGCCCCGGCGGTTTCACTCCTCGGTGAGGCGCACCACCGCGCGGACCCGCTTGCCGACCGGCACCCGTTCGACGACGACCGTCTGTGCCAGGGCGTGGACGATCTCCAGGCCGTGCCGGCCGACGCGCTCGGGGTCGCGGGGGAAGCGCTGGGGCACCGCGCCGCTGCTGTCGTAGACGGTCACCGCCACGGTGGCGTCCGTGCCCTCCAGCTCCAGGATGTACGGACCCGCGCTGTGCCGGTCGGCGTTGGTGACCAGCTCGCTCACCACCAGCAGCACCGCGCCGTCGGCGCGCCCGCCGATCGTGGCGCACCACTCGGTCCTGAGCTGGTCGAGGAAGAGCGAGGCGAAGGCACGCGCCTGCGCGATGCATCCCGGCTCGCCGGAGTAGTGTGCCGCCCGCCTCAGCGGGTCAACGGGTACGTCGAAACCAGTCGGTATCACTGCCCCGTCCAGGTGGTCGGTCATGCGTTTCTCTCTCGGAAGCCGGACTGGCCGGACGCTGCTGCACCCGTCCTCGTACCCCGCCTCCGCCCCCGCAGTCCCCGTCTCCTCGTACTGCGGGCATCGTCACAGTGGGGCGGGGAACCCGGGGGTGCGGGAAGGGTGTGCGATGAACGAACTGATGGCCGCACGGAGCCTCACCACCCGGCCGGTGGTCACCCTGGGCGGCGACGCCGTCGCCCACGTCAAGGACACCGTATGCGACGCCGTGGCGAGCCGGATCACCGGTTTCACCCTGACGGGACGGAGCCTGTGGTCCGGCCCCCTGAAGGACGGCCTGCCCTGGCCGGCCGTGTACGCGCTGGGCCACGACGCGGTGATGATCCGGGACCGGCGGGGCCTGGTGAGCGCCGCCGCCATGATGGCGCACCAGCAGGCCCTGCGGTCCCGGATCCTGGGGGCGAGGGTGCTGACCGACTCGGGCACCGAGATCGGCACGGTGCTCGACGTCGTGGTGGAGGGCGGCACCGGCGGCCGGGTCGTCGGCTTCCGGGTGGCGGCGAGCAAACGGTTCGTGCCCGGTCCCACGCGACACCGACGCAGGGTGTACGTGCCGCGCGGCGAGACCGTCACGGTCACCGGCCGGGCCCTCGTGCTCCCCGACGACGCGGTGCGGCACGTCGCCGACGACCTGTCCGGTTTCACCGCCCTGGTCGGGGGCGTCCCCGGCCGCCGGCGAGGCTCGCTGCCGTGATGCTGTTCACCGAGGTGCGGGGGCTGCCCGTGGTGCTGCCGGCCGAGGCGGGGCCGCTCGGCACGGTGACGTCCCTGACCGTGGACCCCGCGTCCGGCACGGTCAGCCACCTCCGGATCCGGGGCGGCCGCCTGCGCCGGGAGACCGCCCTGGCCTGGGACGCGGTGCACACGATCGGCCCGACCGCCGTGCGGCTCCGTGCCGCCACCGCCCCCGACACGGTCCCGCCCCGCCACGACCTGCTGGGCCGTCGGGTCCTGACCGAGGCGGGCACCGAGCACGGCACGGTGCTGGACGTGGCGTTCGCTCCGGAGACCGGCCGGGTCCTCACGGTCTTCACCACGCGGGGCGAGGTGCCGGCCGACCGCATGCTGGGTCTCGGCGACTACGCGCTGGTCGTGCGGGCGGGCTGAGGCACGGGTCGCGGGCCGACGCGGACGGGCCCTGTCGGCGGGCGCGCCGCCCGGAGGCTGCTTAGCGTGGCAGCGTGAGCGCACGCACCCCCTCCGACCGGGCAACCGCCCGTCCCGGCTGGGTCCAGGCCCTGGGTACGGTGCTGGCCGGCCTGGTCGCCATGGGAGTCGTCGCCGCGCTCGGGCTGTGGGCGGCCGGGGCCACGGACCTGCCCGACAACGCCTTCCCCCGGGTCGTCACGGCGACCGTGGTCACCGCCGTGGGCGGCTCACTGGAGCCGGCGGGTGACGCCGGAGGATACGCCCACACCGACGCGGGGCTGATCGTGATGCCGCTGTCCATCACACTGACCGGCGCACTCGTGATCGCCCGGGGCTTCCTGCGGCCGCTGCGCCACCGTGCCGTCGCCGGTGTCCCGGAGCTGGCCGGCTGGGCCGGGCGGATCGCCGTCCTGTGGCTCCTGGCCCTCCTCGGGCTGGCGTTCGCCGCACGCCAGACCTTCGAGGTCCCGCTCGGGGAAGGCCTGCTGGACGACCTCGGCGACCTGTTCGGCATCGCGCCGAGGGTCGGCTTCACCACGGACGTCGGGCTGACAGTCCTGTTCGGGCTGCTGTGGCTGGCGGGCGTGCTGGTACTCGCCCTGTCGGTGGCGCGTGAGGTGCCGCTGCCGGGTCGGCTGCCGCGGCTGCAGAGGTCGGTGCGCCCGGTCGCGTACGCGATGGTCGCGCTGCTGCTCGCCTACGTCGTCATCGGCGTCGTCGTCGGTCTGGTCGTCGCGGGGACGCGGGGGCACCCTGCGGACACCTTGGCCGTGGTGCTGCTCGGCCTGCCGAACCTGGCCTGGCCCACGCTCACGATTGGTCTCGGCGCCACCTGGAACGGGCGTGTGGAGGGACCGTTCGGGCTGCCGATGCCCCAGGTGCTCGACGACGTACTGCGCACGCCGGACGTCTCGACGCTGAACCTCGGCACGCTCACCGAGCGCGACGTGCGGATGTGGTGGCTCCTGGTCGCCGCGGCCGTGCTGCTCCTGGCCGCCGGGTTCGTGGCGGCGGCCCGCTCCCCGGCCGGCCTGCCGGTCTGGCGGCACGCCGTACACCTGGCCGTGGCGCTGGCGCTCACGGTGCTGATGATCGGCCTCGTCGGCCGGATCTCCGCGCACTTCGGCCTGTCAGTGCTGGGCATCGGCGACCTGGACGGCGCCCTGTCGGGACGTTTGTTCCTGCGCCCGCGGCTGTGGGGAGCGGTGGGTCTCGCTCTGCTGTGGGGGCTTGTCGCCGGGTTCCTCGGCGCGCTGCTCGCGCGCTGGGCGGGCCGGCACGGCGGATCAGGTCGGGGAAGACGGCCGACACCCGATCGGCGCGGGTGAGCGGTGCCGGGTGCGTGCGGCTGCGGTGCGGTGCAGTCGCCGGTCGTGGTCTCGCCTGGTACGGGGCGGACGGTGCACTTCCAGGTCGAACGGCTGGGTTCGCTGTGATCGCGGGTCTGTGCGCGACGAGCCGTGCCCGTGTGGAGAGCTGCCCGGGTGCCGGTCATGCCTGCTGGGTGAATTCGCCGTGGCTGAAGGTCGGGCTGGTGTCACCGATGCCGGAAGAAGTCTGTGTCGTGGGGGGGTAACGGCAGGGTCCCCCACCTGCGTCGGCGTCTTCCTACGCTGGCCGCATGGACAACCAGGAAGAAGTCAGCGCATTCCTGAAATCGCGCCGGGCCAGGATCACCCCGGAGCAGGCGGGCCTACCCGTGTACGGGCACCGTCGGGTACCGGGACTGCGCCGGGGCGAGGTCGCCATGCTCGCCGGGGTGAGCGTCGAGTACTACACGCGCCTCGAGCGCGGCAACCTCTCCGGGGCCTCCGACAGCGTCCTGGGCGCTCTGGCGACGGCCCTGCGCCTGGACGACACCGAGCGGGACCACCTGTACGCGCTGGCGCGGGCGGCCGGCACCGGCCCTGCCCGGGGGCGGCGCCGGCCGAAGCAGGCGACCGTGCGGCCCAGTGTGCTGCGCATCGTCGAGGGTCTGCACGACCAGCCCGCGTACGTGCGCAACAACCGTATGGACATCCTGGCCGCCAACCCGCTCGCCCGGGCCCTGCACTGCGAGCTGTTCGAGAAAGAGCCGGCCAACACCTGCCGGTTCGTCTTCCTCGACCCCCGGGCCACCCGCCTCTACCCCGACTGGGAGCGGGTGGCCCGCGAAGGCGTGGGGGTCCTGCGGGTCGAGGCCGCCAAGAACCCCTACGATCGCGAGCTGTCGAACCTGATCGGTGAGCTGTCGACCCGCAGTGACGCCTTCCGCACCATGTGGGGTGCCCATGGCGTGCACGTCTTCACGGAGGGGACGAAGCGGTTCCTGCATCCGGCGGTGGGCGAGATGGAGCTGGTCCACGAGACGTTGAACCTGCCCGGTGACGACGGTCTGGCCATCACCGTCTACAGCGCCGATCCCGGGACTCCGGCCGCGGACGCCCTGAAGCTGCTGGCCGGCTGGGCCGCCACCCGGCAGCAGGACACGCCCGCCACACAGACCCGGTCCGAGCTCTGACACCAGACCCGGCCACGAGGCCGGCCCCACGCTCTCCCGGCAGCCGTGTGGCCGTCGCCGCCGGCCGGGACGGCCGGGTCCTGCCCTGCGTGTGCCGGCGCGCCCCTGCGCGGGGGCGGGGCGGAGGGGGTCCCTGGCGTTACCCCTCACGAGCGTGACTGTCTGCCGCAGGCCGCAGCTGGTTCCGTAGATGCCGGCGGGGTGTGAACGACCCCGCCCGTACGTCCCCACGGCACGTCCGCCGCCCCCGGCCGCTTCCCGGCGGCTCCGGCACGCGCCGCCCGTCGAAAGGATCTCCGGTGGTTTCCACCGCATCCCCCTCCCCCGCCACCCGGCAAGGCCCTCCAGCGGGCGCTCCGCCGCAGCACGGCGGCGGAGCGCCCGCCCATGCCGGGAAGGTCAAGCTGCCGCCGGTGGTGTGGCTGCTGGGTGCCATCACGTTCGTCATGGGCACCAGCGAGATGATCGTCACCGGCCTGCTGCCGCAGCTCTCCGGCGCCCTTGGCGTGAGCGTGTCCAGCGCCGGCATGCTGATCACCGTCTTCGCCGTCGGCATGATGATCGGCGCGCCCGCGATGTCCATGGCCACCCTGCGCCTGCCGCGCCGCACCGCATTGATCGCCGCACTGCTCGTCTTCGCCGCCGGCCACGTCGTCGGCGCACTGAGCTCCAGTCTGGGGCTCGCCGTGGTGGGCCGGTTCGCCGCGGCGCTGGGCAACGGCACGTTCTGGGCCGTGGGCGCGGTGATCGCGACCGCCGCCGCCGGTCCGGCCGCCAGCACCCGAGCCATGGGCGTCATGGTCGGCGGCACCACCCTCGCCAACGTCGTCGGTGTGCCGCTGGGCACGGCCGCAGGTCAGCTGTCCGGCTGGCAGACCCCCTTCTGGGCGCTCGCCGCTCTCGCCGTGGCCGCTGCCGCTGTGATCGTCCGCCGGCTGCCCGCCGACCGCGGCGGGGCAGACAGCACCCTGCGCGCCGAGACGGCCTCGCTCAAGCACCCGCGCCTGTGGCTGGTCTACTTGGCCATCGCGCTCGTCCAGGGCGGCATCATGGCCTTCTACAGCTACGTCGCCCCGCTGCTGACCGACCGCGCCGGCCTCGCCGAGGCGGCGGTACCGCTGGCCATGTTCGGCTTCGGCGCCGGCGCGCTGGCCGGCACCGCGCTCGGCGGACGCCGCGGTGACGCCAAGCCCTACGGCACCCTCATCCCCGCCACCGCGGTCACCGCCGCGGTCCTGGCCGCGCTCACCCTGTGGGCGACCCACAGCGTCGTGGCCGTGGTCCTGGTCGTGTTCCTCGGTACCGCCGGCTTCGCGACCAACCCGGTCGTGGTCGGTGAGGTGGTCCGTGTCGCCGGAGCCGGCCGGGCCCTGCCCATGGCGCTGGCCACGTCCGCGTTCCAGGTCGGCATCGCCCTCGGCTCCTGGATCGGCGGCGCCGCCCTCACTTCCACCCTGCACCTGCAGGGGCCGCCGCTGGCCGGCGTGATCCTCGCCCTGCTGGCACTGGTACCGCTCGGCCTGCTGGCCGCCACGCACCGCAAGGCGGCACCAGCACCGGGCCGGCCGAGCGGAGAAGCAGGCCAGGACCCAGCCGTCGGCCATCCGTCATCTCGATCCGTCACCGATCCGGCCGACACCCGCCGCGTCGATCCCGCCCCCGAGCCGTCGGCCCGCCGACGCTGACCACACCCCCCGTTCCCGAAGGAGCACACCATGCGATACCGCACACTCGGCAGTTCGGACCTTCAGGTCTCGGAGATCTCCCTCGGCTCCTGGCTGACCTACTCCGGCGGCATCGAGGCCGACCGGACCCGCGCCTGCACCGAAGCGGCGTTCGACGCGGGCATCAACTTCTTTGACACCGCCAACGTCTACGGCCAGGGCGCAGCCGAGACGGCGTGGGGCGAGATCCTCTCCGCCCACCCGCGTGACTCCTACATCCTGGCCACCAAGGTCTGGGGCCCGATGTCGGACGACCCGGCCGACCAGGGACTGTCCCCGGCGCAGATCGCCCAGCAGGCCGACGCCTCCCTCACCCGGCTGAAGACCGACTACGTCGACCTCTACCAGGCGCACCGCTTCGACCCCTCGGTACCGGTCGAGGACACCGTCGAGGCGTTCCAGAAGGTCGTGGAGCAGGGCAAGGCCCGCTACATCGGCTTCAGCGAGTGGACCCCCGAGCAGATCCAGGCCGGCATCGCCATCGCCGGCCCGGGCCTGTTCGTCTCCTCCCAGCCGCAGTACTCCATGCTGTGGCAGGCCCCCGAGGCCGAGGTCTTTCCCCTGTGCGCCGCGAACGGCATCTCCCAGATCGTCTGGTCCCCGCTCGCCCAGGGCGTTCTGACCGGCAAGTACAAGCCCGGACAGCCCGTCCCCGAGGGCAGCCGCTTCGCCTCCGCCGACATGGCGGTCTCCCAGGACCTCGTCTACAGCGACGTCGCCCTCGAAGCGGTCCAGCGCCTCGTCGCCGTCGCCGAACAGGCCGGGATGAGCATGCCCACCCTGGCTCTCGCCTGGGTCCTGCGCCGCACCGAGGTCGCCTCCGCGATCACCGGCGCCTCCCGCCCCGAACAGGTCCACGCCAACGCCGCCGCCTCCGGCACCGCACTCTCCGACGACCTGCTGGCCGCCGTCGACCAGGCGCTCGGCGACGTCCCCGTCACCACCCCCACCCTCGCCCCCGGCGCCCAGCCCGGCGTCCTGCACCGCTGACCACCCCACCACTCACCCGACCCACCGGAAAGAGCAAGGCCCTCCTCATGACCACGCAGATTCCCTACGTCACCCTCAACAACGGCGTCCGGATGCCGCTCCTCGGCTTCGGCGTCTTCCAGATCCCCGACGACCAGACCCAGCAGGCGGTCGAGGACGCACTCGAAGCCGGCTACCGTCTCATCGACACCGCCGCGGCCTACGAGAACGAGCGGGCCGTCGGCCGGGCCATCGCCGCCAGCGGCATCCCCCGTGACGAACTGTTCGTCACCACCAAGCTGTGGATCCAGGACTACGGTCAGGACAGCACCGAGCGCGCCTTCGACCGCTCGCTCGACCGCCTCGGTCTCGACCATCTCGACCTCTACCTGATCCACCAGCCCTTCGGCGACTACTACGGCGCCTGGCGGGCGATGGAGGACCCCAGCCGGGCCGGCCGCATCCGGGCGATCGGCGTCAGCAACTTCTACCCCGACCGGCTCGCCGACCTCATCACCCACAACGAGATCGTCCCCGCCGTCAACCAGATCGAGACCCACGTCTTCTTCCAGCGCACCGACGACCACGAGCTGATGCGCGAGCACGGCGTCCGGCACGAGGCCTGGGGACCCCTGTCCCAGGGCGGCCAGGGCTTCTTCGACAACCCCGTCCTCGCCGACATCGCCCGCACCCACGGCAAGTCCGTCGCCCAGATCGCCCTGCGCTGGCTCGTCCAGCAGGAGATCGTCGTCATCCCGAAGTCGGTGCGCCCTCAACGCATGGCGGAGAACCTCGACGTCTTCGACTTCCAGCTCACCAAGGACGACATGGCCCGCATCGCCGACCTGGACACGGGCCGCAGCCAGGTCTTCGACCACCACGACCCCGCCGGAGTCAAGTGGCTCGGTGGAGTGCGGTTCGACACCTGATCCCGCCCCGCTCCGGAGCTGCCTGTGGACGGCGCGGCCAGGGCTGCACCCTGAGGGGTGCGGTCCGGAGCGTGGTGTCCGCGGTGCGCGGCGGTTCCACAGGGCTGATCTGATGGGCAGTTAGTCCGTGAGTTATCGTGTGCGGGGGGTAAGAGCAGGCACACGGTCTGTTGAGTTCCAGCCTGGGAGAGTTCAGCCGATGGCGAGGCAGCTACGCGCCGAGCAGACCCGCGCGACGATCCTCGGTGCCGCCGCCGACCTGTTCGACCGCCACGGCTACGAGTCGACCAGCCTGAGCGAGATCGTCGCCCACGCCGGGGTCACCAAGGGCGCCCTGTACTTCCACTTCGCGGCGAAGGAAGACCTCGCCCAGGCCATCATGGAGATGCAGTTCCGCACCTTCCGCCGGCTGGTGAAGGACCTGGACGGGCGGGGCTACTCCTCGCTGGAGGCGCTGATGCGCCTCACCTTCGACATGGCCCGGGTCTACGAGGAGGGGCCGGTGCTGCGGGCCGGTACGCGGCTCGCCACCGCGGGAGTACCGGTACGGCCGCCGCTGCCGCACCCCTTCACCGAGTGGCGGGAGACGGCCACGTCCCTGCTGCTGAACGCCGTACGGCAGTCCGACATACATCCGGACATCGACGTCGACTCCGTCGCCCACACCCTCGTCTCCTCCGTCGTCGGCACCTGTGTCGTGGGCGGCACCATCGAACCGGCTGGACGCCAGCCCCGTCGCCTCGCCGAGATGTGGTACATCCGGATCCGCGGCATGGTCCCGGTGCCCCGGCGCGCCCGCTACCTCACCCTCGCGGCCCTTCTGGAACGGGAGACCGTCACGGTCTGACGGTACGGTGACGTGTATGCGGCGAGCGGCAGGCTGCGCGCCGCGCCCGGCCCCGCGGCGATGCGACCGTCCTGAGCTACAACTGGGCCGAGGCGAAGCCGGTCAGCAGGACGGCGGTGCCGCCGATCTCACCGATGATCAGCGCTTCGCGTACACCGCGCAGGCTGGGCCTCAAGTCGCGCATCTGGTTGTCGGTTCGGGCCTGGATTCCGAGCCGCACGTAGTTCGAGATCGTCACGATGAACATGCCGACGATCGCGGCTGCGGCGACGACGTTCACTGCGGAGGGCCAGCCGGAGAACTGGACAAGCGGTGCCACGATGGCCGATGTCGCGAAGCTGTACATCAGTCCGGAGTTATGTGCGACGTTGACGTATCGGTGTGCCGTTCCGTCTGGGGACGATATCGACTGCTGCCATTTCCACACCCCGAGGATCAGTGATGCCGTGAAGATCAGGCCGGCAGCGAAAAGGACCCAGGCGGTTTCCTGGCGGATCATTGTGTTCCTCCGAATGATGCGGGAAGCTGCCCGCCTGTTGAGGGCAGGCAGCGTCCAGCGGGTATCGACGTAGGGCTTTCCCAGGGGCTGCGCAGTGCGCAGTGCCGTCGCGTAGTCGGTGACGAGGGAGGCGTCGACACCTGGGGCGAGTTCGACGGGTGCGGTGGGGCCGTAATTCCGCGCGTAGTCGTAGTAGGCGTGCGGGTCGGCCGCGAAATCGGGCCCGTACGGCGGTATTCGCCCGTCGGCGTGGGCGGGGCATCCGGGCGGGGGCACCGCGTCGGGGGTGTGGGCGTCCACGACGGCTTGCTTACTCCTGGGGCACGGTCTCGAGGGGACCGGGGTGGGATACAGGGCAACGGTCGTGCCTCGATGGCAGGTTACGTCGTGCGGGCCGCCGTGCAGAGCGCACGGGGTGTTCGGTCACTTCCTCAGCCAGGCCAGGAACTGGGTCCATTTCCCAGGGCCGCCGGCCCGGCGTTGCTCTGCGGGGTGCTCAGCCCGTGTCGTCGTGTGCTGCGGGGACACCGGCGCAGTGGGCCGCCCCACTGCCTGGACCGCGCCGAAGCGGACGGGAAGCGCGCTCAGAGCGCGGTGGAAGGGGCCGGGGCGCCAGGTCAGCAGATGCGCCGGCACCGCGAGTTCGATGTCCGGGAGCCGGCCGAGCAGGTTGTCGACGGCGGTGACGGTGATGCCCGTCGCCGGCCTCTGCGAAGGGCAGGCGTGCGGGCCGGCGCTCCACGCCAGCGAGGCCCGATTGGCGGCATGGTGGTCCTCCGTCTGTGCCATGCCGGTGTTGGCGGCCGCGAAGCTGACCATCATCAGCTGGCCCGCCGACACCTGCCGGCCGGCGTACATCCGGTCGTCCGCCGGATAGTGGGCGGCGAAGTTCGCTATGGGCGGGTTCTTCCACAGCGTGTCGTTGATGGCATTGCGAACGTCCTGGTAGGCACCCCGGTCGTGGGTGAGGACGCGGTGCAGGGTGTTGCCGATCAGATTCCGCAGCGGCTCCGCGCCCGCCCCGAGGAGCAGGGAGAGCTGATGGACCATCTCGTCGTCGGTCAGGTCGGCCTCGTGCTCCATCAGCCACGAGGTGACGTCGTCGCCGGGCCGGTCTCGCTTGAGGGATACGAGCTCACCGACCGCCCCGTGCAGCAGCTGGGCCGACTCCGCGGCGTTGACTCCGTCGAACATGCCGGAGATGCCGAACAGCACCCGGTCACCGATCTCCGCAGGACAGCCGAACAGTTCGTTGAAGACGAACAGCGGGAGCTGTCCGGCGTAGTCGGCCATCAGGTCGGCCGAGCCGCGGGCGCTGAACTGGGCGATGAGGTACGCGGAGACCTGCTCGGTGATCTGGGCCAGGTGGCGGGAGTCGATGCGGGTCATGCTCTCGGTCACCGCTTGCCGTAGCCGCTGGTGCTCGGCACCGTCGGCGAACATGCAGTTCGGCCGGTACGCGAGCAGCGGCACGACCGGGCTGTCCTCGGGAACCTTGCCGCTGTGGAGGTCCCGCCACTGGCGGGCGTCCTTGCGGAATGCGGGATCGCGCAGCAGATTCAGCGCCGCCGTGTAGTCCGTGACGAGGGTGGCCTCCACACCCGGCGCGAGTTCCACGGGTGCCGTCGGCCCGTAGTGGCGCAGGTAGTCGTAGTACGCCTGCGGATCGGCCGCGAAATCCGGGCCGTACAGCGGCACTCTGCCGCCAGGGTCATGAGCGGGGCACCCCGGCGGTGGCACAGGTGCGGAATGGACATTCATGTCGTCTTGCTCCTTCTGGCGCGGTCACGGTGCGGTAAGCAGAGAGAGACGTCTGCCGGCCATCGGCCACCCCCTTCGGCATCCCACACGCTCGCGGGCGGGACGGGAATGACGTCAGACGGGCCGGATCCCACACGACTTCCTCGCTACGCTCGGGCGGCCTGTGCACAGCACGAGCCGAGCAGGCCGGCGGGGTATCACCGTAGCCACAACTTGCCCAGTTTTCACGGCAGTTCGGTCCGGCGGACCTGAACACGATCGGCGGCCGCACGCGGACTACAAGGCGCGGCGCTCTCGTCGTCCAGCCTCAACGGGACGGTCGGGCTGTGGCTGCCCGGCCTCGAGGCGCGTGCTGCGGCCGTCATCGGCGATGAGGAGACGGTGCGTACCGCGAACCCGGAAGCCGTCCGGCGACGGAACTGCGTCGAGCCGGACGACCTCGACGGACTCGGCGGCCTGCTCACCTACTCGCCGGAGCAGCAGGCGTACTGCACCGTGGAGTCCGAGGCTCTCCTCGGCCACGGCAACACGGACCTCACGGCTCAGGCAGAACAGGCCGTTCAGGGTCAGTGGCGAGGTGGACGGCTCCGCCCAGCGAGTACGGCACGCACTGATGACCAGCAGCGTCCGCACCGCGGCTGTGGCCCGTGACCTGCGCGAGGAGATCGCTGTGTACGCCCCCGACGCCCAGGCCTTCCGGCGGGAACGCAGCGGTAGAGTGCCCGACATGTACCCGGTCGACCGTTCGAGTCATCGCCTGCGCCTCCGCGAACTCACCATCGACGATGTCACTGCGGTATGTGCCGTCTACGGCAGCCCCGAGGCGACGGAACACCTGTCGTTCGAGCCACGTACGCGTGAGCAGGTGGGGCAGATCGTCGCCCGGTCCATCGCGGCCGCCACCGTGACGCCCCGAACGGAATTCGCTGTCGCTGTGGTGGAGCGGAACACCGACGAACCGATCGGGTTCGGCCGTCTGGCCGCCGACCCCCACCAGCAGCGCGGAGCCACCATGGGCTTCGCGCTGCGGCCGGATGCCTGGGGCGTGGGTTACGGCCTCGAAACCGTGCAGCTGCTGCTCGGCCTCGGCTTCGACGACCTGGGCCTGCATCGGATCTGGGGCGCCCGGTCCCCTCTCAACGAGGCCTCGGCCAAGACCATGGCGGCCGCAGGCATGACCGAAGAGGGCATCGTGCGCGAGCACGTGCTCAAAGCGGGCCAATGGCGGGACTCAGTGGTGCACGCCATCCTCGACCGCGAGTGGGCCTCAGCGCCGGGCTAGGTCTCATCACTGTCCGCCGCCCTGCGGCCGCACATGGTCCGCCGCGCCGGCCGGACACCGATCTCCTTCAGGGCCACGGCCGGCGCTCGGTGTACGTGTCCGCCGACACCGGGCTGGTGCGCTGCCCGGCTCGGCGCCGGTGTGATCGAGACTGCCGCGTGCAACAGGTGTGGCGCTACCGCGGGTCACTGGGCGCTTGCGGAGGGGCGGACGACGATTTCGTTGACGTCGACCTCCGAAGGCTGGGAAATCGCGTAGGCAATGGCCTCCGCTATGGCGGAGGCGGGCAGAGCCACGGCGCGGTAGGTGTTCATGGCCTCCCTGGCAGCAGGGTCCGAGATGCTGTCGGCGAGTTCGGACTCGGTCACGCCCGGGGAGACGAGAGTGACCCGGATGTCCCCGGTGGACTCCTGGCGCAGTCCTTCGGAGATCGCGCGGACGGCGAACTTGGTCGCGCAGTAGACGGCTGCGGTGGGAGAGACCTCGTACGCGCCGACGGAGGCGATGTTCACGAAGTGCCCGCCGCCCTGAGCACGCATCATGGGCAGTGCGGCGGCGATACCGTGCAGGACACCCCGCACGTTCACGTCGATCATTCGGTCCCACTCATCGGTCTTCAGCGCTTCCAGCGGCGAGAGCGGCATCACTCCGGCGTTGTTGACCACCACGTCCAGTCGGCCGTAGCGCTCGTGGGCGGCGGACATGAAGGCCTGGACGTCGGCGGCATCCGTGACGTCCAGCCGACGGAACGCCGCAGTGCCGCCCGCGGTGGTGATCTCCTTGGTCAACGCATCGAGTCGATCGGTGCGTCGTGCCCCGAGGAACAAGCTGTGGCCATCGGCGGCAAGCCGGCGGGCGGTCGCCTCTCCGATCCCGCTGCTCGCTCCGGTGACCGCCACGACCTTGGCTGCGTCTTTCATACCTGCGTTTCCTCTCGGTAGAGCACCAGGTGCTCGTGGTGGAGTACCCCGTCACGGATGTCGCCCGTCGCGGTGAACCCGGAGTCGTCGACGTAGTCGAAGTGGCTGCCGGTCACCGTGTGGCGGACCCGACCGAGTCTGGACAGGTCGAAGACCGCAGACCAGGACGTGTGCTGCCTGGGTGCACCGCACCCAGGCAGCACACCGCCCCTGCGGCCGCAGGTCGTCGGCATGGTGAGCTACGGCGTGCGCAGGGGGCGCCGGACTGCGCCATGGGGAGGTCGCGGCCCTGGCCGGCCGGGGTGAACGCGGATTACTTGGGCTGCGCCGCTTCTGCGTTCGCCGTCCCGGACACCGCTGCAACGCCGGTACGCGGCTCGGGGACGGATTCGGGAGCCTACTGGCCGGAGAACGACCTCGCACCGGCGGTGTCCGCCTCGGTGCCCCCGCTCGTGCTGTCGCGCCAGTCGTTGATGGCGGCCTCGACGGCGGCCAGGATGTCCGGGCCTAGTTCGGCGGCGCGATCCTTGAGTGCTTGCTGGAACGCCGAGGGCGGCTTGGACGCCACCTTTTCCCGGTCTCCGTCGGGGACCACGCCATGCGACGGGACCGTGTCAGGCGACAGGGACGACGAGCGGCGGTGCGGCCCGCTGCATGCGCAGTGCGTCCACGGACTCGGCCAGCAGTTCGTACTCGGTGGTCTCATCGCTGGTCGCGATGCGCACCAGGCGCCCTGCGGCCAACTCGTCGGCGACCAGCTCCTGTTGGCCGCCGTCGGCGCACCAGGTGCGCAGCACGTGCGGCACGTCGGGGGCGTCGTCGGCGACCGGAGTCAGGGCGCCGCGCGGTAAGTGGGGGAGGTCGGGCTGCGGGTCCAGCCGCTCGGCGATCCAGGTCGCGCGGTCGCGGAGCCACCACAGGGCCAGGGCGAGGGTGGGAGCCCGGTAGGTCCCCAGGGGTACTCCGATGCGTCGGCCGTCGCAGACACCGTAGGCGGTGACATGGCACAGGAACTCGTCGTGCACTGCTCCCCTCCCCCGTCGCGCAGCCCGCCTGCCGGTCCGGCATGGCGTCCGTGACGCTCGTGTGCGGTGCGTGAGGGCGCTGTCGCGTGGTGTGAGAGGCCCTAGAGGTGAGTATGTTCACTACTGAACCACTGTCACCATGAATTTCCGGCCAGTCTCCTGGCATATTCACGGCGATTGTTGGCCGAAAGACTCCGCCACCGGCACACGCGAAGGTCCCGGAGGCGGGCGACCACCTCCGGGACCTCGGCGCGTGTCCCTACTTCGCGGCGATCCGGTCGATCCGGGCCAGCTCGTCGGCGTCGAAGGCGAGGTTGCGGACGGCCGAGACGCTGTCCTCCAGCTGCCGCGGGCTGCTCGCGCCGACCAGGGCGGAGGTCACCCTGCCCTCGCGCAGCACCCAGGCCAGGGCCATCTGGGCCAGCGACTGGCCGCGGGAGGCCGCGATCTCGTTGAGGGCGCGCAGCTTGCCGACGAGTTCCCCGGTGACCGCGTCCGAGTTCAGGAACGGGCTGTCGCTCGCGGCCCGCGAGTCCTCCGGGATGCCGTCGAGGTAGCGGCCCGTCAGCAGGCCCTGCTCCAGCGGGGAGTAGGCGATGGAGCCGACCTGGAGCTCGTCGAGGGTGTCCAGCAGGCCGCCCGCCTCGGGACGGCGGTCCAGCATCGAGTAGCGCGGCTGGTGGATCAGGAGCGGGGTGCCCAGGTCGGCGAGGATGCGGGCGGCCTCCCGGGTCTGCTCCGCGGAGTAGTTGGAGACGCCGACGTACAGCGCCTTGCCCTGCTGCACCGCCGTGTGCAGGGCGCCCATCGTCTCCTCGAGCGGAGTGTCCGGGTCGGGGCGGTGCGAGTAGAAGATGTCGACGTAGTCCAGGCCCATCCGGGTCAGGCTCTGGTCCAGGGACGACAGCAGGTACTTGCGCGAGCCCCACTCGCCGTACGGGCCGGGCCACATCAGGTACCCGGCCTTGGTGGAGACGACCAGCTCGTCGCGGTACGGCGCGAAGTCGGCCTTGAGGGCCTCGCCGAGGGCGGACTCGGCGGCGCCGGGCGGCGGGCCGTAGTTGTTGGCGAGGTCGAAGTGGGTGACGCCGAGGTCGAAGGCGCGGCGCAGGATGGCGCGCTGGGTCTCGACGGGGCGGTCCGGGCCGAAGTTGTGCCACAGGCCGAGCGAGAGCGCGGGGAGCTTCAGGCCGCTGCGTCCGGTGCGCCGGTAGGGCATGTCCGCGTAGCGGTCGGGGTGTGCGGTGTACAACGCGACTCCAGGGGGTTGGCACCCGAGGTACGGGTCTTTGGCGGAACCGCTCCCCACTCTGTCGTGACCTGCGGACAGTGGTCCAACAGAAGAATCCGATGGGATTCAGCGGTTAGGCTTCTCAATCATGGAACTGCGCCACCTCCAGCACTTCGTCGCGGTCGCCGAGGACCAGCACTTCACCCGCGCGGCGGAACGGCTGCTGGTTTCCCAGTCCGGCCTGTCGGCGTCCATCCGGGCGCTGGAGCGGGAGTTGCGGGCGCCGCTGTTCGTGCGCACGACCCGCCGGGTGACGCTGACGGAGGCCGGACGGGCGCTGCTGGGCGAGGCGCAGCGGATCCTCGCACAGGTGCGGTCGGCGCACGAGGCGGTGGCCGCGGTGCAGGGCGTGCTGCGCGGCACGCTCTCCCTGGGCGCCGAGCAGTGCATCGCCGGGGTGCCGGTGGCGGGGCTGCTGGCCGGGTTCCGGCGCCGGCATCCGGACGTGGAGATCCGGTTGCGCCAGGCGGGGTCGGGCGAGCTGGCCGAGGAGGTCGCGGCCGGGCGGCTCGACCTGGCCTTCGCCTACCGGACCCAGGCGGACACCGACCAGCTGCGTTCGGTGTCGCTGGCGGGTGAGCCGATGACGGTGCTGTGCCACCCCGGTCACCGGCTCGCGGCGGGCGGCGCGGTGCTCACCCCGCACGATCTCGCCGACGAGGTCTTCGTCGACTTCCACCCGGACTGGGGCCCGCGTCGCGTCACCGACGCCGTCTTCGCCGCGGCGGGCGTACGGCGGACCGTCCCGCTGGAGGTGAACGACGTGCACGGCCTGCTCGACCTGATCGACGAGAACCTGGGCATCGCGGTCGTGCCACGGCACTTCCGGCACAAGCGGTCCTCGCTCACCTCGCTGCCGCTGAAGGACTCCGGCGGGACGGAGTACGAGACGATCGCGCTGCTGCCGCCCGCGCAAGGCACCAGCCCCGCCGCGCGGGCCCTGATGGGACTGCTGGGAACGGGGAGCGCATGAGGGCCGACTGCGCGATGGTGGACGCATGCATGCGAAGGACATCCTCATCGAGGCCTACGGCCGCATCCAGGAAGAAGTCCACGCCGTCGTCGAGGGCCTGGACCCCGACGGCCTGAACGCCCGCCCTGCCGACGACGCGAACTCCGTCGCCTGGCTGGTCTGGCACCTCACCCGGGTCCAGGACGACCACATCGCGGACGCCTTCGGGCTGGACCAGGTATGGCTGACCCAGGACTGGGAGAAGCGCTTCGGGCTGGGCCTGCCCCGCGGGGACACCGGGTACGGCCACAGCTCCACCCAGGTCGCGAAGGTGCGGGTCGACTCGGCCGACCTGCTGAGCGGCTACTACGACGCCGTGCACGAGCAGACGCTCGGTGCCCTGCGCTCCGTGGCCGCCAAGGACCTGGAGCAGGTCGTGGACGACAACTGGGACCCGCCGGTCACGCTGGGCGTACGCCTGGTCAGCGTCCTGTCCGACGATCTCCAGCACGTCGGACAGGCCGCCTATGTGCGCGGGCTCGTTCAGAGCGCGGAGGCGTAGCCCGGCAGGACGACGTCCTCGATCAGGGCCATGCGCTCGTCGAACGGGATGAAGGCGCTCTTGAGGGCGTTCACCGTCACCGTGCGCAGGTCCTCGACACCCCAGCCGGCCTGCTCGACGAGGAGGGACATCTCCCGGGTCATCGTCGTGCCGGAGACGAGTCGGTTGTCGGTGTTGAGGGTGACGCGGAAGCCGAGGTCCTTCAGCGCGGTGATCGGGTGCTCGGCGATCGAGGTCGCGGCGCCGGTCTGGAGGTTGGAGGTGGGGCACATCTCCAGGGCGATACGGCGGTCGCGCACCCAGCCGGCGAGCCGGCCGAGCTTGCCCGCCGCGAGGTCGGGGATGTCGTCGGTGATGCGCACGCCGTGGCCGATGCGCTGGGCGCCGCACACCTGGAGGGCCTGGTGGATGCTGGGCAGCCCGTGCGCCTCGCCGGCGTGGATGGTGAAGGGCACGTTCTCGCGGCGCAGGTGTTCGAAGGCGTCGAGGTGGTCGGCGGGCGGGAAGCCGTCCTCGGCGCCGGCGATGTCGAAGCCGACGACACCGGCGTCCCGGAACGCGACCGCGAGGTCGGCGGTGGCGCGGGTGCGGTCGAACATCCGCATGCCGCACAGCAGCGTGCCGACGCGGACCGGCGTGCCGGCGGCGGCCGCCTTGGCCATGCCGGCCGCCAGGCCCTCCTGGACGGTCTCGACGACCTCGGCGAGGGCCAGACCGCCCTTCAGCATCAGCTCGGGGGCGTAGCGGACCTCGCCGTAGACGACGCCGTCGGCGGCGAGGTCGAGGACGTACTCCTCGGCGGTGCGCAGCAGGCCCTCGCGGTTCTGCATCACGGCGAGGGTGTGCTCGAAGGTGGCGATGTAGCGCACCAGGTCGCCGGAGTTGGCGGCCTCGTAGTACCAGGCGGCCAGCTCGCCGGGGTCGGTGGTGGGCAGGGTGTGTCCGACGGACTCGGCCAGCTCCACGACGGTCGCGGGGCGCAGGCCGCCGTCGAGGTGGTCGTGCAGCACCGCCTTGGGGAGGCGGCGGAGGCTCTCGGCGTCTATGCGCGTAGATGACATGGTGCGGTTCGCTCCTCGGAGAGTGCTGGACGGGAGTGCGGGGAAGGTCAGGAGGCGGCGGGCTGGAGCAGGTCCCAGCGGTTGCCGTACAGGTCCTGGAAGACGGCGACCGACCCGTAGGGCTCGTGCCGGGGCTCCTCCAGGAAGGTCACACCGGCGGCCTTCATCCGGGCGTGCGCCCGGGCGAAGTCGTCGGTGTACAGGAAGAACCCGACGCGCCCGCCCGTCTGGTCGCCGATCCGCGCACGCTGGACCTCGCCCTTGGCGCGCGCCAGCAGCAGGGCGGTGCTCTGCGCCGGATCACCGGGCTCGACGACGACCCAGCGGGAGCCGTCGGGCCGGGGCGTGTCCTCGGCGAGGCGGAAGCCGAGGGCCTCGGTGTAGAAGCGGATCGCCTCGTCGTAGTCGTCGACGACGAGGGTGACCAGGGCGATGCGTGCCATCGGGGCCTTTCGGGGACGGGCGATTGACGGGAGAGGTTATACGTAAAACTCACCGGGACGCCAGTCCTCGCTCCTGGGCCTCGTGAGGCTTCGGTCCTGAGCCTCGTGAGCCTTCGGTCCTAGGCCTCGCGCCCGAGGCCCGCACGCGGCCCGTCCATTACCGTCACCGGCATGAAGATCACCGCACCACCGCGCGAGCCCGCGCAACGCAAGCAGGACGTGCTGGACCGTCTGGAACGGGAGATCGACATCTGGGTGGCCACGGCGGACGCCCAAGGGCTGCCGTGCATGGTTCCGCTGTGGTTCGTGTGGCACGAGGGGTCGGTCTGGCTGTGCACGCGGCTCACCAACCCGACCGGGCGCAACCTGCGGGACGGCGGCCGGACCCGGCTGGCGTTCGGGCACACCCGGAACGTCGTCCTGATCGACGGCACCGTGGAGACGTTCGGGCTGCGGGAGGCGCCGCCCGGGGCGGCCGAGGCGTTCCTCGCGAAGACCGGCTGGGATCCGCGCGAGGACAGCGCGTCGTACGCCTGGTTCCGGGTGCGTCCGCTCGCGGTACAGGCGTGGCACGAGGAGCGCGAGCTGAAACAGCGGCACCTCATGCGGGACGGCGCCTGGACCGTGTAGTGCGTCAGCCCGTCCGTGCGCCGTCGAGCAGCGCCAGGTCCTCCTCGGTGAGGCGCAGGGCGCCCGCGGCCACGTTCTCGGCGAGGTGCCCGGGGTCGCCGGTGCCGGGGATGGCGAGGACGTTCGGGCCCTGGTGCAGGGTCCAGGCGATCCGGACCTGGGCGGGGCTCGCGCCGTGCGTCCGGGCGACGGTGCGGACCTCGTCGTCGTGGGCGGCGCCGGCGCCCTGGGGTCCGGCCTCGCCGGCGATGGCGTAGAACGGCACGAAGGCGATGCCCTGCGTGCGGCACTGGGTGAGGAGTGCGTCGGTGGCGGGGTCGTGGAAGCCGAGGCCGTAGCGGTTCTGGACCGCGACCACGGGCGCGATGGCCTGGGCCTCGGCGAGGTGCCGCGGCTCGACGTCGGAGATGCCGAGGTGGCGGATGAGGCCCGCCTCGCGCAGTTCGGCGAGGGCGCCGAAGTGCTCGGCGATCGACTCCTGCCGCATGCGGCGCAGGTAGACGACGTCGAGGTGGTCCCGGCCGAGCTGACGCAGGTTCTCCTCGACGTGGGCGCGGAGGTCCTCGGGACGGGCGGAGGTACCCCACTCCCCCGACCACTCGCGGTACGGGCCGACCTTCGTGGCGATGACCAGGTCGTCGGCGTACGGCGCCAGTGCGCTGTTGATCAGTTCGTTGGCGGAGCGCAGGGTCGAGAAGTAGAAGGCGGCGGTGTCGATGTGGTTGACGCCGAGGTCGACCGCGCTGCGCAGCACCGCGAGGGAGCGCTCGCGGTCGCTCGGGGTGCCGAGGTGGAAGGCGGCGCTGCCCGTCAACCGCATCGCGCCGAAGCCGACGCGGCGGACGGGCAGGTCGCCGAGGTGCCAGGTGCCCGCGGACTCCGCGGTGATCGTTTCCGAGGTCATCGGCGGAGTGTCGCACACACGCGGCGCGGGTCAGCAGTACAGGTTTCCGCCCGGGGAGACGCCGAGGATCTGGCTGAACTGCTGGTACTTGGTGACGCGGCTCTGGACCTGCGCGGGATTCTTGCCGTCGCACTCCAGGGAGCCGTTGATGGAGCGGATCGTCTGGCCGAAACCGGCGCCGCTCACCATGGCGTTGTGCGCGGTCGTGCTGCCGGGCCCGGACTGGGTGTTCCAGTACCACAGGGCGGTCTTCCAGGCGACGGCCGAGTCGTTCTGCACCAGCCAGGGGTTGTTCAGCAGGTCGATGCCGAGCGCGTCGCCCGCTGCCTTGTAGTTGAAGTTCCAGCTCAGCTGGATGGGACCGCGCCCGTAGTAGGCGGCCTGGCCGGCCGGGCAGCCGTAGGGCCGGCTCCAGTCGCAGTAGTGGGGGTAGTTGGCGGTGTTCTGCTCGACGATGTGCACCAGTCCGCCGGTCTCGTGGCTGACGTTGGCGAGGAAGGCGGCGGCCTCCTGCTTCTTCACCGTGTCGCTGCCGGTGTTGGCGAAGCCGGGGTAGGCGCTGAGCGCGGCGGTGAGGCCGCTGTAGCTGTAGAACGAGTTCCTGCCCGGGAACATCTGGTTGAACTGCGCCTCGGTCACCACGAAGTTGCCGACCGGCGTCTGGGAGCCGCCGTCGCAGGCGTACGGCTCCCAGTACCAGGTGCTGATCAGCGGGTCGTAGCCCGGGTTGGCGTGCTCGGCGATGTACGCCTTGCCGTCCGTGTAGCGGACGATGTCGCCGGCGTTGTAGTTCGCGTCGGCCGACCAGGCCGGGTAGCCGGCGCAGGAGGCGGCGGACGCCTCGGGGGCGGGCAGGAACGCGGGGACGGCTCCGGCGAGGGCGAGTGCGGTGATCACGGCGGACATACGGCGCCTCGACACAGGTCTGCCTCCTTGGGGGGGAGCACGGCCGCTCCCGTACAAGGACAGGGCGGGGCAGAGCCTTGTGCGCACGCGCCGGCGGGACCGGCCAGGGCGTGGGGGCGGCCGTGGTGGGGGGTGTGGAGGCACACTCAACCGTCTTGGTATGTACCAGTCAAGGGTTTAGACCAGTTCAACTCCCACGGGTTCCGGTCGGGTCGGGACGCACACCCCCGCCCACCACTACACATAAGGACCAAATAAGGGCAGAATGGGTGTATGCGGCGCTGCCGCACACCGCCCCGGACGCGGTCGGCCCGGTAAGTCGAAGGAGACGACTCATGGCCAACGTCTCGCACACCAGAGGTGACATCACCAGCCACCCCGACGCTCAGGAAATGCAGGCACGCTACGCCCGCATGCTCGGCGGTCGCGACGTGGCACTCGTGGACGGGCCGGTGTTCCTGCTCGGCCTCTACTGCGCTGTGTCCCCGTGGATACTCCACTTCACCACCAGCCAGCCCTCGCTCGTGGCCCACAATCTGATCGTGGGTATCGCCATCGGTCTGCTGGCCCTCGGATTCACCCGCGCCCCGGAACGCATGTACGGCCTCAGCTGGGCCATGTGCGCGATGGGTGTGTGGATGATCATCTCGCCATGGATCGTCGGCACGAGCCCCGACGCCGGCGTCATCTGGAACAACATCATCATCGGCGCCCTGGCCCTTGTCCTGGGCATGGTCTGCGCCGGCACGGCGGCGAAGAGCGCCCCGAGGACCTAGACACTCCGGAAAGGAACACCACGGGCCGGTCCTGCCTCCAGGGGCCGGCCCCCTCGCGCGCACGACGGGGAATGCAGGTGAAGCCCGAGCGGACTGCGCCCGCCCGCAGCGGGCACCCGCATGACTGCGGGGGTACTGACGAGAAGGGGCGGAGATGGAGATCGACGGGATCATCAGTGCCATCGTCATCGGCATCGTCATCGGCGTCCTGGGCCGACTCGTGGTCCCGGGCCGTCAGCGCATCGGCATCCTGTGGACGATCCTCGTGGGCATCGTGGCCGCGCTGATCGGCTCCTGGATCGCAGCGGCGTTCGACGTCGCCGACACCGACGGCGTGGACTGGGCCGAGTGGCTCATCCAGATCGGTCTGGCCGCACTCGGCGTGGCCGCGCTGGACCGGTCACGGGCACGCACACGCCGCTGACGGCTGCCATCCCGCGGGTGCGGCGCGCCGGTCCGGCCGGCGCGCCGCACCCGTGCGACCGTCACCGGTTCGCCAGCCACCCCTCGTACCAGACCACCGTGGCGTCCACGGTGTCCGCCAGCGGCGTCGGCACCGTCCCGAAGGCCTGCGCGAAGGCGGTGGAGTCCACGATCTGGGCCTCCGTGTGCTGGTAGAACATCTCCGCGTACTCGGCCATGAACCGTTCGTCGAACGGCCCGAAGGGCCGGGGCTCCGCGAGCACCACGACGTTCAGCGGCCGGCCCACGCGCTTCTCGATCATCGTGTGGATCTCGCGCGTGCTGACGGCGGGCGCGGTCGGCAGGTGCCAGACACGGCCGTCGCCCTCCGGGCGCTCACCGAGCGTCGCGAGCCCGGCCGCCACGTCCCTGATGTCGGTGTAGCTGTGGAGCAGGTCCAGGTCACCCATCCCGACGACCTCCCCGCCGGTGAGCGCGCCCGGGAAGACGGCGGCGCCGAGCGACGAGTTGAGGACGCCGGGACCGACGAAGTCGGCGCTGCGGCCGAGGACCACGCGCGCCCGGCCGGCCCGGTGCGCGGCGAGGTACCGCTCGTCGAGCTCGGCACGCATCCGCCCCTTGCGGCCGGTCGCCTGCCACGGGCTGTCCTCGGTCATCACCGCTCCCCCGGTCTCGCCGTACGGGTAGAGCGTGTCGAGCACGACCAGCCGGGCCCCGCGGGCCTCGACCGCGGCCAGGACGGCATCCTGCACGCGGGGCATCACCTCGACCTGGAGGTGATAGGCGACGTTGACGCAGTGGTACACGACGGCCGCATCGCCCAGGGCGGCCCGGGCACCGTCGGCCGTGCTCACGTCGGCGGCGAAACGCTCGACTCCCTCGATCGCGGGTCCGTCGGCCTTCCGGTCGACGAGTCGGACGGGATGCCCCCTGCGCACCAGCTCACGGGCGAGCGCCGTACCGGCGGGGCCGGACCCGAGGACGGCGTGCGGGGCGCGCGGCTGCGGAGTGGTGGCGGCTGCGGACATGGCGGGCCTCTTCTCTCTGTCGCCCAGACGCCGCCCGGCGCCTCGGCACTGCCGACGGGAGTGTCGCTATGGCCACTCCCTTTAGTTAGAGACTGTAACTGTCGCGATGAGTCATAGCAAGACCGGCGGGCATAGGCTGCCGATGAGGATCACGTCGCGAGGAGGGCCGTACGCCATGGTCGTGAAGGACGCCGAACTGCCGTATCTGCGCCGCTGCGTGGAGTTGGCGGCGGAGGCACTGGAGGCCGGGGACGAGCCGTTCGGGTCGGTTCTGGTGGGCGCGGACGGCACCGTGCTGGCCGAGGACCACAACCGGGTGGCCTCCGGCGACCACACCCGGCACCCCGAGTTCGAGCTCGCGCGCTGGTCCGCCGCCCATCTCACCCCCGAGGAGCGGGCCGCCGCCACGGTGTACACGTCGGGCGAGCACTGCCCGATGTGCGCCGCCGCCCACGCCTGGGTGGGCCTCGGGCGCATAGTGTACGTCGCCTCTTCCGAGCAACTCGCCTCGTGGCTCGGCGAGTTGGGGGTACCCGCACCGCCCGTGCGCGCACTGCCGATCGGCGACGTCGCACCCGGCGTGACGGTGGAGGGCCCGGTGCCCCGGCTGACGGAGGAGATCCGGGCCCTGCACCACCGCTTCCACGCGGGGCGCGCCTGACGCACGGCGCGGGCGGAGACGGAACGCGTCGGCCCCGCCGGCTGCTCGCCGACGGGGCCGGGCGCCGGGATCGGGCGCCGGGATCGGGGATCCGGATCAGGACCGCATCAGGATCGCTTCACGTCCGGATCAGGACCGGATCGCGTCCGGCTCAGGAGCGGATCGCGTCCGGCTCAGGCGTCCGTGCGCGGGCGGAAACGCCGGTAGAGCACGGCGCCGCCCAGGATGAGCGCGGCGCCGCCCGCGAGAGTGGGCACGGCCGCGTCCGTACCCGTGTGCGCGAGGGATTCGACGGCACGTGGCGCCGTGTACGACCGCTGCGCGCGCTCCTCGGTGGGCGCGGAGGGCTTCGACGCCGGTACCTCGGGGCGCTGCGGCTCGTCGACGTGACGGCCGGAGGAGTTCGTCGACTCGTTGCCGGTGGCCGCGTTGCCGATGCCGACCACGTTCACGCTGTTGCCGCTCACGTTCACCGGGACGTGGACCGGCACCTGCACGCTGTTGCCGGAGAGCACGCCCGAGGAATCCGTCGCCCCGCCCTCGGCCACGGCCCCTCCGGACGGGCCGGTGGACGTGCCCGTGGAGTCGCCCGCCCCCCGCGTCGCCTCGGCGCTCCCGGCGTTGGTGCAGCTGTTGCCCACGGCCGGGTTGAGGACCCCGACCACGTTCACCGTGTTCCCGCACACGTTCACCGGAACGTCCACCGGGACCTGGACGGTGTTGCCCGAGAGCACCCCGGGCGAGCCGGCCGCGTGGCCGTCGGCGGTGGCGCCGTCGGACGCGAACGCCGCGTACGCCGGCATCGTCACGGCCAGCGCGCCGGAGGCGGCGACAGCGAACACACCGTTTCGGGTAACCCTTCTCATGAGGTTCCCTGCCTTCCAGACATGGTCACGGGCGCTCGCCCGCACCGGTTAAAACGCGGGCGCACCATCCGAGTTATGGCTTATCTGCCTTTCACTCCATCGAGTGGCCGGTTTGTCGAACTGGCGGCAAAGCGTCCGTACGGGCACGGAGGCCCCCTCGATGCCGGGAACTGCGCCCGGAGGCGGGTCGTCCGGGGCCCGCTTATGGTGAGCGAGGGCGCCGACCACCGGTCCGCGACGGGGCGCCCGGGAGGCATCGATGCTGGCCAAGCTGTCGACCCGGCTCTCGGCCCGGCGCTGCGCGGTCACCGGCGCGCTCGGGCTGGCCCTGCTGGGTGCGGGGCTGCCCGCCGCCGGCGCGGACGACACCGGGGCCGGCCTGTCCCGGTTCTACGACCAGAGGATCAGATGGTCGGCCTGCGAGGGCATGGACGTGTCGAAGGACCTGCAGTGCGGCAAGGTCACCGTCCCGCTCGACTACGACCGGCCCAAGGCCGCCACCCTCGACCTGGCGCTCGCCCGGTACCGGGCGACCGGGGACTCGCGGGGCTCCGTGCTGCTGAACTTCGGCGGGCCGGGCGGCTCCGGTGTCCGTGAACTCGCCTCGTCCGGCAAGATCTTCATGCATCTGACCAACGGCTACGACGTGGTGACCTTCGACCCCCGCGGCGTCGGCCGGTCCTCGCCGGTCTCCTGCGGCCCGGCCACCATGGACATCGTGGAGGCGACGGACGGGGACGAGGAGCTGACCGACCCGCAGGACGTGCTCCGGCGCCTGCGGGACGCGGCCGCCGAGTGCGCCCGGCACTCCGGCCCCGTGCTGCGCCACATGGGCACGGTCGACGCCGCGCGCGACATGGACGTGATACGCCGGGCGCTCGGCGACGACCGGCTCAACTACCTGGGCTTCTCCTACGGCACCCGGCTGGGCGCGGTCTACGCGGCCCGGTTCCCCGACAGGGTGGGCCGGATGGTCCTGGACGGCGTGGACACCCTGACGGAACCGCTGACCGAGCAGGGCCTGGCGGGCGCGCGCGGGCAGCAGACCGCGCTGGAGCACTTCCTCGGATGGTGTGTGGAGGACATCGCCTGCCCGTTCGGACAGGATGCCCGGGCCGCCCGTCGCCAGGTCGTGCAGCTCGTCGCCTCGCTCGACGCCGACCCGTTGCCGACGGGCTTCGGCGAACCCTTCACCGGACAGGACATGGTGGGCGCCATCGGTCAGGCGCTGTACAGCAAGGAGCTGTGGCCGTCGCTGGAGCGGGCGCTCGCGCAGCTGATGGAGGGCGGCGACACCAGCGGTCTGGAGGGGTTCGTGTCCGGCGGTGTCACCTTCCCGGTCCGTGCGGCCGGGCGTGCCGAGCACCGGGTGGCCGCCGCCGGCGACCTCACCGACCCTGAGGACGTCCCCATGGACAACCTGCCGGCCGCCCTGATGGCGATCAACTGCGCGGACGACCCCGACCGCCCCAGCGCCGACCGGGTCGCGGGATCCCTGGAGCGGCTGCGCGCGCGGTACGAGGAGGTCTCGCCGGTCTTCGGCCGGTACCGGCTGGTCCAGGTGCTGATGTGCTACGGCCGTCCCCCGGGCACCGACTACATCCGCGAGCACGTCAAGGATCTCGACACCGCGAAGATGCTGCTGGTCGGCACCCGGGGCGATCCGGCCACGCCGTACCACTGGACCGTGGAGACGGCCGAGCGGCTCGGCCCGTCGGCGGTGGTCCTCGACAACAAGGGCGAGGGGCACACCGGCTACGCGTCCTCCGAGTGCGTGCACCGCAAGGTCGACGACTTCCTGCTGTACGGCTCCCTGCCGCCCGACGGCAGCTCCTGCGGTGCCGAGGACGACGACGCGGGCGCCGAGGACGACTGAGCACCGGGACGCTCCGAATGCCCGATATGCCCATTGGTCCTATCGTGCTGACATGGAGCACGAACTGAGTCCCGCCACCCTCGCCGAACTGCGGCGCCCCCGTCCGTACCCGGCCGTGTCCGTGCTGACGCCGACGCACCGCCGCGAACCGGACAACGCCCAGGATTCGGTCCGGCTGCGCAATGTGGTCGCCGAGGCCAAGAAACAGCTGGAGGACGACCCGGCGGTCACCCGGGAACGGCGTATGGAGGTGGCCCGGGAGCTCGACCGCGCGCTCGCCGAGGTCGACCTGACGCACGCCGAGGACGGGCTCGCGATCTTCGCCGCCCCGGGTGAGCACCAGGTCTGGACGCTCGCCCGTTCCGTCCCCGAGCGGGTGGTCCTCTCGGACACCTTCCTGACCCGCAACCTCGTCGCCGCGCAGGCCGCCGAGCGGCCGTTCTGGGTGCTGTCGGTCGCCACCGACCGCGTCACGCTGTGGAGCGGCGGCGCGGGCCGGGTCGTCGAGGAGCGCATCGCGGGCTTCCCGCTCGACCGGCCCGCGGAGGACTTCGACCCCGAGCGCCAGGAACGGATCGGCGACGCGCCGAGCACCTTCCGGGACGAGGGCACCCGCAGGTTCCTGCGCGACGCCGACGCCGCGATGGCCAGGATCCTGCGCACGCATCCCCGGCCGCTGTACATCACCGGCCCCGACCCCGCGCTGTCCCTGTTCGACGAGGCCGGCACGCTCGCCGCGGACGCGGTGCTGGTCCCGCACGGGGGCCTCGCGCGCGGCACCGCCGAGGCGGTGTGGCAGGCGGTGCGGCCGGTCCTCGAGAACGAGGCGCGCGGGTCCGTCGAGGCGGTGGCCAAGGAACTGGACGCGGCCCGCGGGCGCAAGGACTTCGCGGCCGGTGTCGACGAGTTGTGGGTGAGCGCCCACACCGGCCGGGTACGGCTGCTCGCCGTCGAGGAGGGCTTCCGGGTGACCATGCGCGACGACGGCGACCATCTGATCCCGGCGGAGACCGGCGACCTCGACGCCCGCGACGACATCGTGGACGAGATCGTCGAACAGTGCCTGGAGACCGGCGCCGACGTCCGCTTCGTGCCGGACGGTGCGCTCGGGGACGCGGACGGTATCGCGGGAGTACTGCGGTACTGACGCCCGCCGAGAGAGCCGGCCCCTCTTGACGACCATGAAACCCTGTTCCCGGTACACGTACCCGCCCTCGCGGGTGCGCGGGGACGGGGAAGGAGCCGGCGGAGCGTGAGCGAACTTCTGGGTGTGGCGGTCCTGGGCGCGGGACACATGGGCGCCGACCACATAAGGCGCCTCGATCGGGTGGTGAGCGGCGCCAGGGTCGCCGCCGTCGCGGACCCCGACGCCGAGCGGGCCAAGGAGGCCGTGGGCGGGATCGACGGGGTGGTGGTGCACACGGACGTCGAGGCCGCGCTCGACGCGCCGGGCGTCGAGGCGGTCCTGGTCGCCTCGCCCGGCGAGGCGCACGAGGAGGCGCTGCTGGCCGCGTTCGCGCGGGGGCTGCCGGTGCTGTGCGAGAAGCCCATGGTGCCGGACTCCGCGGGCGCGCTGCGCGTGGTGGAGGCGGAGGCGCGGCTCGGCCGGAGGCTGGCGCAGATCGGGTTCATGCGGCGGTACGACGCCGAGTACCGGCAGCTGAAGTCGCTGCTGGACAGCGGGCGTCTGGGCCGGCCGCTGATGCTGCACTGCGTCCACCGCAACGTCTCCTCCCCGCAGCACTTCACGTCCGCGATGCTGGTCAACAGCTCCGTCTCGCACGAGATCGACGCGGCCCGCTGGCTGCTGGGTCAGGAGCTGACCGCGGTGACCGTGCTGCGGCCGCGGCCGTCCGCGGGCGCGCCCGAGGGGCTGTCCGACCCGCAGTTCGTGCTCTTCGAGACCGAGGGCGGGGCCGTCGTCGACGTCGAGGTCTTCGTCAACTGCGGCTTCGGCTACGAGGTCCGCTGCGAGGCCGTCTGCGAGGCGGGCAGCGCCCGGATCGGCCGGGCGCACACCATGGTGGTGACGGCGGCGGGCGGTGCCCGGGAGGAGGTGGCGCAGGACTACCTCGTACGGTTCGCGGACGCCTATGACCGCGAGGTGCAGATCTGGGTCGACGCCACCCGGCAGGGCCGGGTCACCGGTCCGGACACCTGGGACGGGTACGCCGCCTCCGCGGTCGCCGAAGCCGGCGTCCGGGCGCTGGAGACGGGCGCCCGCGCACCCGTCGACCTGGCGCCCCGGCCGGCCCTGAGCAACCCGGCATAGACCAGTTCCAGAACACAGGTTCGGCGAACACCAGCGCGACGACCCCATCGGGCTGCGACGACCGTCAAGTCACGTACGAACGCTACGACTTGACCGTCGGGGCGCGTACCCGGTCCGCGCACGGAAGTCACTCCGGGAAGACTGTGGCATATGCCGGGAGCACCACCGTAACGTGTGTGGCCGAATCCCTTACGGGGCGTCGCGGGCTGTGCAACAGTCGTAACGGTCCTTCCGCCAGCCTCGGTTCCGCCTTGGTCGTACCGTCTGCACATCGGAGTGCGTCATGTCGTCCCCTCTCTCCGCGGACCGCCCAGCCGCCCAGCCGCCGGGGCGCGGCTCGGTCGAGGCGCTGATATCGCAGGCGCGGCGACTGCGGGGCGATGTGGACGCGGTGCGGCGGGACAGCGAGGACGACGGCACGGACGCCCGCGGACGCTGGCAGCGTGCGCTGTACGACCTGGCGCTGCACCAGCTCAGCGACCTGGACGAGCATCTGGCGCAGCTGCGGGACGGCCCGGCGCCCGCGCCACGGCCCGGTTCGCTGCTCAGCCGGGTCGGCAGCGCAGAGTGGAACCTGCTGACGGACGAGGCCGAGTGGTCCGGGGAGCTCTTCCAGATCCTCGGCCGCGACCCCGCGTCCGTCCCGCTCAGTCTCGACGAACTCCCGTCCGTGGTGCTCGCCGAGGACCGGCCCAAGCTGACCGCGATGGTCACGGGCTGCCTCGTCGACGCCCGGCCGATCGACGGGGAGTTCCGCATCGTGCGCCCCGACGACACCGTGCGGACCGTGCACATGATGGGCGAGCCCGTGCTCGACGCCGACGGCAGTACCGCCTCGATGTGGGCGGTACTGCGGGACGTCAGCGAACTGCGGCGCAGTCAGCGGGCGGTGAGCGAGACCCGTGACTCGCTCCGCCGCCATCCGCTGTCCGCGGGCAGCGAGCGACGGGCCGCGGTCGAACCGCGGGAAGCCGTGCCGCCGCCCTGGCACGGCCTCCTGCGGTTCCCGCACCTGGGGCGGCCGGGCCTGGACCTGGCCGCCGCATACCTGCCGTCGACGGCCCACGCACCCGGGGGCGGCGGCTGGTACGACGCCTGCCCACTCGGCGGCGACGAGACACTGCTCAGCGTCGGCGACCTCACCCGCCCGGACGCCGAGACCGCGCAGGCGCCGGCGCTGCTGATCGGTGCCCTGCGCGGCCTGGCCCGGGCGGGCACGCGCCCCGCGCAACTCCCGGACGGGCTCGCCCGGTTACTCGAGGCCACCACCCTGCCGCCCGTGCGCGGCGCCGTGTACTGCGCCTACCGGCCCGACACCCGCACCCTGACATGGGCCCACGCCGGACGCCCCGCCCCACTGCTGTTCCGCAGGGGGACGGGGCGCGGGCTGGCCGGGCAGGCCGAGGCGACCCTCGAAGCCGGCGACCTCCTGCTCCTGCACACCGGCGGACTCGGGCCGGCAGCCGTGCGGCACCTTCTCGCGCTGGCACCCCGCCTGACCGAGGCGGACTCCGCACAGGACGGCGTACGGATCGTGACGGAGGGAATCTGCGAGTGCCCCGGGCAGGAGGCGGCCGCCTGCCTGCTGGTGGCCCGGGTGACACCGTAGGGAGCGTGTCGGGGTCTACGCAGGAGCGATGTTGCCGCCCCTGCCCTTTCCCCGGCCCGGCTTGGCCGACTTGGCCGCCGACTTGCCTTTCGGCAGCGCCAGTTCGATCTCCTCCCGCAGCTCCTGGATCTTCGGGTAACCGGCGTACTGGGCGGTGAGCCGGTACATCTGGCGGAGCCGGTCCCAGGTCCGCTGGGAGGAGTTGGAGCCCATCGACATCAGGGCCAACCGGGCATAGCGGTCCGCCTGTTCCGGGTCGTCCGCGATGAAGCAGGCCGAGGCCATGGACAGATGGTCGAAGATCTTGGACCGCTCGCGGCCGTCGATCCTCAGTTCCAGCGCCTTCTCGGCGTAGTGCTGGGCGTGCGCCGCGGCGCCCGGGTCGAACTCGGCCAGCGTGCGGTAGGCGAGCGCCGTCATGCCGTACAGATCCTCGTCCTTGAAGGTCTGCATCCAGTCCGGCGGCTCGGTGTCGTTCCGGTCGGAGACGAACAGGTCCTCGGCCCGCCCGAGGGTGCGGCGCATCGCCTGGCCCTTGCCCATCGACGCCTGCGCCCACGCCTCGATGGTGTGGAACATCGCCTGGGTGCGCGGCAGCAGCCGCTCGCCGGAACCGGACGTGGCGAGCTTCATCAGGTCCAGCGCGTCGTCCGGCCGGCCCAGGTGCACCATCTGGCGGGCCGCCCGGGAGAGCGCCTCGCCGGCCCGGGGACGGTCGCCGCCCTCGCGCGCGGCGTGGGCGGCGATGACGAAGTACTTCTGGGCCGTGGGCTCCAGGCCGACGTCGTGCGACATCCAGCCCGCGAGGACGGCGAGGTTGGCTGCGACGCCCCACAGGCGCCGCTGGAGATGGGGTGGGTGGTGGTAGGCGAGCATGCCGCCCACCTCGTTGAGCTGGCCCACCACGGCCTTGCGCTGGAGCCCGCCGCCACGGGCGGCGTCCCAGGCACGGAACACTTCGACCGAGCGCTCCAGTTCCTCCACTTCCTGGGACCCGATGGGGGCGGCCTCGTAGCGGTCGAACCCGGCGGGGTCGGCGTGCAGGGGGTGGCGGAGGTCGGGTGCGTCGGCAGCCAGGGCCGGGTCGGTGTGCAGCCAGTCGTGCATGGCGCTGCTGAGTGCGGAGCCCGCGGCGAGCGCGGCGCCCGCGCCCACCAAGCCGCGTCGGTTGAGCATGAGGTCCATTCCCGTGAATTCGGTGAGGACCGCCGCGGTCCGCTCGGGCGCCCACGGCACTCCGTCGGGATGCTCCTCGCTCCCGCCGCCCTGCCGTTTCCCCGCGCGCCCGTGCCGGACCAGACCGAGGTCCTCGATGGTCACGACACGGCCGAGACGCTCGGTGAACAGAACCGCCAGCACCCGCGGCACCGGATCGCGCGGGATCTCTCCCATGTCGATCCACCGCCGCACCCGCGAGGTGTCGGTCGCCAGCTGGGGGTGGCCCATGGCCGCCGCCTGCCGGTTGACCAGCCTCGCGAGCTCGCCCTTGGACCAGCCGGCCAGGCCGAACAGGTCCGACAGACGGGTGTTGGGTTCTCCGCTCACGTCAAGCCCCCAGGTTCTCGGCTGAGTTGACAGTAGCCCCGTGCCGGTTGCCGGGCGACTATTCGCCACCGTTCGCCAGGGTGCGCCAGATGGTGTGCCACGGGCGGACGGGTGTCAGGTAGGAAAGCGCCACCCCGACCCGGTTGCCGTGGGGTTACTCCCCAGGGTGGCCCCGGGCGGCCGGGCGGGTGGCGCGAAGGCTTAAAAGAAGGCGCGCCCTCCGTACGCCACGACGAAACGGTCGGGCACCGCACTTCCGGCAGGCACAGCAGGCACACGAAGGGATCTGTCTCGCCCATGTACGCAGCATCGTCCTCCGTGTCCGCCCCGCAGCGATCGCTTCACCCCCGCCCGGCGGCGGGCGGCGGCCCCTACCTCGCCCCCGCGCGTCCGGCGGCCCCGGTGCTCGGGGCGAGCAGGGCGCGGCGCGGCGCGGGACCCGGCACCCAACCGCTCAGCGGGAGAATCGACCTGTCCGGCCCGCAGGGCGCCCAACTGCGCACGGCGATCGCCTCCGTGCACCGGATCTGCCCGGAGTTCGCCCCGGTGCAGGTGCTGCGCCGCAGCGGGCGGTCCGTGCTCCTGGTCGGTACGACCGGGCGCAGCACCGCGGTCGCCAAGTGTTTACTGGACCACTCCCCCGCCTGGGCGGAGCGGATCCGGCACGAGATAGGGGCATACCGCTCGTTCGTCCGGCACCGCCCCCCGGTGCGGGTGCCGAGGCTGATCGCAGCGGATCCGGACAACTGCACGCTGGTGATCGAGCGGATGCCGGGACGGGTGGCGGCGCTGCAGCGGCACCCGCTGGAGGCTCCGCCGCGGGCGGACATCAGGGCCGCGCTCGGCGCGATCTGCCGGCTCAACGCCTGGCGCCCGCCGGCCGGCACCTTCGACGCCCCGCTGGACTACGCGGCCCGGATCTCCCGGTACCACGAGCTGGGCCTGCTCACCGACCGGGACCTGGGTGACCTGCAGAAGCTGCTGCACGGCATCGCGCACGCGGCCGGGCGCCAGGGCATGGGGCAGTTCTGCCACGGTGACGCGCTGCTGTCCAACATCCTGATGTCCCCGGCCGGTCCGGTGCTGGTGGACTGGGAGCACGCGGGCTGGTATCTCCCCGGCTACGACCTGGCGACCCTGTGGGCGGTGCTGGGTGACGCCCCGGTGGCGCGCCGCCAGATCAGCCAGCTCGCCCAGTCGGCGGGACCGGCCGCGCGCGACGCGTTCCTGGTGAATCTGATGCTCGTGCTGACCCGGGAGATCCGCACGTACGAGACGGCCGTGCAGCGGTCGATGCACGACACGGCCCCGACCCCGCCGACGGCGGTCCACCCGGGCGCCGCGCCGTCCGGCGAGGAGCAGCGGCTGCTGCTGCGGCGGCTGCACGACGACTGCCAGATGGCCCGAAGGGCCGTGCGCGCGGCGGTCGGCACGCGCTGACGGACGGGACGACGGTCCGCGGTGCGCTCCCCAGGGGCGCACCGCGGACTTTTGTGCGTCCTGCCTCGGCGCGGGGCCACTGGTGTACGCCACTGACGCCGCGCAGGCCCGTGAGCCGCCGCCACGAAACTCGCCCGACCCCTCACTGACGTGGGAAATCACCATGCCGACGGCATGATTGACGGATCGTCGGACCGCCGGGTACCACTGACCCACGCCCGGCCCCGCACGTCCCGCTCCGCCCGACCGTCACAGGAGGCCGCTTTGCGAGGATCCCCCACCGTGCCCGCCCTGGCCACGGCGGCACTGCTGCTGCCGCTGCTCGGCGCGGCACCGTCCGCCGCCGGGCCGTCCGCCGCACCGCCCGCCCCGGACCGCCTCCAGCGGGCGTTCGCCGCGGCAGCGGCCGAGTACCACGTGCCGCAGAGCGTGCTGCTCGGCGTCTCCTACCTCCAGTCCCGCTGGGACGCGCACGACGGTGCGCCGAGCGTGACCGGCGGCTACGGCCCGATGCACCTCACCGACGCCCGCACGGCACTGGCCGGGGCGTCCCACCACAGCGACGGCACCGAGGACCCGCGCGGCGACGACTCCCGCGCCCCGCTGCATCCCCCGTCCGACGCCGCGCTGCCCACCGAGTTGCCGGCCCGGCTGACCACGCTGCCGAAGGCGGCGGAGCTGACCGGGCTGAGCCCCGCGGCGCTGCGCACCGACCCGGCCGCGAACGTGTCCGGGGGCGCCGCGCTGCTCGCCGCCGCCCAGCGGGCCGTGGGCGAGCCGCTCAGCGCGGACCCGGCGGACTGGTACGCGGCGGTCGCCCGTTTCTCGGGCGCGGAGGACTCCGCGACGGCGGCGGCGTACGCCAACGACGTGTACGAGGTGATCCGCACCGGCGAGCAGCGGACCACGGACGCCGGGCAGCGGGTCGCGCTGACCGCCCGTCCCGACGTGGCCCCCGACGTCGCGCAGCTCGGAGGCACCGGCCTGCGTGCCGCTTCGGCGGCCGGCACCGAGTGCCCGAAGTCGGTGTCCTGCGAGTGGATCCCGGCACCGTACGAGGAGTTCGGGGACGGCGACTACGGCAACCACGACCTGGGGAACCGGCCCGCCTCCCAGCGCATCCGGTACATCGTCGTGCACGACACGGAGGGCGCCTGGAACGGGGTCCTCCGGATGGTGCAGGACCCGACCTACGTCTCCTGGAACTACACGCTCCGCTCCACCGACGGTCACATCGCGCAGCATGTGAAGGCGAAGGACGTGGCCTGGCACGCGGGCAACTGGTACGTCAACGCGAAGTCGATCGGCCTGGAGCACGAGGGTTTCCTGGCGGATCCGGACGCCTGGTACACGGAGGCGATGTACCGGTCGTCGGCGCGGCTGGTGAAGTACCTGGCGAAGAAGTACGACATCCCGCTGGACCGGCAGCACATCCTCGGCCACGGCAACGTCCCGGGCACGACCACCGCCACGATCCCGGGCATGCACACCGACCCGGGCCCGTACTGGGACTGGCGGCACTACTTCCAGCTGCTCGGCAGCCCCTTCGAGCCGACCGCCGGCAAGAAGTCAGACCTGGTGACGATCCGCCCCGACTACGACACGAACCGCCCGGGGTACACCGGCTGTGAGACCAAGGGCGAGCCGTGCGCGGCGCACGGCTCCAGCGAGGTGCGGCTGTACTCCGACCACGATGTGAACGCGCCCCTGATCAGGGACGTCGGCCTGGGCACCACCCCGACGACCGGGGTGAACGACCTGTCGTCGCGGGTCTCCACGGGCCAGCAGTACGCGGTGGCCGACCGGTGGGGCGACTGGACGGCCATCTGGTACCTGGGCCAGAAGGCCTGGTTCCACAACCCGAAGAAGAACCCGGTCGTGGTGCCCGCCTCGGGCCGGGTGATCACACCGAAGAAGGGCCTGGCGAGCGTCCCGGTGTACGGCCGCGCGTACCCGGAGAAGGCCGCCTACCCGGCGGGGGTGCCCGCCCAGGCCGTGTCACCGCTGCCGTACCGGCTGCCGGCGGGGCAGAAGTACGTGGTCGGGGAGAAGGTGCCGGGCGAGTACTACTACGCGGCCACCTTCGACGACGCCTCCCACCGGGTGGTGGTCGGCGAGGACCAGTACTACGAGATCCAGTACGGCCACCGGGTCGCGTACGTGCGCGCCGCCGACGTCACGCTCCGGGCCGTGGGGAAGTAGCCGGTCAGCCCTGCTGGAAAAGCTCCGCCGGGAGCGGCTTCAGCAGGGCGTACAGGTCGTCGGTGATGGGGCGGTCCCACGCGGCGATGGTCACCAGGACGCTGTCGCTGCGGTCGAACTGCACGCAGGAGATCCGGCTCTCGGAGAGCTTGAGGCGGCGCACGATCAGCAGGTTGTCGCCCTGCATCACCGGTACGTCCTCGGCGCCGACGACGGTGACCTCCTCGTCGTTCTCCAGGGCCAGCAGCAGCTGGGCCACCTCGAACGGGATCTCCCCCTCGGGGACCTCGCGGGCCGGGGAGCCCTCCGGAAGGTTGCCGATGATCATCGCGGGGCCGCGGCCGCCGAACAGGTCGTAGCGCAGGAAGACGCCCTGACAGCTGCCGTCGGGCGCGGGCAGCAGTCCGGCGCCCAGATTCCCGGGCCAGTCGCCCGGGTCCATGGCCAGTACGTCGAAGTCGGGCCCGGCGGGCGTTGCGCTGCGGCGGCGGAGGAACGACATGCCGCCATGGTACGTGGCCGGACCGTGCGAACGGCGTGCGGGCGGGTACCCGGTCGGGCTACGCGGTCCGCTTCTGCCGTTCGTGGTGGCGGGCCACCCGGGCCCGGTTGCCGCAGGACGGCCTGCACCATTCCTGGCGGGGGTGCTCCTTGAGGAAGTAGCGCACGCAGCGCGGTGCGTGACAGGCCCGCAGCCGCTGCCGGTCGGGGCCCGTCAGGAAGCCGATCACCGCCTGCGCGAGGGCCGCCGCGAGGTCGGGCCGGGCACCGGCCGCGGGCCGGGCGCGCACGACGGGTGCGTCGGCGTCTGCGTCTGCGTCTGCGTCGGGCCAGTCCAGGACGGGGACGATGGGGGTGCGCGCGGCTGCCGTGTTCAGGCACCGCAGGGCCTCGGGGACGGGGAGCAGGCGGGCGGCGTCGGCGGGACTCGGTTCGCCGGGGCGTACGGCGCGTGCGAAGAGGGCGCGGGCGGCGGACCGCACCTCGCGGACGGCGGCCAGGGCCGGGGCGTCGGCGGCGAAGCGCTCGGCGTCCGGCACGGTGTCTGGGTGGGCCCGCACCCAGGCGCCGAGCCCTGCGACATCGGCCAGGTCGTCGACGACCCCGCCGCGCCCGTCGTGCCGGACGGTCAGCGCGAGGTCGAGGGCGATCCGGGTGTCCCTGCGGGGCGAGTCCTGCATGCGCCCGATGATAGGCACGCCGGGTTCCACCGGAGGCCGGGTGCGTCGTGCCGGGGGCGGGCGCGCGGGGCCTCGGAGGTGGCCGTGACGGGGCTCGCACGGGGCGTCGAAGGTGGACGCGCGGCCGGCGACGCACTCTGGCCCGTGACACCTTGGCGCGCCTCCGTCCGGGCTTCACCGACCGCGTGGCCGTCGCGGGGTCCGTCCGGGCCGTCGAAGTCGGACGCGCGGCCGACGACACCCCGGCGCCCCGCCATCCGGACGTCCCCCAGGACCGACAGCGCGGCGTCCTCTCCGACCGCGTGGCCGTCGGGCGCCCGCCGTTGCCGCGAACGGCGCGGGGCTTCGGAGGTCCCGGCGCGGACGGCGCCCTCAGTCCTCCGGCGGAGCCGGTGGTACCACCGCGATCGGGGCCGCCGCGTGCAGCAGGACGGCGTGGGTGACGGAGCCCATCATGCGGGCGGGGGCCAGCAGGCGGCGGCGATGGCGGCCGACGACGACCAGCTCCGCGTCCCGGGAGGCCGCGACGAGGTGTCCGGCGGCGTCGCCGGGTGCGACGTTCGTCTCGACCCGGACGTCGGGGTGGCGTCCCCGGTAAGGGGCGAGGAAGCCGTCGGCCAGGACCCGGGTCTCGGTCTCGACGGACACCTCGTCGATCACCAGGGGCATCATCTGGCCCGCGGCGGCCCAGGTCTGCACCGGCCACGGGTAGGCGGCGACCACCTGGAGCCGGGCGCCGCGCAGGGCGGCCTCGGTGAAGGCGAAGGACAGCGTGGCGTCGTCGGGGCTGTCCACGTGCAGGCCGACGACCACCCGCGGGCCGGGTTCGGCCGGTGGCTCGCCGTGGACCTCGCGGCCGGGACGGGGCACCACGACGACGGGGCACTCGGCGTCGCGGGCCGCGGCGAGGCCGTTGGAGCCGAGCAGCAGGCTCGCGAAGCCGCCGCGGCCCCGGGAGCCGAGCACCAGCGCCTGGGCGTCGGCGCCCAGTTCCGGGAGCACGGCGCCCGGCACGCCCTCCATGCCGACGTACTCCGTCGCGACCCCGAAGGACCGCCCCTGAAGGTGGGCGCGGGCCTGGTCGAGCACCGGGTCCTCGCCCGTGTCGGGCGGGCCCGCGACCAGGACGTCGGCCTGTGCCCAGGCGGCGTACTGGCGCACGTGCACCACCCGCAGCGGTGCCTCGCGCCGGTGGGCGGCGTCGAGGGCCCAGTCCAGGGCGCGCAGGCTGTCGTCCGAACCGTCGACCGCCGCGACGACCGGCAGGCTGGTGGTGCTCATGGGTTCCTCACCTCCGGGGTACGACCTTGTCCCTCCCGGCGTCAGCGTCGCTCAGGCGTCGCCTCCGCGAGGGCGCTCATGGTCGCGTGTCCGGAAAAACGGGCGGAACACCCCCGGATCGGCCGGACGGACCGGACGCAACGGACGGCCCCACCCCGGGCCGGTTCACCTCCCCGGCCGGTGGCTCACGTGAGGTCGAACTCCCCTTCCCGCGCTCCCGACACGAACGCGCCCCATTCCGCGGGGGTGAAGATCAGAGAGGGGCTTTCCGGGCTGCCGCTGTTCCGCATCGCGATGAACCCCTCGACAAAGGCGATCTGGACATCCCCCAGGCCCCGGCTGCTGGACTGCCACTGCGCGTTGCTGAGGTCCAGCTCCGGCTTGTCCCAGCCCTTGAGCGAGCGCTGGTGGGTGGTGCTCTCGGCCACGTCGGTGCTCCTCCCGATTCGTCGTCCGCGGCCAGCCTAGCGATCGGGTCCGACCGCCGACAGGCCACATGACGGGTGCCTTTCGGAAGATCGGCGCCGCGGTTGACCGAGGAACGCCCCGACACGCCGTACGAACGCCCGCGGATCGTCCAGCCACGGACAGTGCCCGGCACCGGGCTGGACGGCGAGCTCGGCGTGCGGGAGGGCGTCGGCGCAGCGGCGGGCGAGTTCCGGCCGGGGGACCTCCGTCGAGCTCACCGGCGAGGACGAGGACCGGGCCGGTGCACCCGGCACGCGTGGCGCGTCTCGCCCTGATCGCCGTCACCCCCAGGGCGCTGGGCATGCCGGCGACGGCGGAGGACCGGCTGGCCGCGGCCCTAGGAACCGGCGAACCGGTCCCGCAGCTCGCGTTTGAGGATCTTCCCGCTGGCGTTGCGGGGCAGTGCGTCCACGAACAGCACGCGCTTGGGCGCCTTGAACGCGGTGAGCTTCTCGCGGGCGTGGGCGATCAGTTCGCCCTCCGTGACCTCTGTGCGCGTCACGACGATCGCCGTGACGGCCTCGATCCAGCGCTCGTCGGGCAGGCCGACAACGGCGGCCTCGGCGACGGCCTCGTGTGTGTAGAGGGCGTCCTCCACCTGGCGGGAGGCGACCAGTACGCCACCGGAGTTGATGACGTCCTTGACCCGGTCGACGATCGTGAAGTACCCGTCCGCGTCCCGCACGGCGAGGTCGCCGGAGTGGAACCAACCGTCACGGAAGGCCGCTTCCGTCTCCTCGGGCTTGTCCCAGTAGCCCTCGCACAACTGCGGGGAGCGGTAGACGACTTCGCCGGGGGTGCCGTCGGGCGCGTCCTTGCCGTTCTCGTCGACCACCCGCGCGTCGACGAACAGGACGGGCCGGCCGCAGGAGTCCATCCGGCCCGCGTGTTCGTCGGGTCCGAGGACGGTGGCGAGGGGGCCGATCTCGCTCTGGCCGAAGCAGTTGTAGAAGGCGAGGTGAGGGAGGCGGTCGCGCAGCCGCTCCAGGACGGGCACGGGCATGATCGACGCCCCGTAGTAGGCCTTGCGCAGGCCGCCGAGGTCGCGGGTGGTGAAGTCGGCGCGGTTGGCCAGGGCGATCCACACCGTGGGCGGGGCGAACAGGCTGTCCACTCGGCCGGCTTCGATCAGGTCGAACAGCCGGTCGCCGTCCGGTGCGTCGAGGACGACGTTCGTCGCGCCGACGGCGAGGTAGGGCAGCAGGAAGACGTGCATCTGCGCGGAGTGGTAGAGCGGGAGCGCGTGCACGGGGCGGTCGCCCGCGGCGAGGTCCAGGGCGGTGATGGCGCTCAGGTACTCGTGCACCAGCGCCCGGTGGGTCATCATCGCGCCCTTGGGCAGGGCGGTGGTGCCCGAGGTGTAGAGCAGTTGCACCAGGTCCTCGCCGCCCGGCTCGGGGCCGTCGTACGCGGGTGCCTCGGCCAGCAGGCTGAGCAGCGAGTCGTCGGTGTCGCGCAGGGGCAGGGTGCGGACGCCGTCGGGGAGCCGTCCGGCGAGGTCGGGGTCGGTGAGGACCAGGGTGCTGCCGGACTGGTCGATGAGGTAGGCGAGGTCGTCGCCGGTCAGGTTCTGGTTGACCGGGACGTGCACCAGGCCCGCACGGGCGCAGGCCAGGAAGGCGATCAGGTAGGCGTCGGAGTTGTGCCCGTAGGCGCCGACCCGGTCCCCCGGTGCCAGTCCCCGGTGCAGCAGGACGCTCGCCGCGCGGGAGACGGCGGTGTCGAGTTCGTCGTAGGTCCAGGAGCGGTCGCGGTACTCCACCGCGACGCGCGCCGGAGTGCGCCGGGCACTGCGCCGCAGCACCCCGTCGACCGTGCTGCCGTGTCCGGGCGTGAGCGTCATGGCCTGATCCTCGGCCGGTCGGCGGGGCGGGTCAAGACATGTGCGTGCCGCGCCGGACGTGTCCGGTGTCATGCCACTGACACGTGCACATACCGACTGGTACGCTCAGCCGCCCCTTCCCCCAAAGACGTCGGGAGGCACGATGCGCATACGCCCGAGACGGCTCGTCGTCACGGCCCTCGCCCTGCTCACCGCCGCGACCACGCTGCCCGCCGCGGCGGCGGAACGCTCCGGTGACCGGCACGAACGTCCGTCCCACGGCGGGCTGTCCGCCGTCATCCGCTACACCGAGTACGGCATTCCGCACATCGTCGCCGAGGACTACGCGAACCTCGGCTTCGGCACCGGCTGGGCCCAGGCCGCGGACCAGGTGTGCACACTGGCCGACGGTTTCACGACCGTGCGCGGCGAACGCTCCCGCCACTTCGGCGCCGACGCGGTGTCCGACCTCTCGCTCTCCTCGGCCGCCACGAACCTCTCCAGCGACCTGTACTTCCGGGGAGTGCGCCGGGCGGGCACCGTGGAGAAGCTGCTCGCCGAGCCGGCGCCGCGCGGTCCCAGCCGGGACGCGAAGGAGCTGATGCGGGGCTTCGCGGCGGGCTACAACGCATGGCTGGAGCAGAACCGGATCACCGACCCGGCGTGCCGGGGCGCGGCCTGGGTACGGCCGGTGACCTCGCTGGACGTGGCCGTGCGCGGCTTCGCCCTCTCCGTGCTCGGCGGCCAGGGACGCGCGGTGGACGGCATCACGGCCGCACAGCCGCCGGCCGCGAACGCAGCGGCGGGCTCCGCCCGGGAGCCGGGGGCGGAGGCGGTGGCGCGCGCCGCACGGGACCTGTTCGCCGCCGACAACGCGGACATGGGTTCCAATGCCGTCGCCTTCAGCGGGCGCACCACGGCGAACGGCCGCGGGCTGCTGCTCGGCAACCCGCACTACCCGTGGCACGGCGGGCGCCGGTTCTGGCAGTCGCAGCAGACGATCCCGGGACGGCTCGACGTCGCGGGCGGCTCCCTGCTCGGCTCCGCGACGGTGTCCATAGGCCACAACGCGCACGTCGCCTGGAGCCACACCGTCGCCACCGGTGTCACGCTCAATCTGCACCAGCTGACGCTGGACCCGGCCGACCCGACGGTCTACCTGGTGGACGGCAGGCGCGAGCGGATGACGAAACGGTCCGTCACCGTACCGGTGCGGGGCGGCGACCCGGTGACCAAGACCCAGTGGTGGACCCGGTACGGACCCGTGGTGACGTCGCTCGGCGCCTCGCTGCCCCTGCCGTGGACGGCGACGACGGCGTACGCGCTGAACGACCCGAACGCCGCCAACCTCCGCGCCTCCGACACCGCGCTGGGCTTCAGCCGGGCCCGCGGCACGGACGACGTACGGGACGCGCTGCGCCGCACGCAGGGGCTGCCGTGGGTGAACACGATCGCCGCCGACTCGCGCGGTCACACGCTGTTCACGCAGTCGCAGGTGCTCCCCCGCATCACCGACGACCTGGCCGAGCGCTGCTCCACGCCGCTCGGCAGGGCCACCTACGCGTCCTCGGGGCTCGCGGTGCTGGACGGCTCGCGCGGCGACTGCGCGCCGGGCCGGGACCGGGACGCCGTACAGCCGGGGATCTTCGGCCCGTCGCGCATGCCGACGCTGGAGGACGCGCCGTACGCGGAGAACTCCAACGACAGCGCCTGGCTGGCCAACGCGGACCGGCCGCTCACCGGTTACGAGCGGGTCTTCGGCACGGTCGGCACCCAGCGGTCGATGCGGACGCGGGGTGCGATCGCGGACGTGGCGGCGATGGCGGACCGGGGTGAGCTGACCGTACGGGACCTGCAGCGGCAGCAGTTCGCCAACCGGGCGCCCGCCGGGGACCTGGTCGCGGCCGACGCGTCGCGGGCCTGCGCGGCGCTGCCGGGCGGCACGGCGACGGACAGCGACGGGAACGCCGTCGACGTCGGGGAGGCCTGCGGTGTGCTCGCCGGCTGGGACCGCACCGTCGACACCGACAGCAGGGGCGCGCTGCTCTTCGACCGGTTCTGGCGGAGCCTCAACAGGGCTGTGCCGTCGGGGCAGTTGTGGAAGGTGCCGTTCTCCGCCGCGGACCCGGTCGGCACCCCGAACACCCTGAACACGGACGCGCCGGGCTTCGCCACCGCCCTGGCCGACGCGGTGGGTGAGCTGCGGGCGGCGGGCATCCCACTCGACGCGCCGCTCGGTGAGCACCAGTTCGTCGTGCGGGGCGGCGAGCGCATCCCCGTGGGCGGCGGCACGGAGTCGCTGGGGATCTGGAACAAGATCGAGCCCGTGTGGAACCCGGCCGGCGGCGGATACACCGAGGTGACCACCGGTTCCAGCTACATCCAGGCCGTGGGCTGGGACGGGAGCCGGTGCCCGGTGGCCCGTACGCTGCTGACCTACTCCCAGTCCTCCAACCCCGGCTCGCGGCACTACGCCGACCAGACCCGGCTGTTCTCCGGGGAGAAGTGGGTGACGTCCCGCTTCTGCGAGCGCGACATCCGGTCGTCGCCCGACCTCCGGGTGGTTCGGGTGCGCGAACACTGAGCCGCACCGCACCGCGACCCGTCCGGCGGTCTGCCGGGCGGGTCCGTCGCTTCGTCAACTCCGTACGCCCCATTGACACGACCCGTCACTGACAGGAAAGTTTCACTCCGCACGGCGATCCACGAAAGATACTTTCAGCTTCGGTGGCGGGAGGCTCTTCGATGGCCGGACAGGCGACGAGCGGATTCACTCGGCGGCAACTGGGCGCCGGCGCCCTGGCCCTGGGCGGTGCCCTGGCCATCGCCCCGTTCGCGGCCGGACCGGCCGAGGCCGTCGCGGACCAGGGCCGCCGCCCCACGCTGCGGCGCGGCTCCGCCGAGCGCGCCGGGCTGCTCCGGGGACATCTGCGCCAACTCGTCACCGACGCCGAGGCGTTCCTCGGTCCCTCCCCCGAGCACCCCTGGTACGCGGGCGCCGTACTGCTCGCCGGCCGCGGCGGCACGGTGGCGCTGCACGAGCCGATCGGCATGGCGGTGCGCTACCGGGCCTACGACGAGAAGACCGACACCGGCATCGAGTTCCCGGCCGGGGAGCAGATCCCCATGGCCGAGGACACGGTGTTCGACCTCGCGTCGATCTCCAAGCTGTTCACGTCGATCCTGGCCGTGCAACAGCTGGAACGGGGTGCGCTGGAGCTGGAGGCGCCGGTCGCCTCGTACCTGCCGGAGTTCGGCCGTGCGGGCAAGCAGGACGTGACGGTCCGGCAGCTGCTGACGCACACCTCCGGGTTCCGGGCCTGGATACCGCTGTACAAGGCGCCGACCTACGAGGAGAAGGTCCGGCTCGTCTTCGACGAGGCGCCGGTCGGCCCGCCCGGCACCGCCTACCTCTACTCCGACCTCAACATGATCTCGCTCCAGCTGGTGCTGGAGAAGGTCACGGGCCGTGCCCTGGACGTCCTGCTGCGCGAGGAGGTCACCGCCCCGCTCGGCCTCGACCGCACCCGCTACAACCCGCCCGCCTCCTGGAGAGGGCGGATCGCGGCCACGGAGGACGCCCGGGCGCCCTGGTCCGGACTCGACCGCGGGCTGGTGTGGGGCGAGGTGCACGACGAGAACGCCTTCAGCCTCGGCGGCGTCGCCGGCCACGCGGGGGTGTTCTCCTGCGCCTGGGACCTGGCGGTGCTCGGCCGTACGCTGCTCAACGGCGGTTCCTACGGCCGGGCGCGCATCCTGCGGCCGGAGTCGGTGGAGCTGATGTTCACCGACTTCAACACCGACTTCCCCGGCGACGAGCACGGCCTCGGCTTCGAGCTCTACCAGCACTGGTACATGGGCGCGATGGCCACGCCGCGCACGGCCGGGCACACCGGGTTCACCGGCACCTCGCTGGTGCTGGACCCGACGACCGACTCGTTCCTGGTGGTGCTGGGCAACTCGGTGCACCCGGTGCGCAGTTGGCGCTCGGGTTCCGCGCCGCGGGTCGCGGCCGCCACCCACATGGCGCGGGCCGTGCCGGTGCGTCCCGCACACGGACGTACGGCGTGGTTCTCCGGGACGGCGAGCTCCTCGACGGCGACGCTCACGCTGCCCGCGCTGGACACGTCCGCCGGCGGGGCGCGGCTGGGCTGCTCGCTGTGGTGGGACACCGAACCGGGCTCGGACGCCCTCGTCCTGGAGGCCACGACCGACGGCGGCGCCACCTGGGCGCCGGTCCCGTTCACCACCGTGCGGCGCGGTGCGGCGCCACGGGAGCATCCGGCGGGCTCGGCCACCGGCTGGTCGGGGCGGGTCTGGCACCGGCTGACGGCGGACCTCCCCGCCGCCCGAGGGCTCACGCTGCGCTGGCGGTACACGACCGACCGGCTCTACGTGGGCCGCGGTGCCTACGTGGACGGGGTGCGCGCGGAGTCGGCCGACGGCGTCCTGTTCCACGACGCGCGCCCGGCGGACGCGGCGCGGATCCGGGCGGCGGGGTGGACTGCGTCGGCCGACTAGACAGGCGGCCCGGTGTCGCTAGCCGTTGAAGACGGCCTTCTGTACTTCGTTCGGCCCGTCGAAGCTGTTCTCCTTGAGGCCGTCGAGGCGGCTCACGACCTTGTCGTCGGCCTTGTTCTTGCGGGCGCAGTCGACGAGCGACTTCTTGTCCGCCGGGTAGTCCATGCCGCTGAGCGCCTTCTGCAGGTCGATGGGGCTGAGGTCCGCCATGACTGGCTCCTTGTCGCGCTGGTGAAAAGTACGGAATTTCCGTTATGTCGCGGTACCCAGCCCCGTCCGGCGCATGCACCCGTCAGTTCACCGTCTGCTCCAGCACCGCCATCGCCGCGTTGTGCCCCGGCACCCCGCTGACCCCTCCCCCGCGCACCGCGCCCGCGCCGCACAGCAGGACGTTCGCCTGTCCGGTCTCCACGCCCCAGCGGCCGGTACCTGCCTGGGCGTGGGGCCAGGACAGCTCGCGGTGGAAGATGTTGCCGCCGGGCAGGCGCAGATCGCGCTCCAGGTCGAGCGGCGACCTGGCCTCGATGCAGGGCCGTCCGTCGGCGTCGGTGGCCAGGCAGTCGGCGAGGGGTTCGGCGAGATGGGCGTCGAGCTGGTCGAGGGTCGACGTGAGCAGTTTCTCGCGTACGGCGTCGTTGTCCCGGGCGAAGAGGCGGGCGGGCGTGTGCAGGCCGAACAGGGTGAGCGTGTGCATGCCCTGCGCGGTGAGGTCCGGGCCGAGGATCGTGGGATCGGTCAGCGAGTGGCAGTAGATCTCGGAGGGCGGGGCGGCGGGCGGTTCGCCGGCCGCGGCCCGGGCGTGGGCGTCGGCGAGCTGCTCGTATCCCTCCGCGATGTGGAAGGTTCCGGCGAAGGCCTGGCGCGGGTCGGCCGCGGGGTCGCGCAGCGCCGGCAGCCGCTTCAGCAGCATGTTGACCTTGAGCTGGGCGCCCTCGGCGGGCGCGGGCGGTGCCTGACCGGTGAGCGCCGCCAGTTCCTGCGGGGAGGCGTTCACCAGGACGTGGCGGGCGGCGGCGACGCCCTCGCCGTAGGCCGAACGGTAGGTGACCTCTGCCGCGCGCCCGTCGGTGTCGATCCGTACCGCCTCGTGGCCGGTGGCGAGCACGGCCCCCGCTGCGCGTGCCGCGCCGGCCAGGGCGTCGGTGAGGGCGCCCATGCCACCGACCGGCACGTCCCAGGCGCCGGTGCCGCCGCCGATCACGTGATAGAGGAAGCAGCGGTTCTGGCGCAGGGAGGGGTCGTGGGCGTCGGCGAAGGTGCCGATCAGCGCGTCGGTGAGGGCCACTCCGCGCACCAGGTCGTCCGCGAAGTGCTCCTCGATGGCGACACCGATCGGCTCCTCGAACAGGGCCCGCCAGGCCTCCTCGTCGTCGACCCTGCGGCGCAGTTCGTCCCGGGAGGGCAGCGGCTCGGTGAGGGTGGGGAAGACCCGCTGGGCGACGTGCCCGGTCATGCCGTAGAAGCGCTGCCAGGCCGCGTACTCCCGCTCCGAGCCGGTGAGCCGGGCGAACGACTCCCGGGTGCGCCGCTCGTCCCCGCCGACGAGGAGCCCGGTGGGTCGGCCGTTCCGCTCCACGGGCGTGTACGAGGAGACGGTGCGTCCGCACACCCGGAAGTCGAGGTCCAGCTCCCGCACGATCTTCCTCGGCAACAGACTGACCAGGTAGGAGTACCGCGACAGCCGTGCGTCGATCCCGGCGAACGGCCGCGTGGACACGGCCGCTCCTCCGGTGTGGTCCAGTCGTTCCAGCACCAGCACGGAGCGGCCGGCGCGGGCCAGGTAGGCGGCGGCGACCAGACCGTTGTGTCCGCCGCCGACGACGACGGCGTCGTAGGAGCGGGACGCGGGATGCGGGGTGGTCGTCGTCATGGTCCTGGGTAACACGAGCCGATCGAGGCCGACCAGCCCACTGCGGCACCCCTTGCCGGGGGACACGGACGCGCTGTCCCGCCGGGCTCAGCGGGCGGCCGTTCGGCGGAGTGCTGCCATTCTGCGGTACAGCTCCACGGCCTCGGCGCCGCGGCCGAGTTGTTCCAGGCAGTGGGCCTCGTCGTCGCGGGCGGTGAGGGTGTCGGGGTGGTCCGGGCCCAGGACGCGTTCGCGGGCGGTGGCGACCCTGCGGTACTCGGTGAGGGCGGCGGACCAGTCGCCCAGCCAGCCCAGGCCGACGGCGACCTCGCGACGGCTGACCAGGGTGTCCGGGTGGTCGGGGCCGAGGACGCGTTCGCGGATCGCGCACACCTCGCGGGACTCGGCGAGCGCCTCCGCCCAGCGGCCGAGCCGGCCGAGGTTGACGCCCAGGCCGTGCCGGGCGCGCAGCGTCTCGGGGTGCTCGGGGCCCTGGACGCGGGTGCGGTCGTCGATCAGCCCGTCGTACAGCGTGAGCGCTTCGGCGCTGCGGCCGAGTCGGCCGAGGCTGATGCCGATCTCGTAGCGGGCGGCGAGGGTGTCGGGGTGGTCCGGGCCGAGTGCCCGCTCCCGGGCCCCGGCGACCTCCTGATAGGTGGCGAGGGCCTCCTGCCAGCGGTCGAGCCGGCCGAGCTCGTAGGCCACCTCGTAGCGGGTGACCAGGGTGTCGGGGTGATCGGGGCCGAGCACGCGGGCGCGGGCGGCGGCCACCTCGCGGGCCATGCGGTGGGCGTCCTCCGGGCGGCCGAGCCGGCCGAGGTTGAAGGCGAGGTTGTGTCGGCAGCGCAGGGTGTCGGGGTGGTCGGCGCCCATGGTGCGCTCGCGGGCGGCGAGGACCGACGTGTAGACCTGGTGGGCGTCGGCGTAGCGGCCCAGCCGCCCCAGGGTGTACGCCATCTCCTGGCGGACGGCGAGCGTGTCGGCGTGGTCGGCGCCCAGCACCCGGATCCTGGCCTCGGCGACCCGCTTGTACACGCGCAGTGCCTCGGCGGCGTGACCGGTGCGGCCGAGGGTGAAGGCGACCTCGTAGCGGCTGGCGAGGGTGTCGGGGTGGTCGGGGCCGAGCAGGCGTTCGCGTTCGTCGGCCACCGCGCGGTGCACCTCCCCCGCCTCCTCCCAGCGGCCGAGCCGTCCCAGGCTCAGACCCGCGTTGTGCCGCCCGGCCAGCGAGGTGACCGCCTCCGGCGCCGGGTCGGCCCGCTCGTCGGGGGCGGGCGCGGCCACCTCGTCGCCGCCGGGCCGCGGGATCCACGCGCCGGACATACCCGCCCCGGGGGCCGGGGGCGTGGAGCGCGGACCGGTACCGGTCGCCTTGGGGCCGGTGGTCATGCCGTGGGTCCAGGAGGGCAGCGCGGCCCGGCCCCCGACCGGCTCGGGCGTCCGCGGCCGGGGTGCCGGCACGGCCGGCGCGTACCCCGGCGCCGTACGGCCGGCGGTGATGCGGCGGACCAGCTCGCGGGCGTCGTCCGGGCGCTCCTCGGGCCGTTTGGCCAGCAGGTCCAGGATCAGCCGGTCCAGGTACGCGGGCAGTTCGGCGCGGTGGGTGCGCGGCGGTTCGGGCGCGGTGTCCCGGTGGCCGACGAGGATCGCCCAGGCGTCGTCGAGGTCGAACGGCGGGACGCCGGTGGCGATCTCGTAGAGCACGCAGCCCAGCGAGTACAGGTCGCTGCGCCGGTCGACCTCGTCGCCGCCGATCTGCTCCGGCGACATGTAGTGCGGGGTGCCCATGGCGATGCCGGTGCCGGTCAGCCGGGCGGTGAAGCCCACGTCGTGGCCGAGCCGGGCGATGCCGAAGTCGCAGATCTTCACGGTGCCGTCGGTGAGCCGCACGATGTTCGCTGGCTTCAGGTCGCGGTGCACGATGCCCTGGTCGTGGGTGTAGGCGAGCGCGGCGGCGACCTGTTCGGCGATGTCCTCGACGTCGGGCACCGGCAGCGGATGGTGCTTGTTGTCCTCCAGGAGCCGGCTCAGGTCACGGCCCTCCAGTAACTCCATGACCAGGAAGAGCACGCCGTCCCACTCGCCGAAGTCGTGCACGACGGTCACCCCGCGGTGCTGGAGCGCCGCGGCCACCCGGGCCTCGCGCCGGAACCGCTCCCTGAGCACCCGGGTGAAGGAATGGTCGTGCTGCGTGCCCAGCGGCTTGAGGCACTTGACGGCGACGCGCCGGCCCAGTGACTCGTCCCGGGCCCGCCACACCTCGCCCATGCCGCCGCGTCCGATCTGGTCGAGCAGCCGGTACCGGCCCTGGATCAGCGTGCTGTCCCCCATGGCTACGCCCGCCCCCGTGGTTCTGTCCGCCCCGCCCTCCCCTGGCCGGTCCAGTATGGCGGTCTATGGCCCGAGTTTGTATGGTGCCGGGCGCGCGCCCGGACCGAGCCGTGCCATGGCGCCGAGGATGTGTTTGGGCGGCAGCTGCCAGCGCAGACGTGCGGGAATCGCGCGCAGGAGGGTGCCGGTGAGCCGCAGCCGCCGGGTGACGGTGGCGGGTGCGGGGGCCGGTCTGCCGTAGAGCTCCTGCGCGTACTGCGGTAGGGAGTCGTACGCCAGATGAGCGACCCGTCGCCACAGCAGCTCGCGTGCCGGGACCAGAAGGGGGTGCGTCGGCGGGCGGAGCAGGAACTCGTCCACCTCGCGCGCCTCGTCGCCCGCGGCCAGCTCGGGCCGTACCCGCGCGAAGTAGGCGGCCAGCTCGGCCCGGTTCCCGGGTACGGCGTCGGGATCGAGGCCGACCAGGCGGGCGCTGTGCCGGTGCTCGGCGAGGTAGCGGTCGGCGTGGGCGTCCGTGAGGGGGAACCCGGAGCGGCGCAGGACGTGCAGGTAGGAGCCGATCTCGGCGCAGTGCACCCACAGCAGCAGCGCGGGTTCGTCGACGCCGTACCGCTCTCCCGTATCGGGGTCGGTCGCGCCGAGCATGCGGTGGATCCTCCGTACGCGGGCGCCGGCCCGCTCGGCGGCCTCGGTGGTGCCGTACGTCGTGGTGCCGACGAAGCTCGCGGTGCGCAGGAGCCGGCCCCAGGCGTCGCTGCGGAAGTCGCTGTTCTGCATGACGCCGCGCACGGCGCGCGGGTGCAGGGCCTGGAGGTACAGCGCACGGACCCCGGCAATCCACATCATCGGGTCGCCGTGCGCCTGCCACGTCACCGAGCCGGGCCCGAACAGTCCCGGGTCACCCGAGCGGTCGTCCGTCCGCGTCGCCGTCATACCGGCAGGCTAACGCCCTGCGCCCGGCGCCCCCAGGGCGTCAGCGCAGGGTGGCGAGGAACTCTCCGCAGGCCCGGGCGCAGTCGCGGCAGGCCTGGGCGCTCTCCTCGGCGCCCGGGTGCGCGTCGAAGACGTGCGCGCTCTCCAGGCACACCTGCCGGCACCACTCCAGCTGGACGCGGATGGCGGCCTCGTCCACCTGGTTCTGCTCGGACAGCACCCGGCACGTCGCGTCGCAGACCTCCGCGCACATGATGCCCTTGCGCCGTACGAGCTCCTGGTTCTCGGTCCCGTCGGGGTCCACGAGGCTCGCCCGCAGTGCGCACGCCCGCGCGCACTCGGTGCACGCCTGGGCGCAGGCGAAGCGGTCCTCCAGGAAGCGGAACAGTTCCTGCTGGGACGTCGCCGTCACGTCGCCGTCTCCTGAGACGTCGTCTGGTGGGAAGTCGTCGTCGTTGTCACACCGCGCGAGTTGCCCCCGGGGGCCGCGCCAAACCCGCCGCGCCCTGTGTTCCCAAGGGTTCCGGCTCGTTTTCGGGGTGGGCCGCCGGGCACCCGTGAACTCTTCCGGAGCCGGCCACGGCGACGACCGCGACGACGCACGGAGGTGCACGACATGCCGGGACGAGAGGAACTGCCGTCGACCCTGGAGCGCTCCCCCAGGGACGCCCAGCGCACCTGGATCAAGGCCCACGACTCGGCCGTGGAGGAGTACGGCGAGGGCGAGCGGGCCCATCGGGTGGCGTACGGGGCCCTGAAGCACAAGTACGAGAAGGTCGGCGACCACTGGGAGCGCAAGGAGGGCGGCCGCAAGGGCCCCTCCGACCCGCAGTCGGCGCGGCCGCGCGGGCAGGGCGGACGCAGCGGCGAGGGCGTCGACGAGCAGGCCTCGAAGGAGCATCTGTACGGCCTCGCCCGGCAGCTCGGCGTGCCGGGACGGTCGCGGATGTCGAAGGCGGAGCTGCTGTCGGCGATCCGCAAGGCCAACCGTTCGCAGACGCGAGCGGCCCGGTCGGGCTGAGCAGGTTGCGGGCGTGGAGCGGGGGTACCCGCGCTCCATGAACCACGCATGGATGGAACTGGCCGCCGGCTCCGGCGCGCTCGGCATCGGCCTGGTCGTCGCGGCCGTCGTGGTCGTGGCCCTGCTGATCGGAGCCTTCGCTTTCGGAAGCCGGCAAAAGCGCCGGGAGTCGCCGCCACCGCGCCCCGAGGAGCAGCCCCGTATGCCCGACGAGGGGCCCGTGCACGAGGTACGGGAGCGGCGGGAGCCCGACGAGATGCCGAGGAGCGACGACCGGACGCTGCCGCACGACCTCGGTCACCGGGGCAGCCGCACCGCCTCCGGGCAGGAGCGGCCGCGCTGGGACGAGGGCAGCAGCGGTTCGTTCGGCAGCGGCGGGCCGGGCGGACACTGACCCGCGAGGCCGACGCGGCAAGCCGAAGGTGACCGGGCGCGGACGGAGCGTAGTTTCCGCCCCGGCCGCACGGGAACCCATGCGGCGTGCTGTTGAAGAGGAGAAGGGCCCGCGCGGGTGCGCGGGCCCGATACGCGGCGGAACACACCGTCACCTGGGCCGACGGCCGGCTCCCCGTCTCCGAGGGCGGGGGGCTGCTGCGCAAGGCCTTCCCCGAGCACTGGTCGTTCCTTCTCGGTGAGATCGCCCTGTACAGCTTCGTCGTGCTGCTGCTGAGCGGTGTCTGGCTGACGCTGTTCTTCAAGCCGTCGATGACGGAGGTGGTCTACGACGGGTCGTACGAGCCGCTGCTCGGGCTGAGCATGTCGGAGGCGTACCGCTCGACCCTGGACATCAGTTTCGACGTCCGCGGCGGTCTGCTGATCCGGCAGCTGCACCACTGGGCGGCTCTGGTGTTCCTGTCGGCCATCGGGGTGCATCTGCTGCGGATTTTCTTCACCGGCGCGTTCCGCCGACCGCGTGAGGTGAACTGGGCGATCGGCCTGACGCTGTTCGTGCTGGCGCTCGCCGAGGGCTTCGCCGGCTACTCGCTGCCCGACGATCTGCTGTCCGGGACGGGCATGCGGATCGCGCAGGGGATCATGCTGTCCATCCCGGTGGTGGGGACGTACGTCAGCATGTTCGCGTTCGGCGGCGAGTATCCCGGCGACGATCTGATCCCCCGGCTGTACTCACTGCACATCCTGCTGATCCCCGGGCTGCTGCTGGCGCTGGTCACGCTCCATCTGGTCCTGGTGTTCTATCTGAAGCACACCCAGTGGGCGGGGCGCGGCCGCACCGAGCGCAACGCCGTGGGCAGGCCGATGTTCCCGCAGTTCATGACGAACTCGACCGGCCTGTTCTTCATGGTCTTCGGCGTGCTGACGGTGCTCTCGGCGGTGGCGCAGATCAACCCGATCTGGGCGTACGGCCCCTATCGCCCGGACATCGTCTCCACGGGCTCCCAGCCGGACTGGTACGTGGGCTTTCTGGAGGGGTCGCTGCGGCTGATGCCGCCGTTCGAGACGGCGGTGGCGGGCCACACCGTCATGTGGAACGTGCTGGTGCCCGCGGTCGTGCTGCCGGGCGCCCTGTTCACGGTGCTGTACGCCTACCCGTTCTTCGAACGCTGGGTGACGGGGGACCACGACGAACACCATCTGTGCGACCGGCCCCGGAACAAGCCCGTGCGGACCGGGCTGGGCGTGGCGGCGGTCTGTTTCTACGCGGTCCTGCTGCTCGCGGGCGCCAACGACATCCTCGCCCTCACCTTCGACATCTCGCTGAACCTGTTGACCTGGATCTTCCGGATCTCCCTGGTGGTGGTGCCGCCGGTCGCCTTCGTGGTGGCCAAGCGTGTCTGTCTGGCGCTGCAGGAGCGGGAGCGGGAGCGGCTGGCCGAGGGTGAGGAGACGGGTGAGCTGCGGCAGACGCTCGCGGGCGGCTATGTCGAGAGCCACGAACCGCTCGACGCCGAGGAGCGGTACGTGCTGCGCTCCCGCAGGGAGCCCGAGCCGCTCGCGGCGACGGCGCCCGACGCGGAGGCGCCGCACGTGGGGCGGCTGCGGGCGACGCTCAGCGAGTGGTACTACGGCGACCGGGTCGACGTGGAGGAGACGGAGCCGGAGCCCGGGCCTCGGTCCGCCTCCTCGCGCGAGCTGGAGCGCTGAGCGCCCCGGTCGGCGTACTGGAAGACCAGGCCGAAGACGGCGAGGGCGAGTACGCCGAAGCCGATCAGCGCGAGCCACAGGCCGTAGACGATGCCGAGCGCGAGGACGACGGCGCCGAGCGCGGCCGTGATGGGCCAGGGACTGTGCGGCGGGAAGAAGTCCAGCGGGCCCGCGGCGTCCACGACCTCGGCGTCACCGAGGTCCTGCGCCCGCAGTCCGCGCTTGTGGTGCTGCACGCGCAGGAAGAACGCGACGAGCGCCGCCATCAGGAAGGAGACGGTCAGTGCGGCGGTGCCGGCCGGCTCGTGGGAGAACCAGCCGTAGCCGGCCGCGGTGACGGCGAAGAAGGCCGCCACTCCGGTGAACAGACGCGCTTCGGTCCTCACTGCACGTGCCTCTGGTCGTGTCGGCTGATGTCGGGATGATGCAGGTCGAACGCCGGGGACTCGGAGCGGACCCGGGGAAGCGACGTGAAGTTGTGCCGCGGGGGCGGGCAGGACGTGGCCCATTCGAGGGAACGGCCGTAGCCCCACGGGTCGTCGTGCTCCACCGGGGTGCCGTACTGGCGGGTGCGCCACACGTTGTACAGGAACGGCAGCGTGGACAGGCCGAGCAGGAAGGCGCCGATGGAGCTGACGGTGTTCAGCGTGGTGAAGCCGTCCGCGGCCAGGTAGTCGGCGTAGCGGCGCGGCATGCCCTGCTGGCCGAGCCAGTGCTGGACGAGGAACGTGGTCTGGAAGCCGACGAAGAGGGTCCAGAAGTGGATCTTCCCCAGGCGTTCGTCGAGCAGTCTGCCGGTGAACTTGGGCCACCAGAAGTAGAAGCCGGCGAACATCGCGAAGACGACCGTGCCGAACAGCACGTAGTGCAGATGGGCGACGATGAAGTACGAGTCCGTCAGATGGAAGTCCAGCGGCGGTGAGGCGATGAGGACGCCGCTCATGCCGCCGAGCAGGAAGGTCACCAGGAAGCCGCACGACCACAGCATGGGTGTCTCGAAGGACAGCGAGCCGCGCATCATCGTGCCGATCCAGTTGAAGAACTTCACCCCGGTCGGCACGGCGATGAGGAACGACATGAGGGAGAAGAAGGGCAGCAGCACGGCCCCGGTGGCGAACATGTGGTGCGCCCACACCACGGCGGACAGCATCGTGATCGCGATGGTGGCGCCGATCAGGCTGACGTAGCCGAAGATCGGCTTGCGGCAGAAGACCGGGATGATCTCGGAGACGATGCCGAAGAACGGCAGCGCCACGATGTAGACCTCGGGGTGCCCGAAGAACCAGAACAGGTGCTGCCACAGCAGCGCCCCGCCGCTCGGGGCGTCGAAGATGTGAGCGCCGAACTTCCGGTCGGCCTCCAGCGCGAACAGCGCGGCGGTCAGCACGGGAAAGGCCGGCAGCACGAGGATCGACGTGAAGAGCACGTTCCAGGTGAAGATCGGCATCCGGAACATGGTCATGCCGGGCGCGCGCAGGCACAGGATGGTGGTGATGAAGTTGACCGCGCCGAGCGTGGTGGACACACCGGTGACGACCAGTCCCATGGTCCACAGGTCGCCGCCCGGGCCGGGGCTGAAGACCGCGCTGTTGAGCGGCGCGTAGGCGAACCAGCCGAAGGCGGCCGCTCCGTCGGGGGTCAGGAACCCGGCCACCACCATCAGGCCGCCGAAGAGGTACAGCCAGTACGACAGCGCGTTGAGCCGGGGGAACGCCACGTCCGGGGCGCCGATCTGCAAGGGCATGATGGCGTTGGTGAACCCGGCGAAGAGCGGGGTCGCGAACAGCAGCATCATGATCGTGCCGTGGACGGTGAAGAGCTGGTTGTACTGGTGAGCGCTGAACAGCTGGAGCCCGGGACGGGCCAGTTCGCTGCGCATCAGCAGGGCGAGGACGCCGCCGAAGAGGAAGAAGCCGAAGGACGTCGTCATGTACAGGTTGCCGATCACCTTGTGATCGGTCGTCGTCGCCCAGCGGGTCAGCGCCCGCCCGAGCGTGCGGTTCGTCCGCGACCGCGCCGGTGCCCGGCGCGGCGGTTCGGTCCTCCTGTCCACCGCCATGCGGCGGAGGGTACCCAGGCACCCCGGGTGCGGACGGACGGCCACGCCGGGACCGGCGCCGGGTTGACGCGCCGGAGTGCCGTCGGGACGGGTCGGATGGGCCACCTGGCCCACAGGGGCGCGCCGTGTCGGGCCGTCAGCCTCCGCCGGGCACGCCGGGGTCGCCGGGCTCGCCCGTCCCGCCCGTCCCGGCGGTCCTGTCGGCCTCGCGGGCCACGTCGCCGGTCGGGCAGTCGTCGCTGGACCGGCCCGCGAGCCGGCCGCCGGGCTGCTCCACGGTCACCTGCGCGCTTCCCAGCGCCGGGTCCTGGCGCAGCCGGGCGACGGCCACCGTGCAGGCCAGCTGGTCGACGGCCGTGTCGGTGAGGCTCCCGGTGCTCCGCGGCAGCTGGACGACGACCGCGGCTCCGTCGGTGCGGACGGTGGGTGCCACGGCGGACGGCGGGAGTTCGGTCGTCAGTCCCTGCTCCTGCTCCTGGCCGTCCGGGCCCTTCAGCAGCATGAGCACGGTACCGGCGAGGTCGGTCGTGCCGGGCACCTCGCGGGGGACCGCCACCAGGGCGCCGTCCGCGACGAAGTAGAGCGGGACCGTGGCGACGGGTACCGCCGTGGGCTGCGTCTCCGAAGGGACGGCGGTCCTGCCCGGTTCGAGGACGCCGGTCGCGGGTTCGCCCGCCTCGACCACCCCGGTCGCGGGGATGCCGCAGGCGGAGAGCGTCAGGAGCGCCGTGAGCAGGAGGGGAAGCGCGCGTCGGGTGCCTGGGGCCACCCGTGGTGGTCTCGTCGGGTTCATGGCCGGTCCTCCTTCGCCGTGTGCGGCACCGCGTCCTGCGCGCCGTCCGGTCGCAGCGGGAGGACGACCGTGAAGACGGCGCCGCCGTCCGGATGGTTGGCCGCCCGGACGGTGCCGCCGTGCAGGCGTACGTTCTCCGTGGTGATGGCCAGCCCGAGGCCGCTGCCCTCGCTGCGGGTGCGGGCGCTGTCCGACTTGTAGAACCGGTCGAAGACATGGGGCAGGACGCTGTCGGGGATGCCGTCCCCGGCGTCCCTGACGGAGACGACCGCCTGCCTACCCGCGCGGGGGTCGTCCACCTCGTGGAGGTGCAGGCGGACGGGGGGCGCGCCGTGGCGCAGGGCGTTGGCGACGAGGTTCGCGACGACGACGTCGAGGCGGCGCGGGTCGACCCGGCCCCGCAGCGTGCCCGGTTCCGGCAGGCTCGTCTCCACCGTGTCCAGCCAGCCGCGGGAGGCGAGCGTGCGCTGTACGGACTCGGCGAGGTCGATCTCGTCGAGGTGCAGGGCGGCGGCTCCCGCGTCGAAGCGGGAGATCTCCATCAGGTCGTCCACCAGGCCGGCCAGCTTCGTGGTCTCCTCACTGATGAGGCGGACGGCCGTCGCGGTGTCCTCGTCCAGGCCGGCCGCGTCCTCGTCCAGGACGTCGGTCACCGCCGACATCGCCGCCAGCGGGGTGCGCAGTTCGTGCGAGACGTCCGCGGCGAAGCGACGGGCGCCGGCCTCCATGCGCCGCAGCTCGGCGACCGATCCCTCCAGCGCCGCGGCCGTCTCGTTGAAGGTGCGGGACAGGTCGGCGAGTTCGTCGGTGCCCTGCACCCTGAGCCGCGTGTCCAGGCGGCCCTCGGCGATGCTGCGGGTCGCCCGGCGCAGGGCCCGCACGGGACGCAGGACCCCGCGCGCGGCCAGGAGGGCGATCAGGACGGCCAGGGCCAGGGCGGGCACGGTGGCCCGCTCGATGGCGGTGACCAGGGCGTCGACGTAGCCCTGTTCCTCCCGCTGGGGCACGGTGAGGTAGATCTCGAGTCCGGAGGCGCCCCGCTCGGTGACGTACGCGCCGGCGAAGGTGACGGGCATGCCGACGACGAGGGCGGCGCGGCCGTCGTGCGAGACCCGCTGGAACACCGTGGCCCGGCGGGAGCGCACGGCCTCGCGCATCGCCGGGGACAGCTCCTCGAACGCGTCACCGGGGTCGGACGTCGCGCTCGCCCCGCGGTAGGCGGCCAGTACCCGCCACTGTCCGGACCGTCCGCCGCGCGCCACGTCGGCGGCGAGCGATCCCAGGTCGGACTCGTCCGGCGGGAACCGGTAATTGGCCACCAGGGTGTTGACCCGGTGCCGGAAGTCCTCGATCACCGCGTCCTGGCTCTGCTGCAGGATTCCGGTACGGGCCTCGCGGAAGGTCAGCGCGCCGGTGGTCACCGTGGCCACGACGGCGACGAGGGTGAAGGCCACCACCAACCGCACGCGCAGCCCGCCCAGCGCGCGCAGCATCCGCGAAACTCTCACCGGGCCCCGAACCGGTAGCCGAAGCCGCGCACGGTGTGGACGTAGCGCGGCCGGCCCGCGGGCTCGCCGATCTTCGCCCGCAGGCGCTTGACGCAGGCGTCCACGAGCCGCGCGTCCCCGTGGTAGCTGTGCTCCCACACCGCTTCCAGGAGCTGCTGGCGGCTGAACACCTGCCCGACCGAGGCGGACAGCGTCAGCAGCAGCCGCAGTTCGGAGGGGCCGAGGGCGACGGGCCGCCCCTCGTGGGTGACGGTCAGTCCGGCCCGGTCGATGACGAGGTCGCCGTGGTGCTCGGTGCGCGGCGTGCCCGGCTCGTCCGAGGCGCTGCCCGCGCGGCGCAGCACCGCGCGGATGCGGGCGTCCAGGACGCGGGCGCGGACCGGCTTGACGACGTAGTCGTCCGCTCCGGCCTCCAGGCCGACAACGATGTCCGTGTCGTCGCCGCGGGCGGTGGCCATGATGATCGGCACCTGGTCGTGGGCGCGGATGCGGCGGCACACCTCCAGTCCGGGCATGCCGGGCAACATCAGGTCGAGGACGACGGCGTCGGGCCGGAAGGCCCGCAGCTGCTCCAGTCCCTCCTCGCCCGTCGCGGCCGCGGCGACCTCGTGCCCCTGGCGGCGCAGGGCCAGTCGCACGCCCTCCCGGACGGCGCGGTCGTCTTCGATGATCAGGACCCTTGGCATGGACCTCAGTATGCGCACCGCCGGGCGGTCGTTCGCGGGCGGGTGGCGGCTGTTACAGAGCGGTCCAAAAGCCGTCCACGGCCGATCACACTGCCGGGGCACGCTGCGTGATCATGAACGAGCACCGATCGACGCCCTCGCCGTCCCTGGACGCGGCCCGACGCCGCCGCCGCGGGAGCCGCTCCCGCCGCAGACGGAGCGGAAGACGGCCGCTGCTGTGGGCAGGGGCGGCGGCAGGCGTCGTTCTGCTGGTCGTCGGCGGCCTGGCCGTCGAGCAGCGGTCGAAGACCGCCGACACCGCCGACACCGCCGAGGCCGCGGGGGCCGCGGGGGCCGCCGCAACGGCGAGCAAGGAGCCGTCTCCTCGTCCGTCGGCCAGTGCGTCCTCCAGTGCGTCCTCCAGTGCGTCCTCCAGTGCGTCCTCCAGTGCGTCCGCCGGTGCATCCCCCGAGGCGATCCCGTCTTCGGGTCCCGGGACGTTCGCCACCGCCCGGGGCGGCGGTGACCCGGTCGGAGGGAGCGGACGGACCCTGACCTACGTGGTCCAGGTCGAGGACGGCATCGGGATGTCCCCCGGGGACGTCGCGACCGAGGTCGAGCGGATCCTCGCCGACGACCGCGGCTGGACGGCCGACGGGAAGGTGGGGTTCCGGCGGGTGTCGGGCGGCGCGTCCGACTTCCGGGTACGGCTCGCCACGGCGGAGACGGTGGACGACATCTGCGGGCAGTACGGGCTGGACACCGGCGGCGAGGTCAACTGCAACGTGGGTCAGGACGTCATGGTCAACCTCAAGCGGTGGCTGCTGGCCACGCAGTACTACGCGGACGACGTGACGTCCTACCGGGCCCTGATCATCAATCACGAGGTCGGGCACTTCCTCGGTCACGGTCACGAAGGGTGCCCCGGTGCGGGGCGGCCGGCCCCGGTGATGATGCAGCAGATCAAGGGGTTGCACGGCTGCCGGACCAACGTCTGGCCCTACGACGCCGACGGCCGGCCCATCACCGGACCGGCGGTGGGCTGAGCCGACGGGGGCTGGAGTGCGCTGCTTCCACCTCGCGCCCACGCCCGCGCAGACGGCATCTTGCGCCGTGTCGTGCCGTGCAGTGGGGTGTCCCCCATGAAGAAGAGAAGCCTCGCGGCGCTGACCGCCGCCCTGCTCGTCACCCCCCTCTTAGCAGCGGGTGCACCGGGTCAGCGCGCGGAAGCCGCCGAACCGGACGCCGACGGTGCGTCGCCGTCCGCCGACGCGCCGCTCGTCCACGGAGTGGACCTCAACACCGTGACGATCCCCGAGTTGCAGGCGCACATGAAGCGCGGGTCGCTGACCTCGTCGGCGCTGACCCGGGCGTACCTGCGACGGATCGAAGCCATCGACCCGAAGCTCCACGCGGTCCTGCACATCAGCCCGACCGCGCTGCGCCAGGCCGCCGCCAGCGATGTCCGGCACCGTCGCGGCAGGGTACTGGGCCCGCTCGACGGCATCCCCGTGCTGCTGAAGGACAACGTGGACACCCACGACATGCCGACGACCGCCGGGTCGCTGGCCCTGGCCGGGAGCCCGCCGGAGACGGACGCGGTCCTGGTGCGGAAGCTGCGGGCGGCGGGCGCGGTGATCCTCGGCAAGGCCAATCTGTCCGAATGGGCCAACTTCCGCGCGGCGAAACCGACGTCGGGGTGGTCCGCGGTGGGCGGGCAGACGAACAACCCCTACGTCCTGGACCGCAACCCCTGCGGCTCGTCCTCCGGTTCGGCCGCCGCGCTCGCCGCGTCGTTGGCGCAGGTGGCGATCGGGACGGAGACGGACGGCTCCATCGTGTGCCCGGCCGGGATGAACGGGGTGGTCGGCCACAAGCCCAGCCTCGGCCTGGTCAGCGGGTCGGGTGTCGTCCCGATCTCCGCCGAGCAGGACACGGCCGGCCCCATGGCACGCAACGTGATCGACGTGGCGCTCACCCTCTCGGTGCTCAGTGGCCGCGACACCGTACGCGCCGGCAGCCCTGTCGGCCTCACGGACGCGGGCACGCGCCCCGGCGGTCTGCGCGGCAAGCGCATCGGCCTGTGGCGGCTTCCCCTGGGCGCGGAGGTGGACGCCCTGATGTCCCGCACGGCGGCACGGCTGCGCGCCGCGGGGGCGCAGGTCGTCGAGGTGACGCCGCCGTACCAGGAGCGGCTCGCCGAGCTCGAGTTCCCGGCGCTGCTGAGCGAGTTCCACCGGGACATCGACGCCTATCTCGCCACCCGCTCGGGGCCGCGGAACCTCGCCGAGCTGATCGAGTTCAACCGGGCGCACCCGGCCGAGCGCACCTGCTTCGCCGGTCAGGAGCTGTTCGAGCAGGCCCTGGTCGCGCCCGCGACCACCGATCCCCAGTACCGGGCGATGCGCGCCGAGTTGAAGGACCTCTCCCGGCGGTCCATCGACGAGACCATGGCGGCGCACGACCTGGACGCCATCGCCGCCCCGACCAATCCGCCCGCGTGGACGACCGACTGCGGGCGGGGCGACAACGACGTGATTCCGTCCTCCACCCCGGCCGCCGTGGCCGGGTACCCGTCGCTGTCCGTGCCCGCCGGGTCCGTGGGCGAACTGCCGGTCGGCCTGCTCCTGATGGCCGGGGACCACCAGGACGCCGAACTGCTGTCCTTGGGGGCAGCGGTGGAGCGCCGACTCGACGCCTGGCGTGCGCCCCGGTACCTGCCCACGTTGCCGTCCGGCACGTCCCGGCCGAGCGGCCGCTGACGGTACGGAACCGGCGGTTCCCTGCCGGGTCGCCGCGCGCCCTGCCGAACGCGCGTCGTTCCGGCAGGGGTTGACAGACCGTTTTATCGACAAGAGGACACGCATCGCGCCCGAACGCCTCACGACGGCGCGGCGCCTGCTGGACACCGGGGCGGGACGGCCGGGCACGGGCATGGACACGGGACGGCCGGGCACGGCGGGGCGCCATGCGACTGGTCGTCGGCATGACCGGGGCGACCGGCGCGGTGCTCGGCTATGGGCTGCTGGAGGTGCTGCGCCTGCAGGCCGAGGTGGAGACGCATCTCGTCCTCAGCCGCTGGGAGGGGCTGCCGGACACGGCCTGCGCGTGAGGCCCGGTCAGGAGGTGAGGGCCACCACGGCCTCGTCGGTGTACACGAGGAAGGTCAGGCTCTGGCGGAAGTACAGCTGGATCTCCCCGGTGTCGTGCGCGGTGTAGCCGATCGCGAGATCCTCACCGAGCCTCAGTTCGAAGTCGCCGCCCCGCGTGGAGACGAGGTACGCGCCGTCGATGGCCGGGGCCCAGATCGGCGGCCCGTCGATGAGCCGGCCCAGATGGGCGGCGATGGGGTAGCCGTGGTCGGACGTCTCGCTCACCGCCGTGTACGCCTCGGCACCGAGCACCAGCGCGTACGGGCCGTCGACGCCGGCCAGGCGGAGCGTCGTCAGAGCCCGGCTGACGGCGTCCGGGTAGTCGCGGGGCTCGGCCGGCAGACCGAGCACCGGATGGGAGGTGCGGCTGCGCAGCCCGTCGATGCCGGCCGCGGCGTAGCCCTCGAAGACGGCTCGGTCCTCGGCGAGGGCCATGGCCCGCGCGGCGTCCTTGACCGGCTGCCAGTCGGAGTCCTGGGCGCCGCGTTCGACGTCGTCGACCGCCTCGCGGCCGACGGTGAAGGGGACGCGCAGTTCGACCAGCGGCTGCACCGTGCGCAGCCGTGCGGCGACACCCTGCGCGGGAGCGTCGATGCCGGTGAGATGGCCGGTGCCGACCGCCGCGAGCGTGGGTCCGTCCGGTCCGGTCACGTCCACGACGCGGCGGCCGCCGAGGTTGCGCTCGAAGGTACGGCGGGCCTCGTCCTCGATCTGCGCCCACGCCGAGGACGTGAGGGGGGCGAGTTCGCGGTGGAGGTTGTTCGTCGCGGTGGGCGTGGACATGGATCAGGCTCCTTTGAGACTGCCGATGCCCAGGGAACCCGCCGCCGAGGCGGCGCCGGCGGGCGGGGCGGGCGGATCGTCGAGGAAGTCGGCGCTCGGCACGTGGAAGAGGCAGCCGGTGACGGCCGTGGAGAAGTCGAGGATGCGGTCGTGGAGGTGCGGACGGTCCCCCAGGAACATGTTCCGCAGCATCTGCTCGGTCACCGCAGGGGTGCGCGCGTAGCCGATGAAGTAGGTTCCGAATTCTTCTGTCCCGACCCGGCCGAACGGCATGTTGTCCCGTACGATCTTCCGCTCGTCGCCCTGGTCGTCCGTGACGGTGTTGAGCGCGACGTGGGAATCCGGCGGTTTGACCTCGTCGGGCAGTTCCACGTTGGACAGCTTCGTCCGGCCGATGACCCTCTCCTGTTCCTCCGTGGTCAGCGCGTTCCAGGTGGTGAGGTCGTGGAGGTACTTCTGCACGATGACGTAACTGCCGCCCGCGAAGGCGCGGTCCTCGTCACCGACGAACACCGCGTCGGCCGCAAGCTGCCCTTCCGGGTTCTCCGTTCCGTCGACGAAACCGAGGAGATCACGCTCGTCGAAGGACTTGAAACCGTGTACCTCGTCGACCACCGAAACGGCCCCGCGAAGACGCCTGGTGATCAGCTGAGCCAGCTCGAAGCAGAGGTCCATCCGGCGGGCCCGCAGGTGGAAGAGGAGGTCGCCCGGCGTCGACGGGGCGCAGTGGCGCTCCCCCGCCAGCGGAATGAAGGGGTGCAGATCCCGTGGACGGGGCCCGTCGAAGAGCCGGTCCCATGCGGCGGACCCGATGCCGACGACGCAGGTCAGTTCGGCGTCCGGCGCCCGGAATCCCACCGACCGCCGCAGCCCTGCCAGGTCCGGGAGAACGTCGCGGACCACGGATTCACCGCCGGGCACGATGGTGCACACCAGGAAAAGAGCGGCTTTGGCCGGCGGGGCGATCACCGACTGCGACTCGGGCACGGATGACGCCTCCAGGCTTGACTACGAGGGCTGTCGGCCGCTCATGCCCAACCCATGCCAATTCGCGCCCGGGAAGTCCGCACGGTGCCGGATGGCGGGGCCCGGCCGTGCGTGGAATCGTGGACGGGAATTCCGCAGGAGGCAGGACGGAACGAGAGGAACTGCGATGACGGAGCAGTTCGGCGTCGGGGATCACGTGCGGTGGAATCGGAAGCCGGACACGTGGAAGGCGTCATCATCGAGAAGCACACGCACGACGTCGAGTTCAAGGGTCGTACGCGCCACTGTTCAGAGGCCGATCCGCAGTACGAGGTCAGGAGCGACAGGTCCGACCACGTCGCGATGCACAAAGGGCGAGCCCTGACGAAGTTGTAGAGGATGCCCCCGCTTCGCATCTGGACGGTCGGACACTCGACGCGCGACTTCGACGAGATGCTCCGCCTGCTGCGCGGCCACGACATCACCTGCCTGGTCGACGTCCGGTCGTTCCCGTCGTCCAGGAAGTACCCGCAGTGGGACCGGTCGGCGATCGTCGAAGCCCTGCCGCCCGACATCGGGTATCGCTGGATCCGCCGCCTGGGCGGCCGTCGGCACACTCCCGCGGGAGTGCCGAGCGCGAACGGCGCGTGGCAGGTCAAGGCGTTCCGTGACTACGCCGACTACATGGGCACCGACGAATTCGCGGAGGGTCTGAAGGAGTTGCTCGAGCTGGCGGAGCACGAACGGTGCGCGATCGTGTGCAGCGAGGCGGTGCCGTGGCGGTGTCATCGGAGGCTGATCACGGACGCGTTGATCGTCGAGGGCGTGGAGGTGGTGCACATCATGTCGGGCACGACAGCGAAGCCGGCCGTCCTCAACGAGCACGCCCGGGTGCACGACGGTCGCCTGACCTACCCTGCGCCGTCTCCCTGACACCGGCACCCGTCGTGAGGAGTCGGTTCATGGACGCAACGGACGTGTATCTGCGCAGGGTGGAGCCGTCGGCCCTGCTGACTCTCGAGGGGAGCGTGCACTCCCTCAACGCCCCGATGGCCGCGACGCTGGGCAGGCCGGCGGATCAATGCGTGGGCCGCCGTACCGAGGAGCTCCTTCCGGTGGGTCAGCGGGCCATCCTCGAGCTCCTCGTGGACCACGCCCTCTCGACGAAGCGGCTCGCCATGCGGGTGATGGAGTTCCCCCGGCCCGGTGCCGCCCCCGTCGTGTGCCTCGTCGAGGCCCGGCCGGTGACCTCGGCGCAGGGGCTGCAACTGGTGTGGATCCATGTCCTCGACACGTCGAACGACTTCGGCAGCCTGCTGATCCCGTTCCGCATGGCGGCGGAGGCGGCCGACCTCGCCCTGTGTTCCTACGTCCCCGAGGGCAACCGGATCGAGTGGCTGGGCGGCGCTCCCGCCCTGACCGCTCTGATTCCGTCGACCGGGGTGTCCCTGTCCTGGATGGTCCGGCGCATTCACCCGGACGACCGGGAGGGCCTGCGCCGGCTCATGCGTTCGTCCGCCGCCGAGTCCCCCTGGTTCACGCTGCGCTTCCGCACCGACGAGGGCGACCAGCGCCACCTGAGGTGTCATACGCGCCGCATCCAGCTGGGCCACGGTGGTCCGGAGCGGACCTTCGGGGTGATCCGCGACGACACCCGGAGCGAGGAACGCCAACAGGCGATGATGGCCGCGCTGGGCGCCGAGCGGCAGCGCACCGCGGAGATCACCTCGTTCGCCTCCGCGCTGATCTCCGCCACCACGGAACAGGAGCTGCGGCAGATCGTCCTGACCCGGCTCGCCGCGACCTTCAAGGGCACGGGCGCGCTGCTCGCCTTCGTCCATGAGGACCACCTGCAGATCTCCACCGACGCCGGCATCCCCCTGGCACTGGCCAACGCCGCACGGAGTGTGTCGCTGGACGCGTCGAGCCCCCTCCCCTACGCGATCCGCAGCGGTGAACCCCAGTACCTGTCGGGCCGGGCCGAGTACGTGCTGCGCTGGCCGCAGGGGGTCAGTGCGCCCTGGCTCGGTCCGGACACCGCGCTGTCCGTCACCCCTCTCGGCCCGGCGGGCGACCAACCCCTGGGCGCCTGGATGGTGACGTACGAACGGCCGCGCCGGCTGTCCGGGGACGAACAGGCGCTGATGAACACGCTCGCCGGCCTCGCCGGGCAGGCCCTCAAACGCATCAGGTGGCAGCAGGCCTGTGTCCAGCTCGCCAACGCCGTCCAGCAGAGCATGCTGGCGGCACCCCCGGACAGCCTCCCCGGCATGGAGGTGGCCGTGCGCTACCGCTGCGGCTTCGGCGGTCTGGACATCGGTGGCGACTGGTACGACGTGTTCGAGGAGCCCGGTGGCACGGTGGTCCTGGTGATCGGCGACGTCCAGGGGCACGATGTGGACGCCGCCGCCCTCATGGGCCAGGTGCGCGCCTCCATGCGGGCGATCGCCGCACACGCCACGGAGCCCCGGACCGTGCTCACCCGCACCAACGAGTTGCTGCTCGCCATGGGCGTGCCGCGTTTCGCGAGCTGCACCATGCTGCGGGTGGATCCCCGCAACGGTCGGATCACCGGGGCCAGCGCCGGTCACGTACCGCTGCTCCGCGTGCGCGACGACGGCGGCTACGACATCCACCAACTGCGGGGCGGGACCGTACTGGGCGTGCTGCCCGGCGCGCGGTACGAGCAGTCGGACTTCACCCTGGACGAGCACACCTCCCTGATCATGGTCACCGACGGGATCGTCGAGGGTCCGGGCATGACGCTGGAAGCCGGCCTGCGCCGCACCGGAGCCTCGGCCGCGGCGGCGCTCAGCGACGGCCTGGGCGCCGAGGGGGTCGCCGACCGCATCCTCGACTCCGCGGGCACCGTGGGCCACCTGGACGACATCGCCGTCCTGGTCATCCGGCTCACCGGCGGATGACCAGGACCACTGCCGGCCCTCGGGTGACGACTCGCCCTCAGGTGACCGCCTCGAGCCGGACGACGACCTCCTTCGAGGTGGGCTGGTTGCTGATGTCGGCCACGCTGTCCAGCGGCACGAGCCCCTGCGTCTCCGGGTAGTACGCGGCGGCGGAGCCCCGCGCGGTCGGGTACGGGACCACCTCGAAGTCCTCGGCGCGCCGCTCCGCGTCGTCGTGCCAGACGCCGACCAGGTCGACGCGCTGACCCGCGGTCAGCCCGAGCGCGGCCAGGTCCGCCGGATTGACCATGACCACCCGGCGGCTGCCGTGGATGCCCCGGTAGCGGTCGTTGGGCGTGTACGGGATCGTGTTCCACTGGTCGTGGGAGCGCAGGGTCTGCAGCAGCAGGTGTCCCTCGGGCACGTCCGGCATCTGCCAGGTGTTGCGGGTGAACAGGGCCTTGCCGACGGGGGTGGGGAAGACGCCGGCGTTGACGGGGTTGGGCAGCCTGATGCCGCCGGGGCGCGTCACCCGCCGGTTGAAGTCGTGCAGTCCGGGCACGATGCGGGAGATCCGGTCGCGGATCGAGCCGTAGTCGGCCTCGAACTCCTTCCACGGCAGGTCCACCCGTCCGTCGAGCGTCCGGCGGGCGAGCCCGCACAGGATGGCCACTTCGCTGAGCAGCAGCTTGGAGGCCGGCCGGAGCCTCCCACGGGAGGTGTGCACCTCGCTCATCGAGTTCTCCACCGTGACGAACTGCTCCCCGCCGACCTGGAAGTCCCGTTCGGTGCGGCCCAGGGTCGGCAGGATGAGCGCGGTCCGTCCGCAGACCGTGTGGGACCGGTTGAGCTTGGTGGAGATGTGGGCGGTCAGCCGGCACCGGCGCATCGCCTCCTCGGTGGCCGTGCTGTCCGGGGCGGCCCGGACGAAGTTGCCGGCCACGCCCAGGAAGACCTTGATGCGGCCCTCCCGCATCGCCTTGATGGAGTTCACCGAGTCCAGCCCGTGGGCGCGCGGCGGGTCGAAGCCGAACTCGCGCTGCAGGGCGTCGAGGAAGGAGTCCGGCATCCGTTCCCAGATGCCCATCGTGCGGTCGCCCTGGACGTTGCTGTGTCCTCGCACGGGGCAGGTGCCGGCGCCCGCCCGGCCGAGGTTGCCGCGCAGCAGCAGGAAGTTGACGATCTCCCGGATGGTGGGGACGGCGTGCTTGTGCTGCGTCACTCCCATGGCCCAGCAGACGATGACCCGTTCGCTGCGCAGGACGTCGTCGCGGACCTTCTCGATCTCCTCGCGTCCCAGGCCGGTGGCGGTGAGCACGTCGTCCCAGGAGATCCGGCGGGCGTGCTCGGCGAACTCCTCGAAGCCGCTGGTGTGGGAGCGGATGAAGTCGTGGGCGAGCACCTCCCCGGGCCGGGCGTCCTCGGCCTCCAGCAGCAACCGGTTCAGGCCCTGGAACAGGGCCAGGTCGCCGCCGGGACGGATGTGCAGGAACCGGTCGGCGATCCGGACGCCCTGCCCGATCACCCCGCGTACCTTCTGCGGGTTCTTGAAGCGCAGCAGCCCCGCCTCCGGCAGCGGGTTCACCGCGACGATGCGGGCGCCGTTCAGCTTGGCCTGTTCCAGTGCGGACAGCTGCCGCGGGTGGTTGGTCCCGGGGTTCTGCCCCACGAGGAAGATCAGGTCGGCGTGGTGGAGGTCCTGGAGACTGACCGATCCCTTGCCGGTGCCGAGGGTCTCGTGCAGGGCGAAGCCACTCGACTCGTGGCACATGTTGCTGCAGTCGGGCAGGTTGTTGGTGCCGTAGGCCCGGGCGAAGAGCTGCAGGACGAAGGCGGCTTCGTTGCTGACCCTGCCCGAGGTGTAGAAGACCGCCTCGTCGGGGGTGTCCAGGGCCTTCAGTTCTTCGGCGAGCAGGTTGAGGGCGTCGTTCCAGCTGATGGGCTCGTAGACGTCGGAGTCCGGGCGCTTGACCATCGGCCGGGTGAGCCGGCCCTGCTGGTTCAGCCACAGGTCGGAGCGCCGGGCCAGGTCGGAGACCGGGTGGTCGCGGAAGAAGTCGGCGGTGATCCGCCGGGTCGTCGCCTCGTCGTTGATGTGCTTGGCGCCGTTCTCGCAGTACTCGTTGCGGTGCCGGTGACCGGGGGAGGGATCCGCCCACGCACATCCCGGGCAGTCGATCCCGTCGACCTGGTTCATGGTCAGCAGGTCCACCGCGGTTTTGGGCACGGACGTCTGCTCCAGGGAGTACCGCAGCGCGTGCGTCACCGCGGGAACGCCCGCGGCCCATTTCTTGGGCGGAGTGACGGTGAGGTCGTCCTTCGGCTCTTCACCCGTCGGCTTCATCGAGTCGTCTCTCGCTTCCTCTGGTCCGCCCGGGGGATCAGCCCACGGGCCATGTGGGCACCCGGCTCTTCGTCAGTTCCGGCTCCCCCGGCCGTACGTGGCCGCCCCGGATGGTCCCCCGCCAGCCGCCGCCGGCCTCTCCCCGCCCTTCGATGAACTCCTTGAAGTGTCCGAGTTCCCGCCGCAGCACCCGGCCGGCCATCTCGGGAGCCCCCGGGAGCAGGCCCGCCAGTCCACGCCGTCGCAGCTCCATCCGCACCGCGACCGCGGTACGGCCCTCGGCGGCGGCCCGGAACCTGACCTCGCCGGTGTGCCAGGGGCCGGCGTTCAGGCTCCGCCAGGCCAGATGGGAGTCGGGCACCTGTTCCACGATCTCGGCCCGGAACTCCCTGCGCACCGGCCCGAGGCCGACGACCCAGGTGGTCACGGAGGGCGTGACCTGCTCGACGCGTCGCACCACGGAGCTGAACCGCGGAAAGCACTCGAACTGCGTCCACTGGTTGTAGGCGGTATGCACCGGTACCGCGACCTCGACCATTTCCTCAACGGTTCTCATTCACCACTCGCCTTCGCCACGCCCCGCTCGGTCAGTCTCGTCGCCGGACCGACGGGCCGCCACACGACGCTCGGTCGATGCGTCCCGTCGGGTCGGCCGGTCGGGCCACCGGACTCAGTAGCGGGTCGGTGGGAAGCCACGGTTCCGGCGTGCCGTGCCGGTGGCGAGGGAGCCGTCGGCGGCCTGGACGTCGACCTCGTCGTGCACCGCCCGGTACACGGCGTCGGGGTCCTCGGACCCTCCGGCGGGCAGGCCCGCTTCCGCACGGTCCCGCATCGTCCGCCGCGCCAGCTCCTCCGTGTCGGGCCGCCGGGGCATCCCCCGGTCGTGGGCGCGTCGGGATCCGGCCTCTCCCTCGACCGCCTGGTTGGACTTGTGGTGCGTCATGCCGGCCTCCTGGAGTCAGCTCGCAGTCGGGTCCGCGCCGGCTGCGTCGGTTGCTTCGGCCTCCGCGTCGCCCTCCGCGCCGCCCTTCCTGACCGTGCAGTGGAGCGAGTCGTCCCGTACGTCGGCGACGATGGTGTCGCCGGGGTCGGCCTCGCCGCCCAGCAGCAGGTCGGCGATGCGGTTGTCGAGTTCCGCCTGGATCGTGCGCCTGAGTGGACGGGCGCCGAACTCCGGCTGGTGCCCATGGGCGATCAGCAGCTTCTTGGCGGCCTCGGTGACCTCCAGCTTCAGGCCCTGCGCGTGCACCCGGCGCTCGCTCTGGCCCAGCAGATGGTCGACGATCTCGCCCAGGTCCTGCTCGGTGAGGCCGTGGAAGATGATGATGTCGTCGATGCGGTTGAGGAACTCCGGCAGGAACCGGGTCCGCAGCTCCCCCATCAGCTCGTCCTTGAGCTCCGACACGTCGCCCTTGTGGTCGAGGATGCGGTGGGCCCCGATGTTGGAGGTCATGATGACGACGCAGTGCCGGAAGTCGACGGTGCGGCCCTGTCCGTCGGTGAGGCGCCCGTCGTCGAGGATCTGCAGCAAGGTGTTGAAGACGTCGGGGTGCGCCTTCTCCACCTCGTCGAACAGGACCACGCTGTAGGGCTGGCGGCGCACCTTCTCGGTGAGCTGCCCGGCCTCCTCGTAGCCGACGTATCCGGGCGGGGCCCCGACGAGCCGGGCGACGGTGTGCTTCTCCTGGAACTCGCTCATGTCGAAGCGGATCATCCGGTTCTCCTCGCCGAACAGCAGCTCGGCGAGGGTCTTGGCCAGCTCCGTCTTGCCCACGCCGGTGGGGCCGAGGAAGAGGAACGAGCCCACGGGGCGGTTCGGGTCGCCCATGCCGGCCCGGTTGCGGCGTACCGCGCGCGAGACGGCGGTGACCGCCTCGTCCTGGCCGACGATGCGGGAGTGCATCTGCTCCTCCAGCTTGAGGAGCTTCTCCTTCTCGCCGGCCGTCAGCTGGGAGACCGGGATGCCCGTGCGTCGGGAGATCACGTCGGCGATGTCGGCGGCGGTGACGGAGACGACGCCCTCGCGCCGCTCCTCGATGCCCGCGAGTTCGCCCTCCGCCTCGGCGATCTCACGCTTGAGCTCCCCCGCCCGGTCGAAGTCCTCGGCGGCGACGGCCTGCTGCTGCTCCCGGCGCAGCTTGGCGATACGGTCCTCGCGGCTGACGACCTCGGTGGAGCGGGCGGCACTGCGCAGCCGTACCCGGGCGCCCGCCTGGTCCATCACGTCGATCGCCTTGTCGGGCAGGAAGCGGTCGCTGACGTAGCGGTCGGAGAGTTCCGCCGCGGCCGCGAGGGCGCCGTCGGCGAAGCGGACCTGGTGGTGCGCCTCGTACGCGTCGCGCAGGCCCTCGAGGATCTGCACGGTCTCCTCGACCGTCGGCTCGGGGACCATCACCGGCTGGAAGCGGCGTTCCAGCGCGGCGTCCTTCTCGACGTACTTGCGGTACTCGTCGATGGTCGTCGCGCCCACCACGTGGAGCTCGCCGCGCGCGAGGGCCGGCTTGAGCATGTTGCCGGCGTCCATCGAGCCCTCGCCCGTGGCGCCCGCGCCGACGACCGTGTGCAGTTCGTCGATGAACAGGATGATGGCACCGCGGGCCTGCTGGACGTCCTCGATGACCTTCCTGAGCCGCTCCTCGAACTGGCCGCGGTACTGGGCGCCCGCCACCATGCCGGACAGGTCGAGCGCGACCACCCTCTTGTCCTTCAGGGTGTCGGGCACCTCACCGGCGACGATGCGCTGTGCGAGCCCTTCCACGATGGCCGTCTTGCCGACGCCGGGCTCGCCGATGAGCACGGGGTTGTTCTTGGAGCGCCGCGAGAGGATCTCGACGGTCTGCTCGATCTCCTCGGCACGTCCGACGACCGGGTCGAGCTTCCCGGCCTTCGCCTCGTCCGTCAGGTCCCGTCCGTACTCGTCCAGGGTCGTGGCCGGCTGCTTCTTGCCGCCTTCGCCGGGGAGCCCGTCCGCGCGGCTCACCTGCTCCGTGAGCCCCTCCAGTTTCCGGATGTCCTGGCCCTCCGCGCTCAGCAGCCGGGCGGCGCCGGTGTCACCGCCGTCCAGCAGCGCGCCCAGGATGTGCTCGGGGCCGATGTAGGAGACGCCGGCCGCCTGGGAGCGGGCGTAGGCGGTGGCGAGGGTGCGCTTGGCGGCCGGGGTGAGACCGGGCTCGGCGGACGGCTCGCCCGACTCGCGGGGCAGGACCTCGGCGATCTGGGACGCGAGCGTGTCGGGGTCCGCCCCGGCCTGGGCGAGGAGGCCGCGCGCGGGGTCGACCTTCGTGGCCGCCCACAGCAGGTGCTCCGTGTCGAGGTCCGAGGTGCCGTCCTCGAGGGCCCGCCGCGCCGCGAGGTTGAGGAGCTCGTGCGAGGACTCGGTCAGCAGCCGTCCGATCGGCACCCGCTGAACCGCCGGGGGCGACGACGCGGGCGACATCCCGAAGAACCGGTTGAGCAGGTCGCTGAAGGGATCGGACGAGCCAAGACCGAACGACGACATCGCCATGGCAGCTCCTGAGCGGCAAGGGGACCCTTCCACGGAAACGCGCCGCCGTGCGCCCCGCAACTCGGGCCCGGGACGCCTGCCGGGCGCCCGGAGTCAGCCCGCCACGAGGCCCGCGACCAGGTTGATCGCGGTGGCGAGAATGCCGGTGCCGAAGACGTAGGACAGCAGGGAGTGCCGCAGCACGATGGCGCGGATCGTCGAGCTGGAGACATCGGTGTCGGAGACCTGGTAGGTCATGCCGAGGTTGTAGCTGAAGTAGACGAAGTCGCGGTAGGCGGGCGGGTCGTCGGAGTTGAAGTCGATCCCGCCGGAGTCGGCGCAGTAGAGGCAGGCGTAGCGGGTCGCGTACATCAGGTGCAGGGCGGCCCACGCCATGAACACACCGCAGAGCGCCGTGGCGGCGCCGACGTGTCCGGTGTCGGACGTGCCGAGCACGAGGAGCAGCACGATGGCGAGCAGACCGCACGCCGCGACCGCCACGACGGCGGCCTCCTCGACGACGGGCCGGAAGTCCTCACGGCGTGCGTTGCGGCGGGTGGCGGCGGCGTCCATGGGCCACAGCACCGCCCATCCCGCCAGGACGAAGAGCAGCTCGGTCGCGGCGATCCCCGCCAGGGCGCCCAGCGGCGTCTCGGTGGCCAGTCCCACGACCACACCCACCAGGACGCCCAGGAGCAGCGCACCGGACAACCGGGGCACGGCGTCCAGCGGCAACCAGCTCCTCATGCACGACGACGTTAGTCCCGCGGGCGGTGCCCGGCCCGGTGGAGCTCGCCCGGACGGGAAGTCGAGTCGACACGACGCCGGGCCGCGGGGCTGTCACCCGTCCTCGGCGATCGGCGCTAGGTATACAGCCCGTATGCCCATGTCACGCCGTTTCGTCCCCCCTCTGCGCCGGCCCGGCCGACGGCGGTCGGTCGTTCTCACCGTCGGTGTGCGGCGTGTGCTCCGTCCCCACGGAGCGCTGGCTCTGCACGACGTGGACGGGGCGCTCCTCTTCGCCCTGCGGGCCGCCCTCGCGATGGGGCTGGTCGCGGTGCCCCTCGCGCTGGCCGGCCGTGCGGACCTCGCGGTGTACGGCATGCTGGGCTCCTTCACGACCACCTTCGGCCGGAACCTGCCCTACGCCCGCCGCGCCCGGGTCCTCGCGCTGGTCGCCCTGGCCATGACGGCGTGCGTGGGTTGCGGATCGGCGCTCGCGGCGTGGGTGCGCCCGGAGGAGACCGCAGGCGGGGCCGCCGTCGTGGTCGCGGCGACGGCCCTGGTCGCGGGCGTGGCGAAGTACGTCTGCGACGCCACCCGGCTCGGTGGGCTGGGCGCGGTCATGGTGCTGTTCTCGTTCGCGGTGGCGGCCCACGCCTCACCGGGCATCGCCGACGTGCTCCCGTACACGGGGGTCGCGGCGGCGGGGGCGGCGTTCGCCTGGCTGCTCGGGCTGCTGGGCCGGCTGGTGCATCCGGACCGCCCGCAACGCCTCGCGGTCGCAACGGCCCTGCGCAGGGTCGCCGTCCTGTTGGAGGCGCGCGCCGGGGAGAGCGCGGCGTCCCCGCGGACGCGGCACGGGGCCACGGTCGCCGTGCTCCAGGCGTACCGCAGCATCGGCCGGCCGCCACCGGCGTACACCCGGCGGTCCGGACCTCGCCACGACGCGGCCCTCCTGGACCTGGCCGATCTGTCCTGGGCCCTGCTGGTCGGCTCGGCCCGGCGCGACCCCGGGGAACAGGCCGACGCGGCGCGGTACCTGCGCGGTCAGGCCCGCCTGCTGATGATCCGGCGCCGCCGGGTCTCCCCGAATCTCGGCCCCCGGCCGCCCGTTCCCGTGGCGCCGGCGGCGCCGGCCCCGTCCGCCGCGCTGCGCGCCACCGAGCTGCTGGTCGGGCGCGCGCACGGTCCGCACCATCCGGCCGTGCTCGCCGTTCCGGCCCTGCGCATGGCTCTGGGCACGTCCGTGGCGGGCGGACTGGCCGTCCTCCTCGACCTGGAGCACAGCTACTGGGCGGCGATCTCGGCCGCCGCGGTGCTGCACGGGGTCAACGTCCGCACCACCGCCCAGCGTGCGGTCCAGCGGACCCTGGGCACCGTCGTCGGGCTGCTGCTCGCGCTCGGGGTGCTGGCCGCACGGCCGGAACCGGTGGCGCTCACCGTGGTGATCGTGGTGCTGGAGTTCCTGCTGGAGTACGTCGTGGTCCGCAACTACGCCCTGGGCGTCGTTTTTCTGACGCCGATGGCCCTGCTGCTGAGCGACCTGGCGACGCCCGAGCCGGCGGGGGAACTGATCCTCGACCGGGCGCTGGGCAGTGTCATGGGCATCGCCGTCGGGCTGCTCTGTGCGCTCCTGGTGGTCCACGACCGTGCCGCGGTACGGGTGCAGCGTGCCCTCGACGCCTGCCGGACGGCCGCCGAGCACGCCGAACGGTCCCTGGCCCACCCCGCCGGGCCGTCGCACGCGGCCGTGCGGCTGCGGTTGGCAGAGGCGGCCGTGGAGCTGCGCGAGGCCGACGACGCCGCGGCCGGGGAACTGTGGCCGGCCGAGATCGACCCGTCCGAACTCGCGGCGGCGGAGCAGCGGGCGTACGACCTGCTGGCCCGGCTGGACCACCACGCCTGAGCCACGACGCCGTGAAGGGTGCCGGCACGTCGACAAGCGGCTCCGATGACGCCGTCGACGACCCCTCTTCCCGGTCCTGGCCCGAGCCCTGACGGGGGTCGCCCGGCACACCGACGTGCCCCGCGCGCTGGGCGACTTCCCACGGACGCGTGAGCACGACGCCGCCCGGGCCGTGACTCACGCGGGCCCCGGCAGCTCCATCGCCGCGAGCCCGGCCGGGTCGACCACGACCGTGATGCCGGTGATCCGGCCGTTGGTGACGGTGAAGGCCATGACCGACAGCGGGGAGCCGTCCTCGCGCCAGGACACGATCCCGGGACGGCCGTCCACCAGCACCGCCCGGCCCCGCGCGGCGGCACCCGCGGACAGCTGTGCGCCGGCGGCGACCTCGGTGGCGCCGAGGGTGACGACCGTGCCGCCCGGGGTGTCGACGGTCAGCCGCACCTCGGGGTCGAGCACTCGCAGCAGCCCGTCGAAGTCGCCTCGGCGAGCCGCCGCCAGGAAGGCCTGCACCACCTCTCTCTGCTCCCGTCCGACGACCGTCGGCCGCTCGGAGGCCTGCACCTTTCTGCGGGCCCGGCTGGCAAGCATCTTGGTGGCGTTGGTGGACTTGCCGAGGATCCGGCCGATCTCTTCGAACGGCACCGCGAACAGGTCGTGCAGCACGAACGCCAGCCGTTCGCTCGGCCTGAGCGACTCGAGGACGACGAGGAGAGCGAGCCCGACCGAGTCGGCGAGGGCCACGTCGTCCTCGGGCGCCGGGCCGTCGTCGGCCGTCACCACGAGTTCGGCCAGCCGGTCGTCGTAGGAGGACTGCGGGTGGGACCGACGCGAACGCAGGACGTCGAGGCTGATCCGGCCGACCACCGTGGTCAGCCAGCCGGCGAGGTTGTCGATGCTCGCCGTGTCCTGGCGTGCGAGCCGCAGCCAGGCCTCCTGGACCACGTCCTCGGCGTCGGCGTGCGATCCGAGCATGCGGTGGGCGACCGCGCGCAGCCGGTCACGCTGGGCCTCGAACGCCTCGGCCACCGGGTCCGTCGGGCGGGTGTCGGACATGTTGTTACCTTCCTCGGCTCTGCTCCGTCAGGGGTGATGACGGGCCCGGACGGGCTCGGGTAACCGATGAAGGAGCGACACCGATGGAAGCACGCATGAACGGCACGGCCGGTCCCGACGTGACCACGGCGATCCAGCACCTCTACAAGGCGATTCACTCCGGGGGCGTCGACCCGCGACTGCTGTCGCTGGTCCATCTGCGCGCCAGCCAGATCAACGGGTGCAGCCCCTGTGTCTTCGCCTCGATCCCGGCGGCGAAGAAGGCCGGTGAGACGGACGAGCGGCTGCACAACGTGGTCGCATGGCGCGAGACGCCGTTCTACACCGACGAGGAGCGGGCGGCGCTCGCCCTGACCGAGGCCGCAACCCGGCTCCAGGACGGCGCTCCGGGCGTGACCGACGAGATCTGGGACGCCGCCGCCGACCACTTCGGCGAGGAACAACTGTCCGCGATCATCCTGGAGATCGCGACGACCAACTTCTTCAACCGGATCAACCGCACCGTCCGGGAGCAGGCCGGCAAGACCTGGTGAGCCGGGAGCTCATCGGTGGGCGTTCCACCGGCTGGGGTCGTCCTCGAGCATGGTCCGGTCCCAGTTCCCGTGCACGGCTGCCGCCTCGTAGGTGCTCTGGAGGAATCCCATCAGCACACCGTCGGGGTCGGCGGAGGTGCGTACGGCCTCGTACGGCAGCAGGTACTGGCCGTTCTCACGGCTGTAGTACGCGTCGGCCGGGGTGACGTCGTGGTCGGCGAAGCCGTCGGGCTCGGGGTAGGCGTAGGCGTAGAAGGCGCCTTCCTCGCCGCCTCCGGGCCAGAAGCCGCAGCTGCTCAGTTCCCGGGAGTAGCCCTCGACCATGACCCAGTCGCCGCAGTTGGGCGCGCCGCCGGGGTGCGGTGGGGCGGATCGGCCGGAGAAGCGGGTGCAGGCGAGGTCCATGGCGCCCCAGAAGAAGTGCACGGGGCTGACCTTGCCGACGAAGTGGGAGCGGAAGTCACCCATGACACGGTTGGCCTGCAGGAGCTGGCGCCAGAACAGGTGCACGGCGTCGGGGTCGTAGGAGGCGTGCTGGTCGTCTTCCGCGAAGGGGATCGCGGGCTCGACCTCGTTGGGGTGGGACTGGATCGGCGCCTGGATGCCGAGTTCGTCCAGTGCGCGCATCGTCTCGTCGTAGAACCGCGCCACCGTCTTGGATTCCAGCCGCACCTGACGGACGGCACCCTCACTGCCGCGGATGCGCAACTGGTGGTCGATGAAGTCGAACTCGATGTCGAACGCGCCGGTGCCATAGGGGATGGCGGAGGTCGTCAGACCGCGGGGGCCGACGTAGAGGGTGACCTGCCACCAGTGGTTGACCAGGGGCGCGTGGGCGAGCCGTACTTTGCCGACGATCTGGGTCCACATGTGAAGGGTGTCCCGCGTCTCGGCCCAGTCGGCCACCCGCAGGCGCGGCCATGCCTGCGAGGTGCGTGGCATCTGTTGCGTCACCGTCGTGCCTCCCGCGGTCGAGGGTCATCGGTGTTCGGGGTTGGGGAAGTCGGGGCGGCAGCCGGCGTCCCATTCCGTGCGCTGGTTGCCGTACGCGGGGATGCCCCCCGCGTTCCGCAGCAGGGCTGCCAGGTGCAGGAGGTTGTAGGTCATGAAGGTGGTGTTGCGGTTGGTGAACTCGTTGTCCGGGCCCCCGGAGCCGGGGTCCAGGTAGGAGGGGCCGGGTCCGGCTTCGCCGATCCATCCGGCGTCGGCCTGGGGCGGGACGGTGTAGCCGAGGTGCTGCAGGCTGTACAGGACGTTCATGGCACAGTGCTTGATGCCGTCCTCGTTGCCGGTGATCAGGCAGCCGCCGACGCGTCCGTAGTACGCGTACTGTCCCGCGTCGTTGAGCAGGCTGGAGCAGCCGTAGAGCCGTTCGACGACCCGTTTCATCACGGAGCTGTTGTCCCCGAGCCAGATGGGGCCGCACAGCACCAGGATGTGCGCGGCCATGACCCGCTCGAACAGTTTCGGCCACGCGTCGCTCGCCCAGCCGTGTTCGGTCATGTCCGGCCACACCCCGGTCGCGATGTCGTGGTCGACCGCGCGGACCACGTCCACCTCGACACCGTGCCCGCGCATGATGCCCGCGCTGATGTCGATGAGTCCTTCGGTGTTGCTGACCTCGGGCGACCGCTTCAGCGTCGCGTTGACGAACAGCGCGCGGAGTCCGCCGAACTGCGGAACCGGCGTCGCGGGCCCGGTCACGCGGGCATCCAGCGGTCCGGCCCGAAGCCCAGTGGTGCCGTCATCCGATCCTCCTGGCACGGGTGTGCGGCGATGGCCGGCGCGCCGAGCGCCACGACCCATGCCAGCAGGTTCACCCCTGCGCTCCGGGCGGGCAACCCGGAAGGGCGCGGCGCCCCGCACGTCGGCCCGGGGCATCGGAAAAGCCGCTCGAACAGCACGGATGTGCGATCCTATGGGTGAGCGATGACCGCGTTTCCACCCGTTTGGCTCGTGATGGCAAGGACCGGCGACGCGGCGCACCCCGGGCCGCCCTACGTTCCCGACCTGCACGTACGGCTGCGTGCCGAGTTGGGCCGGATCGACGAGCAGCTGCGGGCTCTGCTGGACGCCATGGACCGGCTGCAGGGCCTGCTCGACGCGGTGGTGGCCATCAGCCGGGAGGTGGAACTGCCCGCGGTGCTGCACCGCATCGTGACCACCGCCATGGACCTGGTGGGATCCCGCTACGGGGCACTGGGAGTACTCGACCGGTCCGGAGACCACCTGGAGCGCTTCATCGCGGTCGGCCTGTCGGAACAGGAACACGCCGCGCTGGCCCGGACCGGCTTCCCTCGCGGCCTGGGGGTCCTCGGGCACCTGATCCGCCACCCCGACCCCCTGCGGGTGGACAGCATCCCGGACCATCCGTCGTCCGTCGGTTTCCCGCCCGGCCACCCGCGCCTGCGCACCCTGCTCGGCGTCGCCATCACCGTCCGCGGCGAGATCTACGGCGACCTCTACCTCTCCGAGCGGCGTGACGGCCGTCCCTTCGACGTCCACGACGAGAACGTCGTCGTCGCGCTGGCCGGCGCCGCCGGCATCGCGATCGAGAACGTCCGTCTGTTCGAACAGGTACGCGTCGGGGCCGAGGAGTTCCAGCGGCTTCTGCTGCCGACGCTGCCCGACCTGCACCCCTTCACCGCCTCCGCCGTCTACCGGCCCGCTGCCGAGCCCAGTCACGTCGGCGGGGACTGGTACGACGCCATCCGGTTGCCCGGCAACGTCGTGGCCGTCGTCATCGGTGACGTCGTCGGACACGACCTTCAGGCCGCGGCCGCGATGGCCTCCACGCGCAACATGCTGCGCGCCCTGCTGTTCGAACGGGGCGGTGATCTCGGCACGGTCCTCACCCAGCTGGACCGCACCGTGCAGGCCATCACGGACAATCCCGTCACCACGACCACGCTGGCGCGCATCGAACCGTCCGGACCGGGCTGGCGTCTTTCCTGGAGCAGCGCGGGCCACGTCCCGCCGCTGCTGATCGCCCCTGGGCGCCGGGCGGAGTACCTGTTCGCCGAGCCCGGACTCCCGCTCGGGGTCGACTCCGAGCAGCCCCGCCCCGAACACTCCCGCTCCATGCCCCCGAACGCCACGGTGGTCTTCTTCACGGACGGGCTGATCGAGGATCCCGCCCGGCCCATCGACGCGAGCCTCGACGAGCTCACCGAGACCGCCACCTCGTACGCCGCACTGCCCCTGCCGGAGTTCGTTCGGGCCCTGGCCGACCACCATCCCAGCGACGGCCACGACGACATGGCCGTCCTCGCCCTGCGTACCCCGCCCGCCTGACCTCGTGTGCGGCGAACGCCGGGCCCGACGATGCTGTGGAGGATCCCGGGGATCCGGCGGATGATGGGTCTGGAGTGAGTTCGACGCGGAGGTCGCCCGATGACGGTCGCGCGGGGTGAACGGCTCCGGCGCGGCGGCGCGACCGCCCTGGAGATCTGCATCGTTGCCGCGCTGTACTACGGCTCGGCCGAGCTGGGACTGCTCCAGCAGCTGGTACGCGGCCAGGTCACCCCACTGTGGCCGCCGACCGGTATCGCACTGGCGAGTCTGCTGCTGCGCGGCCCGCGGGTCTGGCCCGGGATCGCGCTCGGCGCGCTCCTGGTCAACGCCTCCATCGGGCCGTCGCCCCCGGCCGTGCTCGCCATCGTGGCGGGAAACACCCTCGCACCCCTGTGCTCGTACGCACTGCTCCGGCGCTCGGGGTTCCGTGTCGAGCTGGTCCGGCTGCGGGACGCGCTCGCGCTGATCTTTCTGGGCGCGTTCACGGGGATGCTGGTCAGCGCCACGACCGGCAGCGCGACGCTGGCCCTCGCCGGCGCGCTGAGCGCGGACCAGTTCTGGCCGACGTGGTCGGTCTGGTGGACCGGCGACGCGATGGGAGTACTGGTGGTGACACCCGTCCTGCTCGTGCTCCGCTCCGCACGCCTGCCGAAGCATGTTCAGCCGGGCCGCTGGCTGGATGCGCTGCTGCTCCTCGCGGCCACTGCCTGCGTCGGGCTCGTCGAGACCGGCAGTGCTCCCCTCATGTTCCTGGGGTTCCCGTTGCTGATCTGGGCGGCCTTCCGCTTCCAGTTGGCCGGGGCCGCGCCCTGCGCCCTGGCCGTGTCGACCTTCGCGATCATCGCGGCCACGCGGGGATCGGGCCCGTTCACCGGGCACGACCTGGTCACCAACATGATCACGCTGCAGGCGTTCAACGGTTCCTCCTCGCTGACCGCCCTGCTCGTCGCGGCGGCCGTCAGCGAGCGCAACCAGTCGCAGCGGGAGATCGCGCGAGCCTGCGGCCACCTCGCCGACCTGGCGGCCCAGATCACCGCAGGTGGCCACCGCACGACGTACCGCGACAGCGAGAACGAGGGCGACTGACCGGGGTCACATCTCGGCGGCGTCCTCTGCCCGGACGTCGGCGAACTCCCACCAGGCGAGCGGCAACCAGTCCCCGCCGACGAAGCCGTCGACGGATCCCCCGGTGCCGCGAATGGCCACGCGGGTTCCCTCCGGATAGGTCGTCCCGGACAGACCCGGGACCGGGACGAGCAGCCTACCGATGCGTCGCGACAAGGTTGTGCACCCTTCCGTCTTGCACCCTTCCGGAATGCTTGGACAGGGCCCCAGCGGCCCCGGTGCAAATCCTCTCATCATGTACCAGTCTGGGATATGAGGTACAGCACAGAAGGCACATCAAGGCACACCCAGTGGAGGTGCTGGAGCATGAAGGCCGTCGTGTACAAGGGACCGTTCGAAGTGGCGGTCGAGCAAGTGGAGGATCCCCGGATCCAGCACCCCAACGACGTGATCGTCCGCGTCACGTCCACCGCCATCTGCGGCTCCGACCTGCACATGTACGAGGGGCGCACCGCCGCCGAGCCGGGCATCGTGTTCGGCCACGAGAACCTGGGGGTCGTGGAGGAGACCGGTGAGGGGGTGACGTCGCTCAGCCGCGGAGACCGGGTCGTCATGCCCTTCAACGTCGCCTGCGGCTTCTGCAAGAACTGCTCGGCGGGCTTCACGGGTTTCTGTCTGACGGTGAACCCGGGCTTCGCCGGTGGCGCGTACGGCTATGTCGCGATGGGGCCCTACATGGGCGGCCAGGCCGAGTACGTGCGGGTGCCGTACGCCGACTTCAACTGTCTGAAGCTGCCCGAGGGCACCGAGAAGGAGAGCGACTTCGTCCTGCTCGCCGACATCTTCCCGACCGGCTATCACGGCAACGAGCTGGCCGATGTGCGTCCGGGTGAGAGCGTCGCCGTCTACGGCGGTGGCCCGGTCGGTCTGATGGCGGCCTACTCGGCGATGCTGCGCGGCGCGAGCAAGGTGTTCGTGGTGGACCGGGTGGCGGAGCGGCTGCAGAAGGCCGAGGAGATCGGCGCCGTCCCCATCGACTTCACCGCGGGCAACGCGGCGGAGCAGATCAGGGAGCAGACCAGCGGCCAGGGCACGGACAAGGGCATCGACGCCGTCGGTTACCAGGCGCAGGCCCAGGTGCCGGGCGAGGATCGCGAGGAGCCGGCGACCGTTCTGAACTCGCTCGTCGAGACGGTGCGGCCCACGGGCGCCCTCGGCGTGCCGGGGCTGTACGTCCCCAGCGATCCCGGCGGCCCGGACGAACAGGCCAAGCACGGCATGCTCATGGTTGCCGTCGGGCGTCTCTTCGAGAAGGGACTGCGCATGGGCACCGGGCAGTGCAACGTCAAGCGCTACAACCGTCAGCTGCGGGACATGATCATCGAGGGCCGTGCGACGCCCAGCTTCGTCGTGTCGCACGAGATGCCCCTCGACCAGGCTCCGACGGCGTACGACAAGTTCGACAAACGGGTCGAGGGCTACACGAAGGTCGTACTCCACCCGCAGGCCTAGCAACACCCCGCCAGGGCGGCAGTGCCATCCGGGTGGCCTCCGGCCGTGTCGAGCGGTCGGCGCGCACCCGGTTGGCCAAGCTGACCTGGAGCGGCACCCTTCCCGGCGACAAGGAGCACGATATGCCGACGGACCCGGTCGGACGATTCCTGGCGGCCCTGGACCCGGATCACCGGGAGGCCGTCGGTGCCCAGCCTCGGAAGGAGCAGGAACAGCTCGCGGCGGCCTGGGAACGGGAACTGGAGACGGACGACGAGCTCGACACCCTCGACGAACTGTCGCCGTCGGCCGCCGAAGCCGAGGCCGCCCGCCGCGTCCTGGCCCGCGGAACCGGCTGATCCACCCGAAAGAGACACCCGCGTGGCGGGCCGCGTCCAGCAGTTGGCCGAGCCGGCGAGCAGCCCGGGAGCGGAACGCGGACAGTAAGAACCATGAGCCGTCACCGCCGTCCACGCCGCCGGGCCCCATGGATCGCGGGCGGCGCCGCCGTGCTCGTCCTCGGCGGCTTCGGCGTGTGGACGTTGGTGGCGCGGGACGGCGGCACACCGGAGCCGACGCCGTCGCCCTCGGCCGACCTGTCCCTGCCCACGTTGGCCCCGCTGCCGTCCGTGTCGTCCGTGTCGCCCGTGCCGTCCGTGTCACCTGTGCCGACGACATCGAGTACGGCACGGCCGAGGCCGACGCGCACCCAGGAGCCCGTGCCACCCGAGCCGCCGGTCACTCCTTCCTGGCAGCTTGCACCGCCGGGTGACCAGCCGTCGCGCCCACGGGCCACACTCGCGCCGCCGACCGCACGGCCGCCGAGAACAGCACCGACCCCACCGACCCCCGACAGAGCGTCCCCGGTGACCGAACCGACGCCCGAACCCGAACCCAGACCGGAACCGACCCGCCCCCGCCCCCGCCCCCACGCCCGAACCACAACCGCCCCGCCAACCACACGAGCACCAAAAGCAGCGCCCATTCCGGCCACACCACCTCCAGCACCCAGAACAACACCCACACTCAAACCCACCCGGCCCAGCCTCAGCCCCAGCCCTCACATTCGATCCACAATCACCCCGCCAACCACACGCACACCAAAACCAAAAGCAACACCCAGACCAGAACCGACATCACCCGGCCCCAGTGCATCGGCAACGCGGACACCGACGCCGAAGTCCACTCGGTCCCCCGCGCCGACACCCAGCGGCACCCGACCGGCGACCAGGACGTGGTACACGTCCCCGGCCGCGGTGGCCGCCGCTCAGCGGATGGCCGCCACGGGCGTGGTGGGCGACCCCGCCTGCACCATGTCCGCCGTCGGGCAGCCGGACCCGGATCTGCTCCCGAAGAGCGGCCGCATCGGCATCGGACAGAGCGGCGGGTGCACCTGCCTGATCGCATCGGAGCAGAGTCAGCCGACGGTGTCATAGGCCCGAAGTCTCGGCCTCGGTCGCCGTCAGGTCCCTGGCCACCTGCCTCAACCAGACCTCCACGTCGACCAGGTAGGGCCGGGTCTCCGGCGGGGCCGCACGCGCGATGCCGGGCGGCAGGGCCGGGAGGCGGGCCCGTGTGCCGGCCGGTGGAAAGTCCGCCGCGCGCGCCGTGTCGGCCGCGAGTCGAGCCGCCGCATCCCTCGCCCATCGTCCAGCTTCCGCCGGTACTGCGTGCGGCGTGTGTTCCTGGGGCAGCCAGTGCGCGCCGACGAGCACGTGGACGGCGCAGTTGATGACGGCCAGCCAGTCGGACGAGTCGGTATGGCGGCCCGGTGAGGGTTCCATGCGGAGTTGGGCGTATACGGCCTCGGCGACGCGCAGCCGGTATCCGGTCAGCCACACACTCTCCTGCGTCGTCCGATACCGCAGTTCCCGATCCTGCGGGGTGAGCGCGGCGGCGACGGTGAGCGGGAGGAGGGGCGCCACCGATCGCAGCAGTTCCGCCATGCTCCTGCGGATCTCGGCCCGGGCACCGGCGGGCCAGGCCAACAGGCCGCACAACAGACCGACGGCGCTGCCGGTCAGCACGTCGATCACCCGTACCTCGGCGAGCCGCCAGGACACGGGGGCGAGCTGGGCGAACGCGGTGGCGACGACGAGCGTGAACATCCCCTGCGCCCAGGCCGGTCCGCCCAGGGGCCCGACGGTGAAGGCCGCGGCCATCAGCGGCACCAGAAGGTACGCGTAGACGTCGGTGGCGCCGCCGGCCCCGGTGAGCAGCAGACCGGCCACCCCCGCGCCCGCCATCGTGCCCACGATCGCCGAGCGGACGACGGACCAGGTGGCGACGGCTGTGGTGCGGCCCAGGGTCAGGACGGCGAGGAGCACCCAGAACCCGTGTGCCAGGTCCAGCGAGCCGGCCACCGTACGGGCGAGCGCGAGTCCGATCGCGGTCCGCAGCGCATTCTGCAGGACCACGGAACGCAACGTGAGGTTGCCGGACAGCCGCACCCACCAGAGGCGGGCGCGCGACGGTTCGGCGTACCAGAACTGGTCCCGGGGCAGGCCCGGCACCCGCCGCGCGCCGCCGCGGGCCACAGCGACGGCGGCAGCCACCGTCATGGCCGACACACCCGCGGACAGCGCCGTGGAACGGCCGCGCAGGACCTGGTGACCGGCCAGGGACCCCTCCGTGACGCCCCGTCCGCGTTGTGTCAGGAAGTCGTCGGTCATCTCCAGCAGCGGTCCGGGTCCCGTGGGACGGCGTGCGCCGCGCAGGGTGTCCGCCGCCGCGGTACAGGTCGTGGCGATACCCCGTAGGAGAGCCTGCGCGGGAAGGTCCCGGCAGGGCGGCTCGGTGTGCGCGCTCAGGACGGCCAACTGGTCGAGCAGGCGCCGGGTGGCGGCGCCGGTCTGGGCCATGGCCCGGTCCGTACGTCCTGCCCCGGCCGGGGTGGTGCCGGGTGGCTGCCGGGAGAAGCGAAGGCCGTGACCTGCGGCGCGCAGCCGCCGGCCCAGGTCGGGTCCGGGGACGCCGTGACGGGCCAGGGCAGAGGAGGCCCGGGCGGCAAGGGACAGGGCGTCGGCGAGTTGGTCACGGTAGGACGCGGACCGGGGCTCCGGCAGTACCAGCAGCTCGCACAAGGAAAGCAGTACTCCGCCTGCGCACAGGCCGATGAGCCGCTCGGGCAGTGTGCCGGGGGCGTAGGGCGGGAAGCAGGCCAGGATGTAGAAGAGCTGGAGTCCGGGCGCCGCTCCCGCGATCCTCGGTCCGACGGCGGCCCCGAAGGTCAGCGCGAAGCCGACCAGGAGCATTCCGGCGACGGCCGACGCGGTGGCGACGGCCAGTGCGGTGCCGAGCGCGGTCAGCGCCGCGGCGGCCGGCAGGACGTACAGCACGGTCCCGGCACGGTCGCGGCCAGAGCCGGGCAGCGGCGACAGGACGCCGAGCGCGATGGGGGCGAACAGGGCGTACACCGCGGCGGAGGGCCGGTCCAGCAGGTAGACGGCCGGGTAGAACCCCGCAGCTGCCGCCAGGGTCACGCGGACAGCACGCCGTACGGCCTTCAGGAAGTCGGGAAGCGACGGCCACTCGGGCACCTGAGCTCCCTACCTCGGCCTCCCCCCTCCACGCCTCAGCCCCTGTTCCCCGCCCCTGTTCTCCGCGCCGCAGTCCATTGTCGGGCTGTTCGGGCATCGGGGCGCGCGGGCACCGCGGCACGGCGACCGGCCTACGGTGGAGACATGGGCACCAGCGTGGTGACACTGTTCCTGTGCGGTGACGTGATGCTCGGGCGCGGGATCGACCAGATCCTTCCGCACCCCGGTGACCCGGAGCTCCGGGAGGACTACGTGCGGGACGCGCGGTCGTACGTGGAGCTCGCAGAGCGGGCCGGCGGCCCGATACCCGCGCCGGTCGGCCCGTCGTGGCCGTGGGGCGAGGCACTGGGGCTGCTGGAGCGGGCCGCCCCGGATGTCCGGATCCTCAATCTGGAGACCGCGATCACCAGCGACGGTGCGTTCGCAGCCGGGAAGGCGGTGCACTACCGCATGCACCCGGCCAACGTGCCCGCCCTGGCGGTGGCCCGGCCCGACGTCTGCGTGCTGGCCAACAATCACGTGCTGGATTTCGGCCGCTCCGGTCTGGCGGAGACGCTCGGCGCGTTGTCGGGGGCCGGTCTGCGCGCGGCCGGAGCCGGGCGTGACGCCACGTCGGCCCACGCGCCGGCCGTGATCGCCGTGAGGCACGGCGTCCGGGTCCTGGTGTTCGCCATCGGCATGTCGTCCAGCGGCATTCCGCCGAGTTGGGCGGCGACCGCGGAGCGGTCCGGACTCGCCTACGTTCCCGAGCCGACGGCTGCGGCGGCCGAGGCCCTGCTCCGGCGGCTGCGGCGGGCGAAACGACCGGGTGACATCGCGGTCGTGTCCGTCCACTGGGGATCCAACTGGGGTTACCGCGTGCCCGAGCAGCAGGTCCGCTTCGCGCACGCCCTGGTCGACGGCGGCGTCGACATCGTCCACGGACACTCCTCGCACCACCCCCGCCCCGTCGAGCTGTACCACGACCGGCTGATCCTGCACGGCTGCGGAGACTTCATCGACGACTACGAGGGCATCTCCGGCTACGAGAGGTACCGCGACGACCTCCGCCTCGCCCACCTCGTCTCCGTGGCGGCCGGCACCGGCCGGGTGACGGCCGTGCGCATCGTGCCGCTGCTGGCCCGGCGGATGCGGCTGGAGCCGGCGCCGGACAAGGACCGTGCCTGGCTGCGCGCGACGCTCGCCAGGATCAGCGACGGGGTGGACGTGACTGTCGAGCCCACCGGAGGACTCACGCTCACCCGGGCCGGCGGCGCGAGCGCGTCCTGACCTCGTCGGCGCGGCCTGTGAAGCTGCGCGACGGAGGGTTGGCGCAGCCGCTGACGGCGCCGGGGACAGGGGTTCGCCCCGGGGTGGCTGGTGCGGGCGGAGGAGTTCGGGACCCTGGTGGCCCGTCTGGGCCTTTCGGTGCTGGACGACCTCGAGAGGGAGACGCTGTCGCACAGCGGTGGGCTGGGCCTGCCGGCGTGCGCGGCGACGCTGTTCGGCGTGGACATCGAGGCGGTCCCCGGCCTCGCGGTCGCCGAGGAGGTCGGGGCCTGTCTGCACCCGCGGGAGAGCGTTGAGTCGAGTGGACTGCGGGCGGTGGACAGGCCGACCGGCGTTCGCCCGGGTCTGGGTGCGCAAGGCGGCCTGTCTGAAGGGTCTGGGTGTCGGGCTGGGACGCGCCATGTCACTGGACTACCTGGGGCCGGCGGCCGGAGCGGCGGCCGCGGTGCCGGGCTGGACGATCGAGGACGCGGCGGTGGACGCCGGTTACGCGCCGCGGTCGCCGTTCACTCGGTTCGCTCAGCCTGAAGCCGGCACCTGCTCCGCGGGGACGCGGGCCGCGGCGGTCCGGGGCCCGGCCGATGGCGAGTGGGCGGCGACCGCCTGGCGGGTGAGTGTGTCGTCGCCGTAGAGGTCCTGGACCCAGTTGGTCTGGTAGATGGTCTCCAGGTAGCGCTCGCCGAGGTCGGGGGCGATGGCCACCACGGTCGGCTGCCGGCGGCCTCCTGAGTGCCGGGCGAGCCACCGGGAGGCGCCGCTGACGACGGTGCCGGTGGAGCCGCCGAAGACGAACCCGCGGCGCGCCATCTGGTGGCAGGCGCGAATGGTGTCGGCCTCGCCCACATGGATCACTTCGTCCACGTACGAGTCGTCCAGCAGCGGCGGACGGACGCCGGCACCGAGGCCGGGGATCATGCGGCGGCCCGGGCTGTCTCCGAAGGTGACGGATCCTTCACTGTCGATGGCGACGATGTGCACCGGCCGGTGCCAGTCACGGAAGTAGCGGGCGCAGCCCATGAGGGTGCCCGTGGTGCCGGCTCCGACGAAGAGGACGTCCAGTTCGGGGAAGTCGCGGGCGATGGCGGGGGCGGTGGTGCGGAAGTGCGCCATGGCATTGTTGGGGTTGGTGTACTGGTTGAGCCATACGTAGCGGTCGTCCGAGGCGCACAGCTCGCGGACGTGGTGGAGTCGCGCGGCGAGCAGACCGCCTTCGGGGGCGGGCTCCGTGACGATGTGGACCTGGCTGCCGAGGGCCTCCATGAGCAACCGGGTGGGAAGGTTGCAACGGGAGTCGGTCACGCACACGAACCGGTAGCCCTTGCCGGCCGCGATCACGCTCAGGGCCACGCCCAGATTGCCGGAGGATGATTCGACGAGGATCGAGTCGTCGCCGAGACGGCCCTCGCGTTCGGCAGCCTCGACCATCTCGACGGCGGATTTGAGTTTGATCGAGCCGGCGAAATTGAATCCCTCGCATTTGAGGAAGATCCGGTGCCCGGTGATCGCCTCGAGGTCGACGTAGAGGTCGTCCTGGTTGAAGGCCTGGGGGGTGGATATGACCGCCACGATCGCCTCCTGGTGTGCGGTGACCCGTCTCCGTGGGACCCCTCCAGTACGCGCGACCGTCGCGGGCGTGTCATGTCACAGAATCTCGTGACTTGACAGCGAACACGCCATCACATATAGACACGCACTCTTTGACCCTGGGCCGTAACACTGCCGACGCGATGTGTCAAGTAACGAGATCCAGTGGCGTGACACGGAGATGCCGGCCCGGCTTCCTGGAGGGGTGGATGTCAGGAATCCAGCCACCAAACCGGAGCCACCATGCCAGCGCAATCCCAGTCCGCCGACCCTAAGGCCCATGCCGCACGGCTTCTGGCCGAGGTGCTGGCCGACGTCGTCCGTGTGGCGCAGGTGCCGGCGGACAGCCACTTCTTCCATGACCTGGGCGCGGATTCGCTCGTGATGGCCCAGTTCTGTGCGCGCGTACGCAAGCGGGCGGACCTTCCCTCCGTGTCGATGAAGGACGTCTACCGGCATCCCACGATCGAAAGCCTGGCCACCGCGCTCACCGGACCCGACGCCGAGAACACGGCACCCGAAGCCGCGGCCACGGCACCCACTCCCGTCCAGCCGTCCGGCCCGGCGCCGGGCGAGGGGCCGACGCGGTCGGGCACGCGGCAGTACCTGCTCTGCGGAACGCTGCAGTTCCTGTTCTTCCTCGGGTACTCCTCCCTGGCCGCCCTCGCCGGTCTCGGAGGCTACGCCTGGATCAGCGACGCCTCCGCGCTGACGGACCGCTACCTGCGCTCCGTCCTGGTCGGCGGTGTCGGCTTCATCGGCCTGTGCACCGTGCCGATCCTGGCCAAATGGACGCTCATCGGCCGCTTCAAGCCATGCCGGTTCCCCGTGTGGAGCCTTGCCTACGTGCGTTGGTGGGTAGTGAAGACCCTGATCCGTACGAGTCCATTGCGCCTGTTCACCGCATCGCCGTTGTATGTGCTGTATCTGCGGGCGCTGGGCGCGCACATCGGACGCGATGTCGCGATCTTCTCCACGCGTCTACCCGTCTGCGCCGATCTGCTGACGATCGGAGACGGAACGGTCATCCGCAAGGACGCACTCTTCACCGGTTATCGCGCCCAAGCCGGCGTCATCCAGACCGGCCCGGTCACGCTCGGCAAGGACGTCGTCGTCGGCGAACAGACGGTCCTCGACATCTACACCTCCATGGGCGACGCGTCCCAACTCGGGCATGCCTCCGCCCTGTACGCCGGGCAGGCCGTGCCCGCCGGGGAGCGCCGGCACGGGTCACCGGCGGAGGCCACCGACACGGACTTCCGTACGGTGGAGGCCGCCGACTGCTCCACCGCCAGGAAGGTCCGCTACAGCGTCGGGCAGCTGCTGGTCCTGCTGCTGGTCCATCTGCCGCTGACCACGGCCGGCGTGACCCTGCTGCTTGCCGCCGCGCCGCAGCTGGACGTGTCCCCCGACTCCGCCTCACCGCCGTTCACCGGCTGGGCCTTCTGGCTCGGCGCCCTGACCGCGTCCCTCACGGTGTTCTTCGGCGGCGCTCTCGCCGGGCTGCTCGTCCAGGGCACGGTGCCGCGCCTGCTCAACCTGGCCCTCGAGCCGGACCGGGTCTACCCCCTCTACGGCCTCCCCTACGGACTGCAGCGGGCCATCGCCTTCCTGACCAACGGGAAGTTCTTCACCACGCTGTTCGGCGACAGCTCGGCGATCGTCCACTACCTGCGCTACCTCGGCTACCACCTGTCCCCCGTCACGCAGACCGGCTCGAACTTCGGCACGGAAGTGAAGCACGACAGCCCGTTCCTGAGCTCGGTGGGCGGCAACACGATGGTCGCCGACGGCCTGTCGATCATCAACGCCGACTTCTCCAACTCGTCGTTCTCGCTCTCCCGTGCCTCGATCGGGGCGCACAACTTCCTCGGGAACCGCATCGCCTACCCGTCGCGGGCCAGAACCGGCGACAACTGCCTGTTGGCGACGAAGGTCATGGTTCCGATCGACGGAGAGGTGCGGGAGGACGTCGGTCTGCTGGGTTCGCCGCCCTTCGCCATTCCGCGAACGGTGCTGCGGGACACCCGGTTGGCTCACCTCGAGAGCGGTGGCGAACTGCGCCGCCGGCTCGCGGCCAAGAACCGGCACAACGCCGTCACCGCGGTGATGTACCTGCTGACGCGGTGGTTCCACCTCTTCCTCATCACCCTGCTGGCCCTGGGAGCCAAGGCCCTCTCCACCTTCTTCGGCGCCTCGGTGATCGCGCCGGCCATCGTCGTCACCTTCGTCTTCTCCGTCTGCTACTTCGCGCTCCTCGAACGGGCCACCACCGGCTTCAGGGCCCAGAAGCCACTGCACTGCTCCATCTACGAGCCGTCCTTCTGGCGGCATGAGCGCTTCTGGAAGATGGCGGCCGTCCATCACGCCCAGTTCCTGGACGGGACCCCGTTCAAGAACGTCGTCCTGCGGCTGCTGGGTGCCCGTATCGGCAAGCGGGTCTTCGACGACGGCTCCGCCTTCCCGGAGCGGACGATGGTGACGATCGGGGACGACTGCACCCTCAATGCGGGCACGGTGGTCCAGTGCCACTCGCAGGAGGACGGCGCCTTCAAGACCGACCGCACCACGATCGGCGCCGGCTGCACCCTCGGCGTCGGCGCGTTCGTCCACTACGGCGTGACCATGGCCGACCACGTCGATCTCGCCTGCGACTCCTTCCTCATGAAGGGCGAACACGTCCCGTCGTACGCCCGATGGGGAGGCAATCCGGCCCGTCACCTGCCCGACCACCTGCTCGCCGACACCCCCCACCCGCACGGCCTCGTGACAGCCCGCGCCTGACACCGCGCATCCGTGACCCGCCCCCGCCCCACCCACGCACAAGGACAGACCCCGATGGCACTCCACACCCCCACCGATCGCGACTTCTGGCACGGTGTCCTGACCTCCTCGGGCGGCCGCACGCCCCTCCCTCGCTGGACCCGCCGTCCGGTTGCCGGCCTGGCCGAACACCACACGCAGATCCCCGCCGGCCACGCGAGGGCCCTGCACCGTCTGGCGGCCGACCTGGACGTGCCGCTGAGCTCCGTGCTCCTGGCGGCGCACGCCAAGGTGCTGGCCGCACTGACCGGCGAACGCGAGGTCACCACCGGCTACCTCGCCGCAGGGAGCGGCCCTCCGCTCCCGTGCCGGCTGACGACGGCTGCCGGCACGTGGCGCGCTCTGCTGACCCGCACCCACGAGGTCGCCGCGCAGCTGCTCACCCATCGGGACTACCCGGTGGACGACCTACGGCGCGAACTCGGCCTGACCGGACCGCCGTTCGAGACCGTGCTCGATGTGACCGGCGCCGCCGGCATCGACCAGGACCCGGAAGCGGTGCTGCGAGTGGCCGTCGTACGCCATGACGACGGCCGGCTCGTGCTGCGGCTGCGCTACCGCACCGACGCCCTCGACGCCGACAGCGCCGCCCGCATCGCCGGCCACCACCTCACCGCGCTCTCCCTGATCGCGGCCGACCCGGACGCGGACCACGCACGGCAGAGCCTGCTGTCGGCCGAGGAGCTGCGCTTCCAGCTCGAGCAACTCGCCGGGCCGCACCGCACCCTGCCCGACGCCCGGGTCCATGAGCTGTTCGAGCAGCGCGTACGGCGCGACCCGCACGCGGTCGCCGCCGTGCACGGCAACCAGCAGTGGACGTACCGGGAGCTCAACGCCCGCGCCAACCAGCTGGCCCGCGCGCTGCTGGCCCGGGGACTCGGCCGCGAAGGCGTCGTCGCGGTGGTGATGGACAGGACCCTGGACTGGATGGCCGCCGTGCTGGCGGTCTTCAAGGCGGGCGGCGTGTACCTGCCCGTCGAGCCGCATCTGCCGGCCGAACGGATCAAGTCCATGCTCACCCGTGCCGAGTGCAGGCTCGTGCTCACCGAACTCGCGGGCACCGGCACCCTCCAGGCAGCCCTCGCGTCGATGCCCGCAGTCCGGGTCCTGCTCACCGACACCGCTTACGAGGAGGGTCACGCCGCGTGTGATCTCGGCGTGGACGTCGCACCGGACCAGCTCGCCTACATCTACTTCACCTCCGGTTCCACCGGGGAACCCAAGGGCGCCATGTGCGAACACGCGGGCATGCTCAACCACCTCTGCGCCAAGATCGACGACCTGGAGATCTCCGAGGGGCAGGTGGTCGCCCAGACCGCGCCGCAGTGCTTCGACATCTCGCTGTGGCAGCTCGTCTCCGCCCTGCTGGTCGGCGGGCGGACGCTGCTGGTCGAGCAGGAGGTGATCCTCGACGCCGAGCGGTTCGTCGAGAAGATCGCCCGCGGCCGGGTCTCCGTCCTCCAGGTCGTGCCGTCCTACCTCGAAGTCGTCCTGACCTACCTGGAGCAGCATCCGCGCGCACTGCCGGACCTGCGGTACGTGTCGGTGACCGGCGAGGCGCTGAAGAAGGAGCTCGCCCAGCGCTGGTTCGCCGCCATGCCCCGCATCAAGCTGGTCAACGCCTACGGCCTGACCGAGACCTCCGACGACACCAACCACGAGATCATGGACCGCGCCCCGGACGGCGACCGGGTCCCGCTCGGCCGGCCGGTCGGCAACGTGCACCTCTATGTCGTCGACGAGTACCTGAACCCGGTGCCGCTCGGCGCGCCCGGCGCGATCGCCTTCTCCGGGGTCTGCGTCGGCCGCGGCTACGTCAACGACCCGGAGCGCACCAGGCCCGTCTACCTGCGCGATCCGCACCGGGAAGGCCGGCGCCTCTACCTCAGCGGCGACTTCGGCCGCTGGCGGCCCGACGGCAAACTGGAGTTCCTCGGCCGCCGTGACACCCAGGTGAAGGTCCGCGGGTTCAGGATCGAGACCGGAGAGATCGAGAACACCCTGCTGCGGGTGCCCGGTGTCCGCGACAGCGCCGTGGTGGTCGCCGAACGGCCCGGCCACAGCACCCATCTGGTCGCCTTCTACTCCTCCACGCGGCCCCTCGACACCGCCGTCCTGCTGGACCGGCTCGGCGCCGCGCTGCCCGCGTACATGGTCCCTTCGGCCGTCCACTGGAGCGACGGCCTCCCGCTGACCCGCAACAGCAAGATCGACCGGAAGGCCCTGACGGCTCTGGCCTCCCGACTCCATGCCGCCGCCGACGGCGACGACCTCCGGACGCCAGGTGCGCCCGGTGCATCCGGTGTCCCCGATGCACCCGAAACGCCCGCCGAACAGCGGCTGGTGGCGGCATGGGCGGGCGTGCTCGGCATCCCGGAGGGCCGGATCGGACGCCACGACCACTTCTTCGACCTGGGCGGCACCTCGCTGACGGCCGTGAAGCTCGCCATCAGCCTGGACCGCGCGGTGTCCCTGGCGGACATCACCCGCCACCCCGTCCTCGCGGACCTGGCCGGGCTTCTGGGGGACCTCCCCGACCGACGGCCGACCGCACCGGCGCACTCGGCCTGACCTCAGGCACCCCCTGGCACTCCCCGACGTCATGGAAAGGACAGGAACGATGTCACTCCCCACCTCCGCCCTCCCCACGCCCGCCGCCGTGCCCGCGCCGCCCGGGACGGACCTGGACGTGCACCACGGCAAGCCCCCCGTCCTGCACGTTCACCCCCGCACCGCCGAGGACCCGCCGGGCTGGGCGGCCGAACACCGCCACGCCCTCCGCGACCTCGTCACCGAACACGGCGCGCTCCTCGTCCGCGGCCTCGCTCTGCGCGACACCGGCCAGGCCGACGCCGTCTTCCGGCACCTGGCTCCCGCCCTCATGACGGAGAGGGAAGCCTTCTCGCCCCGCCACACCCATGCGCCGGGCGTCTACTCCTCCACGGCATGGCCGCCCAACCAGCCCATGTGCATGCACCACGAGCTCAGTTACACCCATGCACCGCCCGGCCTCCTGCTACTGGCCTGCCTGACCCCGCCCCGCACCGGCGGAGCCACCGCCCTCGCCGACGCCCCCGCCGTCCTCGACGCCCTCCCGCCCCACCTGGTGCGGCGGTTCGATGAGGAGGGCTGGTTGCTCACACGGACGTACAACGACGAGATAGGAGCCTCCTGGGAGGAGGCGTTCGGTACCGACGACCAGGCCGCCGTCGAGGAGTACTGCCGGGCCCACGCGATCGACCTCCACTGGCAGCCCGACGGGAGCCTGCGCACCCGTCAGCGCCGCCCCGCCGTGGTGCGTCATCCGGTCACGGGCCGACGCTGCTGGTTCAACCAGGTCGCGTTCCTGAACGAATGGACCATGGCGGAGGAGGTACGGGAGTACCTCGTCGACGTCTACGGCCCCGACGGGCTGCCCTTCAACACCCGTTTCGGGAACGGCGACCCGATCGGCGAGGACGTCGTCCAGCTGATCAACTCGGTGTACGAGCGCCACACCGTGCGCGAGCCGTGGCAGGCGGGGGACCTGATGCTCGTGGACAACGTCCGCACCGCCCACAGCCGGGAGCCCTTCGAGCCACCGCGCGACGTCGTCGTCGCCATGGCCGAACCGCTGCACCCGACCACCCGCACGCCGATCCTCGAGGGAGGCGCCCGATGACCACGTACCGTTCCGACGCCGCCGCCCCTGCCGACGCCACGGAGTCCGCCGTGTCCGAGCCGGTCCCCGCACCGTCGCCGATCACCGTGCCGTCGTTCGCGGTGATCACCGGCGCGCAGGTCCAGCGCGCCCTGGAGGGCCGGGAACGGCAGATCGTGGAGCTCGTCGAGGCCACCTACCGGCTGCACGCCGCCGGGGACTCGGTCAACCCGCCGTCGTACTTCCTGCGGTTCCCCGACCGGCCGACGGCGCGGATCATCGCGCTGCCCGCGTCGATCGGCGGGCAGGTGCGGGTGGACGGCGTGAAGTGGATCTCCAGCTTCCCCGACAACGTGCGGGCCGGCATCCCACGCGCCTCCGCCGTCCTGATCCTCAACGACCACGACACGGGCTACCCGTTCGCCTGCCTGGAAGGCTCCGTCATCAGTGCCTGCCGAACGGCCGCGATGGCCGCCTCGGCGGCCGACCGGCTCAGCCGTCACCGCCGGCGCCCCACTCGCGTCGGATTCTTCGGAACGGGCCTGATCGCCCGGTACATCCACACCTACCTGACCGCGACCGGCTGGTCCTTCGACCAGATCGGTGTGCACGACCTGTCCGCCGACAGCGCGGCCGGCTTCCGCACCTACCTGCAACGGACCGCCACGGGCCGGATCACCGTGCACGCCGGTCCCGAGCAGCTGATCCGCTCCAGCGACCTGGTCGTCTTCGCCACCGTCGCCGGGCGGCCCCACGTCACGGACCCGGCGTGGTTCGACCACAACCCCCTGGTGCTGCACGTGTCGCTGCGCGACCTGGCCCCCGAGATCGTGCTCGCCTCGGCGAACGTCGTCGACGACGTCGACCACTGCCTCAAGGCCGACACCTCACCGCACCTGGCCGAACAGCTCACCGGCAACCGGGACTTCCTCACCGGAACGCTGCACGACGTCATGACGGACCGGGTGTCGCTGCCGGACGACCGGCCCGTGGTGTTCTCCCCCTTCGGCCTCGGAGTCCTCGACCTCGCCGTCGGCAAGCAGGTGTACGACGCGGTGACCGACACCGGCCGGCTGCACGTCGTCGACGACTTCTTCCATGAGCTGCGCCGCCATGGATGAACGGGGAACTCGCCTTCGTGGCGCACACCACCGCACGTGAAGGACTGGGGGTGGTGGGGCTCAGGTGTGGCCCTGGAGTTCCGGCTGACCCGGCCGGCGTCCGGCACATCCGGCTTCCGGAGAGGTCTTCGTCCCGTGCCCATGTCGATGCGGCCTTCGCCCGTCTGGGCGTCCACCTCACATCGGACACCGGTGCCGCCGACGGGGACACCGCCATCCTGCCGGCCGGGCTCGGCGTGGGGCATGCGGTCGTTCCCGCACTGCCCGGGCGGGAACCCGCGGGCACGTCCACCGGCCCGCTGAGGTTTCTGCCCCTCCCGGATCTGCCGCCTCTGCCTGGTTCAGGACCGGGGCGCGCCCGTGCCGTTCTCTCATCAACGTCTCGTGGTTCGGCGCGGCCGCAGGTCACGGCCATGCTTGGAGGCCTCGCGGTGCTCGCCGAGGGCGGCCGGCCCAAGGAGCCCGCCCGGTTCGTGCAGCTGATGGCGGACCGTCTGGAGCGCACCCGGTAACCGGCCGCAAGGACACGGACTCCACTCCGTCCGCCATCCGCCTGGCGAGACGGTGTGGCGTCCGGAGCAGCCTCCTCCGTATATTCGCACGCATGTATGCATCGGCTCCGCTGCTGTGCCTCGCGCTCTTCGCGTGCTCGGCGTGGTGCGTCGACGACGGCCTCTGTCGCCGCTGAGCCCCCCGGACCGGCCGCACTCCCCGCGCCGCCGGTCCGCCGGCGCCCGCCGTCCCCGTGCACACCACCCACCCCGGAGAGTTCTTCCGTGACCACCGCACCCCCTGCCGGGTCGTCCCCGGCCGCGCCGCCGCGCGTGTCCACCGCTCTGTTCGCTCCCTCGCCCACCTCCTCGGAACGCCCGCAGGCGCCGCCCCTGCCCCCGGTGCGGCGGACGCCGCTCGCCGTGTCCGGGCTGCTCGCCGCCGTCCTCACCGCGTACGTGTGGTCCGCGCACGGCGCCAAGCCGGGCGTCCTGCTCCTGCTCGGTCTCGGCCTGGGCGTCGCCCTCTTCCACTCCCGGTTCGGCTTCACCTCTGCCTGGCGGCAGCTGGTCGCCGTGGGCAACGGGACCGGGCTGCGGGCACACGCCCTGCTCCTCGGCACCACGGCCACCCTGTTCGCGCTGCTCATCGGCACGGAGACCGGAGTGTTCGGCTCCCAGCCCGCGCCGTCCGCCGGACCGATCGGCGTCGG
>NZ_JBITXB010000017.1:0-159806 GCF_044544295.1 Streptomyces sp. NPDC053750 | reverse complement strand
CCGTGATCCCGAAGGGCTCGGCGGAGATGGTCGCAGCGACGATCCGCACGGTCTTCGCCCAGCCCACCGCGGACGCGGTCCGCACTCAGCTCGACACCGTGGCAGACATGCTCGGCCGGCAGTTCCCGAAGGTCAGAGAGATGCTGCTGGAGGCCAAGGAGGACCTGACCGCGTTCGCGGATTTTCCCCACCAGCACTGGAAGAAGATCCAGTCAACGAACCCGCTCGAGCGGCTGAACCGGGAGATCAAACGCCGCACCGACGTCGTCCAGGTCTTCCCGAACCCGCCCGCCGTCCTCCGCCTGGCCACCGCGGTCCTCGCCGAACTCCACGACGAATGGATCGCCTTCCCCCGCCGCTACCTCTCCAACGAGAGCATGGACGCCCTCTACCCCGATGCCCCGACCGTCTTGCCCACCACGTCAGACGACTGATCGCCTACACCACGAGAAGGGACATGACCGCCAAGCTCCGCGCTGACGCCTGCGCAGGAGGCCGGGCGGCGCCGATACTCCTCCGCTCCGGCGGCGCGTCGGCATCGCCCCTCCCACGGGGGCCGGGCTGCCGCACGCACCGAACACCATCCGCCCCACCTGGCCGGCAGGTCACCGCGCTGCCACTCTCATTCTCCAGGTCAATCAGGGGCAATTTTGCTTATTGCCGCAAAATGCTGGCAGTACACGACCCCCGCCGTCTCGCCGCGCAACGTGACGTCGGGCGCAACGGGGTTGACACCCCGGACGGCCTGTTCGTAGCTTGACGGCATGTCCAATCAATTACGCATAGACATTCAGGAGCGACGGTGAGCGAACCGACCTTCGGTGCCGGCGTCTGGCACTTCGCCACCTACGTCGACCGCTACGCGACCGACGGATACGGCGAGCCGCGCACCATCCTCGACGCGATCAAGCTGGCCGGCGCAGTGGGTGACCTGTCGGTCCTGGACCTGAACTGGCCCTTCCCGCCCGGCGACATCAGCACGGCGGAGGTGCGGGAGGCGCTGGCCGAGCAGAACCTGCGGGCGATCGCCGTGACGCCGGAGTTCTACACCGGCAAGTTCGCCAAGGGCGGGTTCACCAACCCCGATCCCGCCGTGCGCCGGCAGGCCATCGACCTGGTCGCCGCCTCTGCCGAGGTCGGACGCGAACTCGGCGTCGACTACGTCAAGATCTGGCCCGGGCAGGACGGCTACGACTACCCCTTCCAGGCCGACTACACCGACCTGTGGACCAAGTCGGTGGACGCGCTGCGTGAGCTGGCCCAGTCCTTCCCCGACCTGAAGTTCGCCATCGAGTACAAGCCGCGTGAGCCGCGCAACCGGATGGTGTTCTCGTCCGTGGCGCGCACCCTGCTGGCGATCGAGGACATGGGGGTCGACAACGTCGGCGTCCTGCTGGACTTCGGCCATTCCCTGTACGGCGGTGAGACCCCGGCCGAGGCGGCCCGCATGGCGATCGCCCGCGACCGGCTGTTCGCCATCGACGTCAACGACAACTTCCGTGGCTGGGACGACGACATGGTCGTCGGCTCCGTCCACCTGCTGGAGACCTTCGAGTTCTTCTTCGCCCTGCACGACGCCGGCTGGCAGGGAGTATGGCAGCTCGACCAGTTCCCCTTCCGCGAGGACCCCGTCGAAGCCGCCCGCACCGGCGTCCGCACCATGCGCGCCTTCCACCGGGCCCTGGCCTACCTCGACCGCGACGAACTGGCCGCGGCCCAGTCCGCCCAGAACGCCCTGAAGGCACAGCGCATCGCCAAGCGGGCGCTGTTCCGCGCCCTCGCAGAAAGCGAGTCCCAGTGACCGCCCTCCTGGAGGCCGCAGCACCGCTGCAGGCCGACGACAGCGCCGCCCAGATCTACCAGCAGCGCAGCGCCCGGCTGCGGGCGGCCTCGCCCGCCGAGTCCGCCGCGGAACTGGCGGAGATCGCGACCGCCGTCCGCCGCGACATCCTCACCACCATCCAGTCGGCCGGCATGGGCCACGTAGGCGGTGACCTGTCCGTCACCGACCTGCTGGTCACGGCACTGTGGGGCACCCTGCGCATGCACCCGACCGACCCCGGCCACCCCCAGCGCGACCGGTTCGTACTCAGCAAGGGCCACTGCGCCGCCGCCCTGTACTCCACGCTGGCCTCCTGCGGGTTCTTCCCCCGGACGCGGCTCGACGAGTTCATGGCCCCGCTGTCTCCTCTCAACGGCCACCCCGCCCGCCTGACGGTGCCCGGTGTGGAGACCAACACCGGCCCCCTCGGCCACGGTTTCCCGGTGGCCACCGGTATCGCCCTCGGCGCGCAGCTGCGCGGTGAACCGTGGCGGACGATCGTGGTCCTCGGCGACGGCGAGATGCAGGAGGGCAGCAACTGGGAGGCCGCGATGACCGCCGCCCACTACCGCCTGTCGAACCTGACGGCCGTCGTGGACAGGAACCGGTTGCAGCAGGGCGCCCGCACCGAGGACACCACGTCCCTGGACCCGCTCGACGCGAAGTGGGAGAGCTTCGGCTGGGAGGTCCGCGTCGTCGACGGACACGACCACCAGGCGATCAAGGAGGCCTACGGGCCGTCGACCACCGGACGCCCGGTCGCGGTGATCGCCAACACCGTCAAGGGCAAGGGAGTGTCGTTCATGGAGGACCGCGTCGAGTGGCACCACAAGGTGCCCACCGACGAACAGGTACGTCTCGCGCTCGAGGAGCTGACCCGATGAGCACCCTGACCCAGCAGGCTGCCACCTACGACTGCCGGGCGGACTTCGCCGACGAACTCATCACGCTCGCCCGCACCGACGAACGGATCATGGCCGTCTGCAACGACTCGGTGGGCTCCAGCAACCTGGCGAAGTTCCGCGAGGAGTTCCCCGACCGGCTGATCAACGTCGGCATCGCCGAACAGGACATGGTGGGCGTGGCCGCCGGCCTCGCCAACGCCGGGTTCATCCCCTTCACCTCCGCCGCGGCCCCCTTCCTCACCGGCCGCGCCATGGAACAGATCAAGGCCGACGTCGCCTACACGCACCGCCACGTCGTGCTGTGCGGCCAGAGCCCCGGCATGGCCTACGGCGAGCTCGGCCCCACCCACCACTCCATCGAGGACCTGTCCTGGATGCGCGCGATCCCCGGCCTGGAGATCATCGTGCCCGCGGACCCTTCACAGATGCGCAGCGCGGTGCGCTGGGCCGCCGCCTCGGGCAGGCCGACCTACATCCGCGTGCCCCGATTCAAGGTGCCCGCCGTCACCCCCGACGACGCCCCCTTCGAAGCCGGCCGCACCGTGCGTCTGACCGAAGGCAGCGACGTCACTCTCATCGCGACCGGCACGATGGTCTCGCGCGCCCTGGACGCCGCCGACATCCTGGGCCGGGACGGCATCTCCGCCCGCGTGCTCAACATGACCTTCGTCGAGCCGCTCGACATCGAGGCGGTGGTGGCAGCAGCGCGGGAGACCGGCGCGATCGTCACCGCGGAGGAGGGACTGCTCTCCGGCGGCCTGGGCGCAGCCGTGGCCAAGGTGGTGGCCGAGAACCACCCGGTGGCGGTGCGCATGCTGGGCGTGCCGGCCTTCGCTCCCACCGGCAGTGCCGCCTTTCTGCTGGAGCACTTCGGGCTGACCGCCGACGGCATCGCCGACGCCGCACGCTCCGCGCTGGGACGGGCGTGATGAAGCCGCACGTTCTCGGCGTCGACCAGGGCACGAGCTCGACCAAGGCCCTGCTCCTGAATGCCGCCGGTGACGTCGTCTCCCGGGCGCAGGCACCCTTGGACCAGTTCCACCCGGGCCCCGGCCTGGTGGAACAGGACGCCGCGGCGCTGCTGGACAGTGTGCGCACGGCCGTCGCCGCCTGCATGAAGGACACCGACCCGCACAGCGTCGCCGCAGTGGCGCTGAGCACGCAGCGTGAGTCGGTCGCGCTGTGGGAGACCGCCACGGGCAAGGCCGTCGCACCGGTGGTCAGCTGGCAGGACCGGCGCGGGGCGGAACGTGCGGCACACCTCACCAAGGACGGCAGGGGTCAGGAGATCCGCAGGCGCACAGGTCTTCCGCTGGACCCGATGTTCTCCGCTCTGAAGATGGCCGACCTCCTGGACCGCCACGATCCCTCCCGGACACGCAGCCGGGCCGGCGAGCTGCGCCTGGGCACGGTGGACGCCTACCTGCTGCACCTGCTGACCGGTGAACAGGTCACCGAGGTCGGCAACGCCTCCCGCACCCAGCTGCTCAGCCTCGCCACCGCGGACTGGGACGACGAACTGCTCGAGTGGTTCGGCATCCCGCGCGCGGCACTGAGCCGGATCGTCGCCTCCACCGGCGAGTTCGGGACGGTGCGCGGCCTCGAGCCACTGGTCGACGGCACCCCCGTGCTGGCAGTGATGGGTGACTCCCACGCCGCCCTGTTCGCGCACGCCGGCTGGCGGCCGGGGATCGTCAAGGTCACCTACGGCACCGGCTCCTCCGTCATGACCGTGGCGGACTCCCCCGCACCGCAGGAAGGGGTGTGCAGCACCATCGCCTGGTCGACCGGCAGGCCGACCTACGCTCACGAGGCCAACATCCACTCCGCCGGACGGACCCTGACCTGGCTCGCCGACCTCCTCGGCGCCGAAGCTGGCGACCTGATCCGCCTCGCCGCCGACGCGGACGCGGCAGGCATCACCCTGGTGCCGGCCTTCGGTGGTCTCGGCGCCCCCTGGTTCGACCCGGAGGCCGCGCCCGTCCTCGCCGGATTCACACTCGGCAGCGGCCGGGACCATCTGGCCCGCGCCGCCCTCGAGTCGGTCGCCTTCCAGGTGGGCGACGTCCTGACCGTCCTGCCCGGGCTGCGGCGGGTCGTGGCCGACGGCGGCCTCAGCCGCAGCGACACGCTCATGCAGCTGCAGGCCGATCTCGGTGACGTCACCGTGGCCCGCACCCGCCACCACGAGCTGTCCGCCGCAGGAGCGGCCCACCTGGCGGGACTCGAACTCGGGCTGTGGACGCGAGACGATCTGGAACAACGAGCCGACAGCAGCCTTCAGGTCTTCCGCCCCGACTGGGACGAGGACCGGCGCAGCAGTACGGTCGCACGCTGGCACCGGCACCTGACGGCTGCCCGCACCCTGCGGTGACCGACGGCCCGCGGCCTCGCCGGCACCGCACGAGCACGATGAGGACCTCATGTACCGCAACCACCATCAGCGAGCGCACCACCCCGACGATAGGCTGTCGCATCGCGACAGCCAGGGGAACCGAGGAGGGAACAACAGTGGCGACAGCGCCGTCCGCTCCCGGCCCTGACCACCTGCGGCTACTGGTCAAGGTGGCCCGCATGTACCACGAACGCGGAGTGCGTCAGCCCGAGATCGCAGCGCACCTGAACATGTCGCAGCCCCGCATCTCCCGCCTGCTCAAGGAAGCTGCCGACCGCGGCGTCGTGCGCACGGTGGTGGTCTCCCCCGAGGGCGTGCACGCGGAGCTCGAAGAAGCCCTCGTCGCAAAGTTCGGCCTGCGCGATGCGATCGTGGTGGAGGTGGAGGGCGCGGGGATGGACGTCATCCCCGCCCTCGCGGCGGCGACCGCCACCTATCTCGATGCCACGCTCAAGGGCGGAGACGTCATCGGCGTTTCCTCCTGGAGCGCGACGCTGCTGGAAGCGGTCAAGGTCATGCGGGCCAAGACCTCATCGGTGGCGCACGAAGTCGTCCAGATGGTCGGTGGGTCCGGCAGCCCGGAAGTCCAGCTCCACGCCACCCGTCTGACCAGCCGCCTGGCGGAACTCACCGGCGCCCGCCCTGTCTTCGCCCCCACCGCGGCGCTGGTCGGCAGCCGCCAACTGCGCGACCTGCTGTCGCAGGAGCCGGCCATGACCGAGGTCATGCAGGCGTGGTCACGCCTCACCATGGCTCTCTTGGGCATCGGCGGCCTCGACCCGTCACCCCTGCTGCGCAGCTCCGGCAACGCCATCACCCCCGAGGACCAGCAACAGCTGAAGAAACTCGGCGCGGTGGGCGATGTCTGCGCCCGCTACTTCGACGCCGACGGCCACCCCGTTGACGCCCCCTTCAACGATCGCCTCATCGGCATCGGACCCGATGAGCTGCGTGCCGTGGAGCGCCGTATCGGCGTGGCCGGAGGCACAGCCAAGACCGCCGCGATCCGCGGCGCGATGCAAGGCGGCTGGATCAACGTACTGATCACCGACTTCGAGGTCGCGCGGAACCTGCTGAGCGACTGACCCGCACACAGGCACGCGCACACCAACTCGTGACCTGTCGTCCCCTGTCCGGCACCAGCACCGCCCTGGGGCAGCAACCGCCGAACTCGCCACCGGCGCCTCACCATGCCGGCCCGCCTCGTGGCACTCGCCCACCCCGTTCCAGGGGCGCGTTCGTCGGTCGATCGGCCGACGGCAGCGGGTGCCGGTGCACCGGCCTGCCGGGTACCTCCGGCTCTCCCCCTGCCCCGCCCACCTCGTTCATCCCGCTTCCAGCCGGCTTGGAATGCGCCCCGCCCACCCGCAGGAGAATTGCGATGCCTTTCGGCCCCCACACCCCCCTGTTCGAACTCAAAGCCTCCAAGGAGGCTGCGGTCGTCCTGGAGCAGCATCTTCCCGGCGTCCTCGAGTTGCCCGACTTCACCGTGCTGCCCTTCATGCCGCTGGGCGCGATGCTGGGTCACAATCCACCGCTCGGCGAGCTCCCCGCGGCCATGGACGAGCTGTGGCGGGATCTTGCCGCCCTGCCCTACGACTCCCCGCTGTACAAGACCCAGCAGGCCCCCACGCAGCCTGTTGCGGATGACGACGAGCCGCAGGCCCTCCAGGCGTCGCCGGCCATCACCCATGTCAGCGACATCGAGCAATGGGGCGTCGCAGAGGTCGTCCTCCAGGGACCCGACCACGGCAACCCCTTCACCGACGTCGAACTCGACGCCGTCTTCCGCCACGCCGAAGCACCCGAGGTACGCGTCGGGGGCTTCTACGACGGCGCGGGCACCTACCGCATCCGCTTCCAGCCGCCCCAGCCCGGCCGCTGGACGTTCGAGACCCGCTCCAATGCCCGCTCCCTGGACGGCCTGACCGGATCGCTTCAGGTGTCCGAGCCCTCTGGGGGCAACCGGGGTCCGGTCCGTGTGGTGGACACCTACCACTTCGCCTACCAGGACGGCAGTCCTTACCTGCCCCCCGGCACGACCGCGTACGCCTGGACCCACCAGAGCCCTGAGCTGCAAGCCGCCGCACTCCGCACGCTGGAAGACGCACCCTTCACCAAGATCCGCATGTGCGTTTTTCCCAAGTCGTACTTCTTCAACACCGACGAGCCGCCGCTCTTCCCCTACGACCGCAACGACGACGGAACGTTCGACTTCGCCCGGTTCAATGTCGCGTTCTTCCAGCACCTGGACCACAGCGTCGAGCAGCTCGCCCGCATCGGCGTGGAAGCGGACGTGATCCTTTTCCACTGTTATGACCGGTGGGGCTTCTCCGCGATGCCCGCCTGGGCGGACGACGCGGTGTCCAGTACACGCCAGATAAACGCGACGTGCCCCAGCAGGTACAGCGTGACGCCGCAAGCCGGGCCCTCTGGCCGTCCGAGCGAGGCCCGCGAATCGGCGTCCAGCGGCTGGACTCCCGCTTCGCCGCCTACCGGGACGCCGTTGGCCTGGACCCCGCGCTGGAGTTCCTAGGCAGGTCCTACAGCACACATCTGATCGAGGACGGCCACGACCCGCTGTTCGTCCAGCAGCAGGTCGGCCACGACCACGCCTCCACCACGGCGATCCACACGTGCGTCTCCTCCGACTTCCGCACCCACTCCCTCCGACGCGTCCTGGACGCCACCATCGAGGCCGCTCTGCGGCCGGGAAGGACCTCCTGATGCCACGCCAGATCAGCTACCGGTGGCGCCTGCGCGAGCTATGGCCCCCCGCGGCATGTTCACCGTCGGCGAGCTCATGCCGCACCTGGCCGAACGCGGCATCACCCTGTCCTCCTCCCAGGTCCACCGCCTGGTCTCCGGCACCCCGGATGGCTGTCCCTGCCGGTGCTGGCCGCCCTCTGCGACATCCTCGGCTGCACCCCCACCGACCTGATCACCACCTCGGCCCAGAACCTCCCGGCCCGCCGAGCCGCCGGCGAAGAAGCTCCGATCAAACCAGCCGCCCGGCGACCCACAAGGGTCCGACTGACGCCCGAGAGGTGAGCGGTGACTCCGGAGGAGTACGAGCGGTGGATGATCCGCGACTGCGCACGCTGTGGCCGACGGGCCTCGAAGTCCGCCGAGTGGTCGGACGGACCGATCTGCCGGACCTGCTACGAACGGGCGATGCGAGTCCGCGGCCTCTGCCCCTGTTGCGACACCGATCGGCTGCTGCCGGGGCGAGACACCGGTGGCACACCGATCTGCCGGGACTGCGCGGGCATCGCCCGAGACTTCTTCTGTGATCGCTGCGGCTTCGAAGGACTCCTGCTCGGCGGACGTCTCTGCGAACGCTGCGCCCTCGCCGACACGCTCGTCCGCCTCCTCGACGACGGCACTGGTCGTGTCGACCCGGAGTTCCTGCCTCTGGTCAAGATCCTGCTGGATATGGGCAGGCCCAAGAGCCGACCGATCTGGCTTCGCAACCCCAACGTCGTCCGTCTCCTCCAGGGCCTGGCCACCGGCAGCATCCCGCTCACCCACGAGGGGCTGCACCAGGAAACCCCCTGGCGGACTGTCACTCACCTGCGTGACCTGCTGATGGACAGCAGCGTCCTCCCACGAGTTGACCGGCAGCTCATCCTCTACCAGCGGTGGCCGACCGAACGGCTCGCCGTCATCGAGGAGCCCGAACACCGTCAACTTCTCCGGTACTTCGCCACGTGGCATCGCCTGCGGGCGAAAACGGAGAAGGGACCGCTGGGACGCTCCCAGACCAACCACACCAAGCAGGAGATCACCCAGGCCGGTGCCTTCCTCGCATGGCTCGCCGACCGAGGACGCGCCATCGGACAGTGCCAGCAGGCCGACATCGACGCCTGGCACACCGAGAGCCTGGCCACCCGCCGCCCGTCCCAGTCATTCCTACGGTGGTGCATGAAGACCGGCCGGATGCCCCGCCTCGCGCTGCCGCCCGCCGTCATCACCCAGGGCCCGGAACCGCTGCACCAGCACCGCCGGCTCGCGATACTCCGCCGGGTCCTCAACGACGACTCCCTGCCACTGCGAGCCAGGGTCGCCGCCGCCCTCGTTCTCCTCTACGCGCAACCCGTCAGCCGCATCGTTCGCCTCACCATCGACGACGTCACCGACGACGAGACGACCATCACCGTCCAGTTGGGCGACCCGCCGTCCCCGCTGCCGGAGCCCGTCGCCGTTCTGATGCGGGCCTACATCCAGTCCCATCAGCACCTGCCCTACGCCAGCAGCAGGAGCTCGCAGTGGCTCTTCCCTGGCAGTCAGCCCGGACAGCCGATGAATCCGGTCAGCCTCCAGGTTCATCTGCGTGAGATCGGCGTCCCGCCGCAGCGCGACAGGACCTCCGCCATTCGGCAGCTCGTCCTCCAGGCCCGGCTCCCGTCATCGCGAAGGCGCTCGGTTACCACGACAAGACAGCCACTCGCTTGGTACCAGACCTGGCAGAAGCTCACCGCCGAGTTCGGCGCCACCGACATCGTCGCGTAGGTGTCCGGCTCGGTGCGTCATGGCCGACCCGTGCCAGCGCGAGGTGGCGCTCGTCTGGCGTCACTTGCCGCTGAAGACGGGGAAGGCGCTGTGGTCGCCGTAGTCCACGTCGCGCAGGCCCCGCAGAGCGTCCATGTCAGCGTCGGAGATCTCGAAGTCGACCTTGGCGTTGGACCTCATGTGCTCAGGGTTCGCCGTCTTGGGCAGCGACACCGTGCCCAGCTGGAGGGTGTAGCGGATGCACAGCTGGGGGACGGACACGCCGTACTTCTCGGCCATCGCCTGGACTTCGGCGTTCTTCAGGATCGCGCCGTGGGCGATCGGCGAGTACGCCTCGACGAGGATCTGCCGGCTTTCGCAGTAGGCCAGGAGGTCGGAGGGGGTGTTGCCGGCGTGTACGAGCAGCTGGTTCACGTGCGGGACGACGGTCGCGCCCTGCAGGATGTTCTCCAGGTCGTGCTGCTGGAAGTTGGAGACGCCGATGGACCGGATCTTGCCGGCCTGGTGGGCGTCCTCCAGGGCACGCCATGCCTCGCGGTTGCCCTGGGCGTAGTCGTCGCCGCGGAAGTCGTCCCACGGCTGCGGGCTGTGGATCAGCATCAGGTCGATGCGGTCCAGGCCCAGCTTCTCAAGAGAGCCGTCGATCGCGGTGAGCGCCTGGTCGTAGTCCTTGATCTCCGCAGCGAGCTTGGTCGAGACGAACAGCTGGTCGCGGGGCAGGCCCGACGTGCGCACGCCCTCGCCGACGCCGCGTTCGTTGCCGTATGCCTGGGCCGTGTCGATGTTGCGGTAGCCGATCTCCACGGCTGCGCGGACCGCGTTGGCCGCCTTGTCGTCGTCGATGAACCAGGTGCCGAGCCCCAGCTTGGGAATCTCGACGCCGCCTGCCAGGGTGTAGGTCTCGTCCAGGATGGTCATGCGTTCGCTCCGTTCTTCGGCAGCGCGCCGTACACCTCGTCGGTGACCGGCTCGAGCCATTCGTTACTGACGTCTTCGCCAGGTGTGATGAAGGCGAGGTGGGAGAACCACGAGTGGGCCTTCGCGCCGTGCCAGTGCTTCGTGCCCGCCGGGACGCGGATCACCGTGCCCGGCTCCATGCTGATGGGGTCCTCCCCCTCGGCCTGGTACCAGCCGCTGCCCGCCGTGCAAAGCAGGATCTGGTCGCCGCCGCCGTTCGTGCCGTGGTGGATGTGCCAGTTGTTGCGGCAGCCCGGCTCGAAGGAGACGTTGCTGACGGGCACGCTGCCCGAGGTGAGCGGAGCCAGGTAGCTCTGGCCGATGAAGTACTGCGCGTAGGCGTAGTTCTTCTCGCCGAGCGGGAAGATCTGGTCGAATCCGTTGCCGGCCATCTTGTTCCTCTTCCTTGGTTCACTACGCCCCGCTGAGCGTGCGGGGCCGGTTTGCTGCTTGCGCCGGGGCTCAGGCGGAGCGTTCGTCCGCGATCTTCTTCAGCAGGGTGATCGCGGTCATGGCGTTGGGCCATCCGGCGTAGAACGCCAGGTGCGTGATCGCCTCGGCCAGCTCCTCGACCGTGAGCCCGTTCTCCAGGGCCACACCCAGGTGGTATGGCAGCTGCTCGCTGCGGTAGAGGGCGGCCAGCACACTGACCGTGACCAGGCTGCGGTCCCGCGCGGAGAGCCCGGGGCGCTCCCACACGTCCTGGAACAGGACTTCGTTGGTGAGCTCGACGAGCTTCGGCGCGATGCCGACCAGCTCCTGCGCCGCGGACTGCTTCGCCATGAGGTGACTCCTTGTAATGGTACGAACACGAGGATGCGGCGTTGTTCACTGTCCGCCACCCGGGGACCGGCAGGTATCCCGCAAGGCGGGTGCCTGCCTTCCGGGGCCGGGGCCGCATCCGCTGACAACATCGAGGAAACCGCAGCTCACAGGCGTACGGAAGGCCCTGCCGTTCCAGGTACTGGCAGAACCTCTCAGCCGTGCTCCACTCCTCCTAGCCTGGAGAGCATGGACACCGCCCGCGAGATCCGAGAGTTCCTCGCCACCCGCCGCGCCAAGATCACTCCACAGCAGGCCGGCCTGCCCGTCTTCGGGAGCGGTAACCGCAGGGTCCCCGGACTGCGCCGCGAGTAAGTCGCCCTGCTCGCCGGTGTCAGCATCGACTACTACGTTCGCCTGGAGCGCGGCCAGCTCGCCGGGGCCTCAGAAGAAGTCCTCGACGCGCTCTGCCGCGCCCTTCAGCTCGACGACGCAGAACGCTCCCACCTGCGCGACTTGGCCGCCGCCCAGCGCCAGCGCCCGGGCCGCCGCACCGGTCGGCGGGCCAAGGACACCGTTCCCGCCAGCCTCAAACGGGTCCTGGAGTCCATGACCGGCTCACCGGCCTTCATCCGCAACGGCCGGCTCGACATCCTCGCGGTCAACCCGCTCGGGCGTGCCCTCTACGCCCCCCTGTTCACCGGCTCGGTCCGCCCGGTCAACATCGCCCGCTTCCAGTTCCTCGAGCCCACCAGCCGCGACTTCTTCCCCGACTGGAACGCCTCCGTCAACACCACCGTCTCCCTGCTGCGCACCGAAGCCGGCCGAGCCCCGGACGACACCGAACTGACCGGGCTGATCGGCGAGCTTGTCACCCGCAGCGACGAGTTTCGTGCGGCCTGGGCCAAACACAACGTGCGCCTGCACCACACTGGCCGCAAGCCCTTCCGCCACCCGGCCATCGGCAAGACCACCCTCGACTTCGACGCCATGGAGCTGCCCGCCCACCCCGGCCTCACGCTGACCGCCTACAGCGCCGAACCAGGCACGCCCGACCACGACGCGCTGCGCCTGCTCGCCTCCTGGGCCGCAACCAGCTCGGACGAAGCTCACCAGGACGCATCCCGCCCCTGACCAGACCCTCGCCGAACGTGTTTCGCCTAGGCCATTTCGCTTGAATCATCGGGCGGACCACAGGAAGATGCCCGCAATGTGCAGTCCGGGCAGGTGGATCAGTCCGATCAGGCTGCACCCTCCTGTCGTCAAACGATGGCGAGCCCAAGCGGGCGCGTTCAATGAACCCGTGCAATCCGCAGGTCCGCAGCGGCCCGAATCCGAGCGTCCAGGTGCTGGAGGCGATGCGAAACCTCGGCATCACGGGGTCGAAGGACGACGCCCAGGGCTTCATGGGCGTCTGGCACTACGTCAACCACCACCGCCGAGATCCTCACTGAACTCGGCTACAGCCCCACTGACATCCGATCCCTGACACCGAGCGCCCGACGGTCTGTCCCGCAGCGGCGGCCCGTACACCATCGCTGAGCGGTCGAAGATCTATTGGCACTCCACCAACCATCAGGTCGTCATCGACGCCGACAGCCGGCGCGTCGTCGTGGTCGGTGGACCGCTCGCCGGCAACCGCAACGACTGCGGGGCCTGGGGGAGTCCGGCGCCAAGGCCGCCGTCGGCAAGACCCTCGTGATCACCGACGGCGGCTACCCGGGCACCGGACTCGTCATCCCGCACCGTCGCGAGCGCGGCCAGACCGAGTTCCCGGTCTGGAAAGAAGAGCACAACCGGTCCCACAAGCAGGTCCGGGCCCGGGTCGAGCACGTCTTCGCCCGCATGAAGACCTGGAAGATCCTCCTCGACTGCCGCCTCAAGGGAGACGGTGTCCACCACGCGATGCTCGGCATCGCCCGCATGACAATCTTGCCCTCGCCGGATAGGCAAGCGGGCCGCACCGCGACCCACCATCCCCGGTGGCTCGGAGATCATTTACGCGACAGCCCCTGTCAGGGCCTTGACCTCTGGAGGCAGGCTGCCACCGGGTTGGACGGCAAGGAGCATGATCTCGTCCGAGGTGTACCGCATCGCAATGGCGATACGTGGATTCAAGCCGTCGACAGCATAAGCCGTAGTGGGTTCGGGCCCTGCGGCATCGTCGTCGTGGCCCGGCGTGTCATCGCAGGGCGGGAACTCGGCGGGGCCGAGTGCTTCGCCAACAGTGAAGTCGACGTTGGCCACCTGCGTATAGGTGCGGCCCCCGTACAGGGCAGCGATCGCGCATGACCCTTCGGCCTCCCCGCCACCGCCCTGCGCCGTGCAGGCGATCGTCACCGCGGCCACGACCATGCCCGAGTACCACGGCAGCCTGATTCGCATCAGTGGGCTCCTTCTGGGGCGTGCGCGCTCCGTCTCACCGGGTGCCGCATGCCCCGTAGGGAGTTCGGACCCCAGGCGCGGCTCCCGATCAATTCATAACCATGACGGAGCTCGAGGCGAACTGGTTCGTTCCGCTTTAGGGCCGGGGCGTTTCTCAGGCGGGTTGAGCGGTGCCTGGGTTGCGGCGTGGGGGTGGGTTCACTGCTGCGGTGCGCAGGGCCGGTCTCGTTGCTGGTGCCGGCGACGGTGTTGGCGATCTGGCCGGCCCCGGTGGCCTTGGCGCGCAGGGCGAGGGTGGCGGTGCCGCCGTTGCCCAGCGATCCGGGGGTCCATTGTCCGGTGGCCGGGTCGTAGGTGCCGGCCCACACCGAGACGGCCCGTGTCCGGGCACATCACCTGGTACGCCGCGCCTTTGCCGCCCTGCCGCTTGCCGTCCTGCATCGCCAGGTTGCCGGCCCGGGGGCTGGGGGACGAGCTTGGCGTGGGTGCACTTCGGCACCGCCGTATTGCCCCGGCCTTGCCGCCGGCGCTGGAGTCCGCCGCGGGCGTGCCCGAGCTCCCGAACGAGCCGGGGCGGCTGGAGGGGGCGGAGGCGCAGACCTTGGCGTACTTCGAGGCGCCCCGGCAGCCGGGGGCGCCGACGCCGGTGCCCCCCGTTGTCGGCGTGGGTGGGCGCGGTGCCGACTGCCAGGGGCGCGGCCGCGGCTGCCGTCGAGCCTGCGAGCGTGATGCGCCGCTTGTTGAGCCGAGCGTCATATGGATCACCGCCCTAGCTGGCGCGCATCTCAAGCGGTGCCGTCGCTGCGGATCCAATCACCGCCCGCGCCCCCCTTGCATGTTCTATGCCATACCCCATAAGTTACCGACAGGTAGCCCATCCGCTCGTGGAGGAAGGGCCACGTCGTGGGGAGGTGCTGGGCAGGTGAGTCCGCGCAGGAGTGACAGCCGTGACCGGATGATCCTCAGTGCTGCTGCTCTGCTGCGGGAGTACGGCGCGAGCGCGACCAGCATCGACAGGGTGCTCGCTCACAGCGGAGCTCCTCGCGGCTCGGTGTATCACCACTTCCCCGGCGGGCGGACGCAGCTCATCGACGAAGCGGTGGCGCTGGCGGGGGACTTCATCGCGGGGCTGATCGACGCTGCCATGCAGGCGGATGATCCAGTGGCGGCGGTCGACGCGTTTTTCCTGCTGTGGCGTGAGCGGCTCGTGGAGAGCGGCTTCAGGGCCGGCTGCCCGATCGTGGCGGTGGCCGTGGAGACCAATGACGACGCACCCCAGCTTGCCCGTTCCGCCGCCGCGGTCTTCGCCCGCTGGCAGGAGGCCCTCGCGGCCCTGCTCCTGCGGCACGGCCTGAGCGAGGTACGCAGCCGCCGGCTCGGTGCCTTCATCATCGCCGCGGTCGAAGGCGCGGTGATCATGTGCCGGGCCGAGCAGAGCACCGCCCCGATCGAGGCCGCCGCCGCCGAGATCCATGACCTGCTCCTCCACGCCCTGCGCGACCGCCCCGGCGCCGAATCCGGTCCCCGGCCGTAGCCCGCAGCCGCCCAGCCGCTTCACCTGCACACCTCGAAGGAGTCGCCATGCCCTCGCTCGACCGTCACGACAACGTCTTCGTCCTGGACCTGGGAGACGGTGAGAACCGCTTCCATCCCGACTGGCTCACCGCCGTCAGCGCCGCGCTCGACGAGGTGGAGAAGACGGAAGGCCCTCGCGCCCTGGTCACCGCAGCCACCGGCAAGTTCTACTCCAACGGGCTCGACCTGGACTGGCTGTTCGCCCACGCCGACCAGCACCAGGACTATGTCGTCTCCGTCCACGAGCTGCTCGCGCGAATGCTGTCGCTGCCACTCATCACCGTGGCCGCGCTGCAGGGGCACACCTTCGCCGCCGGCGCGATGTTCTCCCTCGCCCACGACTTCCGTGTCATGCGCGCCGACCGCGGCTACTGGTGCCTGCCCGAAGCGGACATCAACATTCCCTTCACCCCCGGCATGGCCGCCCTCATCCAGTCCCGGCTGGCCCCGCAGACCGCGCACGAGGCCATGCTCACCGCCCGCCGTTACGGCGGCGCCGACGCCGCGGCCGTCGGCATCGTCGACCAGGCCGTCGCCGAGGACGCCGTGCGCTCCACCGCCATCGAGATGGCCCAGGCACAGGTGAACAAGGCCGGCGACACCATCGGCACCATCAAGGCCCGCATGTACGCACCGGCCCTGGCCACCCTGCGCGACACCACCAACCCGCTCGGCTGAGCCGACGCCTCACTCACCCCACCAAGCCGCGCCCCGGGCGCTTCCCCCTGGGGCGCGGGCCGCACCCGCCGTCCGCCGCATGAGGAGACAGGGCCGATGACAGCCGACACCGCCTGGCACAAGAGCGCGTGCATCCTGTGCGAGAACAACTGCGGCATCCAGATCCAGACCGACGGCCGCCGCTTCGCCAAGATCCGCGGTGACAAGGAGCATGTCGCCACCGCCGGCTACACCTGCAACAAGGCCCTGCGGCTGGACCACTACCAAAACGGCGGCACCCGGCTGACGACCCCGCTGCGCCGGGAGGCGGACGGCACCTTCACCCCCATCGACTGGGACACCGCCATCCGCGAGATCGCCGCCCGCCTGAAGACCGTGCGCGACACCCACGGCGGCGAATCGATCTTCTTCTACGGTGGCGGCGGACAAGGCAACCACCTCGGCGGCGCCTACAGCGGCGCCCTGCTACGCGCCCTCGGCGCCCGCTACCGCTCCAACCCTCTCGCCCAGGAGAAGACCGGCGAGGGCTTCGTCGACGCCCACCTCACCGGCGGACACCACCGGAGACTTCCAGAACGCCGAAGTCTCCCTCTTCCTCGGCAAAAACCCCTGGCAGTCCCACGGCGTCCCGCGCGCCCGCACCGTACTCAAGGACATCGCCAAGGACCCCCACCGCACCATGATCGTCATCGACCCGGTGCGTACCGAGACCGCCGACCTCGCCGACATCCACCTCCAGGTCAGGCCCGGCACCGACGCCTGGTGCCTGGCCGGCCTCCTCGGCATCCTGGTCCAGGAAGACCTCCTCGACCACGCCTTCCTCACCAAGCGCGACCCCCAGGGCACGCTCCGCGTCAGCCCTCATGACGCCCAACAGCTCGGCCTGTCCGAAGGCACCCTCGCCCGGATCACCACCTCACGCGGCACCGCTCAGGCGGTCGTCGAGATCGACGACCGCCTGCAGCCGGGGCACGCGGCCCTGCCCAACGGCTTCGGCCTCGACCTGCCCACCCAGGACGGCCACACCGAACGCACCGGCGTCGCCCTGAACACCCTCACCGACCTCACCTGGCGCGACCCCATCGCCGGCACCCCCTGGCACAAGCACGTCCCCGCCCGCATCGAGCACCGTCCCACCTGACGAACACACCGCCTCCCCCGGCGGCGGCACCACCAGCACCCTGCAAGGAGAACGACCATGACGACCACCGACCTCGCCGCCATGACCGGCCTGGAACTGATGCGCTGGGTACAGACCGAACGCCCCACCGACGTCCCCTCCATCGGCCGCCTGCTCGGCATGCGCTTCGACGAGGTCGACCACGGCCGCATCGTCATCTCCCTCGACACCCGCCCCGACTTCGCCAACCCCCTCGGCACCGTCCACGGCGGCATCGCCGCCACCCTCCTCGACTCCGCCATGGGCTGCGCCGTCCACACCACCCTCCCCGCCGGCACCGCGTACACCACCCTCGAACTCAAGGTCAACTACATCCGCGCCGCCCGCACCGACGGCCAGACCCTCACCGCCGAAGGCACCGTCATCCACGCCGGCCGCCGCACCGCCACCGCCGAAGGCAAAGTTCTCGACGACCAGGGCAAACTCATCGCCCACGCCACCACCACCTGCATGATCCTCTAGGCGCGCCCGGCGGATGACCGAGCAGCGGAGCCGCTGGTCGTCGCTGACACCGCCGGTTTCTCACCGGACCAGAACCAGAACTGCTGCCGGGCAGGGCATCAGCGGTGAGTGGCTGGACCGACTGGCGGCTGTGGCTGGGGGGGCAGGGCCCGTACGACGGAGAGGCCGGACGGACTATTCCAGCGGGTGGTCCCAGCTGCGCCGGTGCGTCCGCAGCGCGGTGGCCGACGGCGCTACGGCGATCGCGAGGTGCTGGCGGCGATCCTGTTCGTGGCCACGACGGGGTGTACCTGGCGGCAACTACCGCCTGCCTTCGGCCCATCCGGGCCAACCGCACACCGGCGGTTCACCGAGTGGAGCCGGGCCCGGGTGTGGGTCAAGCTCCACCGCCTGCTCCTGGACGAACTCGGCGCACGGTTAGGGGCAGCCGGGCGACTTCGGTGACCTTGATGGCGTGGAAGGCGACCAGGCCGACGGCCAGACGCCCCATCGCGCTGTCGATCCGGTCGAGCAGGCCGCGCAGCCGGTCGCTGGGCAGAGGTTCGGCGAGTCGCACGGGGGTGGTGAGGGAGAGCCCGGCGAGCGGGTTGCAGCCGCTCGACGGCCAGCCGGTCGCCCTCCCACACCACCAATTCCCCGTCCAGACCGGTGTCGTCGGGAAGCTGCGCGAGGGCGGCGCCCACGATCTCCGGGAACGCGGCCGTCATGTCCGCGCCCTGCCTCGAGCGCAGCAGCACCCGCCTGCCGGTGTAGCGGGCGAGCCGGGCACGGTAGCCGTGGTTTTGTTCGCGAGTTTGGACGGCAGTTGTTCACCGCCTCAGGAGGCGGTTGGATCGGGGCGGGGTCGATGTTCACGAGAACGGAAGGCACCTGATCCGGAGCCTGTTTCGGGTGCCGGTTGGAGAGTGCCGAGGGGGACGTCGTGGAGTGGTCGAGGGGGTTGCTCGGGTTCGCCGCCGGGCTCCTGATATCCGTCATCACCGCGCCCGTGGGCGTCTCCGGAGCGGTCTTCCTGCTGCCCGTCCAGGTCAGTGTGCTGGGCGTGCCCAGCCCGGCCGTAACACCCACGAACCTGCTCTACAACGTCGTGGCCGGCCCCGGTGCCCTCCTGCGCTACTGGCGGGCCGGACAGCTCGGCGGACCGCTGACCCGGCTCTTGATCGCGGGCACCGTTCCTGGCGTCGTCATCGGCGCCGTGATCCGTGTCTACGCCGTTCCCGGCCCGCGAATCTTCCGCCTCCTCATAGCGGTGATGCTCCTGCCGCTCGGGCTGTGGCTGTGGCTGCGGACCGTACGCCCGGCCCCACCCCACACTTGCCGCCAGCCTTCGCCCCGCGCAACGACGTCGCTGGCCCTGGCTGTCGGCGTGGCCGGCGGCATCTACGGAATCGGAGGCGGCTCGCTGCTCGGCCCGATCCTCGTCGGCCGCGGCGCACCGGTCGCCACCGTCGCACCCGCCGCCCTGGCCTCCACCTTCGTGACTTCCATCGTCGGCGCGGCCACCTACGCGCTGCTTTCCGTCGTCACCACTGGCGACGTCGCCCCCAACTGGCTGCTGGGCCTTTCCTGCGGCGCCGGCGGCCTCCTCGGCGGCTACCTCGGCGCACGCCTTCAGCCGCACCTGCCTGAGACGGCTCTCCGGCTCCTGCTCGGCACCCTCGCCACCGCTATCGGCGCGCTCTACGCAGTCCAGACCCTTCGCTGACCGTGCAGTGGCCAGCCGTTCCAGGGCACCTGGGCGCTGTCGAAACTCGTGAACATTCCGGCTCGACGCCAACCTTCTACTGACTTTGTTGGCGTGATGTCGTAGCTGACGTGGTGTGATCGTCGCGGTATGCCGGTTGTATGAGGTATCCGCAGGGTGGTGGGCTGACGCCTGAACGGCAGGCGTTTCGTGAGCGGATCCGGATGGAGGCCGCCGAACGGTTCGGCGCCGGCGCCTCCAGCGCGGAGGTCGCCAGGGACTTACGGGTGAGTGTGCGCTCGGTTCAGCGGTGGCGCCGGGCCTGGCAGGACGCGGGCACGGCGGGTCTTCGCTCGGCAGGGCTGGTATCGCTGCCCAAGCTGAGCGAGAAGCTGTTCGCCGTGCTGGAGCAGGAGCTGGCCAAGGGCCCGGTGGCGCATGGCTGGCCGGACCAGACGTGGACGCTGGCGCGGATCAGAACGCTGATCGGGCGCCGGTTCCACAAGAGCATGACGCTGTCGGCGATTGCACAGATGCTGCACCGGCACGGCTTCAGCCACCAGCTCCCGGCCCGCCGGGCGACCGAGCGCGACGAGGAAGCCGTCACCGGCTGGGTGAAGGAGACTGGGCCGCAGGTGGAAGGTCCGTGGCGGCGCTCGACGCCTGGCTGTGCTTCGAGGACGAAGCCGGCTTCTCGATGACGCCGCCCACCGCACGGACCTGGTCCCGGCGCGGACACACACCCGTCATCCGGGTCCGGGGACGCTCCCAGCGTCGCTTCTCCGTCGCCGCCCTGGCCTGCTACAGGCAGGGCGAACGCGCACGGCTGATCTACCGGCCCAAACAGCATGTCGACCACAAGCGAGGTGGCAGACGCAGTTTCACCTGGACCGACTACCGCGACCTGCTCATCGCCGCCCATCGGCAGCTCGGAGCCCCGATCGTGCTCGTGTGGGACAACCTGAACGTCCACAGAGACCGCCGGCTGCGGGAGTTCATCGACACCCACGACTGGATCACCTGCTACTTCCTGCCGGCCTACGCACCCGACCTCAACCCCGTCGAGGGCATCTGGTCACTACTGCGACGCAGCAGCCAGGCCAACACCGCATTCACCGACCCCGACCACCTCATCAGCACACTCCGGCATGGTCTCCGCAAGATCCAGTACCGCAGCAACCTCATCAACGGATGCCTCGCCGAAACCGGCCTCACCCTGACGACATCACAGCAACAACGTCAGTAATGGCTTCCGAACCGGTGTCGAAGTGCTGTCCGTTCTCGCGTACAGAGCCATCGGTGAGCTGCGGGATCAGGTCGGTCAGGGCTTCGTGGGTGGCGTCGAGATGACGCTGGCGCAGGTGGGCGATGCGGGCGTCGCCGGCGGTGAGGACGGGGGTGAGGTCGGCGGTGACCCGCTGTTCGTCGTAGCCGTTCCAGGGTCCTTTCGCCCGGTCGTGCTGGTCGCGGCGTGCAGCGGCGATGTCCCAGATGCCTTCGTGAAGAGTGCGCTGTGCCTTGTAGAGGGTGACGAGACAGACGGCCAGTTGATGCAGGTGTCCGATAGCGGCGTGGGCGGTCGCGTGGTCGTCGTGGTGGGGGGTGCCAGCGGTGAGGTTTCGCTGGGCCGCTGCGACGGCTTCGTGTTCCCTCGGTGGTGTGGGCGCGGGCGAGGTCGTCGATGCGGTTCGTCTGGACGGTTGTGTCCCAGCCGGCCTGCTCGGCGCCCGGCCGGAGCGGCTGGACGTCGGCAGCCGGACGTGCATGGACTTTGCAGGCGCCAGCCGGCGTTTGTTCGTGCTTCTGCATAGGGCTGCGCTCCCACGGCTCCGCACACGGCGTGAACGGAGTGGCCCGCCGACAGCACCGCTGTGCCGGCGCCTGGGTGGAGCGGTGCTGCCGGCGGCCCCGCGGGGCACTCAATAACGGGGAACTGGGCGTGCCCGTTGCCTATTCGTCAAGGCAGAGCAGGAGGCTGAGGCCGCTGTCGGGTTCGAGAGAGGCGTCCTGCGCCTCTGGGGTCTGCTCCGGGTTCAGGGTCTGCAGGTCGAGCAGGATCATGATGGGTTCCCTTCTTTTCGGGTTATCGCCGGTTGGTGGCCGGCGAGTACAGGAGGTGGTTGGTGGCCTGCGTTCCGGTCGTGTTTCCCGGGGCGCTGCCGTGGGCGGGGGGCGGGGGGAGGAAGGGGAGGGTGGAGAGCCTGTTGCCCAGGGCGGAGTCGAGGGCGAGGAGGACGCCGGCGGTGCCGGTGGCCAGGTCCATCGACAGGCGCATCATCTGGTGCCCGGGGAAGGCCAGGTGGCCTTGGTAGGAGAGGGCGTACCAGTGCATGCGGTGCGCGTGGGCGGTGATGTCGGCCTGGAGGCGTTCGTTGCCGGGTGTCCGGGCCAGGTAGTGGAGGAGTCCGGCTCTGCCCTGGCACAGGCCGGGCTGGGCGTAGTAGGTGCTGCGCGCTGCGGTCAGGATGCCCGTGCGTGACTGGAGGAGGTCGTCGTCCTCGCGGTGTACGAGGTAGTCGTCGATGACCATGCCGATGCCGGCGCTGCCGTCGCCGAGGTAGGGCATGGTGCGTCGGCCTTCGTCGACGTGGAGGCCGTGGTCGGTGCTCACGCAGCGGTCCAGGTCGAAGGCAAGCGCACGGCGGGCGAGGTCGAGCAGGGATGTGTCGCCGGTGTGTTCATGCACGTGCAAGGCGGCCAGGGCAGTGCCTGTGAGGCCGCGCATCAGACCGGTACGCCGATGATGTGGGGGTTCGTGCTGGGGCAGGCGGTCGGCGAGGATGTCGACGCCCTTCAGGGCAAGACGCTCCAGCGTGCTGTTACCGGTGTTCCGGGCGAAGTGGCAGAGGACGAGAACGATGCCGGGCAGGCCACCGTGCAGGTCGGTGCCGAGCTGTTCCCATGGTGCGTGAAGGAGGTGGTCAATCAGCTCCAGGGCGCGGTCCTGGTAGCCGAGACGGTCCAGCACATAGGCGACGCCGGACAGGCCGTCGTAGAGGCCGAGGCGGGTTGCCGGCTGCGGCGCTGCTGTGTGCTCCAGTAGCCATTGCTCGCCTGCCTCGTGGCGAGGGGCGCCGACTTCGTTGAGGACGTAGAGGACTCCTGCGGCGCCGTAGGCCAGACTCAGCGCTCCGCCGTCACTGAATTGCGCGATGTCCCCAGGGAAGAGACGGTCTCTGCGTTGGGGGGTGGCGCTGGCGAGAAGGGCCTGGATCATGGAGTGACGGCTCAAAGGCCAGTCGGCCGGCGAGACCGTCGTGCCGGGGTCGTGCTGTACGGGCTGGGCCGGAAGGAGTCCCGCTGCGGAGGCTTTGACGGCGGGCCGGGCAATCTCGGCCACCGCCTCGGCAAGCCACTCCTGCGGGACGGGGAAGACTTCGGTGATCGCCCTGGCCAGGCCGACGGCTTTGGTCCGGTCGATGGCCAGCAGGGACGTCATGGGCATGAACAAGGCCAGGCGCAGACAGGCCAGGGCGTAGTGGTCCACGGCGGTGCCCCGTCTGTCGGGGGGCGCGGCGAAGGCGGGGCTGGCCACGGTCTGGCGCCCGGGGCGTGCGGCCTCGCCCGCGGCTTCGAAGTCGAGGAGCCGTACGCTCTTGTCGTCGGCGACCATGATGTTGAACAGGTGCAGGTCGTGGAAGACCAGTCCACGGCTGTGCACCGCCTGGACGGCCCGCTCGACCCGCTGGTGGATGTCCATGGCCCATGCCGTGTAGCCGGCCACGTCCGCCGGGGCGGGCGCCTGGCCGTAGAGCGGATAGCGGCGGGACAGGCACTCGTTGAGGGGAGTGCCGGGCAGGAAGTCCATCACCAGAAACCGGTGGTCCCCCACGACCAGCCAGTCCCTGAAGCCGGGCGCCACGCCGAGGCCGGTCAGACGTTGCAGAGCGTTCCTCTCCCGTTCAAGGCGGGCAACGGCATCGGCGCCGTCAGCAGCGAGCCCGGCATGCGGGCGGGCCTCTTTCAAGACGACCTTGTCGCCGGTGCGGGTGTCGGTGGCTGTGTAGACACCACCGCCGTTGGAGTAGTGCAGCGCCTGGTCGACCCTGTAGGGCACGCCGGCGGTGGTGACAGCGTTGCGGGCGGCGAGTGCGGGTTGAAGGAACGTCGGCAGTTCCACCCAGGCAGGCAGCTGGAAGGAAGGCGCACGCCGGTCCGGTACGAGCGTTCCTTCGGGGTTCTCGACGGCCGGCACCCGGACACCGCGTTCATCGAGGCAGTACCGGGGGGCGAAGGCACCGTATCGGACGTAGAGGGGACCGTCGCCCCACCGCAGGTCGGTGAGGATGTAGGGGCCCGGCTCGCCCTCGAGCAGGCTCCCCAGCTCCGTCAAGACGGTGTGGAGCTGCGGTTCGTCGGCCGGGTAGAGCGTGGCGAACTTCCCACTCCCGTCCCTGGCGGCGTACTTGCCATTACGAAGGCGCCAAAGATGCGGCCTGGGCACGAACTTGAAGGCGATAGCCCGTTCTGTGCAGTACGTCCACACCGTCGAAGCGGCCTTCTCGGCGTTGTGCAAGGTTGCCGAGACATGAATCTTCCAGCCCTGAAGCGGCCTGCACCGCCCTACCGACGCCGGTGGGTGAAAGGCAAGCCAGTCCCCGAACGCCGTGGTGTCCCACCCCTGCGGCAATGGCCGCTCGGCCGCCGCGTAAGACACGTCTACCGCAAAAGGACCACCTGGGCGATCGTAGAAGTACGGGTCACCCAGGAGGAAAGCCTCATAGCCCTTCTCCACCGAAACTCCCTGCACAGCAACAGCAATCCGACCCCACGGACGCCGAGATGGACGGTCGCTCTAGCAGGGCAGGTCTACCCAGTGGCGCACGCCACCAGGGCTTCGGCCGAGACAAACCACCCGTCCGGCCCGCTGGCGCGAGAACGACACGGCCCGGGACCCGCTCCATACTGGCTCGGCCGACCCATGCGCGGCGCCAGCCGCCCCACGCCGTCGGCGGGAGGCTCGCCCGGGTCGGGTACGCCGATGTGAGAACCAGCCAGCGGCCTTCTGCTCCGGCACGGTCCGGGCCTGCTCCTGGCGCTCGGACGTGGCCTGGCCTGCCGCGCAGCGGCCGCGGCCTGGTGTTTGCCGTCGCCGGGGTACCGATAGCGGCCCTCGTCCGCGGCCCTCATCCACCGCCCTGTCCCGGCGAACACGATCACCACGTCGGGCATGACGGGACGGTGGTCGATCGTCTCGCGCGTTCCCCAGCCGGCGGTGAAGCGACGGTGCTGCCAGGGATGGCCCGCGCCGCCCGAGTACAGCAAGCTGCCGACCTCACGCCGTGCCGTCTCTGACAGGGGTGACGTCCGCGCGATGAACCGCAGGCGGCCCGCCTCGTCGTAGCGGCCCAGCAGCAGCGTCACAGGCGCGGCCACCCGGCCCGTCACCGAGGCGACGACCGCCTCCGCACTGGCGCGGGCCTCCCTGGCGAAGAGGCAGTATCCCGAGCCTGCGCTATTCGTCGCCGTACCCGAACTCGGCCGTACCGGGCGCGTGCCCGTGCTCGCGGACAAGATCTCGGATCATGTCGGCGAGCTGCGGCACGGCCGGGTGGCTGGGTGGCTCGCTGTGAACGAGGAGAAGAGGAACGGACGGGGCGTCGATGAGAGAGAGGTAGGCGACGCCCGGATGGGGATGGACGCCGGCTGTGGCGGCTGAAGTGACACCAACGGCCCGACCGGCCGCGATCGCGGCCAGCCAGTCGTCGGTGTTGGCGACCGCCAGAGTGTCGGAGGGTCTGCTGCCGGCGGGCCACAGGTCGAGGCTCGTCGTTCCGGAGACGGTGTTCAGGGCGAGCGTCTGCTCCGACAGGTCTGCCAGGCTCACGGTGACGTGGTCGGCCAGAGGGCTGCTGGTGGGGACTGCGGCGATCCGCGGTTCGCGGGCTTGGAGCAGGCTTCGGGTGCCCGCGAGGTTGATGGGGCCGCGGAGCAGGGCGGCGTCGACCCTGCCTTCCGCCAGCCCGGCGGTGCGGTCGTCGATGCGCAGAAGTTCCAGAGGAATGCCTGGCTGGGCGCGCTGCCAGCGACGCAGAAGGGCAGTGGTGTGCTTGCCCAGGGCGGACCATGCGTGGCCCAATCGCAGGGGCCAGGTGCCCAGCTGACCAGGGTCGAGGGCTGCATCCACGGCGGCCAGAGCCGCGGTGGCACGTACGCGAAAGGCTTCACCAGCAGAAGTCAGGTACAGGTGGTGGGTGGAGCGATCGATCAGCCGCACTCCCAGATGCTCCTCCAGCTGACGCAGAGTCCGTGAGAGAGCGGGTTGGCTGGTGTGCAGACGGGAAGCAGCCCGGGTGATACTCCCCGCCTCAGCGATGGTGAGGAAGCATCGCAGATGCCGCAGCTCCATGCTCATATCAGGGAAGCATAACCGCTGATGAACGGGCATTTCACAGGTGCGTCAGCGGTTCGTAGCGTCGTCTGTATGACTGACTCTCCCGCCACCTCGGCACCCGTCTCCACCGCCTCGGCCAGCAAGGCCGCCGGTTCGCCCGCCCGACAGAGTGCCGGAGCGGCCGGGGTTGGCCTGGTGCTGGCCGGGATCTTCTCCCAGCAGTTCGGTGCCGCGGCAGCGACATCGCTGTTTCCCCAGCTCGGCGCCACCGGGGTGGTGTCCCTGCGGCTGACGGTGTCCGCACTGGTGCTGCTGGTGGTGTGCCGACCGAGCATGCGCGGGTACGGGCGCTCGGACTGGACAGTCGTCATCGGTTTCGGTGTCGCCCTGGCCGGGATGAACCTCCTCTTCTACCAGGCCATCGCCCGTATCCCACTGGGAGCCGCGGTGACCCTGGAGGTCCTGGGCCCGCTCGTACTCTCCGTGGTCAGCGCCCGACGAGCCAGCAGCTGGCTGTGGGCGCTGCTCGCCCTGACCGGTGTAGGGCTGCTGGGACGCAGCGGATTCCACAGCCTCAATGTCTCCGGGGTCGCCTTCGCTCTGGGCGCGGCCACCTTCTGGGCGGCCTACATCCTGCTGTCCGCCCGCACCGGCGACCGTTTCCCCAAAATCGACGGCCTGGCCCTGGCCATGACCGCCGGCGCCATGCTCAGCCTCCCCCTAGGCATCGCCGACGCCGGACACGCCATGCTCGATCCGGCCGCCCTGGGCCTGGGAGCGGCAGTCGCTCTGCTGTCCTCCGTCCTGCCCTACACAGCAGAGATGACGTCCCTGCGCCGCCTCACCCCCGCGGTGTTCGCTGTACTGATGAGCCTGACTCCCGCCGTCGCCGCCCTGGCCGGCTACCTAGCCCTCGGCCAGCGGCTGGCGCCCCTGCAGGTGCTCGCCATCATTCTGGTCGTGGCAGCCAGCGCCGGAGCTGTACGCACGTCGGCAGCCCCTATTAAGTGATCAAGCACGTTTTTGTACTTGCCCCACGCCCTGGCGCCGGAGCGGTACGGCTCCGCCAGTCTCTTGAAGCACAGGCCCTCTAGGCCGGCCGATGTCCAGGTGAGCCATTCCCGCGCGGTGGCCGGGTCGGTGGTCGACGGGCACAGCGTGAACGGCGCGGTCAGGGCAGCGTCCGCGAACAGGGCCTCTAGGCGCTCCGGCGCCGGACGTACGGCCAGGCGGCGAGGTCGGTGCCCTCCACGTGCAGGAGGTCGAACACGGAAGCGCGCAGGTTCGCAGAATCTCGGTCCCGCGGAAACGGGAACTCGCGCGTTGGCCGGTGTTCCCGACGGTATCGCGCACGGGTTAACCAGCCGGTGACATGCACTCACACGGACAACTGACAAACACCGTCTGAGCCATCCTTGCGAAAACCATTGGTGCCCGGCTTGCTCCGCTGATGGACTGACTTCCTACCGTGAGTCTGCCGCGTGACAGAGGTAGTGGTTGTGACAAGTTATGACGTGCTTGCCGAGGTGTACGAATGGCTCATCTCGGATGCAAAGTTGCCTCCAGCCGAGTTCGCTGCGTCGTTCGACGACGTCCTCAATCTCCTGCCGTCGAACGCTCAAGTCCTCGACTGTTCCTGCGGAACCGGACAGTTGGCGGTTGGCCTCGCCGGTCGTGGCATGCAGGTTGTCGCAACTGACGCCAGCGAGGCGATGGTTCGTCGGACTGCAGAGTTGTCCGAGGAGTTCGGGGCATCCGTCCGGGCCGTACGGGCGAACTGGGAAGAGTTGCCCGACCATTTCCAGGACAACACGTTCGACATGGTGTTCTGCGTTGGCAACTCGCTTCACCATGCCACGGGCGCGACAGGCAGGGGTGCTGCTCTGGAGTCGATGTCACGGCTTCTGCGCCCCGGCGGGCGCTTGGTACTCACATCCCGCACTTGGGAACTCGTGAGGGCCAGAGGTTCCCGGCTCGAGATCAGTGACCGTCTCGTCCGCCGGAACGGTCGCGATGCCGTCGTGGTCTACCGCTGGGAGATTGCGCCGCATTGGGAGAAGGAGCACCACATCGAGATTGCGATCGCGCAAGTTGATGCGACCGGGTTGGTTCTTGTCCGCTCGGAACTGCTGTCCTGCTGGCCCTACCGGTACGAGGAACTCGAAGTCGAGCTGCACCGGGTCGGACTCCAGCCGGAACTGAGCACGTTCGATCTTGAGGCCGAGAACTACATGGTGGTCGCGAGCAAGGTATAAACACCGGACTCTCAGTCCCTGGCCGGACCGCGCGGTTGCTCGCAGGAGGCTTGCGCTCTCTCATCGGTGCGGGTTCAAGTGGTCAACGCAACGCCTCGGACGAGGAGTCCTCGTCGGTCAGACGGCGGTAGATCCGGGGTGACGGTGTGGCGCTGTTTCCTGGTCGCTTCCAGATCAATGAGCAGGATCTCGTCGATCAGCAGCGTGAACGGATCCAGCTTCGACGGCCGCGCCGAAGCGGTTGTCGTGCGTGTCTGCGGCCAAGCCAGGTCAGGGCCTTGTTGACGCAGACCGCACACCACATCAAGATCGAGACAGACCTAGCGGAGTCCTACTAGCGCTGTGACCGCATAGGTTCACCGGGTCAGAACAGCGCGTCGATCTGCATGACCAGCACCATCACCGTCCAAAACCGACCAGAGCAGCGAACGGAATGCACCTGAGGGGGCGTCATTTCCGGTTGTCAGACACCAAGGCGTACGCCGTCTCGCCCGAGCCAGCCCCTCGCAATCGAACATCGAGGTAACGCTCCGCGACGGCTCCCCAGGGTCTGTGCCAGAACCCGATTCGGGTTCTGGCACAGACCCTGGGGAGCCGTCATGGCGGGTCACTGGTCGTTCGAACCGAGAGTCGTCGGACGAAAAGGATCAGAATGCAGTCTACGGGCGGGCCGGATTCGAACTACTTCGCAAAATGATCTGATCCTGCTCACCAAGCAGCCGCAGGCGCGGGGGATCAACTGCGGTCGAGAGGCGGCAGCGACGCACAGAGGTGCTCGGGCAATTCCGGCAGGACTTTGTGGATCCCGCCGCACCCCGCATCGCCGTTCGTGGCGACCGGCCGCCAGCCTGAGGACTCGGCCTGGTAGAACCAGCGCTGGGAGACACCAGAGGAGGAGCATCCGTCGCCGGCGTCACCGCACGCCGGCCCCATCCGGGTCGACAGGTCCAGCACCAGCCACGTGTCGTCGCAGCCGCGTTCCTCCCAACTCGTGTGCTTGGGGATGTCCGTGCCGTTGACCGCCTGTCGGTACGAGGACGAGGTGCAACGCGGCGGCGTGGGATCGCAGCCGTTCTCACCGCACTCCCGCAGGGCGGGTGGCGTGGCACCGACGGGGGTATACACGTCCATGCTGTTCACCATGACCCTGCGGAAGCCCAGGGGCTCGCCCAACTTCACCGTCGCTTTGACCCGCCGCGTGCCGGCGCAGCCGGAGTCCTGGTCCAGGGAACGGGTCTCGTACGTGACCTTGACGTATACCGTGCCGTGCTCGACGGTGTCGAGCTCACCGCGCAGGCTGCGCACGCAGTCGCGTGCCCCGTCGGGCACTTCGGCATCGACCACCAGAGACCGGCCGCCGTCGGCGGTACGGACGCCGTCGATGCGAATCGGAGCGGCGAGCGTCCAGGCGGCGGCCGTGGCCACATCCGTCGCCTCCGCATCGGTCTCGGCGGTCTTGGAACCGCAGCCGGCGAGGACCACCAGGGCCGCGCCGAGTACAACCACCCATATCCCCCGCTGCCACATGCCATGCCCCCATCCACCGAAGAACCGCAGCCTAGCGTGCCCCAGGTGTCCCCCACCGTCTCCTCCCGGACCGCATACAGGGCCAATCCAGGCCGAGCACGTCGTCCAGGGCGAGGAAGATGCCGCATCGATGACTCGTCGTGACGGCTCCCCAAGATCTGTGCCAGATCCCACTACTGCTCGATAATGCCAGCCCCTTCTCGAAGGCGCGCCGCCGTGAAACACCGGCCACGTCCGCGGCGACGGTGCCCTGCGACCGCAGCGGGGCGACTGCCACTGTCAGACCCAGGTGGCAGCATCACCGAAGTGGACGCCTGAGTGTCCTCAACTCACCTCCCTCGCGAACGAAGAGGAGCATTCCCCTTGCGACTGCATCGCGTAGCGCCCGGCCTCGCCGCGGGCATCCTCGCCCCGGCCCTCCTGCTCGCCACCCCGTCCTTCGCCGCCACGGCGGCACCGACCGCGGTGACGGTGCCCGCGGTGTCCTCGTCCGCGGACGAGCCGGACGCCGACGACCTGAGGGTGGCCATAGTCCGGATCCTCGCCGACCCGGACAGCGGCCGGCGTGTGACACGAGAAGCCAACGCCCTCCTGGACGCCAACGACCCCGAGGCGATGCGCGCCTGGCTGGAGACCGGCTACCGCATCGCCCAGGCCGAGGACGACCGCGTAGCCATCGCCCGCATCCTCACCGACCCGTCCATCAGCCCGGCCCTGCGCGCGGCAGCCAACGCAGCCCTGGACGACAACACACCCGAAGCACTGCGCCACTTCCTGGAAGTCGGCAGGTACCAGGTCGCCTGACCGGCACGGCGCCGCAACACAGCGCGTCGCCCGGGTGGCACCCCTGCCGCACGCCCGGTCGCCGGAACGCCGGTAATCCGGGCGGGGCCGCCTGCATCTCTGTGTGCCGGCGGCCCCGCCCGGCAGGCCCTGTGTCGGTTCGGCGCCCTCCACTGAGCTCTGTGGTCTCGCCGCCCGGTGCGGCATGGGCCACTGACACCTCCGACAGCAGAAAGCACATTCTTCGATGACCACACAACCCCTACGCCCCGAGCGCAGCGGTCCGCAGACCGCTTCCGTCGTGACCGACCTGCCGTTCAAGCCTCCCCTCGTCAAAGCGGTGTTCAGGGACGTGACCTCGTTGCACGTCTCCCGGCCGGCCGCGTGGGCCGCCGCGTCGGTGACGCGGACCGTGCTGACCGAGATCATCGAGGGCGCGAGACGCGCGGCGGCCGAGGAGGCCAGGAAGAGGCTGATTCCCAAGGACCTCATCTCGGCAATCGACCGGAACGTCGAGGTGGAGGTGGGATCGGCGTGGTACCTGCACAGCCCGACCTTCCATGGCCTGATGGGCGAGGTGCGCAACGGCGATGGTGCGCTCGTGTCTCTTCGTGAGCGCCGCGGGGCGCGTACACCGAGTGGTGTGGCTGGCGCCCACCGGTTCGAGGCCGGGGTGAGAAGGCTGCTGGGGAGCCGGGGGGTGAGGGCGGTCCCGGCGATGGTCCGCGACCTGGACGGAATCGCGAGCGTGTTCCTGACGGACCTGGCCCGGGACGCGGCCAAGATCGTCCGCGAGGGCGGGGTCAAGCGGTTCGGGACGGTCAGTCTGGTGGTACCGGGCGAGCCGGCCCCGGCCCCGCTGCTCAAGGACCCCCTCCTCGCTCTGTCCACCCGCCGCGGGGACGGGCGGACTGTTGGCGGGGACGACGTCCTGTCCGCCGTCACGATGCAGCTGTTCGGCGATCTCAGACAACGCGCCATCACCGAGGCAGCCGAGATGACACGGAACACGTCGGCCAACTGATCGGGCCCGCCCCTGCGCTCTGCCCACTGCGCACGGTTCGCACAGTTCCCACGTGTGCGCGGCTCCCGGAATCTGCCGCCCGCCTTCGGCTCCGGTCGGCTCGCGAGAACGGGCTCGTCGCATGGGCGCGGACCGCCGGCCGCAGGAACCCCACGGGGAAGACCTCCCTCATTGGGGTCCGTCTTCGAACGGATTTTGCCCAGAGTAGGAACGAGGCGAGATTGACCGATGCTTCGTAGAAAGTGGCGGTCTTCTCGTATCGGGTGGCGATGCCGCGGAAGCCGTTGAGGCGGTTGAAGCAGCGCTCAACGACGTGGCGGCGACGGTAGCGATGCCGGTCGAATGCCGGTGGTGGGCCGCCGTCGCGTCCGCGGTTGTGACGGTGCCGTTACTGGTCGGTCTTCTCCGGGATGGTGTGTGCGATGCTGCGTTTGCGCAGGCAGGCGCGGAAGCCGCGGGAGCTGTAGGCCTCGCCTGCGATGACCTGGTCGGGCCTGCAGTGTGGTCGTCCGGTACCGGTTCGTGGGACGTGGATGCGTTCGATGAGCGGCGTGTGCAGATGCTGTCGTGCCGTTGGCCGGGTGTCAGCAGGATGGCGAGGGGCCGGCATCGGCGTGGCACGGACCTTCTACCTGACGGGGGCGAGCCGGACTAGGAGCTGCCTCCTTGGTGTTCAGTGACGGGACGGTGCCGGTCGGGTGCCGGACCTGACGCATCTGCCCGATGAGTTCCGCTCACTGCATCCCCCTCACAAGGCTGGTTGCACCACCTCTATGATCGACCGGCCGAAGAACGGCAACAGGTGGAGGCGTGATGCCTGGTCAGGTCGCCGCAGTCAGCCGTAACGAGGTGTACTCGTTCAGCAAGCCCAATCGCGATTCCATCACGTTGCTCACGGGGCTCGGCGTGGAAGGAGACGTTCACGCAGGTGAGACGATCCGCCACCAGTTCCGCATGACCTACGAGCCGGACCTGCCCAACCTGCGCCAGGTCCACCTGATGCACGAGGAACTCTTCGACGAACTTGCGCTCAAGGGCTTCAAGGTCTCTGCGGGCCAGCTCGGCGAGAACATCACCACGCGCGGGGTGGACCTGTTGGGCCTGTCCACCGGCGCTCTGCTCCATCTCGGGGAGCAGGCGGTGCTCGAGGTGACAGGACTGCGCAACCCGTGCTCAAAGATCAACGACTTCCGCAAGGGGCTGCTTGGTGAGGTCTTCGCCATGGATCCCTTGTCCGGCGAGTTCACCTTCAAGTGTGGCGTCATGGCTGTGGTCCGCCGTGGAGGGACCGTCCGCCCCGACGATTCCATCCGGCTCGAGCCCCCGCCCCTCCCCCACCGCCCGCTGGAACGGGTCTAGGTTCCGTATTCAAACGGATCTTGCCCAGAGCAGGAATGATGCGAGGGCGACCGCCGCTTCGTACGAAGTGGCGGGGTCTTTCATATCTGGTCGCGATGCCGCGGACGCCCTTGAGCCGGTTGAAGCAGCGCTCGATCATGTTGCGCCGTCGGCAGGTCTGCCGGTCGAACCCTGGCGATCGGCCGCCGTGGCCACCGCGCCTCAGCCGGTGCCGTCGCTGGTCGGTCCTCTCGGGGATGGTGTGTGCCATGCCGCGTTTGCGCAGGTGGGCACGGAAGCCTCGGGAGCTGTAAGCCTTGTCCGCGATGACCTGGTCGGGCCTGCACCGCAGCCGGTCCGGGCCGGTGCGGGGAACGCGGATGTGTTCCAGCCCGGATCTTGTAGACCATCCAGTTGATGACCTGCCGGTCCTCCACTCGGGGCCGCCCCGTCGCGGCCCGGGGTATCAGCGGAGCGAGTAAATCCCACTGCTGATCAGTGAGTTCAAGACGACGTACCACGACACCATGGTCTACCAACCGGATGATCTTTGCAGACGGTCCCTGGTTCCCAGGCGATCCCGAATACAACGGCGCCACGAAGGCGGCCGTACACTCTGCCCGGGTAACACTTGGAGGACGGGCCCGAGCACTCCACCAGCGAGGTCTACCTGCTCTTCACGCGCAAGTCGTCCATCCCGGCCACGGTGCTCAGGAGCGCCCTTGCTGACCTGCGCGGAGGCGCCGCTCAAGTCGTTACGGTGGGGCGGAGGCCGTCGCACGGTGGGGGGAGAACATGTCACGTTGGAAGCCGCTCCCGGCTGAGCTGCACCCACAGGTCCACCTGCTGGTCGTGCGGCTGCGCAGGCTGAAGGACCACAGTGAACTGAGTACGCGTCAACTCGTCGGCCGAACCGGCTACAGCGCGAGGTCGTGGCAACGTTATCTGAACGGCAGGGCACTGCCGCCCCGGGAGGCTGTCGAGGCGATGGCCCGCATCGGCGCTGCCGACTCGGACCGGCTGCTGGCACTGCACGAGATCGCCGCCGAACGGTGGGCCGAAGGGCGCGGGGCCGCCACCGACGCCACCGAAGACGGGCCTGCGGCGGCGCGGGCCAACCCCACGCGGCCTCAGGTCTCTGGGCGTTACGCCCGCGCCCTGATCGCAGCCACCGCAGTGGCCCTGCTGCTGTCGGTCTCCGCCTCGCTGCTGCTGGCCGTGAGGCTCGCCGAGACCCGCGCCCAGCTCGCGCGCGCCCGTACGGACACGGCCGCGGGGACCCCGGTCACCGTGTCGGAGTCCCTGGTGCCGGTCGTCTACACATGCCGGCTGGAGCAGCGCGACGGCCGCTGGTACGCCGGCCTGAGCCGGACAACGGACAGCATCCTGGCGTACACCTACGTGGGCCCCGAAGTGGCCGAGGCACAGTGCCTCTTGCGTCGGGCGGGCATACCGCCGGGAGACATCGACGGCGTCTTCGGGCCGAAGACGCAGCGCGCCGTCGTACGGCTCCAGACCCGGGACGATCTGGTCGTGGACGGTGTCATCGGCCCGCACACCTGGAAGGTTCTCCGGCAGGCGGCGCCCCGTTGACCACGGAACACACCCGGCTGGTCACCGCACTGCGGGAACTGAGGGCCCGCACCGGCCTGAGTCTCGCGGCGCTGGCCCAGCGGACGGCTTACAGCAAGTCTTCGTGGGAGCGCTATCTCAACGGCAAGAGCCTGCCGCCTCGGCAGGCCGTACAGGAGCTGTGCCGGGTCGCGGACGAGCCGGACGGACGGCTCCTGTCCCTGTGGGAGATCGCCGAGTCGCAGTGGAGCCGACGCGCGGCGGTCGTCGCACCGGTCTCCGAGGAACCGCCGCCCCTGCCCGCCACGACCCGACCGCGCGGCCGCAAGGGCAGGCTCATGGTGGTGCTGGCGTCGGCGTACATCCTGCTCGCCGGCGGTGTGTCCGTGGTGCTGCTCCTGCTGCCGGGCCGGGACACCGCTGACGACGAACCGCTCGTGTCTTCCGTCCCGTACTCCCTCGCCCCGCAGTGTTACGGAGCCGCCTGCGAGGGTCGGGACCCGCTGCGCCTGGTCTGCGGCATCGACCCCGGCACGCTCACCACCTTCCGCACCGCCACCGGCGCCCATGTGGAGCTCCGCCACAGTGCGAAGTGCGGCGCGAGCTGGGCCAGGGTCTGGGGGACTCGGATCGGCGACCGGGTCGAGCTCACGGCGGGCGGTCCGTCCCACGAGGTGCGCATCGAAACCAAGGACGACACGCTGACCTACGTCTACACCCCCATGGCCGCGGCACGGCCCGGCAGCGTAATCCGGGCCTGCTTCCGGCCCGCGTCACCCGACGGCGAACGGGAATGTGCCGAGGCCCGCGTGGGCGGGGCCGCGGCGACCACGACCAAGCCGCCCAGCTCGTAGGCGTCCCGCCACAGTGACTGCGTGGGCGGAATCCCAGCAGGTCAGAGAGTGGGACGTCCCAGACTGCCGTCACTTGGACGTTGACCGGGACCGAGCAGCGCACCAGACCGCAGGCTTGTCGCGGACCCGGCCCAGGAGACCGAACCGCACCACACGCACCAATGGAAGGAAACTCGCCAACCCATGCCCTCCTCGAACAGCATCCGCAGGGCCCTGCGCCTGACTGCGACTCCGTTGACCGCCGCGCTGCTCGCCCTTGGCGTCAGCGCCGCCGCTGTCACCCCCGCATCCGCTTCCAACTCCTACAACGGCAACAAGTTCATGAAGGGAGAGGGGAGCTTCCGTGACGACTGGAACGACGAGGGCATCGTCGCCGAGTTCGGGGGCTACAACCGGAATTCCAACGTGACCTGCCTCTGGCAGAAGATCGTTTTCTGGGCTGATTCTTCCGACGGCGGTCACAGAGATCAGATCGACGGCTACTTCGGCCACAACACCACGCTTGCCACGTATGCGTGGCAGAGCACGTACATGGGCCCTGCCGCTGCAGACGGCGTGGTGGGGAAGGGCACGTGGGCCGCCGCGGGAACCCGGCTCAGGGACACGAACGGCAACGGAACGGTCGACATGTACGACGGCCGGTACAGGGACATCGCCATCTCCCGCGTCAATGGCATCTACCACTTCGCCGACGCCGACGGCAACGACCGGATGGCCAACTACGACGCCCGGACCTGCACCATCGTCTAGGACCGGCGACCTGGCACTCGCGATTCACCTGTGGGGGGCGGCTCCTGAACAAGTCGCTCCCCACAGGGCGTTGTATGAGCACGGACAGCCGGACAGGACTGTCCGCGTGACTGATCGACGCAGCTTGCCCGTACCCTCACCGCGCATTCCCGGGCCGTGATCGCCTGTTGTGCGCTCACCTTCACCATCATGCTGTTGGCCGCGAGTCCCGCCGGGCAGCCGCAGCGGGTCCTGGATCAGAACGCGCTGGCGCGGACCGTGCACAGCAACGTCGAATCCGACGACTCCTTCGCCAAGACCCCGAGCCTCGACGATGTCAGCTGTTCCGCTTCCGCCCCCATCGAGCCGGGCCGGGATTTCGAATGCAAGGTCGTCGGTGCCGACGACGGCAACAGCAGCGGCCGCGCCCGGGTCAAGGTCAAGATCAAGGACGATCAGGGCGACCTGTCACTGGGCTGAGGAGCGGTAGAGCGGGCGAGCGGGACGGCGGACGGAGCGACGGGGCCCGTCCCGACCCCGCCCGGGAGCCGAGAAGTGCGTTCGCTGCAGGCCCTGGACCGGGTGACGCTGCCGCCGCCCGGCCGGACGCGGTGCTGGTTCGTCACCCAGGACGGGGCCAAAGCTGCGCAACTGGCGGCCCACGCTGACGGCGCCCGACCGCACCGCCGCCAGGCTCCGGGTCGGACATGCCCTGACGGTGACAGAGACAGGGCTGGCGTTCGTCCAGGACGCCAGCCAGCGTGGGGACGTGTGCCAGCTCCTGGACTGGTTCCCCGAAGTTCACCACTCTCAGCGGCGGCGAGGCCGTCCTCCCCGATGCCCTGCTCAACTACCGGCACGACACCGGAGGCGCTGGGGGTGGTTCGATACTGCGGGCGTTCGTTGAAGTCGACCGGGCCACCATAGGCCCGAACGCCTCGCCGCCACACTCGGCGCCTGCGCCCGCCTCCACCTTGACCGCCCGGGTGTAGGCGGCGGCACGGTCGCGGCAGATGATCTCCGCGCCGAGGTGCTCGCGCAGCCGGGCGGCGAAGGTCTCCGAGGTACGGTCCGGGAGAACGTCCACGACCCGGCCGGTCTCGATGTCCACGAGCACGGTGCCGTACGTGCGGCCTTTGCGGAAGGCAAACTCATCGACCCCGAGCACGCGCGGCGCTCCCTCGGGCTTCGGAGGCTTCCAGCAACCCAAGCAGGCGGGTACGGCCCGCGGCGATGCAGAGTCTGCGGCACAAGCCCTCGCCGGACCGGCCGCCCGATTCGGTGGCAACAGCACGAAGCCACTGCCCGAGCCCGACGCTGGCGCGTACATGACGCTCGCTCAGTCCCCGGACCTGCTCGACAAACGTCCGCCGCTGGCAGCGGACCTGGTCGCAGAAGAACCGCCGCACTCGTAGTCGTATGACGAGCCTTCTTCCGACGAGCGGCCGTTCGGCCAGCGTGCGCCAGTAGGTGGAGTGGATTCGCTGGCCGGGTCTTTCGCAGCCTGGGCAGCGAGTTGGCGGGCCGCAGGCGGCCGCCTCCAGCATCAAGAGGCCCTGGTCAGCGGCCAGCCGCTCCAGTTCGACACTGGGGCAGCGACGGCAGTACCCGGACGCGTTCGTGCCGTTCCTGGTGTACTGCCGGCAGCGGCTGGCGGACGATCCGCCTCGCGTCGGGGCGGACCCGCGCAGCAGCCCCTGCTTCATGGGGGGGGACGGTCGACGTCCCTCTCCCTGCCGTCGCTCCATGGCGACGTGGGGGTTTATCACTCGTTGACCCGACGCGGAAACACTGTGCTCCGTCACAGCCTTACGAGCCGGTTCGGTGGGGGAGCCATGTTGGACGAGGGTGTGTTCCGGACGATCGACGTCGCCAGGGAAGACCGGTTCGATGCCTGGTGGCAGGCGATGAACCGGACCATCTGCCCCATGGACATGAGCCGGGAGGACACTAGGGACTTCCTGGGGGAGATGCGTCTACTGAGACTTGGCGACGTGTGCGTCTGGCCCGCGACTCTGGAGCCGGTCCGGTGGCGCAGGACGCCCAGGCTGATCCGCCGCTCCGACCCGGAGTTCTACCACCTCTCCCTCCCCCTGCGCGGGACCATCGGCGTCACCCAGGGCGGCCGACAGGCTTCGCACGGCCCGTCCGACATGTACGTCGTGGACACCTCGATGCCCTGGGACTGCCGCACCGGACCACTGCAGGCGATCGGGGTGGAAGTTCCCAAGAGACTGGTGCCGCTGCCCTCGACCGGGATCGGTCGGCTGGTGACTCGGCGATTACCCGGGCGGGAGGGGCCGGGCGCGCTCCTCCTCGGTTTCCTGATCGGGCTCACCTCGAACTCCGGCTCCTTCCGGGTCGCAGACGGCCCCTGGCTGGAATCGGTCGTCGTGGACCTGCTCGCCGCCACGCTCGCCCACCAGCTCGACGCCGCCGACGACCTGCCGCCCGAAACCCGAACCCGGAACCTGGTCCGTCAGATACGGGACTTCATCCAGCGGCATCTGCACGACCCGGATCTGACGCCGTCGGCCGTCGCCGCCGCCCATCACATCTCCCTCAGCTACCTGCACCGGCTCTTCCGCACCGAGGACACCACGGTCGCCGCCTGGATCCGGCGCCAGCGGCTGGAACGCGCACACCGCGAACTCCGCGACCCGGCCCTGCGTTCGATGCCGGTGCACGAGATCGCGGCCCGCTGGGGTTTCAAGAGCCACGCGGACTTCACTCGCTCCTACCGCACCGCCTACGGCGTCGCGCCACGGGACCACCGACCGCCAGTGAACGGAGCGTCAAACAGCCCTGCACTCGGTGACAACGACACGCACGGACGTCCCTGAGACGCTCGTTCCCGCAAGCGTTCCAACTGTTCCGAAACCGCGGCGCGACAGCCGCGGACTCCAATCACGGAAAAGGATGGACACCGTGCGTGTTTCCAAGCGGTATCTCGCACCGGCGCTTCTCACGCTCGTACTGCCCCTCGGTCTCGCGTCCCCCGCGAACGCCTCTGCCGAGCGGGTCTTCGCCGGCAGCTGTTCGTCGGGCAACTTCTGTCTGTTCGAGAACAACGACTTCAACAACGGCAACACCAACCACTGGCGGGACATCACCCACAACGACAGAGACTTCCGCGGCAACCACTGGCGGGACGGAAACGGCTGGCTCACCGACGACGACATGAACGACGAGACCAGCTCGGTGAAGAACCGCACCGGGGGCACCGTGTGCCTGTACCAGAACCCCGGATACACGGGCGATAGGTCTGGCTTCGCGGACGGCGCGGACGACGGGTACCTGGCCAACAACGACATCGAGGACAACAGTGCGTCGGCGGCCGAGTTCGCTCGCTGCCGCGACTGACCCTGCCTCCGCGGACGAGTCCGGTGCGCGTCGGCGCGCCGCACCGGGCTCCTCCGTCGTCACGGCGAAGGAACGGATGCCATGAACCGAGCGCGCGCGTCCCTTGCCCTTCTCTCCGCCCTGCCACTGCTCCTGCTCTCCGCCTGTGCCGAGCACCGGCCCGAGCGCGCCCCGGCACCGCCGCTCGTGGCCGCCACCTCGCCCGCCGAACTGGCGCTCCCTTTCGACACGTACAAGTGGACTCCCCGCGAGACATGGCTTCAGGACCGGGCGCGTCGGCTGCTGGCCGAGCGCTGCCTCGCGGACCGGGGCATCGGCCTCAAGCTTCCGGACCCAGGCGACGAGCCGCCGGACGTCCACACCAACGACCGCCGGTACGGCGTCACGAACGTGCAGGCCGCGGCACGCTACGGCTACCACCTGCCGTCCATGTGGGACGAGGAGGGTGGGCGAACCCGGACCACGGGCTGGACCCGAAAACCGAGCGCGCAGGAGGAAGCCGCGCTGTACGGAGAGGCCGACCGGCCCGGTTGCTACCAGTACGCCGATTCCGTACTCGCGCGCGACGTCCCGGCGGCCGACACCCGCTGGTTCGCGGGCCAGAGCGCCGAGACCCTGGAGCGAACGGAGACCGACCCGGCGGTCGTCAGGGCCAGGACCCGGTGGAAGACGTGCATGGACGAGGCGGGCCACGACTACGCGCATCCGCGTGAAGCGATCGGCGACGCCCGGTGGGACCTGGACGCGCCGACCATCACCGAGCGGGAGATCGAGACCGCGCAGGCCGACATCCGGTGCATGCGCTTGTCCGGGCTCCTGAGTACCTGGCACCGGGCCGAGGTGACCCTGCAACGCCGGATCATCGCGGAACACAGCCAGAAGTTCAGAGACCTGACCATCGCCAAACACGCCGCGCTGAGGAACGTTCTCGCAGCTCTGGAGTGAGCAGAGCCGCGCCACACCGCCGGTTGCCGTGATCAGACGGCGTCCGGCGTCCAGCCAGGACGCTACCGGGAGCGTGCGGGGCGCCCCTCGCACAGCCCTGTCCGGACGGCGGCTTCGATGTCCTCGTCCTGCGCGTCCGTGTTGCCCGGGTCGACGTTCGCCATGACCGTCGTCTGCCTGCCGTCGGCCGTGGCGCCGCCCGCGGTCTGGTAGCCGAAGACGTCGCCGCCGTGGCCCCAGTAGACGCTGCCGCAGGGCAGCGGCCGGCTCTCCAACCCCAGGCCGTACTCCCGGCTGTCGTCACTGTAGGTCGGCCGAGTCTGCATCATCGCCCTGACCGCGGCGAAGGAGACGACCGCACGCAAGCCGAGCCGCAGCGCCTGATCACCCGCGCGGGCGCTGCGACGACTGCCCGGCATGAGCACGGCGCAGAATCCCCGCATGCCAGATCGGATCGCCATCGGCCGCCACGGCATCTCCCACGTCCTGCTCGCCGTCTCCAGCGAGGGCACGCCACCCTGCCCCGACTGCCGCAGCTCCACGGGTGGCTTTGTTCATGAGATCGGGTTCTGGTCCATGTCCTCGTGGCAAAGCCCCAGCGCCTGCCCGATGCGGCAGCCCGTCTCGAACATCAAGGCCATCAGTAGCCGGTCCCGTACCCGGCCGCAGGCGTCCAGGATCTGCTGGACCTCGACGTCGGTCAGTGTCGGCGGTCGGCGCTTGGTCTGCTTCAGCCGTGTCGGCCGGGTGGTGATCTGCCGCTCTGCGATCCCCCCGAGGAAGCCGCCGTGGTCACCGATCGAAGCCGCGCGGCGATGACTCAGCTGGGCGCCCATGCCGACACCTCGGCGGGCGAAGAACTCGTAGAACATGTAGACGCTGTTCAGCGCGCGGTTCACCGTCGATGTCTCCCGGGCCGGACCCCTGTCCGTGTCCGCCGAGCGAAGGTGGCCGGGTTGGCCCGGGCGGCGCGGCCAGCCAGCGAACTGGCCCACGTGCTCAGGAGACGCGGTCAGCGGATCGAGGTCCATGAGACGCAGGAAGGCGAGCCACACCTTCAGGTCCAAGGCGCGGGCCCCCAGCGTGTTCGGCGAGTGCTCCCGGTCGGTACACAGGGCGAGGTAGTCGTCCACCGTCTCGACGACTCTCCCGTCGCCGTCCACGACCGTGTACGTCTCGCGACGCGCTCCTGTCCCCACGACCCGACGCACGTACATCCCGATCTCCCCACCCGCTGGCTACTCGGATGGGGTAGCGACTGTCACGGACAACGGTCACCGCCGACTGTCAGCCACGAGGGCCCGACGCTTCGCCAGGCCCTCGTGGCGAACGTCCCTGACACTTCTGGATCGCGTACAGATAAAGGCCGAGGCGTACGGGAAGTTCGCCGAGGAGCCGGCCCGCCCCGAGGGGTGAAGCGGCCTCGGTCATGCCGCCGAGCGGGTTCGCCGCCGCGTGGAAGGGGTTCACGGCGAGGTTCTCGGGTTGGCTCTGTCGATGAGCTTCGGGCGACCGCGCCGTTTACCCTCGCTTCGTTACTCCTGTTCTCGACGTGGGCGCGGTGCATCACGGGGCGTGAGTGGGCACGTGCGGTCGTCGAACCGGGCAACGGCGTCGGTGATGAGGTCGTTGATTTGGTGCGGCGGGACGATCCCGCAGCTGATCAAGCCCGCAAGACCCTGGAATGTGGCGAGGAAGATCACAGCGGCCCGCTGCGCGTCCTGCGCGCCGGGGACGTCCTCGGGCTGGGCTCGCTGGAACACGTCGAGGATCGGCGCGAAGGCCTCGACAGCGCTGCGCGCTATGGCTTCCGCGCCTGCGCCGTGCTTGTGCGCGAACATCAGCTCGACCAGGTTCGGCTCCGAGGTCGTGAAGCCGATGTAGGCGTCTGCGATCGAGCGGATCCGCTCCGTGGGCCCGCCCGCGGTCGCGGCTGCTTCTCGCAGGCGCACACCGAGTCGCGCGAACCCCTCGACCGCGAGCGCGTCGAGCAACGCCTGGCGATCCGGGAAGTACCGGCGCGGCGCGGCATGAGTCACCCCGATCTCCCCGGTGAGCTCCCGGAGGGAGAGCTCTGCCGCGCCCTTCTCGTGGAGCTTCATCGCGGCACGATCCAGCAGCGCCTGACGCAAGTTGCCGTGATGGTACGGACGACGAGGGGAGGTCATCCGGTCAGACTACCAAGCGGTTTCCATTGACTACATTGTATCCAGTGGTTACATTCGGGCCATGTCCACTCTCTCTTCTCCCTCGCAGATCCCTGACCAGACCGGCCGGACCATCGTGATCACCGGTGCCGCCAGCGGCATCGGGCGATCCGCCGCATCGGCGCTCGCCATGCGGGGCGCGCGGGTGATTCTCGCCGTCCGCGATCAGGCAAAGGGTCGCGCGGCAGCACACGACATCGGAGGCCAGGCCGAGGTCCGCGCTCTCGACCTGGCCTCGCTCGCCTCGATCCGAGAGTTCGCCGAAGGCCTGCGCGAGCCGGTCGACGTTCTCGTGAACAACGCCGGAGCGATGACCGCCGCTCGCCAGGAGACGCGGGACGGCTTCGAGAGCCAGCTCGGCGTCAATCACCTCGGTCACTTCGCGCTGACGAACCTGCTCCTGGATCGCATCACCGGCCGAGTGGTGACGATCTCGTCCAGCGCCCACCGTTCGGCGCACATCGACTTCGAGGACCTCCAGTGGGAGCGGCGCCCCTACCGTCCCTTCGGCGCCTACGGCCAGTCCAAACTGGCCAACCTGCTGTTCACGTCCGAATTGCAGCGCCGCCTCACCGAGGTCGGCTCGCCGGTGATCGCCACGGCCGCGCATCCCGGATGGGCATCGACCGGGTTCCGGATCACCAGTGGCAACCGGCTCTTCGACACTCTCATGGCGATCAGCACGCCGTTCCTCGCGCACGGCCCGCGAGGCGGCGCGCTCCCGACCCTGCTGGCGTCGACCGGTGATGTCCCCGCCGGTGGCTTCGCCGGCCCGAGCCGCTTCGGCGGCGTGCGCGGCCCTGCCGCACTTGCCGAGCCGTCCGCCCAGACAAAGGACCCCGAGACCGCCAGGCGCCTCTGGGAGGTCTCCGAACGTCTCACGGGCACCGAGTTCCCGCTGACCGCGGACGCGCCCGCCGCATGATGGCGCACACGGACAACACGCCCCGCCCGATAATGAAGCGCATCCAGTACCACAGGTACGGCGGACCCGAGCTGATGCGGCTGGAGGACTTCGAGCCGGCTCGGCCAGGACTCGGCGAAGTGCGTGTCCGGGTGCGCGCTGCCGCAGCCAACGTCATGGACTGGAAGATCCGCAACGGACTGTTGCGCATCATGACCGGGAACAGCTTCCCACGGGGATTCGGCACCGACTTCGCCGGCGTCGTCGAGGCAGTCGGCGGCGACGTTTCCCGAATCACCCCCTGAGTGGACAGTCCGGCGTAGCTCACACGGGGGACACGAGATGCCGGATGCCGCGCACTGTGGGCCGTTCACGGTGCGGCACGCGGAAGGCCCGGGCTTACACCTCACGTCACGTGAGGAGGCAGCGGGGGACAGCGTGACGGCGGTGGGGGCACGTCCTGCGGAGTGGTGCAGTAACGCGATCAAGGCATCGGTCGAGGCCCTCGCTGATCTGCAGGTTGGTACAGATCAGTCACGAGAGGTGACCGCCCACTACACCACTCGGTGGGACACGACCGCGGTGGTGCCGGCCGGGCCGGCACCAGTCGCGGTCACTTCATCACCCCACCGCTCGCTCACGGGCTGTTGGATCCAGGACCGGCCTTCGGAGACGGGTCGTGGTCTCGGACATAGACGGTGACTCGCGCCCCGTTGACATGGGTTGTTCCGTACTCGAGGAAGTGGCGCCGCAGGGTGCTCGTTTTCGCTTCCTCCTGCGGGTTGGTCGACGAGTGCGCACCCGCCGCGCAGACCGCGACGATCCGGTCGAATTCCAGCATGCGTGCCGCTATTTCCTGGGCGGGAAGCTCGACACCTGCAAGTGTGTTCGACGAAACGGGATCCTGCGCCAGGGCCAGATCCGTCAGGAAACGGGTGTCCTCGGGGTTGGCCGCAGTCAGGATCCGATGCCGGCCGGCGAGATAGAGCAGCCCGTCGCCGGGACGGCCTTCCTTGCGTACGGCGGCGCCGATGGCGGTGACGTTGTCGCTCCGGCTCTGGGGCGTCCTCAGCGACAGGCTCGGCGGGACGAGCGCTGCCAGTACGGCAACCGCCGCGATCCACGCGTTGCGGGAAGACCGCTGCCGCCGGTGGAAGTAATCCATCCAGGCACCCAGCAGCAAGGCGATTCCGATATTGCTGAAGAGTACATACCGGTCGACGAAAAGGGGCTTGACCAGTGAGGCGATCAGCAGCAGAAGGCCCGGAAGCACAAGAATCGGCACAGCCAGCACGGAAAGCCGGACGGGCCCCCTCACTCCCAGGGGCGCTCGGGCACACACCACGCCCACGACCGCCACCACCAGGAAATAACGAAGCCGCACCGGACCGCCGATCCAGGACACCTGCTCCGACTGCCCCGCACTGTGGATCGCCAGCGGCAACAGCCCGGCCACAACGCCCGCGGCAGCCACACTCCACGCTCTCAGCACCGGTCGTGGAACACGGGAGACGACCAGTGTGACGCCGTGTGCGACCAGGGCGAGGACCGCGAACTCATGGAGCAGACAGGCCAGCAGCATGGTGGAGCCATAGACCGCCCACCGCCACCGGGCGCGATGCGGGACGCTGGCCACGAGCGCATAGGTGGCCCAGGTGACCAGAGCACAGACCATGGCATACGAGCGGCCTTCCTGCGCGTACTTCTGTACTTGGGGAAGGAGCGGAAACGCCAGCCCTGCCAGCAGCCCGGCACGGGGTCCAGCCAGGCGTAGTGCCAGAAGCCCGACCCCGCTCGCCGCCACGGACATGGCCAGCACGGACGGCAGCCGCAACGTCAGCAGCCCTCCGCCGAAGAGACCGAAGATCTCATGCATCACGGCGTAGTAGAGGGCATGGACCAGATCAACATGCTGGGCGGTGTGCCATATCTGTGAAAGATCGCGGTGCGCGAGCTGATAGGTGACGGACTCGTCCCCCCACATGGTGTTCTTCCTGCGGATACCCCAGAGCCCCAGAGCGATGGTCAGCGCCAAGGGCGTGATGACGACAACGGCTGCGCCCGGGCCCGGCGATGGTCGACGGGCGGGTACGGGAGGGGAAACCGTCCTGGCCGCGGCGAGGGCACGTTCATCAAGGGACATCGGCGACAAGGCCTTTCAGCAGTGGCGAAGAAACTCCGCCAGCGTGCCGGGACCTTTTTGACCGGATGCTGATCCAACCTGACCGGCCGATCAGGAAGCCGGGCCGGCGCTGTGCGAGGCTGCACCACATGCGCATCCTGGTGGTCGAAGACGAAGTGGACCTTGCCCACACCCTGCACACCGGTCTGACCGCCGAGGGCTACAGCGTCGACCTCGCCCATGACGGCCGACAGGGACTGTGGATGGCCCGGACCGGCGAATACGCCCTTGTCGTACTGGACTTGATGCTGCCCGGACTCAACGGCTACAAGGTCTGCGCCCAGCTGCGCCGGGAGGGCAACGCGACCCCCATCCTGGTACTCACCGCCAAGGACGGGGACTGGGATCAGGCAGAGGCCCTGGACACGGGGGCCGACGACTACCTGGCCAAACCCTTCTCCTACCTGGTGCTCGTCGCACGACTGCGGGCCCTGGTCAGACGAGCCGCCACGGCCGCCCCGCCCGTCCTCGCCGTGGGCGATCTCTCGTTGGATGTCGCCGGCCGGGTCTGCCGCCGGGCCGGGGCCCGGGTGGACCTCACACCCCGGGAGTTCGCCGTACTGGAGCTACTGGCCCGCCGGGCGGGCCAGGCGGTCTCCAAAACGGATCTGCTCTACCACGCGTGGCCCGACGAAGCCTGGGATCCCAACCTGGTGGAGGCGCGCGTCAGCACCCTCCGCAAGAAGGTGGACGCCGCGTTCCACCGGAAATCCCTGCAGACCGTACGAGGTACCGGCTACCGGCTGGTGGACGACCGTGAACGCGACTGAGCCGCGACGCCGCTGGTGGCCTCGTTCAGTACGAGCCCGCACAGCCCTGGCCGCCGCCCTGGCCGCCGCCGTCGTCCTGGTCGGCATCAGCTGGTGGGTGCACCAGGAGGTCTACCGCGAGAGCATGACCATCGCCGAAGAACGTGCCGAGCGGAATCTCGCCGCCCTCGTCGGTCAGCTGAGGGATGGTTCGGTTCCCAGTCCCAGAAGCGCCGCGCCGTACGAGGTCGTCGCGACCGGCCGACGCACCGCTGTCGCCTCCGGCGGAGCCATGCAGGACTTCGATCCCCGCGCCCGCCATGTGCTGCCCGCCCCACCCGCGCTCTCCGCCCCGACACGGGATGACGATGACGGTTGGGGCTATGCGATGCGGCCCCTCCGCATACCCGAGCGCCGCGACCACAACTCCGTGTACGGATACGACTTGGCCGGCAAGACCTATTTGGTCTTGTACGACGACATCTGGGCCGGTGAACTGGGCAAGGACAAGGCCGCCGCCCTGGGCGTCACGGCCGACGCCACGCTGCGGGCCTATGTGGTGGTGCTTCCGGACACAGCCGAGGAGATCGCCGGCACCACCGACGACCTGCTGCTGCGGGCCGGTCTCGTCGGCCTTGTGCTGATCGCCGCCATCGCCTACTTCACCGTCCGCATCGCGCTGCGGCCGGTCGAAGCCATCCGCGTCCTGACCGCCTCGGTCACCGCGAGCGACCCCCGCGAACGCGTCACCGTCCCCGCCACGGGACACGAGATCACCGCCCTGGCCACCACCATCAACACCACCCTCCAACGCCTCGACGACGCCGCCGCCCAGCAACGCCGCTTCGTCGCGGACGCCGCCCACGAACTACGCAGCCCCCTCACCACACTGCTGGCCAGCCTGGAAGTCGCGCTCGCCTACCCGGAACGCACCGACTGGCCCGCCGCGGCCACCACCGCCGCACGACAGACCCGCCGCCTCCAGGCCCTCGCCGAAGACCTGCTGCTCCTCGCCCGCCTCGACACCCGCACCCCCATGGCCGACCCCGAAACCGTCGACCTGACAGCCCTCGCCTCTCGGCTGACCGAGCAATACCCCCTCACCGAACGACGGTTGACCCTCACCTGCGACAGCACCGCCCCCGCACACGCACACGGAAACCCCGACGAATACGAACGACTGCTGCGCAACCTCATCGACAACGCCGCCCGCCACGCCGCACACCGCATCCAGATCACCATCCGAAACCAGGACGCCTGGGTGCTCCTCACGGTGCACGACGACGGACCGGGCGTGCCCACCGAGGACGCCGAGCGCATCTTCGAACGCTTCGTCCGACTCGACGACGCCCGCTCCCGCGACCACGGCGGCACCGGCCTGGGCCTCGCCATCGCCCGAGACTTGGCGCACCGCCACGGAGGCACCCTCACCCTCACCCCCCGGACCCTCGGAGCATGCTTCCAGCTACGCCTTCCCCGGACCCCCACCCCGGCCGAGGAATGACGCGCTTCACCGCGGCAGCCCTACGGAACCGGAAGACCACCAGATGACCACGCCCACTGCCACTGCCACTGCCACAGCCACAGCCACAGCCACAGCCACAGCCACAGCCACAGCCACAGCCACAGCCACAGAAACGATCACTCACTTCACCCGCCACCTGGCTGAGCCCGGCTGCTGTGGACCTCCACCGCCCGACCCGCGCGCGGCTCGGAGATCACCGCCTGCCGCCACGACGACCTGGTCGGCCGACTCCGTGCGGCCAGCCTCGCCGCGATCGCCGACCTCGGCTTCCTCGGCCTCGACGATGGTGGCGACAACAGCAGCGACCCGGTGTTCAGCGCCGCCAGGCCGGCTCCCGCACGGCGCTCACCCCTCCTCCGCGTCGCTGATGTGGACCCCGCCGGTGAAGCCCGCCGGGCGCCGCACGACCAGGAGGCGCAGCTGCCCGTTGTCCAGCGGCGTCAGCTCCAGCGCGCGCAGGTGCCCGTCCTGGGTGCCCAGGGCGTCCGTGGCGAAGGCGTCGGCGGGCAGATCGTAGGAGCCGCCCAGCTGCATCAGCAGGGCGACCAGCATCCCCAGCGTCAAGTCGTCCGGCGACGGCTGCGGAACCCCGCTCACAGCACCGTCCCCTCACCGTCGTAGCGACCCGGGCCCGACCGGCCCTTCGACGTGCACCTGGCCGTGATCGAGGTCGAACTTCAGCAACTCGAAGCCCGCCCGCGCCGCCTTGGTGCTCGCGTCGTCGACGACGTTGTCGAGACGCGTCACCGTCACTGAGGCGAAGCCGACGACCTGGCCCACGGAGTAGCTCACTTCCGCTCCCATCTCTGACGCCCTTCACGGTGCCTCCTCACGTGACGTGAGGTGCAAGCCCGGTGCGATCCCGGGTGTCACACCGTGAACGCCCCGCCTTTGGCAGCATCCGGTGCCCCGTGTCCCCCGTGAGAGCTACTCGGAGCTGTCCACTCAGAGGTGATTCGCGGACGTCGGCATTCTCATAGCGTTCTCGGCAGGTCGCGGAAGGCATGCGGCCGATGCCATACGGAGGTCGTCATGAGTACGACGCGCACCGCGTCTCCCCAGCCCACACGCCAAAAGGCCGGCCGCTTCTTCCGGTCGCCCCTCGGCTGGATGCTGACCGGGATAGTGGGTGTGGGCCTGGCCTCCAGCCTGGTCTCGGTGGGTGGGGTGGTCGCCGTCATGGGTGCGGCCGTGGCAGTCGTCATCTACTGGGCGGTCATGCGCTACGTCGCCCGGCGGGACATGCCGGAGATCGCGAAGTCGGGGGCCGTCACACAGGCGTTGTCCGGTGCCGTGATCGGCTTCGTTCTCATCTCCGTGTCGATGCTCATGCTCCTCACCGAGTTCTCGTTCGACGAACGGCCCGGTAACGGTCTGTCGATCGTGGCGAGCATGGCCGCGATACAGGTCGGCGCCGCCGTGACCGAGGAGCTGCTCTTCCGCGGCCTCGCCCTCCAGGCACTGGAGAAGCTGTGCGGCAGCTGGGCGGCTCTGGCGATCACCGCGGCGCTGTTCGGCGGACTGCACGCGGCCAACCCGGGTGCCACGCTGTGGAGTTCGACCGCGATCGCCATCGAGGCCGGCGTCCTCCTCGGTGCCGCGTTCCTGTGGAAGCGCAACATCTGGTTCGTCGTGGGCCTGCACTTCGCCTGGAACACCGCCCTGGGCCTGATCGGCATCCCCGTCTCCGGCCACGCCTCGGAGGGCCTGATGACCACCACTCCGACCGGCCCCGACCTGGTGACCGGCGGAGAGTTCGGCCTGGAGGCATCGATCGTGCCCGTCATCGTCAGCCTGCTGATCGCGATCCCCATGCTCATCGCCGCCCACCGGCGCGGCAACCTGGTCCCCATGCGCCGCTGAACACCTGTGCCGGCAATCGCCCCCTGACCCCGACAAGTCGATGGAGATTCCCATGCGTTCACACCTCGCCGCCCAATCCACCCGCCTGGTCCTGGCCGTCACCGCCACGGTGGCCCTCGCCGCCGGCCTCACGGCCTGTGACTCCGACGACGACACCGCGGCCGCGGGTCAAAGATCGGCGCAACCCTCGTCCTCGACCACCGGCGGAACCGGGGCTCCCGCCGAGAGCTCCCCCGGGCCCCCGGCCGCGACCACGAACTCCACCGGCTCCACCAGCACGACGACAGGCAACTCGAACAGCTCGGGCGGCTCGGGCGGCTCGTCCGAGCAGTCGGACGCCGAGGACCAGCCCGCGCGGGAACTCGGTGATTCCTGCCGCACCGGCGACCTGGGCTTCTCCGTCACCGCCGGGGACGGCGACTACCTCGTCGTCACCGCCAAGGCACAGAACCACATGGCCTGCCGACTGTCCTACGAAGCGCCCCAGGTCATCTTCAACTCCTCCGAGAGGACCACGCCCTACCCGGCCGAACTGATGAAGCTCACCCCTCCGGACACGATGGAGCTCTCCGGCACCACGGCCGCCTACGCCGTCCTCATACCGAACACCACCCGAGCCAAGGACGTGGTGGAAGTCGACGCGGCGGAGATCTCCCTCGGCGAGGGAGACTCCGACCCTGCCTTCATCGAACTCCCGGGCGCCTACAGCGTGAGCGAGTCATCCATCACCGAGTGGTATCCCAGCCCGGACGCCGCCACCCCCCAAGCCAACTGACGCACCCCACACACCGCCCGCACACCCCCCGGTCCCCCACGTCAGCGGGCACGGCCCCGGCCTGCGTCCCGAGGACGACCAGATAGTCGATCTCGACGACCAGCTCGCGGTGATGACCGCCTTGCGCGACGAGGGCAAGATCGGCGCTATCGGCCTGAGCAGCGTCACCCCCGACGGCCTGCGCCGTGCCCTGCCCGTCGGCATCATCTGCGTGCAGAACGCCTACAGTCTCGTCTCCCGCGAGAGTGAGGACATGCTGCAGCTGTGCGCGGCCGAGGGCATCGCCTGGGTGCCGTTCTTCCCGCTCGGCGGATCCTTCCCCGGCCTGCCCAAAGCGACCGACGAGCCAGCGGTGCACGCCGTGGCCAAGTCCCTGGGGCGCCACGCCCGCCCAGGTCAGCCTCGCCTGGCTGCTGCACCACGCCCCGAACGCGCTACTCATCCCCGGCACCGCCAACGCCGCCCATCTGGAGGCCAACGTCGCGGTCAGCGAGATCGCGCTCGACGCCACGACCCTCGCCACCCTCGACGGCATCGAGTCCCGCTCCAGCGAAGTCCCCATCGGCTGACCGCAACCAGCGCGGACCGGGCCGCGACCACACCCCACGCCGGACACTCTGACCAACCGCCAGGCCACGCCGGAACACCCCGCTCTGTCAGGCTCCAAGGACGGTTCATAAAGGCCATCATCTACCGTGACAACGGCACCCCTGACGTTCTGCAGTTCGTCGATCGTGACCTGCCGGCGCCCGGCCCCGGCGAGGTTCGTGTCCGGGTCGCCGTGTCCGGGGTCAACCCGACCGACTGGCAGGCACGCTCCGGCGCCGGCCACCCCAAACACTGCCGCCGCCGGGCGGCCCACCGGCACCGCCGCCGAGTTCACCGTCGTGCCCGCCGAGCAGGCCGTGCCGCTGCCCGACGAGGCCGACTTCGAAATCGGCGCCGCACTCGGAGTCCCCGCGCTGACCGCGCACCGCGCGCTCACCGTCGCCGAGGACGGCACGCGTCGGCTGCAGCCCGGGGCACTCGACGGGAAGGTGGTGCTCGCAGCGGGCGGGGCCGGAGCGGTCGGGCACGCGGTGATCCAGCTTGCCCGATGGGCCGGCGCCACCGTGATCAGCACGATCAGCAGCCCGGCGATAGCCCGGCTGGCCACCGCCGCCGGATCCCATCACGTGATCAACTACCGCGACGGCGACCCGGCCACCTAGATCCGCCAGATCGCCCCGGACGGCGTCGACATCGTCGCCGAGGTGGCCCTGGGCACGAACCTCGCACTGGACCTGGCCGTGCTGCGAACTCGCGGCACGATCTCGACTTACGCCAACGACGGTGGCAACCCAGTCGAACTGAACGTGCTGCAGAACATGGTGCTGAACACACGCTTCCAGTTCCTGGTGCTCTACACGGCCGGTCCGGAGATACGTACCGCGGCTGTCCAGGACGTCGCCGCCGCAGTACGCGACGGCGCGCTGCCGGTCGGCGAGAAGCACGGCCTGCCGCTGATCCGCTTTCCCCTCGACCGCACCGCCGACGCACACCGAGCGGTCAAGAGCCACGCGGTCGGCAAAGGCCTGGTGGACATCCCCTCCTGACCTCCGGATCAGCTGGAGGAGCCGGAGGCTGATCGCCGACATGGCGTTCACCGAGAGACGGTTACCGCTCCGCAGTACGACGGGTGTCCTGCCCTTCTCGCCCCGGGTACGGCCGGTGACCTGGTCGGAGCGGACGCCGACCTGGTCGGCGAAGAGGATCTCGCCGCCGTCCTTCCCTGCCTGCGCACGGATCTTCGGCCAGGTCTCGGCGTGCCAGCGCCGGACGGCCTCGGGGTCCTGTCCGACTGCCCTCTTGTCCGGGCGCTGGAAGAACAGACCCCACCGCTTCAGATACTTGCCCACCCCTGGTTCGGTCAGCCGCACCCGGTACATCTTCACGATCGACTCGCCGACCAGCCGACGCGACCTCAACTGTCCACTCAGCCCCATGTCACAGGGCCGGTGGTCGAGAATCGCCTGCCGCACGGCGACCTGCTCGGCCTCCCCGAGCACCTGGTGAACGCGACTGGCTTGCCGCGCTGCCGCATGACCAGCGCTTCCCGGCCGCCGGCCTGCCACTACGCCCACCACCCGTCGACCGCGTCCCGCTGGCGGGTCCGAACGTGCCGGGGAGCCCGAGGCGTTCCTGACCGAGGAGTACGGACGGCTGCGCACGGTGGCGGCGGTGGGCAACGGCCGGCTGCTGCTGACGACCAGCGAGACCGGCACACGAGGGAACGCCCAGTCCCGGTGACGACAGGATCCTCCGGCTGGAGGTGCGATGAGAGGGCGGACGCGCGGGGGTGGACCGCCAGTGGACGGGGAACGACTCCCTCGGTCGACGAAGGAGTGAGGATGACCGATACGGACAGGGCGGGTCGGGACAGGTGGCCGTTCCACCGGCGCGGACGGGGCGCGCGCTCGGGGACGGAGAGCCCGGCCGCACGGACTCAACCCTCCTCGGCCCCCGTGCCCGGGCCGTCACCGGCACCGGACGGGGCGGCCGCCGACGAAGGTGAGCTGGAAGGCCTGGGCTCGTACCGGATCACCCATCGCGAGGGCGAGGACGGCGTCCCCGTGATGAATGTGAAGCTCTCCCTGACGCCGTCGGGGATGACGCGCATGAAGCTGGGGCATCTCGCGCGCGAACACGGCCCGCACCATCCGGTGGTCGTACGGCTCTCGTTCGAGCTGGCCGAGCAGCTCCGCCAGGAGGGAGAGTTCGACGAGGCGGAGGAGGTCTTCCGCTGGGTCGTGGCGGAGCGCAGGGCGGACCTGGGACCCGCCCACCCGGACACCCTCGCGGCGGAGACCGCTCTCGCCTCCCTGTTACGGGATCGTGGACGGCCGGAGGACGCGGAGCGGCTGCGCCGTTCCGTCTTCGCCCGGCGCGAGGCGACACTGGGCCCGGAGCACCCGGACACGCTCACCGCCCTGGGGGATCTGGCCCTCGTCGTGCTCGCCCTGGGGCGGCACGAGGAGGCGGAGCGACTGGCGCGCACCGCGCTCGAACGCCGAACGCGGGTGCTGGGGCCCGAGCACGAGGACACGCTCGGCAGTCGGAACACCCTGGCCGGGGTGTTGCGAGCCCGAGGCACGCTGGAGGAAGCCGGGGCGCTCTACCTCTCGGTGCTGCGCGACGCCGAGCGGCTGCTGGGCCGGAAGTCGGAGCTGACCCTGACGGCCCGGATCAACCACGCCGCCGTCCAGTACCACCTGGGGCATGTCGCCCAGGCCGCGCGGTCGATGCGCGACGCGGTGCGGCAGTCGGTGAAGATCAAGGGCACCGGCCACCCGGACACCCTCTCCGCACACGCCACCCTGGGCGCCATGCTCCAGGCGCTCGGCAAGGTCGAGGAGGCCACGGCGGAGCTGCGGGCGGCCGTCGTGGGCATGGAGCGGTTGCACGGCCCCGACCATCCGGACGTCCTGGAGTACCGCACCAGTTTGGCCGCCACCTTCTTCAACGCGGGCCGGCACGCCCAGGCAGAGGAGGAGTGCCGCCTCGTCGTCGCCGGCTACGAACGGCTCTACGGCACGGCCGACCCTCGCACGGCGGAGGCCCGGGAGAACCTGCGCATGGTCCGCGCCGCCCGGGGCTAGGACACACCCTGATGCGGGCCGACGCTCACGGGCCGATGTGGAGGTGCGCTCCCCACAGCGACGGGAGCAGCGGATGCTCCGTGTGCGCCTGCCGGACGGCCGCGTGCAGCGCGTGCGCGGCGCCGTGCGGGAGCCGGCCGTAGAAGGACCGGGCGATGCGCGGGGCGATCTCGTCCGTCACGGGCCACAGCGTGCCCACGACATGGCGGTATCCGGCGAGTTGGAAGGCGCTGGTGATGTGGATCGCCTCGTCCGCGAGCTCGGGGCGGGTCCCGGAAGTGGAGCAGCTGGAGAGGTACGCCAGGCCGTTTCCCATCGGCCGCAGGGTGGAGATGTCGGCGACGGTGAGCGCCCTTTCGATGTGGTCGTGAGTGAGGATGCGCGAGGCGGAGGGGTCGTGCGGGTCGGTGACGGCGTGGCAGACGAGATGGACGTACGGGCTGGAGCGCAGGGCCTCCAGGACCCGGTCGCGGGTCGCCTCGGCGCCGGTCAGCAGGCGTGCCGGGATCGTTCCGGGCAGCAGCGTCCGTACCGCTTCCGCTTCGTGCGGGGCGTTCGGCAGGGGCGCTGCCCCCGGCGTGTCGCGGATGTTCACGACCAGGGGTGGCCGCGCGCCTGACGGGGCGGGTTCGGGACGTCGGCGCGCGTGGTGCAGGGCGCCGATGGTCGGGGTGTAGGAGGAGACGGCGAGGTCGAGTGCGCAGCGCGGCCGGTCCGGGTCGGCCCGGGGGCCGTGGTAGCCGGCGGCGTGCAGCGGCAGGAAGGCGAGCGTGCCCTGCGGGCACCACCAGATCCGCCGGGGCGCCTCCCCGGGGGCGGGGGGTTCGGTGTGGCCGAGGCGCTGGAGCACGGGTCCGGTGACGGTGTCCCACAGCCATTCCAGTACGCCGGAGAGGGTCTCCTGCGCGGACCAGATCTCCTCGAGGGAGGCTCCGGTCCGGGAGGCGGCGCGGGTGGCGTCGAGGAAGACGGCGACTTGCTCGGCCACGGTGCCGGAGCGCACCTTCAGCGGCAGGACGTCGATCGTGCCGTCGGCCACGATGACGGCGTCGCAGCGGATGCTGATGTTGAGGAGCACGACGGGTCCGTCTCCCGCCTGCCGGAGGATCTCCTCGGCCGGGGGCGGGCGCAAAAAGCCGTCGAACCCCGGCAGTGCCCGGATCCGGCCCAGCAGGCGCTGCCATGCGGCGGCGTGGGCGCGACGCCGTTCGGCGGCCTGTTCGGTGGAGGCCGTCGGTACGGAGGGGCCCGCCGGCGCACCGGTCTCCTCCTCGCGCAGCCGCAGGAACTCGTCGGCCAGGGCGGGTGCCTGTCGGCGCAGCCGGTCGAGGTCGAGGTCGAGGGTGCGCAGCAGCCGGCCGAGGAGCACTCCCCTGCCGTGTTCGAGGACTTCCAGGGCTTCCTGGGGCCGTCCGGCCTGGAGGGCGTAGGCGGCGGCCTCCGCCGCGATGCCCGGCAGGCGGGCCAGAGCGTACTGCTGGTCGCTGCGGGTGAGGCTGCGCGTCGCCAGCTCGGGCAGCAGCGACGTGGCCGTGCGCAGGGCGCGCCACGCCGTCTCCCAGTCCTCCAGTACGCCGGACACCTGACCCCAGGTGACGTGGGCGGCGAGCCGGTCGCGCACCGGGGCGGAGGTGACCGTGGTGATGTCGCGGGCGACGGTGAGGGCCTCGGTGAGCAGGTCGCGGTCCCCGGTCCGCAGGTGCAGGCTGTACAAGCCCTCGGCGAGGGCCGTGCCGGGCTTGGTCCGGTCGGGGTCGTCGCGGGGGCGGTCCCGTACGACGGTGCGGAGGAGGGCGACGGCCTCCTCGAGGTCGGTGAGGTCGTGGCTGATCTCGTAGCGGCTGCGCAGGGACTGGGCGAGGTTGTTTCCGGTCACCTCCCGCTGGGTGGGGAGCAGGTGCATGGCGTGGCGTTGCAGGCCGATCGCCTCGTCCAGGTCGGCCGGTGTGCCGTCGGCGTGGTCGAAGCGGGCGAGGAGGGCGCGGGCGAGGTTGCTCATCGCGGTCGCCCGCAGCTTGGGGTCGGCGGCGTTGAGGGCCCGCCGGAAGGCGCCGAGCGCCGGGCCCAGCGCCTCCGGACGGGCGGTGTGGAAGAACCGGGCGAGGTGGGTGTCGCCGAGCAGCACGAGGACGACCGGACGGTTCGTGTCTCTCTCGGGCAGTACCAGCAGGGCCTGGCGGCACAGTTCGGCGCACCGGTCGAGATCCGTGATGTCGCCGTGGACGCCGAAGCGCTGGTTCAGGCCCGCGGCGAGGCTCGCCTGGTGGAGGGCCCGGTGTGCCGCGTCCAGGTCGGCCCCGGTGGCCAGTGCGTCGCGGTGCACGGCGATCGCCTCTTCGAGGTCGGCGAGGTCTCCGCGCGCCGAGTGCCGGGTCCGCAGGGCGGAGGAGAGTTTGGTGCGCAGGCCGCAGGCGTTGTGGTGCCCGATACCGGGTGTGTTCACGGCCGCTCGGAGCAGGGCGACGGCCTCGTCCAGACAGGCGGCCTCCCCGGTCAGGTCGTACCGGGTGTCGTGCGCTGATCCGAGTAGGCCGGTCAGCACGGCGCGTTCGGCGCTGTCGGGCGGTCGGCCGGCGACGGCGCGCCGGAGTACGGCGATCGCCTGGTCTGCGAAGTGGGGCCGGCCGGTCGTGACGGCCCGGTCGAGGAGCGCATCCGCGGCCTGCAGTGCGGCCTCGCCGTGGTCGGTGGTGCCGGGGTCGGTGTTCGAGACGGCGCGCAGGCGCAGGGCGATCACCGTGTCGAGGTCCTCCAGCCGGCCGGTGGTGTCGTAGCGGTCCTGTAGTGCCTGTGCGAGGGCGTCGAGAAGGGCCTGCCGCTGCTGCGGGCGGTTGGCGGGCAGCAGGGCGAGGGCCTGGGAGTGGGCGTCGATGGACTCGTCGCGGTGGCCGGGGTCCCGGGTCGCCTTGTGGAGCGCGCCGAGCGCGGAGCCGAAGTTGACCAGCCGGATCGCGAGGTCCTCCTGTTCGGCCTCGGGCGTGAGCCGTACGGCGTGGCGGTACAGCGCCACGCACTCCTCCAGGTCCCCCCGGTCGCCGGTCACGCGGTTGCGGTCGAAGAGCGTCTCGGCGAGGCCGGCCAGCTGGGCGGCGGGCTCCAGCCGGGCGCCCGGTTCGCCGGACAGGGCCCGCCGCTGCCACTCGACGGACTCGTCGAGGTGGGCGGGGTCGCCGGTCGCTCCGTGCAGCCGGCGCAGGGCGCGTCCGAGCCCGTAGGCGTAGGCGGGCCGGTAGGGGTGGCCGGCGGGAGCCTCGGCGAGCGCCTGACGGTAGGCGCGACGGCGTCCTCCAGCGGGCCGGGGGCGCCGGTCTCCTCGTAGGTCAGTTCCTCGGTGTAGGCGAGGTTCCGGAAATGGACGTGCCGGTCGGGGGTGTGCGGGCCGAGCGAGGCCACGGTCGTGTGGAACACGATCCGGGCCCGTTCGAGGGCGGCGGGGTCGCGGGAGCGGATGTAGGCGTCGAGTTCCCGCAGTCCGCGCTCGTGCAGAGCCTGGACGCGGTTGTTGCGGCGGTGCTCCCCCATCGCTGACATGGGGCCACGGTATTGCGCTTCGGCGCGGGCCGGTGCCTCGAAGGGTCAGACGGCGGGCGGTACTTCGGGGTGTTCGTACGTGTCCGGCGGCGGCAGCCCCTGTCGCCAGGACGCGCAGAGGGCCGAGGCCCGGGTGCGCTCCTCGTCGAGGCCGGCTGGCAGCGGAAGGTGCAGAGCCCGCAGCAGGTCGAAGCGGTGCAGGTCGAATGCGGTGTGTACGGCGTCTCCGTAGGCGACGGCCGCCTGGACGGCTCCGTGGTAGGCGAGGCGGGCAACGGCCAGCGGGGTCAGGGCGAGGGCGAGCCACCACCCGCTGGAGCACAGCAGTACGGCGGCGGCGAGCGCGGTGGCTCCCCCGGTGACGGCTAGCCGCACGGCGCCGTCGAGGGAGTCGCGGGAGTCGTCGACGAGCGCGCGCGACCGGTCGCCGAGGACCAGGTAGAGCCGGGGCCAGGCCACCGCCGCGTCCCAGCCGTGGTCGCGGCCGGCGGTGTCGAAGGTGGCGGTCAGGACGTTGCCCAGGGCGGTGGGCCGGACAAGGTGGTCGGGCAGCGGATACCGGCGGCGCAGTCGCGCGGCGGCCGCACCGGCTCGTTGCACAGCGGCCGCCGTCACCTCCGCCGGCGTCCCGTCGTCCGTGGCCGGGGGCAGGACCGTACGGCGTTCGAGCCGGGCCTTGCGGCGGCGCTGCCGGGCGCGGCACAGCCCCGCGCCGAGGGCGTCGGACCAGCCGCCCTGGAGCAGCCGCACCATGGCCAGTTGCAGGGGCTGGAAGACGACGGCGACGACGGTGATGCCGGCGGCGATGAGCACGATCTCGCCGACGCCGAGTCCGGCGGCGGTGCGCCAGGCACGGCGCATGGACAGGGCGCCGCCGGGGGCGCCCGCCCAGACCAGCCACAGAATGCTCAACGCCCCCGCGTAGGTGGGGAGGTAGGAGACGAGGAAGAACCGTCCGGAGCTGCCCGAGGCGAGGCCCGCGGGTGCCGTGGCGACGGTGGCGAGGCCGGCCTGGCTCATCGGCGGCTCACCGCAGTTCCATCGGCCCGTGGCCGTTCGTCTCGCACGTCGGCCGGTACCGCTCGTCGTAGAAGGCCGTCCAGGCCGTCCGCTCGCAGGACGGGCAGCGGAAGGTCAGCAGCGTGTACTGGGTGGATTCGACCGGCTGGCGGCCACGGTCCTCCTCGCCCGCGCCCCGCACGACCCCGAGCGCGCGCACGGTGCGCAGGTGGGCCCGGGTGGTGACCCCGACGACCGTGCCGCCCACAACGAGGACCACACGATCCGGCGTCGGCCGGGTCGCGAGCAGCAGGTCGAGCGCGTCGGCGGTGTCGTCCAAGGTGGCGCCGTCCGGCACCTCGAGCCGGGCCGCGCCGTCCGGCGCGGCGCCCGGTCCCACCAGCATCGCGTACTTCATTCCAGCTCCCCCAACGGCTTCCGCTCGGCTCCTCGGTCGGCTGCCAGTCTGCCCGTTCGGTGCGGTCGTTCAGACGGTTTCCTGGAGAAGGTGGAGGCGGTGAGCCAGGGCGGCGGCTCTCCTCGGCCGGAGAGCTCGCGGCGCCGGGCACCGCGTACGACCCGGACACCGACGACGTCGTCCGGGCCGAGCTCGCCGCCGAGGCGCCAGGCTGCTGGTGCCCTGGTGGTCTGATCCGAGGAAGGGCAGGGTGCCGTTGTTCTCGCGGGTTGCGATGGTCTGGTCGGCGAAGCTGTAGTAGCGGGTCGCTTCGGACGTTGGTGCCGCCGTTGGGGAGCTTGAGCTCCATGCCGGGCAGGTAGACGGTGGTTGCGGTGGCGCCACGGCGCACGACGCGTTCGCCAGGGGCGTCGTAGAGGTACGTCGTCTCTTTGCCGTTGGCCTCGGTGGTCTTGGTGAGTTTGCCCTCGGAGATCCAGTCCAGTGTCTGGGTGTCGCCGCCGAGGGTGGGGGTGGGGGTGTTTCCGGCCTTTTCGTAGGTGTACTGGGACTGGCGGTCGCCGGTCGGGGTGTTCTCCACGACCTTCGTGACGGCGTGCGGACCGGCGTTGTCGCCGTAGGGGAAGGTCCGGGTGATGTCCTTGGTCGGGTCGAGGCCGGTGTCGTGGACGACTTCCTGGGTGCGGTTGCCGATTGCGTCGGTGGTGTAGGTCTTCCAGTACCGGGACCGGAGCCGGGCCTCCCAGCGCCTTGGTACACGGGGCGGCAGAGCGGGCCGTCGGCATGGCGCCGTTCATCGTGGCGCCGACGGTGCCGGAGCCGGTGGCCTCGGACTGGGTGGCCGCCGGGGTCCGGGCTTCGGACAGCCGCTGGGCGGTGTCGTAGGCGAAGCACTGTGTGTCGGGGGGTGGTGCCGGCGATGTCGGAGAGCGACAGGATGTTGCCGGCCTGGTCGTAGGAGTACTGCGACTGCTTTGCCGGTGCGGTGACGCCCTCGATGTCGATGGAATCGCTGAGCGCCCGCTTACTCACCACCAGAAGGACTACCAGATCTGCGAGGGAGCGCATGTCCTCCATGGTCCGCACCGCCGCGTCCGGCGTGGTGATGTGCAGTACCCCCAACCGTTCGGCACCGTTACGCATCGGCACCCACCACGCGTTCGGCTGTGCTTTCGGCGCTTGGCCGGCGGGAAGGGTCTGCCCGCTCTGGCCCGCCCTGCCCGGCACGGTCCCCTCGACCTGTAGCCGTTCCGGCCGACCCTCGCTGTTCTGCATGGCGTCCAGACCGTGACTCGTCAGCAGGCACAGCGTCGTCTGTTGCAGGTCGGCCAGGTAGTTCTGCACATCGTTCAGGCCGTTGGCCGCGCCGTGCTCGGCCACGCATCGCGGTAGCTGCTCGAAAACGAGTAGGTGACTGGGACCTTTCCGAGGCTGCTCAGCGCTTTGCAGCGCTGTCCCGTTATCCGCCCTGAGCGGGCCCGACCCGCGCAGACGGGCTGCCTGCCGCCCCTCGGTAGTCCGACTGGTATCTCGCGCGCGGAGCCGGGCGACCCCGGCATACAGGCGGTGATGCGAAACCAATACACGCCGAGGCGTGGCACCCGATACCGCCCCACGGGGCGCTGCCGGACAGACTGGTCAGAAGGCCCAAGAGCGACGGTTCCCCAGACACTCAGATGTGTCTCATTCAGGTGAGCCACGGGAGACCTACCCCTCCCTACTAGCCAGGCGCACCCCTCGCCGCAACATCCAGCACAACAGATCGGTGCAACCGGCCCACGTCAGCCCCGACGCAACCACCAGCGGCGCCGCCTGTCCGGGGCAAGCACCGTGCTCGGGGCGGTTGGTCAGGTCGCGTGATGATCAACGAGTGGAATCCGAGGAGGAACCGGTCGGTCGCAGCAGGGATCTGTTCTGCACCAGCCCAACGTGGGCGTCCAAACCAGTGCATGCTCGAAGCCGCGCGTACGCGTCAGGAGCCTCGTAGGCTGGCTTTGCTCGGGGGATGTCCTGGAGGTCCGCCATGCCCCGAACGATCTGGTCCGGCGCGATCAGCTTCGGCCTGGCCAGCGTGCCGATCCACGTGGTCGGCGCGACCGAGGACCACAGCATCCGCTTCCAGCAGGTCCACCTGGAAGACATGGCCCGGGTACGGACACGCAAGATCTGCGAGCTGGAGGACCGCGAGGTCCGCAGCGACGACATCGGCAAGGGCTACCAGCTCACCAGGGAACACGTCGTACCGGTCACCGACCAGGAACTGCTGACCACTTGGCTGGCCGGCCGGTAGTGTCTGCATGTGCGTTGATCTTCCGGGCGGTGGCTAAGCCCCGCTGCAGACGGTGAGCGGCCCGATGCGTTCGGGACCGCGTGGCTGGCATTCCCATCATCACCACATCCGGAGCTCAACCATGACTGCTCACAAAGCCCTCACCTACGACGCGTTCGTTGAACTCGCGACCGCCGACCCGGCTGTCGTCGGCCTCGTCCTGAAAGGCTCTCGGGCCCACCAGGGCATGACCACCGAGCACTCCGACCACGACCTGTACGTCGTTCTCGACGAGGGCCGGAAGACGGACCTCTCCCGGTTCGCTGGTCACCGCACCACGGAACTCGACCTCGTCATCGTGTCCCTGGACGAGTTCCGCAGCACGACTGGAATGCCAGGCTTTGATCGCTACGCACTCGCGCGGGGCAAGGTCGTACTCGACCGGCTCGACGGCGGCATCGCCCGGATCCTCGCTGATAAGGCACGGCTTGGCGCCGATGAAGCCTTCCGAGAGGCGGGCAAATGGCTCGATGCCTACTCCAACTCCCTCTACCGCTCGGCCAAGAACGCGCGAGACGGCCATGCGCTTGCATCCAGGCTCGATGCCGCCGACAGCATCCGGTTCCTGTTCGAGTTGCTTTTCGCATTCGACCGTCGACCCCGTCCGTTTAACAAGTATCTGGAATGGGAGCTTGCCCGGTTTCCGCTGCCCGGCTGGGACACCGCCGAGTTGCTCGACGCTGCGGACAGCATCTCGGCAACAGGTGATGTGTCAATCCAGCGTGGCCTCTTTGCCCAGGTCGAGGCGGTGGCCCGGCGATCTGGGCACAGCGCGGTGTTGGACGCGTGGGGTGAGGACTTGCACATGATGCGACCGCAGTAGGAGCACGATCGCGGACCTCATGGGACCCGTTCTTCTTCGTTCGGTGATTGGGCGCTGGGCCTGGTGGGAGTGGTGCCAGACTCAGCCTAGGGCTGTGCTCGGATACGGCAAGGTCCCGCGACCGGGCCGTGCCCGCCGGGGCTCAGACCCTTCTCCCGTAACTGCCGCCGGGTGACCAGGCCCTCGGGACAAGCGCGCCGGTCGAACTCCGGCAGCATCGCGTCGCTGCGCGGCACCTTCGTGATCTCGCGGCGGCACTTCTTCCGGGGGCGGGGCATCACCTGCTCCCTGGCGGACAGTGCTGCGCCCAACCAGCGGGAGGTCCGCCGACAGGGCGTGGATGTTGTGGGTGGGTGGGTGGGTGGGTGGCCGGTCGGGCGGCCCGGGCCCCCCCCCCCCCCGGGGGGGGGGGGGCCCCGCCGGGGGGGGGGGGCCCCCGGGGGGCGCCGGGGCGGGGGGGGGGGGGGGGGGGCCCCGCCCCCCCCCCCCCCCCCCCGCCCCGGCCGGTCGGCCTGCCTGGTCCTCGCCCGCGCAGTGGCGGGCGAGGACCAGGCAGGGCGGCGGGTCAGCGCTTCTGGAACCGGTGCGGGGTGGCCGGGGCGTCGTCGGCCGGCGGAGTGGCCGGGGCCGGAAGGTACAGGTGCGGCTCGATCTGGTGACCGGCGTTGTGGATGTGCGTGAAGTACGCCGGGCTCAGGGTCAGCCCGCGCAACGCGAACGTGGAGGCGGCAGTCCAGGCGAGCACAGCCAGCCCGGTAGCGATCGTGCGGCCGTCGGCGGGCGCAGCGCTGTAGATCACGGCGATGCTGGTCGCGCCCCACGCGGTCCAGGTGAGACGGGCGCCACTGCTGCGGAAGAAGCCGCCGACCAAACCGAAGGTGCCGACCAGCTGCCAGACGGTGTAGACGGTGGAGGCGTTGATCGGCAGCGCGGCGGAGTGGGCAGCGATGCACGAGCGGATCGGCTGGTCGATCACGGCGAAAACGCCGTCGGAGGTGTCGGCGCCGACCTGCACACGCGGCACTGCGTTCAGCAGGCTGCGCAGCGCGTCGGCCAAGGCGTCGGTCGCGCCGTCCAGTCGCAGGATGAAAGAGAGATCCCGGCGAGTCGGATCGCTGCCTTTACCCAGTTCGCCATGCCGTGCCAGCCGAGGACGGGGCCTGGCGCAGATCCCCCCAGCGGTCGTGGAGAAAGCCTCCGTCGTCCCAGGCGTCGTCCCACCGGGCGCGCAGGACCGCCAGCCGGCGCCGCCCGGCCGTGATGCCGGGCGAGGGCGGTTGCGGCCACCACCCGGCTCCCGGCTCGACACTCAACGCTGGCGTGTGGAGCGCATGTTCGCCCACCTCCACTGGTTCCGCCGTATGCGGATCCGCTGGGAGATCCGCGACGACATCCAGGAAGCCTCCTCGCCCTGGGCTGTTCGCCGGTCTGCTGGCGGCGCCTGAAGTCATTCCGAGAGGAGTCCCAAGTGGGCGACACCCGCATCCCGGTGCGTCTGTGCCTCGAAGGCGGCCGGCATCGGCGGCTGCCTTCGTCGCTTCATACCTGAAGGGCGTTTGATCGATCATTCTCCAGCCCTTGACGCCCGCTTCACGCGCAGGCAACATCCAACTGCTCACTAAACGATAAGCGTTATCACGCAATGATAATCCCCTGTGCGGGTGGCAAGGAGACCACGCATGCGCGTCGGAGTGCTGGGACTGGGCGAGGCGGGAAGCCTCTATGCCGCCGGGTTTCTGGAGAACGGCTGGTCGGTGACGGGTTACGACCCGGGAGACGTGCCCACTCCGGAGGGCGTCGCGCGAGCGGGCAGTATCGAGGCCGCGGTGCGCGGCTGCGACCTGGTCCTCGGACTGACCGGGGCGAAGGCGGCGCTCGCAGTGGCCCGGGAGGCAGCTCCGCACCTGGGGTCCGCCACGGTGTACGCGGACATGAACGCCGCCGCTCCCGGACTGAAGGGGGAGATCGCCCAGGCCGTCACCGCCTCGTCGAAGGCCGTATTCGCGGACGTGTCGGTGATCGGTTCCGTCCCCACGTACCGTCACCGCACGGCACTGGTGACCAGTGGCCCGGGTGCCACCGAGGTCGCCGACCACTTCGGCACGTTGGGGGCGCCGGTGGAGGACCTGGGCTCCGAGCCGGGGGCCGCCTCGGCCCGCAAGCTGCTGCGCAGCGTGTTCATGAAGGGCCTGGGCGCGATCATCGTGCAGACCGTGGAGGCGGGCCGCGCCGCGGGGGACGAGACGTGGGTGCGTGAGCAGATCGCGTCCGAGCTGGCCGGTGGCGAGAGCACGCTGGAGCGGCTGTACACCGGGACCGCCAAGCACGGGGTGCGCCGCGCCTTCGAGGCATCGGCCGCCGCGGACCTCATGGCCGACCTCGACCTGGACGCCGAACTCGCCCGCGCGATCGGCCATGTGCACCAGCTGGCCGCCCGTCCCGAGGGGCTGCGTGACATACCGCAGGTCACGGACGAACTCCTGGCCGCGCACCAGGACGTGGCCACGGCGAACATCGGCGACGCGGTCGACCGCCTCGCCCTGCTCGACTCGGGCATCCGGCCGCTGTGGCCGGGAGCACGGGCGACCGGGCGGGCCCTGACGGTGTGGACGCGGGCCGGCGACAACAAGGCCATCCACGAGGCCGTCAGGATCGCGACGCCCGGCGACATCATCGTGGTCAACGGCGAGGGCGACACCTCCCGCGCCCTGATAGGCGAGCTGATCGCCGAGCGCGCCAAGGCCCGCGGTGTGGTGGGCATGGTCCTCGACGGCGCCGCACGTGACGTCGACGTGCTGGCCGAGATCGGCTTCCCGGTGTGGGCGCGGGCGGTGACCCCGGCCGGGCCCTACAAGTTCGGCCCCGGACACGTCAACGTGCCCGTGGCGGTGGGCGGGCTGGTCTGCCGCCCCGGTGACCTGGTCGTCGCTGACAGCGACGGAGTTGCCGTGGTCGCCGCCGAGAAGGCAAGGTCGGTGCTCGACGCCGCCCGCGCGGTCGAAGCCGACGAGGCCGACCGCCGCGCCCGGATCCGTGCCACCGCGGGCGGCCAGGCCACCAGCGGAGGAGAGTCGTGATCGCCGTATGGGCGCTGGGCTGCTACATCGCGGCCATCCTCGTGTGGAACTCCGTACTCAAGCGCAACATCGGTGAGGCGCTGATCGTCGGCTTCCTGGTCACCGGCCTGTTCTCCGGCGGCGACATCTTCCATGTGCTCTGGAGCAGTCTCGCCGAGGCGATGCAGGAGGAGGTGACCTTCGCCGCCCTGGCCTTCGTGTTCATGAGCTACGTGCTGGCCCGCACCCCGGTTCTCGACCACCTCCTGGACATCCTGAACTCGCTGCTCGGCCGTCTGCGCGGCGGCCCCATCTACACCTCGACCGTGGCCGCCGGTGTGTTCGGTGCCATCGCGCACGTGGGGGCGGCGGTCACCGCGGCCGTCGGCTCGGTGACCATTCCCTGGATGAAGCGCTCCCGCGTCAGTGGTGAACTCGCGGCCACCGTCGCCGCCGGCGGCGCGGGCATGGGTGTCACCTTCCCCTTCAGCTCCACCATGTTCATCCTCATGGGCTCGGCCGGTGTCGCCTCGGTGGTGTCCACCGACGACATCGTGCTGCCGCTGTTCCTGGGCGGACTGTGGTGCCTGGGCTACCGGCTCGTCGCCGCGTTCGTCATGGTCCGCCGGCACGGCATCCAGGCGGTGGACACCGGCGAACTCAAGCCACTGCGCCGCACCCTGGGCGCGGGCTGGACGAGTCTGCTGCTGTTCGGCGGCATCGCGGTGCCGCTGCTGCTGACCCGCGGGCCGCTCGCCGGTGCGCTGGGTCGGTGGACGGACGGCGTGAAGATGTCCGACATGATCAGCCTGATCACCTGGATACCGGTCCTGATGATTGCCCTGGTCCTGGTACTCGGCCGTCGCCACCTGCCCAGCACAGGCAAGGCGTGGTGGGGCCTGCTGGGCGGGGCGGCCCCGAAGTTCGGTGTCCTCGGCGTCACCATCATCGCCGCCTTCGCCGCGGCCGGTGCCCTGGGCGAACTCGGCCTGCCCGAGCAGCTCACCGAACTGCTCTCCGGCATGGACGCGCCGCTGTGGGTCATGGCCCTGCTCGTCGGCGTCCTCGTGGTCGGCGTCGCGATCCCGCTCACCGCCAGCGCCACCATGGCCGCCATCGGCCCGGTCGCGGTCTCCGCGCTGATGGGCGCCGGTGTCTCCCCGGCCACCGCCTGCGTCGCCGTCCTGATCTTCGCCTCCACCGAAGGCGCCTCACCCCCGTCCGGAGCGCCCATCTACGTCGCCAGCGGCATCGCCGGCGTGGACCCGTCCCGCACCTTCGTCCCCCTGCTCACCTACTACTGCATCCCGATCCTGCTCATCGGCGCCGCCGTGGCCACCGGCGTCCTGCCCGTCTGAACCGGAGGCCCCCATGCCCGTCCGACAGCTCCAGTTCCTCTTCCGCCTCACCCTCATCGGCTTCCTCGCCGGCGGCCTCCTCCTCGTCCTCGGCCAGACCCTGGGTCTCGTCGTCGGCGACGCCGGCTGGGTCGCCGCCGTGGAGGAGCACGCCGGACCGCCCACCTTCGTCGTCGCCGGCATCAGCGGACTGATCGCCTTCCTCCTGTCCTACCTGACACCCGAGGAAGCACCGGACAGCTCCGACCCGGCCAAGGAACTGCAGCCCGCCGGCAGCCATCACGCGTAGTCAAGGCGGGGGCCTGAGCCGCACAGGGGGGCGACCGCGCCTACCGACAGCGGCAGTCTGATAACTCTTATCGGACTACGGCACACCGAGTGCCACGCCGACTGCCACAGGAGACCCGCCGATGGCCACCACCTCCGCCAGCACCATGCGTTCGGTCGACCGGGCCCTGGATGTGCTGGGCGTCCTGGAGGACGCCCGTCTGCCCTTGCGTCTGAGTGACGTCGCCCGCCGTGCGGACCTCCACGTGGCCACCGCCCAGCGCATCCTGAACGTCCTGGTCGACCGCGGCTACGCGGCCAAGGAGGACACCGGCTACGTGGCCGGCCCCGCCGCCGTCGCCACCGCTCATGCCTTCCTGGTCAACAACCGGCTCACCCCCGTGGCCCTGCCCATCCTCCAGGAACTGGCCGCCACCACCGGCCTCACCCCGACCCTGTTCGTCCGCGTCGGAACCGCTCGCGTGCCCATCGCCCGCGTGGAGGGCCGCAACCCGCTCCGCTACCAACTGCCCATCGGAGACAAGCTGCCCCTCCACCTGGGCGCGGGAAAGGCATTGCTGGCCTGGCTGCCCGAGAACGAACAGGAGAGCTGTGTCGCCGCCGCCGTACCCTTCGCCCGGGCCTCCGGCCGGCAGGTCACCGCTGAGGATCTGATCACCGAACTGCGCGACATCAAGGAGAACGGATTCGCCCTGTCCCAGGACGAACGCGTCCTGGACGTCACTTCCGTCAGCGCCCCCGTCCTCAAGGACGGCCACCTGCTGGGCGCACTCAGCGTCGTCGGGCCCAGCAGCGACCTGCCCGAAACCGACCACGCCCGCATCATCACCGAAGTCCGCCACGCGGCGGGGGCCATCGCCGCCCGCTGCCCCTAAACCGAAGGCTCCCCCATGCCGCTCCTGCCGACCTACGACGAACTCCTCGGCCGTACCGACGGGCCCCCCGGGTCCAGCTGGCACCTCTTCGAGGACGAACCCGAACGCGGCATGGCCAACCTCGCCGGCTCCCAGCAGATCCTGCGCGCCGCGCAGTGCGTACGAGACGGCCGCGCCCTCAACCTCGACTACCCCCTCGACGCCTTCGACCCGCCCATGTCCAAGGCACGCGGCATTCCCCGGCACCGCATCACCGCCAAGCACGACCAGGCCCGCGACGACGTCCTGGACGACTTCCACCTCCAGGCGAGCACCCAGATCGACGGACTGCGCCACCGTCGCGCCTCCGGACACGGCTTCTACAACGGTGTCCCCGACGAGGACATCACCCCGCGCAGCCCACGCCTGGGCGTCCAGCTGTGGGCCGAGACACCGCTGGCCGGACGAGGACTGCTCATCGACATCGACGGCCTGCTGCGCGACCGCGGCACCCCGCTCGACCACGCCGCCGGCCCCGCCCTCACCCCGGACCTGCTCGACGCGGCACTGGACGCACAGGGTTCCCGAGTCGAAGACGGCGACCTCGTCCTCGTCCACACCGGCTGGGCCCAGTGGTACCTCACCACCGACCCCGCCACCCGCGCCGAAACGAGACAGTCGCGGCGCGCCACCGGTTTCGCCCAGTCCCGCGACTTCGCCGCCTGGTGCTGGGACCACCGCATCGCCCTGATGGCCACCGACACCTTCGCCGTGGAGGTCCTGCCCGTCCTGCCGGACAGCGACTTCCTGCACAGCGCGCCCGAGGACGCCGGCATGATGCACCAGGAACTGATCGCCAAACTCGGGCTCCCCCTGGGCGAGTTGTGGAACCTGACAGCCCTGGCGGCCGACTGCCGGGCCACCGGCCGCTGGGACAGTCTCCTGACGGTCAAACCACTGCACCTCACGGGTGGAGTCGGCTCACCCGCCAACGCCACGGCACTGCGGTAGCGGAGGACGGGACCTCCTTGATTCCGTATCCGAGGAGCGTCGGCAACGACTCGGCCACGTCGGCGCCGGCCTCCTCGGCCTCCTCGTCTTCCTCACCCGCGCCGGGCACCGCCACCGTCCCGCACAGCACCTGGTCATCGTCGCGATCTGACACCTGCCCCCCAGACAACCCCCGGTCACCCAAGGCATGAGCCGACCGCCGATCCCCTGGCGCCCAGGCTGCGGGATGCACGCGCATGCCCCGTGCCAAGCCGAAAAGAGTGACGCCTGCCCGTGGGAGTCCTCTCGGACTTTCCTGGGACTTCCGGCCGCATCAACCAGCACGAGCCGGAAACAACCGAAAGGGCATTCATACAGGTCAACGACTTGCGACGGCCAGACATCGCAGGTCACGACCTTGGCTGGTCCCTCCCGGGACATCTGAGCCACCGCGGCGGCGGCCTGCAAGACAGTACCTGCTGCCCAACGCAGCCAGATGGACGCAATGCTTCTCGCACGCACGTCGGGGGCCTCGTACGCTGGCCCTGCTCGGGGCTGTCCTGGAGGTCCGCCATGCCCCGAACGATCTGGTCCGGCGCGATCAGCTTCGGCCTGGTCACCGTGCCGATCCACGTGGTCGGCGCTACAGAGGATCACAGCATCCGGTTCCATCAGGTGCACCTGGAGGACATGTCCCGGGTACGGACGCGCAAGATCTGCGAGCTGGAGGACCGCGAGGTCCGCAGCGACGAGAATCGAGATCGTCGCCTTCATACCGTGGCAGTCGATCAACCCGCCGCATCCTTGGGTGCGCTCGGTCAGTGACCAGGGGCGAAAATGATCCTCAGCTACCAGGGAGTTCCACCAATATGTCCGGTTCGCTGACCATCCTTCGCACGCTCGGCACCCAGTCCTTCGCCGAAATCGGCGTGCCCTCGGCCGTGACCGTCAGCAAGGAGCGGGGACTCGTTGGTGTGGGCGGCGATCTGGGGTATCTGCAGTGGTCCGGGTGCGGGACCGCAACAGATCGATGGCGGCCATACCGGGTGGGGGTTTATGGCACGGACGATCTGCGATGCCGGTGGATCGCGGAGTCACGTTGGCCCGTGCATTGCCTTGCCTTTCACCCGGCGCTGCCGGTCGTTGCCATCGGGACCGGGTCGTACGACGGGGGTTACTTCTTCGAGGGCGAGCTGTTGCTGCTCGATCTGAGGTCCGGGCGGTTGACCTCGGTGATACGTGGCGCGCGTGAGGTGTTGCACGTGGCATGGCAGAGCCAGCAGGCGTTGCGGGTGGTCGTGGCCCCACCCGATGACTCCGACTCCGACGAGGCGCATACACATGGGTTCGAAGTGGTCATCGAGCGGTCCGACTGGAGTAATGTCGCTCAAGGGTCGGTTCAGCAGGAGGAACTGAGCGGGCGGTGGATCGAGTTCGAGCAGCTCACGAAGGAAGAGGCGACCCGCCAGGGCGTCGAGTCGCTTGCCATGCTGGCTGGCGAGCCGTGGTGGGAGCCGCGCCGGCAGGTGTGGGACGTCCACGGGTTGCAGGACGGACGGGTGCTGGCCTGTCTGGACGGCGTGCTGGCTGAGGCATGGCTGCCTGATGGGCGTCTGGAGTGGCGTGCTCCAGACCAGGAGGGCGGGCGGCAGCTCGTGGTCAGGGCCGGCGAGCTCGACGTCTGGGTCAACGTGGAGCGGAGGCGTGCGCGCTGGGTGGGCAGAGAACGAGTAGCCGAACCACCGCTCCTTGCCCGCGTGTCGCTCGCGGACGGGAAGGTGCTCGGCTCCCTCCCCGTCGGCTTTTCCACCGCGCTCACCACTCGTGACGACGGTTGGCTCGTGCTCCGCTCCACGGGCGGGGACCGGCGCGACTCAGAACCGGCCGCGCTGGTCAGCCCTACGGGAGAAACCCCGGAGGTACGCGTGCCACTGGGGGGATTCGACCTCTTCAATCACTCCTTTCCGATCCGTCACAGTCGGCAACTGCTCGTACTCCAGGGCGAGAAAAGAGAACCATGGCGGAACAAGTGGGTGGTTGCCGTCGACCCGGCCGGCCCGGACGCCGAGCCCGTGGTACGACGACTGTTCCCCCTCGACTGGGACACCAAGCACACCCGGCACCTCTTCGGCGGCCCGGGCATCGAGGTCGGCACCGGGGAGACGCGGGACCTGGTGCACGCGGGGTCTGTGCACGACGGTGCGGGCCTACTCCCCGGCAACGCCTTCGTCGTACGGCGGAGCCTCGGGGCCGGAGCCGCGCGTTGGGTGTTCACCGCCGACTTCCCGGCCACCGCCCTGGACGGGGACGAGGACACCATCTACGTCGCCTTCAACTCCGGTGAGCTGGTGGCACTGCGCACCTGGGACGGGACGGTGCTGTGGCGGCAGCGACTGGAGGTCGGCGGCCAGCCCGTGGTACCGCTGTCGCTCACGCTCATCTGCCCTGGGCGACTACTGATCGGCACGGTGGACGGGCGGGTCCTCGACTGTTCCGTGGCCGACTCGGCGGATCGATAGGAAGCATCTGCGGTGCGGCAGGCAATCCAGCAGATCAGTGGCCTGTTCGTTGACACGCGACTGCCGCCCCGGCTCGCTGGTGGCCGATCTCGGCTCATCGCGGCCGACTGCGGGGGAAATGCTGTGTCCTCGGACCAGAGCCTCGGTTGAGGATCTTGGTTGAGATCGTCAGACCGAGCGGAGACACTCGCGCCGGAGTCGGTGGGGTGTACGCACAGTGAGCGCGCTTCACGCTGCGGCGCAGGAAGAGGCCGGAATGACTATCGGCGCCCCAACAAGCGAACTGGATGAGCGGGTGCTGGGGCGCCGGTGGGCGGTGCGTCTGCACGTGGCCGATCGGGCAGTGCGGCGGTGCGTGCTTCTCGTGTGTGTCTGGCGCGCTCGGGGTGCCGTTCTCACTCTGCCTGGGAGCGGAGCTCCTCGTTGATGCGCCGGGCTTCTTCGAGCTGGTCTTCGAGGACGATGATCCGGCAGGCGGCTTCGACGGCGGTGCCGGCGTCGACGAGTTCGCGGGCGCGGGCGGCGATGCGCAGCTGGTAACGGGAGTAGCGGCGGTGGCCGCCCTCGGAGCGCAGGGGGGTGATCAGGCGGTGCTCGCCCAGGGAGCGGAGGAAGGCGGGGGTGGTGCCGAGCATGTCGGCGGCCCGGCCCATGGTGTAGGCGGGGTAGTCGTCGTCATCGAGAGGGACGGCGGGGCGGGTACTGCGAGGGGGCATAGACCTCTTCTTCCGGGGGACGCGTCGAGGGGCCCGGGCGCCGAAGGGCGCCCGGGCCCCGAGCTTTCAACACCATCTGCCGGCTGACGTACGCCGGCCTTCTTCTTCCGCTGCGGTCCGCCTGGGAGGGCGGGGCTGCGGGGATCGCGGCTGCGTGACCGGGGACCACCTTCCAATCCGGGGTCTGCGGTACCCGGGCGGACTGCTTCCTCGCCCGGGCGATCCTGATGGCGTTCTGCTCCTTACTTGTTTCGGTTGATCCGTCTGTACTGCTGGGTTACGCGGTACTGCTGTGCGGCCCCTGGGGCCGCCCGGCCCGGCAGCCAGTGGAGGAACCCGTCACTTCCGGCTCCGCCGCTCCGCTGCCGTGCCGCTCCTTCGACCTGTTGCACGGCAGTTCATGTCTGCCGTGCCCATCGACTTCTGGGCTACAACGAAAACACTAGCCTCCACCGACAGCAATGTCTACAGCGACCGCAACAGATTTACTCCATCCGAGGAGCCCAGGGTTCTGTCTCCTTTGCACCCGGAAGAGGTACCTGACTGGTTGAAGACCGACCGCGGGGGCACAAGCCCGACTCAGTGGTGCAACCGACCAGGCGGACGTCCGCCAAAAAGACCGCGCCGAAGAAGACAACCGCCCGCAAGCCGAGCCGCAGCGCCTGCCCCCCACCCCCACCCGCGCCGCAGGACTGCCCGGCATGAGTCTCGCTGCGTCGGGTGGTCAATTCGCTGTGCCTTGGCAAGCAGCGTCCATAGTGTTCCTGCATGACGACGGATGAGAGTGAGCGCGCCGTGCAGGCGGCCATTGACGGGGAGATGGAGCTTCTCGATCCCGAGGTGCGTGCTTCCCCGGCCCGTGTCCTGGGGCTTCTGGATCCGGAGTTCACCGAGATCGGGGCTTCCGGACGCCGGTGGGACGTGGAGTCGATCCTCACGGTGACGAGCGGCGGCTCGGTGTCCCCGGAGTCTCCGGTCAAGGTCAGCGAAATGTCCGGCGTCGCGCTTACTCCGGGCATCGTTCACCTGACCTACTTCGCCGACCACCAGGGCCGCCGGGCATGGCGGAGCTCTGTGTGGCGTCTGACGGAGACGGGCTGGCGGATGTACTTCCACCAGGGCACTTTGACCGGTTGAGCGGGTGGGACCGCCGCCGGCGAGGCGGTAGGAGTCACCACCGGTCTCGATGATCGTGCCATTGAAGGTGAGCCGGTCGACGACGGCCACGCAGAGGCGGGGATCCTCGTCAGCCACGCCCCGCCACTCCCCGCAGCGATCACCCGTCACCCTCACCCCTCGAGGTAGCCGAGCCCCACATCGGGCCGGCACGCCCCGCACGCCCTGACCCAGCACGCAATCGGCCTCGAAACGCACGGATGGTCAGGCACAAGGCCGGTGGCTCGGCTCATCCTGCGACGATCAGTACGGTTGGGCGGCCGGGCGCGGATCGTCAGCGGGTGTCCGTCAGGCCGCCGGTGATGGCGATGACCTCGCCGACGGTGAAGCTGGAGTCGGCGTCGGATGCCAGGTGGACGTAGGCCGGTGCCACCTCCTCCGGCTGGGCGACCCTCCCCATGGGGGCCGAGCTGCCGAGGTTGGTCAGGTAGTCGTCCGGGAACCGCTGTCCTGCCAGGTTGAGCACCGTCCAGGTGGGGCCCGGGGAGACGACGTTGGCGCGGACGCCGCGCTCGGCGAGGTGGGAGGCGATGGACTTGGTGAAGACCACCATGGCCGCCTTCGAGGCGGCGTAATCCATCATCATCTCGCTGCCCTTGAGCGCCTCCTCGGACGCGGTGGCGATCACGGCGTCGCCGTGGGACAGGTGCGGCAGGGCCGCCATGACCAGGTGGAAGTAGGCGTAGACGTTCGTCTTGAAGACCCGGTCGAAGTCCTCCGCGGCCAGGTCGGACAGGCTGTTCTGGCTGTTGAGGTAGGCGGCGTTGCTCACCAGGACGTTGAGACCGCCCAGCTCCCCCACGGTGCGCTCGACGACGGCCGCGCAGAACGCCGGATCGCACAGGTCGCCCGGTAGCAGCAGACACGTGCGGCCCTCCTTTTCGACCGCCTCCTGGGTCTTGTCGGCGTCGCGCTGCTCTTCGGGCAGGTACACGATGGCGACGTCGGCTCCCTCACGGGCGTAGAGCACGGCGACCGCCCGGCCGATACCCGAGTCACCTCCGGTGATCAGTGCCACCTTCCCGGCGAGTTTCCCGGAGCCTCGGTAGTTCGGGGCGTGGTAGCGCGGGCGCACCTCCATCAGTTCTTCCAGGCCGGGGCGCTGCTGGCGCTGGAAGCGGTAGGGCGGAGTGATCTCCGCCTCTTCCTGCGGCATCGCCGGACGGTCGAGCGGTCCGTTGCCCTTGCCGTTGCTTTCCTCCACCACTGGCCTCCCACGTGCTCGGTACTCGGTTGGTGCCCCTCGCCGCCGAACGGCATCTCCCCTTCGCCTGTCCTTGGCGCGTGCACCCAAACGGCGAGCGGGCAAGACCCGCTCCCTTGCCGTGACTGATGGCCAGGTCGGGGAAGCGTCCGCGTCGTTTGTAGTGGCTGGTAGTGGGCCTGGTGCTGACGTCGTCGGCGCCGGTGTGACCAGTGCAGGGTGTGCTCAGCGAGTATGGGGCGTCGGTCGGTGAGGCGGGTAATCAGTCGTCGTATCTCGGCGAGGTGGATGACCTGGGAAACCCGTTTCTGCTTTCCCTGCATCCAGCCGGAAGACGTCGGCCGCGTCCCGCCAGGCCGCGCGCGTCTCACCGCCAGGGGATGCCACGTAACGGGCACGCGCCGCCTCAGCCTGCCGCTCCGGTCCACTCGGGTAAGGCCTCTTCACGGCCTTACGTCGTGTCCCGCCGGGCTGACATCGCCGTTGGTCAGGTTGTCGATGTGCAGTTGTCCAGGGGCATGACCGGGTAGCAGCCTGGGGGATTCGTATAGACCTTGCCGTTGACCCGCAGGGTGCCCTGCGCGGCTTGGGCAGAGCCGACCGCGGGGGCCTCCCGTTCGGGTACGCCCGTCAGCTCGTCGTCCAGGGGCGCAGCTTCTCGGGATTGGCGACGGCCCAGAAGTTCCTGATGCGGTCCCCGGCGACTTGGAACGCGATGACCACCGTGGTGACACCGCCGCGCTCGACGACCAGGCCGGGCTGACCGTTGACCGTGCGTTCCACGATCGTCAGGTCGTCCGCCGTCGCGGTGACGGCCACCAGGTACCGCGCGATCTGCTCGTTGCCCACGACGGGACGGGGCGCTGCGCTGGCCAGGCCTCCGCCGTCGGCGACCCCCGTGGCGTCGGGGTCGAGCAGGTCGATAAGGGCCGCGATGTCCTTGGCCTCCCACGCGAGTTTGAAGTCTCTGACGAGAGCGGCCTGCCGCGATGCCCGGGCCGCCGACACTTCGGACGCGCGGAGACGGCGGCGGGCCGCGGAGGCCAGCTGTCGGCAGGCCCCCGGCGTACGGCCGACGATCTCGGCCACTTCGGCGAAGGGATAGCCGAAGACGTCATGGAGGATGAACGCGACGCGCTCGGCCGGCGTCATCGCGTCGAGCAGGACGAGGAAGGCCATGGTGACCGACTCGTCGAGCGTCACACGGTCAGCCGGGTCGGTGGCGGCTCCGCCCGGCCTCCCGCCGGACCACTCCGCGCGATCGGGCAACGGCTCGGGGATCCACTCGCCCACATACCTCTCGCGCCGCGCCCGCGCCGAGCCGAGCTGGTCGAGGCAGATGCGGCCGGCCACCCTGGTCAGCCACCCGCCTGGCGACTTGATGCCCTCCTGCTGCTCCTGGGTCAGGGTGTACCAGCGGGCGTACGTCTCCTGCACGACATCCTCGGCGTCGGCCAGAGAGCCCAGCAGTCGGTAGGCGAGATTGGTGAGCCGACGTCGCTCGCTCATGATGGTGCTCAGAGTCGAGTCGAGGCGAACGCCTCCCGGCTCGGTTTCAATGCTCATGTCTCGCCACTCCTTCGGTCGCGTCCGGCCAGGCCACACCGGTATGACGACGCAGCCCCTCCGGATGTGAGGTGACGTGCCGACCTCACATCCGCTGGGGCCGCGTCGTCATACCGGTAAGAACGTCGACTCACGTACGGCCGTTCCACGGTGGAACGGCCCTGTGGGGAGGGGAGAGAGCATGGAAGCCCGTTTGAACCTGTTCGCCCAGCCGGTGGCGGCCCAGTTCCTGAAGTACGTCGCCGCGGCGGGCAAGGCCGTGTCGGATTCGACGCTGTCGGCCACCACGCAGGAGCTGGTGCGCATCCGCGCCAGCCAGATCAACGGCTGCGGATTCTGTCTTGACATGCACACCAAGGAGGCCGCGCACGCCGGAGAGAGCGCGGTGCGCCTCCACCTGGTCGCGACCTGGCGGGAGGCGTCGGTCTTCACCGACGCGGAGCGAGCGGCCCTGGAGCTGACCGAGCAGGGCACCCGCGTCGCCGACGCGGCCGGTGGCGTCACCGACGAGGCCTGGGCCGACGCCGCGCTGCACTACGACGAGGAACAGCTCTCGGCCCTGGTGTGCCTCATCGCCGTCATGAACACCTTCAACCGCCTCAACGTCATCGTCCAGCGACCCGCCGGCGACTACCAGCCCGGCCAATGGGCCCAGTGGGCCTAGGAGACCCGATACGCCACCCGAGCCACGGACAGAAGGGAACTTCGCAGTGACAAGGCTGCGCGTCCTCACGTTGAACGTGTGGAACACCCGGGGAGACTGCGCCGCGCGCATGGCACTGATCAACGCTGAGCTACGGCGACGCGCTCCGGACCTCGTCGCGTTCCAGGAGGTCATGCCCGGTCAACTGGACCAATTGATCGCCGGCACCGGGCTGCACGGTACCGACCAGTCGCAGGTGTCCATGGCGGCGCCGCCCTTCGCTGATCGGTACGGCGGCACGGCGATCGCGACCCGATGGCCGCATCGCATCGTCGAAGTCCTCGACCAGCGGGGCACGGACGCGCCCGACGTGCCGTGGCTCACGCTGGCGGCCCACGTGCCGCTGCCGGATCTGGGCGAGGTGCTGTTCGTCGCCCCCACGACCTCGTTCCGGCTCGACATGGAGGCGGCACGCGAGCGTCAGGTGCTCGCCCTGAGCGACCTGGACGCCCGGCACCGGACGGCTTTGCCCACGATCATGGCCGGTGACTTCAACGCGGACCCGGACACAGCCGGCATCCGTTACCTGACCGGCCGGCAGTCGCTCGCAGGACGCAGTACGCACTATCACGACGCGTGGGAGGTCGCGGGTTCCGGGCCCGGCCACACCTGGTCCACGGACAACCCCAACGCGTCCGAGGACATCGCTCGTCTGGTGCGCCAGCCACGGCACCACCGTCGACTCGACTACGTCCTCGTCGGCTCGCCACACGCTCATCCGCACACCTTGGCCCACGTTGTCGACGCCAGGCGCGTGTTCGACGAACCCAGCGACGGTGTGTGGGCCAGTGACCACTACGGTGTCGTCGTCGATCTGGACCTGGGAGTAATTCACTGACCCGGTCACGAGTCACTGTCGACCGCGCAGGCGGCAAGGCGCCGCATCCGCATCCCTGACGCCTTCTTCCCACACAGGAGCATCCCAGCATGTCCATCACCTCCCTACCCGCCGAACTGTCAGGCAACTACCTCCTCGACACCACACGTACGCGCGTCGGTTTCATCGCCCGGCACACCATGTCCACCAGGGTGCACGGGCGGTTCGAGGAGTTCGAGGGCAACGCGTACCTGGACGTCGGCCACCCGTCGAAGTCCGAGATACGGCTGACGGTCCGGACGCGGAGCATCCGGACCGGCAAGCCGCAGCGCGACGATCTGCTCAGCGGCAAGTTCCTGGACGCCGACGGCCACCCGACTCTCACCTTCGTCTCGACCAGGGTGGAGCAGGCCGAGGAGAACGTCTTCAGGGTCACCGGCGATCTGACCATCCGCACCGTGACCAGGCCGGTCACCGTTGTGTTCACGCTGACCGGCACGGAGACCGGACCCCGGGGAGACTGCCGGATCGGCGCCCGGGGCAGCGCCACCATCGACCGCAACGATTGGGGTGTGAACTGGAACGCCATGACCACGGCCATGGTCAGCCCCAAAGTCACCCTCGACTTCGACGTCTCCGCGGTCCGGCAGCCCTGACGGGGCCCACTGGCCCACTCCCCCGGCCGCGGTTGTCCGCGGCGGCCGTCCCCGGGGCGGTCCCGAGCCGCCCGCACACCCGAGGTCCGTGCGCCGGGCGTAGGCGCGGTCCCGTTGGCTGTCGGCGTCCTCAGCCAACGGGACCGTGGCCGTCAACCGTGGCGAGCGAGGTGCTCCTTGAGCGAGAACCCCTTGGCCATGGCCTCCTCCGGTGTCAACCCGACTCTCCTCCCCAGAAGTCGCCGGGCCGCCAGGTGATCGGTGGGACGGTTCACGGACTCGACCGTCAGCAGCGTCCGCCCTCGGAAGAGGAGTACGGAGAACGCGTCGGGGTCGTCGCCGAGCACCACCTCGGTGTCGTGTCCCTCGTCGACTCCCGCGATCTGCACGGTCGTCGAGAACTGGTCGCTCCAGAACCACGGCAGTCGATCGTAGGGGCCGGCCGCCCCGGTCAGCCGTGCGGCGACCGACTCGGCGTGGCCGACGGCGTTCTGCACGGATTCCAGCCGCGACAGGTTCCCGGAGTGCACCTGGGGAAATGCCGCGCAGTCACCGATGGCGGAGATGTGCGGATCCGCGGTCAGCAGGCGGGAGTCGGTGACGATGCCGTCGCCCACCGGGAGGCCGGCCGAAGTGGCCAGGTCCGTGCACGGACCGACCCCGACACCGACCAGGACCAGATCCGCCGGCAGCACGTCGGCGCCGTCCAGTTCGACCGCCGTCACCTGTCCCCGGCCGTCCCCCCGCAGTGCCGCGACGACCCGGCCGAACAGGAACCGGGTGCCTCGCTGGTGGTGCAGCCGGGTGAAGCACTCGGCGGTCCGCGCCGAGACGACCCGGGCGAGTGGGCGGTCCCGTGCCTCGATGACTGTCACCTCGCAGCCCGACGTGCGCGCCGCGGCGGCGAATTCGAGGCCGATGAACCCGGCCCCGACCACCACGACATGCCGGACCGCTTGGAGGCCTTTCCGCAGTGCCGCGGCATTCCGTTCGGTCCGCAGGGTGTGCACACCGCGCAGCCCGGCACCCGGCACGTCGAGCATCCGCGGCCGGGCCCCGGTGGCCACCACCAGGTGGCCGTACGCGTACGCGGTGCCGTCGGCCAGGCGGACCGTACGGCCGGCCGGGTCGATCTCCGTCACGGTTCCCTGGACCAGGTCGATCGACTGGCGCACGTAGTACGTCGCGGGCCGCAGCCACAACTGGGCGCTGTCCGACCTGCCCATGAGGTACGCCTTGGACAACGGCGGCCGTTCGTACGGCAGCGCGTCCTCGGCGCTGATGAGAGTGACGCGTCCCCGGTACCCGTACTCGCGCAGGGACGCCGCCGTCTGGAAACCGCCCTGCCCTGCCCCCACGACGACGACGGACGCGGGCCACGCTCGGTCCGTCATCAGTTCTGCCGTTCGGGAAGGCGGACGATCAGGCCGTCCATGGTGTCGGTCACCTGGAGCCGGCAGCTCAGCCGGCTGTTGGGCCGGCGGGCGGAGGCGGTGAAGTCGAGCATGTCGTCCTCGGCGGCCTGCGCCGTCTCCAGCCTGTCGAGGAAGTCTTCGTCCACGTAGACGTGGCAGGTGGCGCACTGCAGGTTGCCTCCGCACTGGGCGACGATGCCGTCGACGTCGTTGAAGACCGCGCCGCGCATGACGCTCGTGCCGACGGGGACGTCGACCGTCCGCTCGGAACCGTCGACGGCGACATAGGTGATTTTGGGCATGACGGAACTCCTCGATGACGTCCGGCCGCGCGCGAGCGCGCTCCGGCTCGAACGCCGGTCAAGTGGTGATCGGTGGGATGCGCAGCCGGATGGTCGGTCGGGGACGCGACACCCTTACCGACTCACCATCACGCACTGGCCGTTCGGACGACGCGACGTCCTCGGCCAGGGTTACGGCGGCGCGATGGAACGTACCAGGCGAGTTCCCGGCGCGCCAGAGCCGGCCGCCAATCGGCCCGTCAGGACGGGTCGTGTGCGCGATCGCGAGGCAGGCGGGGCAGACGGTGGGTCATGAAGGGACGGCTGGTGATGAACTCCCGCAGGCGCTGGGCCGCTTCGGACAGGTAGGCGTCCCGGTTCCACACCAGGGTGAGCACCCGTCGGCAGTGGGGCGCGTCCAGATGCACCCAGGCGACCGGGACCCGCGTCTCCGTACCGGCTTGGCGGGACACCGCCGGGATCAGGCCGATACCGAGGCCGACACTGATCATGTCCTGGCTGACCCCCGGTTCGTCGCTCTCGCAGGACAGCAGTGGTGTGAGCCCTTCGGCCGCGAACAGACGGTCCAGGAGGGCTCGTTGCCAGTGTCCCGGCCGCGTGGTGACGAAGGGCTCGTCGGCGATCTCGCGGATGGTCACGCTCTCCCGCCCGTCGAGCCGGTGCCCGCACGGAACCGCGAGCAGTACCTCTTCGCGGGCGAGCTCGATCGATTCCAGGTCCGGGCCGGTCAGCTGCTGCGAGGCGACACAGAAGTCGACCTCACCGGCGCGGAGTTGGCGGTCCATCTCCTCGGCGTTCGACTGGTAGAGCCGGACGTCGGCACGGGGGTAGGAGGCCCGGAAGCTGCCGAGGAGCGACGTGATCGTCAGCAGCGTCTCGGAGGCCACCCGAACCTGGCCGAGTCCCAGGTCGCGGGCCTCACGGACGGCCCTGCGGCCGTCGTCGAGTTCGCTCAGGGCGCGGTCGACATGGCGCAGGAACAGCGCGCCGTACTGGTTGAGCCGGATGCGGCGGCCCTGTCGGTCGAAGAGCGGGGAGCCGAGTTCGGCCTCCAGGCGCGCGATGGTGCGGCTGACCGAGGGTTGGGCGACGCGCAGCTCCTCCGCGGCGCGGCTGATGTGCTCGTATCGGGCGACGATCTGGAAGTAGCGCAGCTGCAGAAGATCCACGACCCACCTCCCCTCATGCCTTCAGAGGCATCATCGCATGGCGAAAGTGGTCTTGGAAATGCATAAGCACTTCTCTCTACGGTCTTCAGCGGGGTCACCGCACAGGTGACGGGCAACGGCGCCCGGTGTCTGTACGCGATGCGGGGCCCCATCACCAGCCTGACCATTCACCCTGCCACTCGTCCCTCATCAGGGAGGTCGCATCATGAGCGCTGTGGATCTGGCCCGGCTCCAGTTCGCGGCCACCACGGGCATCCACTGGCTGTTCGTGCTCCTCACCATGGGGCTCGTCCCCCTCGTGGCGGTCATGCACACCCGGGCCGCGTGCACCCGCGATCCTCGCGTGAGAGCGGTGCGGGAGCGCATGACCCGATTCTGGGGCCAGCTCTACGTCGTCAACTACGCGGTCGGCATCGTCACCGGCCTCGTCATGGAGTTCCAGTTCGGACTCAGCTGGAGCGGCCTGAGCAAGTTCGCGGGCAACGTCTTCGGCGCCCCGCTGGCCCTCGAGACCCTCATCGCGTTCTTCGCCGAGTCCACCTTCCTCGGCATGTGGATCTTCGGCTGGGGACGACTGCGCAAGGGCATCCACGTCACGCTCATCTGGCTGGTCGCCCTGACCGCGTACGCCTCCGGCTACTGGATCCTGATCGCCAACGGCTTCATGCAGCACCCCGTCGGCTACGAAGTGCGCGACGGCGTGGCCTATCTGACCGACTTCGGCGCGCTGCTCACCAACTCCAGCGCCCTGATGGCGCTCGCCCACCTCTCGCTCGGCGCGCTGACCACGGGCGGCGTCCTCCTCGCCGGGGTCAGCGCCTGGCACTTCGCGCGCGGCACCAAGGAGACCGAGCTGTTCCGCGGCTCCCTGCGCCTGGGGATCTGGGTCAGCATGATCGCCTCCTTCTTCGTCGTCCTCGTCGGCGAGTGGCAGAAGCCCATCATCGAGGAGACCCAGCCCATGAAGGCGGCCGTGCTGAACGACAGCGGCGTCGCCGAGGTGCAGGCGCAGATGGTCAAGGAGTACGGACCGGGTGACTACGTGCCCTGGCAGGACTGGGTGCGGGTCTCCATGGACGTGATGTCGATCATCGGCAACACCGTGTCCACCATCACCTTCATCGCCGTCCTCCTGCTCTGGAAGGACTGGCTGGTGCGGTGGCGGCCCCTCGCCCGTCTGATGACGGTGATGATCCCGTTCCCCTTCATCGCCTCCGTGGGCGGCTGGATCGTCCGCGAGGTCGGGCGCCAGCCCTGGCTCGTCTACGGCGAGCTGACCGTCGACGACGCGCTCTCTCACGTCAGCAGGGCCTCGCTGATCGTCTCCTGCACCGTGTTCATCGCCGTCTTCGTCACCTTGGCGGTGGTGAACTGGACGCTCATCACCCGCTTCGTTCGCCGCGGACCGGACGCCACCCAGCTCGGGGTCACCGAACCGCTCGTCGAGGAGCGGCAGACGGTCCCTGTCTTCTGAGCCGCCGCCCGACGGAACCGTGAGCTCCCCTACGATGACGGAAAGTTGAGCGAGATGAGTCTGGAGACCTTCTGGCTGGCCCTGCTCGGGCTGCTTCTCGCCGGGTACTTCGTGCTCGGCGGCTACGACTACGGCGTACAGATGCTGCACCCCTTCCTGCGCGGCGACCGGGAGACGGCCGAGCGCACGGGAGACAACGCCGCCCTCGACGCCATGGCGCCGTTCTTCCTGGGCAACGAGGTCTGGCTGGTCGCCTTCGCCGGCGTGATGTTCGGTGCCTTCCCGCACCTGGAAGGCACTCTGCTGTCCGGCCTGTACCCGCTGATCGTGGCCATCCTCGTCGGCCTGGTCCTCGGCAACGCCGCCATCCAGCTGCGCCGCCGCGCCCACACCGCCCGCGCCCGCCGGTGGTGGGAGGCGCTGATCGTGCTCGGCGGTGCGCTGCCCGCCCTGTGCTGGGGCCTCGTCGTGGGCCTGCTGCTGCGGGGCGTGCCCCGGCGGGCCGACGGGTCCTTCCACCTCGGGTTCGGCGACGTGTTCTCGCCGTTCGTGCTCGCCTGCGGCATGACCTTCGCCCTGCTCCTCGCGGCGCACGGGGCGGCCTTCGTCGCGCTGCGCTCGACCCCGGACATCGCGGCCAGGGCCGCGCAGCTGGGCGCCGCCCTGCTGCGCGCGACGGGCGCCGTGGCGTGCCTCCCGCCGCTGCTGACGCTCTTCGGCGCGGGCGCCTCGATGACGAACCGCGCGACCTCGGCCGTCCTCGCCGCCCTGCTCGCGGCGGTGCTCGCCGGTGCCTGGTGGGCCGCCGTACGCGCGCACCGCGTCCGGGCCTTCGCGGCCACCGGCTGCGCGGCCGTGCTGCTGGTGCTGCTCGTGGGCGCGGGACAGTACCCGTACCTCCTGACCAGTTCGACGGGCGCGGGCCTGACCATCGACGAGGCGGTCACCGACGACGCCACGATGAAGATCCTCACCGCGTTCGGGGTCGTGCTGATCCCGGTGATCCTCACCTACCAGAGCATGAGCTGGTGGGTGTTCCGGGGGCGGACGGGCCGCCGGCACCCCGGCTACTTCTGAGCCGCGACGACGAAGAGAGGGGTACCAGGATGAAGCCGGTCGAACGCCGCCTGCTGCGGGAACTCCCGGCGCTGCGCCGCCACCTGGCGTACTCCACGGTGCTGGCCCTGCTCGCCGCTCTCCTCGTGGCGGCCCAGGCGGTCCTGCTCGCCACGCTCCTGGCGGACGGCTTCGCCGGGCGCGGGCTGCGGATCACGGCGCTCGCCGCGCTGGGTGCCGTCATGGCGCTGCGCGCGCTGCTGACCTGGCTTCGCGGGGTGCTCGCGCAGCGTGCCGCCGCCGGGGCCAAGCGCACGCTGCGGGAGCGGATCACCGGTCGGCTGCGCCACGCCAGCCCGCTGCGGCTCGCCGTCGGCCGGCACGGTGAGACCGCAACCCTCCTCACCCGCGGCCTGGACGCCCTGGACCCGTACGTCGTCGGCTATCTGCCCACCATGGCGGCCACCGCGGTGGCACCGCTCACGGTCGTGGCCTGGCTGGGCTGGACCGACTGGCCCTCGGCGCTGGTGGTCCTCGTGACGCTGCCGCTGATCCCGGTCTTCGGTGCGCTGGTCGGCATGCACACCGCCCGGCGCACCGCCCGGCAATGGCGGCTGCTGGCTCGCCTCGGCGGGCACTTCCTGGACGTGCTGGCCGGACTGTCGACGCTGCGTGCCTTCGGGCGCGAGCGACACCAGCGGGCCGTGATGGAGGAGACGGCCGACGCCCACCGGCGGGCCACCATGCGCACCCTGCGCGTGGCGTTCCTGTCCTCCCTCGTCCTGGAGACCGCCGCCACCCTGTCCGTGGCACTCGTGGCCGTCCCCGTCGGGCTGCGGCTGCTGGCCGGCAGCATCGAGCCGAGCACGGCCCTCACCGTCCTGTTCCTTGCCCCCGAGGCCTACCTTCCGCTGCGGGCCGCGGGCGCGGCCTTCCACGACAGCGCCGAGGGCGTCACCGTGGCGGAGCAGGTCTTCGCGATCCTCGACGAGGACCTGCCCCGGCGCGCGCCCGCCGTGACGCGCGGCGCCCCCGCCACCACGCGACTGCGCCTCGACACGGTCACCGTCCACTACCCCGGCCGTCCGGCCCCGGCCCTCCACCGGGTCTGCCTGGACCTGCGGCCCGGCGAGCACGTGGCCCTGGTCGGCCCGAGCGGCGCGGGCAAGTCCACGCTCCTGTCCCTGTTCCTCGGCTTCGTGAGCCCCGACTCGGGCCGGGTGACGGCCGGCGGCACCGACCTCGCCGACCTCGACCTCGACGCCTGGCGCGCCCAGGTGGCGTGGGTGCCGCAACGCCCGTACCTTTTCGCCGAGTCCGTCGCCGACAACATCCGCCTCGGCCGCCCGGACGCGTCCGACGCCGAGGTACGCCGGGCGGCCCGCGCCGCCTTCGCCGACGGCTTCATCGAGAAGCTGCCCCAGGGGTACGGCACCGTGCTCGGCGAACACGGCGCCGGACTCTCCGTCGGCCAGCGCCAACGCATCGCGCTCGCCCGCGCCTTCCTCAAGGACGCGCCCGTGCTGCTTCTCGACGAACCGACCGCCCACCTCGACGCCGACAGCGAGGCGGCCGTCACCCGCGCCACGGTCGCGCTCATGCGTGGCCGCACCGCGCTCGTGGTCGCCCACCGCACCAGCCTGCTCCCGCACGTCGACTGCGTGATCACGGTACGGGCAGGCCGCCTCACCCCGCCCGACCGGACACCCGCGAAGGAGGTGCCGACCTCATGACCGCCCAGCAGACCACCGCCACGGCCGGCCGGCAACAGCCCACGACCCATGAGACCGGCGCTGCCCAGGCCGCCGGTGACGAGGCCACTCCTGGCCGGGCTGCTGGTCCTGGGGCCGGCCTGCGTCTGTTGCGCCACCTCCTGCCGTACTGGCGCAGGCTGCTGCCCGCCGCGCTCGCCTCGGCCGCCAGTGAGCTGGCCGCCACCGCGCTCATGGCCACCGCCGCCTGGCTGATCACCCGGGCCGCGCAGCAGCCCCCGCTCGCCTCGGTGAGCCTCGCGATCGTCGCCGTACGCGCCCTGGCCCTGGGCCGCGGTGCGCTGCGCTACACCGACCGGCTCCTGGGCCACGACGGCGTACTGCGGGCCGTCTCGGGTCTGCGCACCCGCGTGTACGAGGCGCTGGTGCCGCTGGCCCCGGCCGGCACCCCCGCCTTTCGCAGCGGTGACCTGCTGACCCGCCTGGTCGACGACGTCGACGCCGCGCAGGACCTGCTCCTGCGGATCCTAATCCCGGCCGCCGTCGCCGGCGTGGCCTGCACGGCCGCCGTCGCGACGGCCACGGCCCTGCTACCGGCGGCGGGCCTGCTGCTCGGGCTGGTCCTGGCCGTCGCGGGGCTCCTCGTACCCGCATCGGTGCTCGTGCTGTCCCACCGCGCGGGCCGGGCCGAGAAGGCGGCGCGCGCCGAACTCGCCGCGGTCACCGTCGACCTGACCCGGGGAGCCGCCGACCTGGCCGCCTACGGGGCCCGCCGCCGTGTCCACGAGCGGGCCTGCCGGGCCGGCGACCGGATCGCCGTGCTGGAACGCCACAAGGCACTGACCACGTCGCTCGGCTCGGCCGCGGTGCTGCTGCTTCAGGGCGCCGCCACGGTCGGCGTCACCTGGCTCGCGCTGCGCGCGCACGCGGCCGGAGCGCTGCCCGCCACGCACCTGACCGTCGTCGCCGTCCTCGCGCTGGTCTCCTTCGAGGCCGTCGCGCCCCTTCCGGCCGCCGCCCGCCGCCTGACCGACGTACAGGCCGGCGCGCGCCGCCTGGCCGACCTGTTCGACACTCCGCCACCCGTGACCGACCCGCCCGCCCCGGTCCCGCTCCCCACCGACGAGCCGCTCGGCGTGGAGATCACCGACCTGCGCGTGCGTCACCGCCCCGACGCCCCGCCGGCCCTGGACGGCGTGAGCCTGCGGATCCCGCCCGGCGAGCGCGTCGTGCTGCTCGGCGCCAGCGGGTCCGGCAAGTCGACACTGATCGCGGCGCTGATGCGATTCGTCCCCTACGAAGCCGGAAGCATCCGCCTCGGCGGGCGCGAACTGCGCGCGTGCGCGGGCGCCGACGTGCGCCGCGTGATCACCGGCATGACGCAGGATGCGCATGTCTTCCACACCACGGTCCGTGAGAACCTGATCCTCGCCCGGCCCGACGCCTCGGAGGCCGACCTGCGGGAAGCGGTCCGCGGCGCCCGGCTGCTGGAGTGGGTCGACTCGCTGCCCGACCGCTGGGACACCGTGCTCGGCGGCGACGGCGCCACGCTCTCCGGCGGCCAGCGCCGGCGTCTCCTCCTTGCTCGCGCCCTGCTCGCGAACCCGCCCGTGCTCGTCCTGGACGAGCCCACCGAGGGACTCGACCCGGACACTGCCGCCGCCGTCCTCGCGGACATCCTCGACGCCACCCGGGGCCGGACCACGCTCCTGGTCACGCATGAACGCTCAGGGCTCACCGCCGCAGACCAGATCGTCACCTTCGACCGAGGCCGAATCTGTCCGGTGTCCGAGATTGCTGCTGGTCCTCGCCGGTAGCGTCCGTCCTGTTGACGCCCGGGGAGAACGCAGGGCAGCACAGCGCAGCCCTGACGCCGCGCTCAACGAGCGTTGTGCGCGTCGTCGACCGGGGCCGCCCGCTCGTGCAACGTGCGGGTCCTGTCGGCGGCCAAGGGTCCTCAGGCAGCCCTACGCGCCCGCACAGATCGTTATGCCGGCCCGGCGGTGCGGTCTCCGCCCGTCGGGGCCCTGGCTACCCGTGCTCTTCCGTGTAGTGGGCGCGGAGCAGGTCGGCGCCCCAGTCGTGGCGGACGTGGCGCCAGACGGAGTGGGCGTGGTTTCCGCCGTCCTGGGTGTTGTCGTACTCGATGAGCAGGTCCCGGCCCCGGACGCAGTAGTAGTGCCGGTCACCGGGCGCACGGCCGCCGGCCCAGGCGAAGGAGAGTTCGTCCAGTCCACGCGCCACCGTCTCCGACCAGCACTCGCGCGCGTACGCCTCGGGTGCACGGTCGAGGTAGCGGCGCACCAGGCGGACCAGCAGCCGCTGCTGGCCGGGCGTCATGTCGGCGTACGGCAGTCCGGCCGGCAGCAGGTCCGGGTCGGCGAAGGGGTCGTCGCGGGTCAGGATGTCGTCCGGTGGCTCGGTGGCGAAGACCGCCGTCGCCCGGCGCCCGGCGTCCAGGTCGGTGACCAGCTCCCGGGCCATGTCCTCCTCCGGCCCGAGCAGCCGGCGTCCGGCCTGCGGCCCGTCGGCGATGCGCGCGGGCTCCGCGCCGACGAAGTGGGGTGTCACCCGGATCCCGACGGCCGTGATCAGTACGTGCACGGCGAGGTGGTGGCCGTTCATCCGCCAGCCCCAGGGTCCGTCGCCGTCCGGGTCCCCCAGCAGTCGCAGCCAGTAGCGGTCGGCACCCGGAGCGCCGACCGTGGCGCGGCGGTGGCGCTCCACCTCGATCGCCCCGCGCGCGAGCGCCGCTCCCGGCGCGCTGTGCGCCGCGGCCAGCAACGCGTCGACGGCCTCGCGCTGCCGGTCGTCGAGACCCTCGGTGGACAGCCCAGGGCGGGAGCCGGGCAGATACGTCCACTGCCGCCACTCGGGCGCGTCCAGCCGGGCGGGCCCGGCGCGCACTTCGCCCACCTGCTGCGGGTCGAGAACGGACAGCAGTGCGCGCACCGCCTCCCGCATCGTCGTCGCGGCCGCCTCCGATCGCCTGACGCCCACCGTTCCTCCTCCCCCATGGGGTGGTGTCACCCCCTTGCGCCCCATGGTGCGTCATCCGGCAGCGCCGCAACAGCGGCGCGTCCGGCCGGCTGAACCGATGTACGGGGTGCTCAGCGCTCCGGTCGGGCGAACTGGGCGAGCTGGTCCTTGATCCAGGGGTCGTACGCCTCGATCCGCTGGGCGGCAGCGGGCTCGAACATGCGCAGTTGGTCCATGACCCACGGGTCGACGTGCCGGTGGGCGGGGGCGCGCTGGGAGCCGTGGTGACCGGCCGCGGTGGCGGCCCGGGTGCCGGTGTGGGGCGCCGGCTGCCCGGCTGCGGTGGCCGAGCCACCCCCGGCCAGGAGCGCGCTTCCGGCGGTCACGGCTGCGATGCCGGTGGCCGCGAGGTGCCGCGTCAGGTTCTTCACGCTTCTTCCTCCAGCTTCACGCATTGTCGGACCACAAACGGAATCAAGAGATCCGGTTGGTCCGCCTACCCAACCGGGCGAGCCGTACACCGGCCGCCCCGGGGGCCCTTGGTGCGTCGGCGGCGTCCCGGCGAGGGCTCCGTTCCGCGTACGCGGGCCGCCGTCAGCCTCCGGTACGGCCGTCACCCGCGTTCCGGGCCCTGCGCTTGCCGTGGAGCACACTCCAAGTCCTAGAGTGACGCCCCCGCCAGCTCTCCGACTTGGAGCACCGCCATGCGCTATCGCGTCCTCGGCAGGACCGGCATCGAGGTCAGCACCCACTGCCTCGGCACGATGATGTTCGGTTCCGTCGGCAACCCCGACCACAACGACAGCGCCCGCGTCATCCACGCGGCGCTCGACGCCGGCGTCAACTTCGTCGACACCGCCGACATGTACTCGGCCGGCGAGTGCGAGGAGATCGTCGGCAAGGCCCTCAAGGGCAGACGTGACGACGTCGTGCTCGCCACCAAGGTGCACTTTCCGCTGGGCGAGGGACGCAACCGCAGCGGCAACTCGCGCCGTTGGATCCTCAAGGCCGTCGAGGACAGCCTCCGGCGTCTGGACACGGACTGGATCGACCTCTACCAGGTGCACCGTCCCGACCACACCACCGACCTGGAGGAGACGCTCTCCGTCCTCGGTGACCTCGTGCGGGCCGGCAAGATCCGGACCTTCGGCTGCTCCACGTTCCCCGCGGAGGACCTCGTCGAGGCCCACCACGTGGCGGAACGCCGGGGACTGATGCGGTTGCGCACGGAGCAGCCGCCCTACTCGCTCCTCGCCCGCGGCGTCGAGCGGTCCGTGCTGCCCACCGCGCAGCGTCTGGGCATGGGCGTGCTGACCTGGGCACCGCTCGCCTCGGGTTTCCTGTCCGGCGCCTACCGCGAGGGCCGGCCCGTCGACCTCACCACCGGCCGCGCGAAACTCACCCCGCACCGCTTCGACCCCGACGTGCCCGGCAACGCGGAGAAGCTCGCCGCCGTCGAGCGGTTCGTCGCCCTGGCGGACGAGGTCGGCTGCACGCTGCCGGAACTGGCCGTCGCCTTCGCACTGGTCCACCCGGCGGTCACCTCGGTGATCACCGGCCCGCGCACCATGGGCCAGCTCGACGTCCTGCTCAAGGGCGCCGACCTGCTGCTGGAGGACTGGGTGCTCGACCGGATCGACGAGATCGTGCCACCCGGCACCGACCTCTACCGGGCCGACGGCGTCTGGCAGCCGCCGTCCCTCACCGAGCCCGCGCGGCGCAGGCGCCCGGCCGGGGAGCGGGCCGCCGCGGGAGCGGCCGTCACCGGTCGTTGAGGGCGTCGCACCGCCGGCCCCGGCCGAGACCCGCCAGGCGTCGCCGCCTGCGCCGGGCGCACCGCCCGGGCCCACCGGAGTGTCCCCCGCGCAGCGTGATGCGGTGCATGACGCGGTGCCGGTCGCCGTAGTCCCGGTTGGCGTAGTGGGACGTGCTGCGGTTGTCCCAAAGGGTGACGTCGCCGGACTGCCGGCGGTGGCGTACGACGTGTTCCGGCTTGGTGGGGTGGGCGTAGAGGATGTCGAGGAGGCCGCGGCTCTCGTGCTCCGAGACTCCGACGATGTGCGAGGTGAAGCCGGGGTTCACGAACAGGCCCTTGCGTCCGCTCTCGTGGTGCACCCGGACCACCGGGTGCTCCACGGGGGGCAGTTGGGTGAAGACCTCGCCCTCCCACAGGTTGCCCCGGCCCTGCCGGCGCTGGGCCAGGTGGTAGCCGAACTCGCGGCTGCCGTCGTGCACGGCGGTGAGCGTGTCGATGTGTGCCCGCAGGCCGGGCGACAGCGACTCGTAGGCGAGCCGGCTGTCGGCCCAGTTGGTGTCGCCGCCGGTGGGCGGTAGCACCGCGGCGCGCAGTACGGAGATCGCGGGCGGACGGCGTACGAAGGTCACGTCCGTGTGCCACACGTCGGCGAAGCCGCTGTCCTGGCTGTCCAGGGAGTACACCGCGGGCGCCACGTCACCAGAGTCGTGGAACACCGTGGTCCGCCCGGTCTGCGTGGCCACCCGGCGGACGTCCTCCTGGAGCCGTTCACGGGTCAGCGCGTCCAGGGCCGCGAACGGCTCGTCGAGCAAGAGGAGCGGGTTCTCGGCGGCCAGTGCCCGCGCGATCGCGACGCGCTGCTGCTGGCCGCCGGAGATCTCCCAGGTGCGCCGGTTCTCCGTGCCTTCCAGACCGACCCGGGCCAGCAGCGGCGCCCGCCGTTCGGGTCGGTGGGCACGGTCGACGCCCGCGTACGCAGGGCGAGGTCGACGTTGCCCCCAACGGTCCGCCACGGGAACAGTCGTGGCGTCTGGAACACCACGCCGGCCACCGCACCGGGCCTCGGTTCAGCGCCGGACACCCGCACGGTGCCGCGGGTAGGCCGCTCGAATCCGGCGATCAGGCGGAGGAGCGTGCTCTTGCCGCACCCTGAAGGGCCCACCAGAACGAGGAACTCGCCGGCGGTGACGGACAGGTCGACGCGCCCCACGGCGGTGAAGTCCTCGCCTCCCCGGCCGTACCGGTGGACAACGTCGTCGAGTCGGACAGTGCCGTCGACTGTCGTCGTCCTGCTCTCGGTGGCCGAACATGGCGAGTTCAGGTCCGCCGTGCGTGTGCGAGAGACCGATCGTGTAGGCGAATCCGGGACCGATCTCGTCTTCGGGAGCCATCACCACGTGCCATCCGTGCTGTTGCCCATGGCCGATGACCGAAACGGATCATCAGTCATGCGTGGAGGATACGAGGTGAGCCCTCACGTCGAGCCATCGAGGTTTGGGCCCCCTCAATCGAACGGCGCCATCACCCTCCGCGACGGCTCCCCGAGATCTTTGCCAGAACCGACAAATGACGGCACTGTCGTGGCCGCAGCCGCGGGACAGCCAGGAAACGGGTAGTCAGCCAGCAGGGGCTTGCCGAAGCGAGCTCTCGGCACTGCTCGCCCATGGCTCTGATCTCCGGGGTGAGCATCAAGGCGACGGCGATCTCACGCTGCTGCAGGTGTCCTGGGAACGGCGTTTCCAGTACGCGACGCTCAGCACGCCCAGCAGCGGCCCCCACAGGGTCAGCGGCGCGTAGCAGACATAGAACCAGGCAGCTTCCCAGCCGCCGGCTTGGCTAGGGTAGTCGGCCGGCAGGTCGCCACCTCGGACCGTGGTACCACTGACCTCGGAGGTGATGAACAAAAGGGTGAACAGGAGGGTGAGGCTCGCGGCCCCGAGGGTGGCCGGGAGGACCGCTGCCCTTATCGGAACCCGGCGACCGCGGAGGAACGGGATCCAGCGCGGGAACACCTCACCCCAGCGGGCGATCAGACCGACCGCGGTGAACGCGAAGACTTCGGACACGACCGACAGGAAGACGACGTAGGTTCGTTCGCCGAGTCCGCGACCGTCTCCGAACGCGGCCGGGAGCCGCCAGATACTGGAAGGAAGGACGGCCAAGGGCACGGCGTAAGCCATGAGTCGGATCCGTCGTGTCACTCCGGCAACTGGCTCGTGGGCCGCCCGCCATGCGGCGCGTAATCGTCCGGGGTGGACGGTGGTGGGTTCTTCGGCATGCTGGAGCTGCTGCATGGGCGGTCCTCGGCTTGGATGCACTACTGTTCGATCCGTTCAACAATGAAGATCCCAGTCACAAGGGATTTGAGCGTCGCGCTGAGGGCCGACTCGCCTCCGTCTGACAACCGACGAAGTGGTGCGACCAGCGGATGACTGCAGTGCCCGTTTGCCGCATGACCAGTACGTTTCACCAAGGGCATCCCGACGCTGTCCTGGCAAGAGACCCAGGGCCGGCCTTTTGGTGACACACTGGTCGTCGTGTCCAACTCCTACGCGCAGCCCATCCTGAGAACCGCGGACCTATCCGAGGGGTTGCGCACTGTCGAGAGGCTGCTCGTCGGAGCATAGGGATGATCCGTCGGCCTTCTTGCCCATCTGGGTGCGATGCTGGGCTGGGGCACCGGAGGCTGTGAAGCCCTTCCTCCAGGCTGTTGGCGACAGCCCGGCGACGGTGCGGTGGGACTTCAACGCCTGGCCCGAGGCTCCAGAGGTGGGTCTGGGGGCGGGGGGTACCCGCGGAGCGTTTGTCACGCTGTGTGTCCATGCCCGCGACCTCGACCTTGAGGAGGCAGCGGCCGACTACACCGTTTTCGTCCACGTCAAGCAGGTCGAGGCCGAACGTGCACCGTGGCTGGCAGCCCAAGTCGGGCTGCGGGTGATCGGCGACTTGGTGATGGCGCCGTACTGAGAAAGCTGTGACGGCGGTGCGTTGCTGTCCAGTGGAATGCACCCGCTGCCACAGGAAGTGCTCAGGGCTCTCCTGATGACAGATCGCCAGTTCCACGAATGCCTCGGAGGCTCCGCTGGCCGTCAAAACGACAGGTTGGAAAAGGCTCACTCTGTGAAGACCGCACCAGCGTGCCATCGCCGCAGCAACAGGTCCGGGCGGGGCCGCCCGCAGGCTCCCTGAGCCGGCTTCCAGGTCGCAGGCCCGCTCAGCGGGGCGCACCACGGGGCCGTCAGCCCCGCCGCGCCCGCCCTTTTGTCCTGCCGCCCAGCTACAGCGTCGGCCTCCCGGCACAAGCTGCCGTGCGCACGGTTCGCGCACCAGGGCCTCGTGGCGGCGTCGGTTGCCTGACGCTGAGGGCGGAACGATTCGGCGTCCTCGTTCGAGGGACAAAGCGCCTACTCCACATCCACCGGGGCATTGCTGGCACTGACCGCACCGGTACCCCTGAAAGAGAGATCACCGTGCCCGTTCGCTCCATCACGGCAGCCGTGGGCGCCGCCTGCAGCGCCTTCCTCCTGTTGGTGGCCGTGCCTGGCTCGGCCTCCGCGGCCACCGGCCAGTTCCGCTACACCTACAACACCGCCGACGGTTACGAAGCCGTCGGCTTCCTCAACAACCCCGCCAGCGGTGAGTGCATCAACCTGCCCGCGCCGGGCTCCGCTCCCGGGGCAGCCTCAAGGGCGCCCAAGAACTACACCAACGCCACCGCCACCGTCTTCCTCGACGCCGACTGCGAAGGCGACACCTACTACACGCTGTCCCTGGGCGCGGGTGCGTCCGAGCGTCTGCTCCTGCGCTCCGTCGCGTTCTCCTGACCAGCCGCCCCGGGCGCCCCGCACCACCGTGCCCGTCGGCCTTCCGGAGCAGGCAAGCGCGGGAGCTGCCGACGGCAGCAGGCCCGGGTCCGTGCACAGAGTGCACGGACCCGGACCGTCCGGGGCAGGTTCTCTACGGTTCGGTGCCCCCCGGCGCGCCCGACAGGTCCACCCCGGCCTGCCGGAGTTCTTCGCAGGCCTGCCGGATGGTGTCGTGGTTCACTCCGGCGGTCAGGTCCAGCAGCACCTGGGTGGCGAAGCCGGCCTCGGCCACGTCCAGGGCGGTGGCCCTCACGCAGTGATCGGTGGCGACACCGACCACGTCCACCGCGGTGATGTCGTGCTCCCGCAGCCAAGCCGCCAGACCGCGCCCGTCCTCGTCGGCACCTTCGAAGCCGCTGTAGCGTCCACCCGATTCCGTCCCGCGGCCGCGCGAAGCGGTAGATCATGTGCCGCCACAACAACCAGATCCCCGCCCAGCTCGCGCCCCCTGTCCGGGCCGCGGAACAGGCACCGGGCCCCTACGTCCTGTCGACGCGCCGCCCCGGCGCTGTCAGCGGCCCCGCGTAGACCGGTATCCGCAGCAGCCCTGGTCGGCACCCGGCCATGGCCGCCCCGGCTGCCGCGTGTCACCGAAGTTGATCGGCAGGCAACGTAGTCAGTCGACAGGAAGTCCGGTGTCATCAGGTGCCGGGTCACTGGGCGGCGTCTGACGGGCCTGCCGAAACGCACGTAGGGCCTCGTCGTAGCGGTGCCGGTCCTCGGCCGTGTACTGACGCGTCCGCTCAATCTGCTTTCTCGGGACGACCGCGTGAACTTCGTCAGGTCCGGGTCTTCTCTGGGGCTGTGGGTGGCGGACCACTTCGGCACCATGATCTGCACCGTTACCAGGAACCCGCAGGTCCAGAACCATGCGAATGCCGCCAACAGCGCAGCGGCCTTCTGTCGGACGATACGGTTCGATTCCCTGCCTTCGTCGACCGTCGCCAAGTCCTCCGCAGGGGTTCCACGCCAGCCCGTACCGCCTGTGTGGTGGGCGGTAACAAACCTGGTCCGCGGCCTTCGTCAAAGTGGTCCCGGTCATGTCCAGCAAAGCCATTGCTCCCGCAGCACGCCGAACCCATGCCTAAAACGAGTCCCCAGCGGGGCAGCACCTCTCTCAGGAGCCGCTCGGGCGGGGGCCTAGCGTCACGGCCGCAGCAGGTGGGGCGGTACACCCGTTCGCCGCCGTGGCCCCCCGGCGGCGACGCGGCGGCACGCCGTCCCGGCACAAGCCGTCAGCGCCGCCCGGAAGTACTTCAAGCCCGGCGCGGCCGCCCTCGCCGAGGTCACCAGCCTGCTCGCACCCAACGACAGCCAGCGCTGAACCGGCCCGTCAACCTCCACGACGCCGCGAGCCCGCACGCTGCAAGGTTTGAGGTACATGGCCACACCTTCAGGCGGTTTGGAGAGGCAGCTCCCGCCACGGGCGCGGCACGCGGCTACGGTCGCCATCGGTGGACCAGACGGCCACCGAGCTATACGGAGGAAGGACCCTCCCTTGCCGCGCCCTCGCCGTCATGAGCTCCCTGCTCCTCGCTGCCTCAGGCGTCCTCCTCGCCGCCGCCCCCAGCGCCAGCGCCAGCGCGGCTACCTGCCCGCATCACAAGGTCACGTCCATCCCCGGTGCCAAAGCGGAGTACCGCCTGGCCTGCAAGAGTGGGAATCTCCATGTCTACGGCTGGGTAAAGGACAACCGCGCTGACGGCGATTTCGCCGCACTCCACATCCACGCGGGCAACGGCGCTTCCCGCAGTGTGTTCGCTGACGGCTGGGGTGTGGTGGAGCACTTCGACTACACCTTCGCCGGGACCAAGTCGGCAGAGCTCCGGCTGAGTCTGGACAACTGACAGGGTCCGGCGGGCCTTCGCGGTCTCCGAGCCGGAGCCCAAGCCGATTCCCGACACAGGACACCGCTGGCTGGACAGGGTGTCCACGTGCACAGCGAAGCCCCGGGGCGTCATGGCCTGAGCTCCGGGGCTTCGCGCTGCTCAAGGTCGACGGTCTCGGGCGACACTTGGCGATCGGACGGCTCGAAAATGTCGATGTGAACCGACAACACTGGAGGGGCCGGTCCATTCCCCGCTTGTTGTGCGCCGTCGAATCGTGATCACGCACCAACGCCTTGAGCGGTTAGAGTCCGGGCACGACACGACGAAGGGGAGAGCTGTGGCCAAGATCAACATCAGTCTCGATGCCGAATTGGTAGTAGAAGTGATGGTCCTTGCTGGCGTTGGATCGCCCCAGGATGCCGTCGAACTGGTCGTCCGCGACTACATCGCCCGTGGTCACCGCACGGAGGCCCGCACGGAACCCAAGGACCAGAGTCTGCGCGAGGTAGAGATCAAACCGCAGGAGGAGCAGGGTTGATCATTCGCAGAGTCCATCGGCGAAGAACCAGGAGTGATCAGCCTGTGGCTGTGTCCTGTGCCCGGGCTGCCCTGGTGGCGGCGAGCCGATAGGACTCGGTGCCAGTCTCGATGTGGGCCGGCGTGAACTTCCCCGCAGAGCATGCTGGTTCGAGGGCGGTGGCCCCGGGAAACGCGCCAGGCTTGCGGACCAGGGCCTCCAACCCGGCCTCTGATCAACCTCGCCGTCATATCCGGCCCCCGCAACCCGAGATGCCGCCGCCCTTGGGCCTGTTCGGGGTCACCGACCCGGCGGACGCCGCCTGGCTGCGCACCAGGCTCTCGGACCAGCCGGCACACATCGAACGCATCCACGTCCCACGAAGCGGCGTCGGACGACCACGCTGCAGGCCCGACCAGGTCATCGCGGACAAGGCCTACAGCTCCCGCAGCTTCCGCACCTACCTGCGCAAACGCGGCATCGCACACACCATCCCGGAGAAGACCGACCAGCAACGGCACCGTCACAACCGCGGACGCGACGGCGGCCCACCACCGGCATTCGACCGGCATCGCCACCGTCGCCGCCACGTCGTTGAGCGCTGCTTCAACCGCCTCAACAGCTTCCGCGGCATCGCCACCCGATACGAGAAGACCGCCACCTCCTACGAAGCAGCGGTCGCTCTCCGCCTGAAAACGGACCCTAGGCGCTGTTTCTCGGATCACGTGCGGAGCCAGATGATGAGTGCTGCGAGGGTGACGGTGCCCAGGTAGATGTAGGCCCGCTTTTCGTAGCGAGTGGCGACGGCGCGGAAGCCTTTCAAGCGGTTAATGGCACGTTCGACGGTGTTGCGCTTCTTGTAGCGCTCGCTGTCGAAGCCGGTGGGCCGGCCGCCGCGGGAGCCGCGGTTTCGCCGGTGTCTGCGCTGGTCACGCCGTTCGGGAATGGTGTGGGCGATACCTCGTCGCCGCAGGTAGCGGCGGTTGTGCCGCGATGTGTAGGCCTTGTCTGCCAGGACGCGGTCAGGTCGGGAGCGCGGCCGCCCGGATCCGATGCGGGGCACGGCTATCTGCTGCAGTACTGCCTCGAGTTGAGGGCCGTCACCGTAGTGGCCGGGGGTCAGCAGGAGCGCGAGGGGCCGGCACCGTCCGTCGGAGGCGAGATGGATTTTGGTGGTGAAGCCGCCACGGGAGCGTCCCGGACATTCGCCGAGGCGACCACCTCCTCCAGCCGGACGGCCAGTCTCCGCAGGACCGGATCGGGTTGGTTCGTCCCTGAGCGGGCCCCCTTTTGAGGAGCCGCGACGGGCGGTGTTCTGCGGGCGCCGGCAGCGTGCTGATGGGCCCGCACCGCGGTGGAGTCCACCGACACGTCCCAGTCGACCCGGCCCGCCGCGTCCTCTGCGGCCTGGATCTTCGACAGCAGCATCTTCCAGGTGCCGTCCGCTGACCAGCGGCGATGACGCTTGTAGACGGTCTCCCAGGGCCCGAAACGCTCGGGCAGGTCACGCCACTGCACGCCCGTCCTCACCCGGTACAGCACTCCGTTGATCACCCGTCGGTGGTCACTCCACCGGCCTCCACGCGTCCCTCCCTGAGGCAGAAACGACTCAAGCCGATCCCACTCCGCATTCGTTAAATCGCCACGGCCCATGCCTCCACCCTGACCTCAACAACCCTGTCATGTCAGGAGATCCGAGAAACAGTGCCTAGTACGCGAGTTGCCCGATGCCTCCGTCAACGCGCAGCACGGTCCCCGCGGTGTAAGCGGATTCGTCCGAGGCGAGGTAGACCGCCGCCTTCGCCAGCTCGGTGGCAGTGCCCAGGCGATGCAGAGGCACGGTCTGCCGGAGTTCCTCGTAGAGGGCGGCCTGGCGCTCGGGTCCGAGGGGCGCGAACGCATTGGTGATCGTCGGGCCCGGGCTCAGTCCGTTGACGCGGATGCCCCGGTCCTTCAGCTCATGGGTCAGCCCGCGTGTGTAGGAGAGCAGGCCCGCCTTGGCCGCGCCGTAGACGGTCGCATTGTCGTGTCCGATGTACGCGGAGACCGAGCCGACGAGAATGACCGAGGACTGCTGCGCGAAGAGCGGTAGCAAGTCCCTGATCAGGAAGAACGGTGACTTGAGATTGGTCGCGAGGAGTCTGTCGAAGGCCTCCTCGGTCCATGCCTCGATGGGGAGGTGGGTGACGTCGGCGGCGTTGCTCATCAGGATGTCGAGCTTCGGCCATTGCTCCTGGAGCCGCGCCGCGAGCGCCGCCTGGCCGGGTACGTCGCCTGCGTCACTGACGACGGTCAGCAGCGGACCGTCCAGCTGCCGGGCTGCGGCGTCCAGCCTTTCCTGAGAACGGCCTGTGATGGCGACCGCGGCTCCCTCGGCGAGGAACTCGCGGGCCGTTTCCAGGCCGATGCCGCTCGTCCCCCCTGTGATCAGGGCGTGCTTTCCCACAAGACGGTTCATTGTTGCGTCCCCCTCAGATCGCGGTGCGGCCACCATCGGCGGCCACGACCGCCCCGGTCATGTAACTGGCCCGGTCACTGGCGAGAAAGGCGATCACCTGGGCCACCTCGACCGGGTCGGAAGTGCGCTTGAGCGCGGTGGTCAGCCCCATGCCGCCCATGTCCGGGCCCATCGCCGCCACCACCTTCGACGTGCGCATCGGACCTGGAGCGACGGCGTTGACCCGCACGTTCGACTCGGCGAACTCCGCCGCCCAGGTGCGGGTAAGCGATTCGAGCGCGGCTTTGGTGGCGCCGTAGACGGCCATGCCCGGCATGCCGAGGCCGGCCGCGGTGGAGCTGACGTTGACGATGCTGCCGCCGCCGCCCGCCGCCATCTTCTCCGCGAGCAGAGCCGTGAGCAGGAACGGGGCACGCACATTGACCGCGAAGGCGGCCTCGTAGCTCGTGAGGTCCTGCCCGGCGGTCGGGGAGAACGTCATCACGCTCGCATTGTTGACCAAGATGTCGACGGCTCCGGCGTCCGCGGCCAGTTGTCGCACGCCCGCCGGGTCGGACAGATCGGCGGCGACGAAACGCACCGCCCCGGCGGAACCGCCGCCGGCTGCGCGGAGGTCTTCCGCTACCCGGGCGCCGCGCTGTGGATCGGTGCCGGTCAGGATCAGGTCGGCTCCGCCCGCGGCCAGCACCCTGGCCGTGACGTGCCCAAGTCCCCCGATCGCGCCGGATCCGGTGACGAGTGCCGTCTTGCCTGCGAATTCCATTGCTCCGCCCTTCGCGCCGGCCAGTGAGCGACCGACTTCTGTGCGCCCGTTCAAGAAGTGACGCGACGGAACCTACGACTTCTTGAATGCCTAGTCAAGAAGTCGTAGTATCGAGCACGTGGCACGAACTGGACGCCCCCGCGAGTTCGACAAGGAACAGACGCTGGAGCGCGCACTCGAACTGTTCTGGTCCCGGGGATACGGGGCGACGTCGATCCAGGACCTGGTCGACGCGCTCGCCGTCGAGCGCGGCAGTCTCTACGGCGCATTCGGCGACAAGCGCCGCTTCTACCTCGAAGCCGTCAGGCTCTACTGGCAGGTGTACGAGCGGCATCTGACCGCCGCACTCGACACCAGTCCTCTCCTGCCCGCCCTGCGGGAGATCCTGACCCATCCCGCCAGGCTGGACGAACTGGTCTCCGACCTGGGCGTGCCACAGGGCTGCCTGATCGGCAACACAACCGCCGAACTCGTCCCCCAGGACAGCGAAGCCACAGAGATCGTCACCCGCTCGTACCGCCGGTTCACCGACATCGTCGCCGCTGCGCTCCGCCGCGCCCAGGCCGCCGGAGAGGTCACGGACACCTGCTCCCCGGAGGCCCAGGCGCAACTCCTCCTCTACATCGTCCAGGGCCTCTCGCTCGTATCGAGGGCGGGGCTCGACAGGTCTGCGGCCCTGGCGGCGATCGACACGGCGGTCGACGGGTTGCGGGCGTGACCGGACCCCTGCCGCGGCCGCAGCAGCCCAAACGCCTGCGTATCCACTAGGAGATACGCGCCGGCCTGCGCCGGAACTCCTCCAACTCGCCTGAGCCATCATCTGGTTCCGACGGCTGCGCGGCGCCTGCCGAAACGGTCCGTGCGTCGACTCCGAAGTCCCCAGCGGCGATACCCCGGAGGCGTCGAGCCATGAAGGCGACGAGTTGTGCGGCTCCGCCACCCGCAGCGCCAACCTGGTCCAGGCCGTCGTCGCCCGGCATCCGACCTGCTCAGGTCCGGGGCCCCGGACGGCTCGGTTGACCGTCGAATTATCTGCAACTACTTTGGTGACAGTTGATCGGCGGCGACAAGGAGCCGGAGATGGCGGGGCTCAGCAGCAGGAGCGCGGTCGCGATTCACGCGCTTGCGATGCTGGCGCACCGGCGTGGAGGCTCGTTGACTTCCGCGGAGATCGCGGACAGCCTCGAAAGCAATCCAGTTCTTGTGCGGCGCATCCTCGGCCGCTTGCGAGACGCTCACCTGGTGCGGTCCACCGAGGGGCGGGGTGGCGGCTGGTCCCTTGCCCGCACCCCGCGGGACATCACGCTCTATGACGCGTACGCCGCCGTAGAGGGAGGGCGGATCTTCTCGAAGCACCCCCATCCGCCCAGCGGGGCATGTGTGATCGGCCGCAACATCGGCGATCTGCTCGACGTCGAGTTCCGCAGCGCGGAGCGGGCTCTGGAGGAACAGCTCGTCCGGACGACGATCGCCGCCCTGCTGCAGCAGATACTGGCCTGCGACAACGAAGCGCAGGACCACTGATTCAACAGTGACGCGCACTCGCCCCGCGTCATGACGCACACCCTAACTGCAACCAATGTAGTTGCAGTTGTTTCGGGACGTGGTGCTCCTGGACCTCCGGCTCCCGATGCCGGCGGCCGCACCATCCATCCGCATCCACCCGGACCTGAACACCTACTCAGACATGCCAGGAGTGAGAGCGATGCACCAGCAAGCCGAAGCGATCGCGAGCGCCGAGGCTCGCGGTCCTGCGACCTACGACCTCGTCATCCGTCGCGCACATGTCTTCGACGGCCGCCAGGCGCTCACCGGTCTGTACGACGTCGCCGTCGACGGCGCAGAGATCGCCTCGGTATCGGCCGAACCGCTCGGGGGCAGACAGGAGGTCGATGCGGCCGGAGCATGGGTCATGCCGGGACTGATCGACACTCATGTCCACTTCTACGACGTGCGCGCGGTCTCCGATCCTGACTCGATGCGGGCCTTCGAGGAGAACAAGCTCCCGGGGCGGCTCGGGCTGTTCCTCGACCACGGGGTCACCACCATCAAGTCGGTGGGCGATCCGACGGGCGGGATCCTGGACACACGGGCCAGAATCGCCGAAGGCACGCTGCGTGGCCCGCGACTGCTGGCAACCGGTTGCGGCATCACCGGACGCGACGGGCACCCCGCCGCCACTGTCTTCAGCGACAACCCCTGGGCGCGCGAGCGCTTCACGGGAGAGGTCGACAGCGTGCAGGAGATCCGCGACCTGGTGCACCACCTCGCCGACCGCAAGGTGGACGCCATCAAACTCCTGTCAGAGGGCGCGTGCGCACACTCCGGCGGGCCGAAATACCTCTGGCAGAATCCTGCCTTTCCGGATCGTGTCGAGCTGGAACGGCTCCCCCTCGAACTCCTTCGGGCAGGTGTCGAGACCGGGCACGAGCGGGGCCTTCGGGTCACCGTCCACACCACCCAGCAAGCCGCGGCACACGAGGCGATCGAGGCCGGTGCGGACGGCCTGGAGCACGGTGTCACCGTCGAGCCCCTCACCGACCACTCGCTCATCGACCTGATGCTCGAACACGACATCACCTACACACCCACGCTCTGGATCGACGATGCCCACCCGGACGCGCGTGGCAATCTCCAGAAGGTCTCCCAGGCCGGCGTGCACATCGCGCTGGGCAGCGACACCTTCAGCGGCCGGGGCCTGTTCGGAGCCAACACCCTGGAAGAGGCCGAACTCATGGTGGCGGCCGGGATGACGCCCATCCAGGTACTGGCCGCAGCCACCAGCGGGGCGTCGCGGCAGTGCGCCCGCCCCGACCTCGGCACGGTGGCCCAGGGCAAGCGCGCCGACCTGCTCGTACTGAACGCCGATCCCACCGCGGACATCGGGAACCTGCGGGATCTCAGCATGGTGATCCTGAACGGCGAACTCGCCGTCGACAAGCGCTAGGTGTATCGACCCGCAGGGTTGTTCACGAGGGTGACGGGTGGCCGGCCGCCGAGTGCGGTGCGGCAGCGGAGGTGGTATCCGCCCGGGCAACGGTTCACATCGGATGCTCGCCGGCATCTCGCTGTTCTGGCTGACAGCGACCGCGGCTCTCCTCGGCGCGGTTCCACCATGATGCCCGTGGGGGTCCAGCAGCCGTGCCGGGTGCCGTTCGGTGTGGCGGTTCGCGCAGGACGTCACGCAGTCGGTGCGACCGCCGGCCGAGCGGCTGTACGACATCAGGCACTGGTCGGAGTTCGAGCGCAGCGGCTGCTTCGCCGCGAGGAAGGTGCCGGAGCTGCTCGCCGAGGACGTCCGGGACTTCTTCCTCACCCGCATCAGCACCACGAGCGGGTCGCCACCCGCCGAGAGGCGCTGCCGGCCTCGAGCTGCCGGGCACCCCGGGGCTTCGCCGGGTGTGAGGAGTTGAGGTGCAGGAAACCTGCTCGTCGCCGGACCGCTCTGCCGCGCGACCCGGACGCCGCCGAGGGCGCCGGCGGCGAGCAGTCGTGAGGCCGGCCTGCGAATCAGCGCATGGTCAGCCCACAGACCCTTTCTTGAGCGTTCGATCCAGATAGGGTACGGTGACATCATGGCAAGAACCCGGGAGTTCGACACCGAGGCGGCGGTGAGCCGCGCCATGGAATTGTTCTGGACGCGTGGCTACGAGGCGACCTCGGTGCGAGACCTCACCCAGCACCTGGGGATCGGGCAGGGGTCCCTGTACGCCGCGTTCGGCGACAAGGACGGCCTGTACCGGGCCGCGCTGGAGCACTACCGCACCACGCTCGCGGCGGACGCCCTGCGCAGTCTGGAGGAGGGGGCGGACGTCCGTGCGGCGATCCGCGCGCTGCTGACGGAGCGGATCCGCATCGCCGTCGGGAACGGCGGTCAGGGCTGCCTGGCCGTCAATGCCGTCTGCGAGCGGCTGCCTCAGGACGCCGCGACCCGGCGCACCGTGCGCGAGATGCAGGAGGCGAGCCGGGAGGTGCTGGTCGAGCTGCTGCGAGCCGCGACGGAGCGGGGTGAGATCGCGGCGCGACACGACCCGCACACGGTCGCCGCGTTCCTGATCACCTTCCTCAACGGACTGCTGGTCTCCTCGAAGATCACGCCGGACGCGCACACCCTCGAACCCCTCGTTGAGGTCGCGCTGTCCGCTCTCGACTGAGGGGTCCCACGCTCTCGGCCGGATGTTTTTCATGGCCCGATTCTGTAACACTCGATAAAGAAAATGGATACCCGCCCCGGCCGCGACGACAGCGGCCCCCATCAGCGCCGCCGGTCCGAGCGGCCTGCCGGCTCATCGACCCACCGCACTCGCCCAAGACAGGAAGTACCACGTCATGATGTACGACCACACCACAACGCCCCTGCGCACCGGACGTGCCGCCGTCAACGGAACGAGTCTGCACTACCGGACGGCCGGGTCCGGCCCCGCCGTGGTACTGCTGCACGGCGTGCCCAAGACCGGCTACCACTGGCGTCACCTGGTACCGAAGCTGACGCCCCACCACACCGTCGTCGTGCCCGACCTGCGCGGTCTCGGCGACTCCGCCCGCCCCGCGGACGGCTACGACTCCGCGACGATGAGCGACGACATCGCCGAGCTGATGACCCGCCTCGGGCACGAGACCTACGCCGTGATCGGCGAGGACTGGGGAGCGGTGATCGGCTACCAGCTCGCCGCCCGCCACCGCGACCACGCCACCGCCCTGGTCTTCGCCGAGGCCCTCTTCCCCGGCTTCGGCTTCGAGGACCACACGGCCCTCACCCCCGAGAACGTCTCCAGCGGCATGCACCTGTGGCACCTGGGCTTCTACTTCCAGCCCGACGTCCCCGAGATGCTGATCGCCGGGCACGAACGCGAACTGATCACCTACATGATCAAGAACGAGCGCAGCCACCCCGACACCGCCACCTCCGACGCCATCGAGGAGTACGTGCGCTGCTACTCGATGCCCGGCGGCATCCGGGCGATGCTCGCCATCTACCGGGCGATGCTCACCGACGCCGAACAGAACCGGCAGGCCGCCCGGAAGAAGCTGGACATCCCGGTCCTGGCACTCGGCGGCTCCGCCTTCATCGGCGAGCGCAACGAGTCCCAGATGCGGCTCATGGCCCACGATGTCACCGGGCACGTCTTCGACGCGGGCCACGACCTCGCGGAGGAAGTACCCGACGAGATGGCCGAGACCGTCCTTCCGTTCCTGGCAGCGCATCTGTGACCAGGCTGCCACCGGATACGGCCGGCTGCTCTCGTCGACCGAGCAGCGCACACTCGTCCTGCTCACCGCCCGCCTGGGTGTCTCCTACCTCAGCACCGGCCTGGCCAAGAGCGACGCTGTGCTCATCGACCGGGGCCGCACCGCCCTCCAGCACATGGTCCGCGCCCCCCGCTGACACCACCGCCCCGGGCGCCGCACCACCGCCCGGAGCCCGCCGCCTTCCCGTCCCCACCACCACGTCCGGGGACGCGCGTGATATTTGCCCAAGGGACAGCCCCCCGTCAGCCCTTGCCTTCCTGTGCCAGGTCCGCCGCGCAGGACAGCGCCCCCTCGCACGGGTCCGGCCCGGAGCAAGCCGTCCGCCTGGACGACGGTATCGGCGGCATCCGCTCGCTCATGGCGGCCGCCTGCACCCAGGCCGGCGTCCCCGGCAAGGGGATCGACCGTGTCGTCGGGCACTACCTCGACGGCGAACTGCGGGGGAAGCCGTCGCACGGCCTGGCCAAGTGCGCCTTCGAGTCGCAGTTCTTCTCCCAGACCATCGGCACGCCCGGCACCAAGCGCGAGCGCGGCGCCATGGCGGTCGCGGACACGTCCGGTGCGAAGTCGGTCCGCTCAGCGCCGACTTCGCCCTCCGTCTCGTCACCCGCAAGGCGCGTCGCATGATGCCCGGTGAAGGTGCGGCCGCTTCCTCGTGATCAGCCCTCGTAGCACGGGGTTGCTGACCTGGCGGTTACGAGCTGCTTCAGGACTTGGCAGACCTCAGTTCGTCGGGGAGCTCAGGAGCGTTCCGTGTACCGTTGAACGATTCCTCGGATGGCAGGCCTATGCGGTCGTCGGAGATCCACCCCCGTATGTTGGTGCCCTCGATGCGGCCGTTACGCGGCGCGGTGCGGAGGATGGTCACACGGCCTGGGGGCGCGCGGTAACGTCGGCGAGCGCCTGCGGCCGCTGCTCTTCGGTAGTTGGGTGGCGCGGGGGCGGACGGCGGCAGTGACGGCGCGGACGTGGCTCGCGCCCTTGACCCTCCCGGCTGTGGGCGGGGTCCGCGAACGCCTGCGGCCGTCCCAGGGAACGGTCTCTGGGACGGCTGTGTGGCTGCGCCGCATGGAGTCCAGGCGGGCCGTCAGGGTTCTTGCAGTGCGGCGCGGATCGCGGTCTCGACCTGGGTGGCGGCGCCTGCGTGGCCTGCGGCGTTGGGGTGGACCATGGTGGCGTGCATGCCGTCGGGGCAGGGAAGGGACAACCCGTTGGGGAGGGGGATGTCGGTGGGCCAGAAGTCCTCGGCCTGGCCGCAGATGCCCTCGACCCACTTGGTGCCCGCCGGCTGGCAGGCGTCGTGGCCCGCGCTGGAGGTGTCGAGGTCGACGAAGCGGTCGCCGCGCTCGTCGGTGACGGACTCGATGATTTGGTTGAGGTTCGCGTGCACGCCCCACAGCCAGTCGATGTCGTCCTGGCTGATGGTGGCAAGGTCGCCTCGGGCGCAGTCTCCGGAGTTCTTGGGGAGAACGGAGGGGTAGCCGATCGTGATCACCTTGGTGTTGGGGGCGGCGGTGTGCACTGCCTCCAGCATCGCCTCGTACTCCGTGAGAACCCGGCTGTACCGCTCCCCGATCTCATACTCGTAGTGAGTCATGCAGGACCGGCCCAGCAGGCCGTCCACGACGCAGCGCGCGAGGATCTCAGCCAAGCCCAGGGTGTTCCCGCCGATGCCGATGGTGACCACGTCGGTGGTCTCGTCCAGCCCGGCCCGCTGGAGCTGGGGGGCTACCTCGGCCCAGCCGTCGGCCGGGGCGTCAACGGGGCTCAGTGGCTGCTGGCCGCTGTCGGTGATGTGCTCGATGGCCGCGCCGCCGCAGCTGACGTTGGTCAGCTCCACGCTGGGGCCGCCCGGGGTGGTGTTCAGCGCCCGCTGGACGAGGTCGGGGTAGGAGTTGGCGGTGCGGTCACAGCCGTCACGGTCCGACGAGCCCAGCGGCGGCTGCGGGTCGCCGACGAACAGCCCGGCGGTGTAGGAGTCCCCCAGCGCGGCCCACTCGTAGGGGTCTGCCGGCTGAGCCTGAGCGCCTGTCGGCAGCAGGGCGCCGGCCACCAGCGCGGCCAGGCCCATAGCCACCGACCGCACGCTCCACCCGGTCATTCGGCGTTTCATGGTCTTCCTTTCGGAACGTCGCACTACGGCACGCAACGCAGTCGTGCAATGCCGTTCCCTAGGCTGCCCACCGCCGAAGCCCTGCGCCTTCCCACGCGTCCGCACGGTGCGGTACCGGCCAATCCCCACACCGGTCGACGTCCGACCGCCGACCGCCCATACGTGTGAACCGCCCCCCGCCGCCCCGTCCCGGCCGGACAGAGCGGCCCACGACGTCCTTACCTTGTGAGAGGAGGCGAGCGGGTCGCCGGCCTTCCAGGCGGCCTCGGCGATCCAGGCCACGGCCTCGGGCACGCGAAGTTCTCCCGGCGTGCCGCCGCTTACGAGCGAGCCCGCAGTCGGCGAGTGCGGCTCGTCCGGAGGCGCGAACGCTTGAGGCAGTCACCCCCGAACAGCTCGCTCACCCGGCATGACGGTTCCTCGCCGACCCTGTCGCCCACCTCAATCTCCGGACCCAAGGCAGTCGGCCGTCTGGGACCTGATCTGCACTGGTACATCAGTGTCCAACTGCCTCGTCACGACCTGCCCGACGGTGTCGTAGGCGACGCCGGACGCGGTCGGTGCCGCGAACAGGCTGTCGGTGAGGATGGTTGCGGCGGCCAGGCAGAGCGCCAGCCCGGCATAGACCCGCCGGTGTCCCCGGTGTCCGTCCGATTCCGGGGTGCCTTCGAGCAGCGGGAAGCGGCGCTCTCCCGCAACAGCGTGGGCCAGAGCCCGCTGTCGGCGTCGGGCTCGCAGCCGCAGACAGCCTCCTGCGAACGCGACGGCGCAGGCGGAGAGGACGACCAGCCGGCCCGCCTTCGCCGGATGATCCACGCCGCCGGTACGGCCGCGACCGGAACGTACCGATACCAGAGCGGCAGGGCGGTCAGCAGGACGAGACCCGGACACCTCAACCAGTCCGTCCCGTCACCCGCCCCCTGTGCCAGGCCGCCGAGGCGGACGCCACCGTGACCAGGAAGGCCAGGAACCAGCCGCCCACTGCCGGGGCGAGAGCGGTCGGGACCGCCACCATCCGCCATCGTTCGGCGTCGGCCACACCCCAGGTGGCAACGCCGCTCCCGGACACGGACCGGGAGGCGACACCGTCCCCCGTCACGGACCAGGTGCCGACACCGTCTCCGGGCAGGATCCCGGTCGGCAGATGCTTGCCGTGATACGTCGTCACTGAACCGAACCACCGCCCCGCGCCCCTGTATGCCCATCCCCGCACGCCCCTACGCTTCCCTGTGCTCGCTCCCCCGTATATTCCCGGCCTGCCCCGGCGACGTTCCTCCGCCCTCTCCACTCGGCCACCCGCCACAACCCGGTCCTGACCCACCCGCCAGGCCCAGCAGAAAGGGTTGACTCACCCTGGAGGCCAGCTCGAATCGGGACGTTCCGGGTCGGTGCCGTCATCAGGCAGCCACGATCAAGGCCAACGAGGCGACGGCGGTGGCGAAGTAGAAACCGGGAAATGCGATGTTGTAGAGCACGCGGGCGCGCAGATGGAAGCCGAGCGCGCCCATGTAGAGCAGGACCAGACCGCAGGCCGCGGCAGCACCGAGGGCGCGCGGTGCCGCGTCGAAGAGGCCGAGGAGGAGGCCCGCCGCACCAGCCAGCTTGAGTACGGCCAGCCAGGGCAGCCAGGATCGGGGCACCCCCACCTGCGCCGAGTTGGCCAGCACGAAGCGCGCCCCGGCGAGGTCGGCTGCGGCCATACCGACGTTGATAGCGACGGTGAACAAGGTGACGACGAGGAATGCGAGCTGGGTACCGGTCATGCCTTCAGGGTCCGGGGACACCTCCGCACCGTCCAATACCTCCTTCTATAACCTGGTGGCATGGACGTGGACACGCGCCTGCTCCGGTACTTTGCCGCAGTGGCGGAGGAGGGCAGCCTGACCGGGGCGGCGCAAAAGCTGTTCGTCTCACAGCCCGCGCTGACCAAGCAGATCCGGCGATTGGAGGACGATCTCGGGGTACCGCTCTTCTCGCGTTCGCGGTCCGGGATGGCGCTGACCGAAGCCGGTCGAGAACTCGCCGCGCGGGTGCCCGCACTGCTGGACGGCTGGGAGGAGGCGGTACGGGCAACCGGGCGGGCGGCGCGTGTGCTGCGCGTGGGCTTCCTGGACGCGGGCGCCGTGGGTGCCGTCCACGAGGTCATCGCCGAGTTCCGCCAGGCGCAGCCGGAGTGGCGGGTGGAACTGCGCCAGTTCGACTGGTCGGACCCGAGTGCCGGCCTGTCTCGGGGCGAAGTGGATGCGGCAGTGGTGCGTTTGCCGTTTCCGGGTCAGGAGGGGCTGGACGTGCGAGAGTTGTTCACTGAGGAGCGTGGGGTGCTGCTGTCGGCTCGACATCCGCTGGCGAACAGCGGGACGGTGGAGTTCCGGGAGCTGTGGGACGAGCCCTTCGTCGCGGCCGGAGCCGAGACCGGAGCCTGGAGGAAGCACTGGCTGGCGGACGACGAGCGGGAAGGACACCCAGTCCGGGTCGGCGCCGTCACTAAACGGCCCGACGAGTGGCTCGGAGCGGTGGCTGCCGGTTGCGTAGCGCTGGCCCCGGCGTCGACCGCCCGTTTCTACTCCCACCCGGACGTGGTGTTCCGTCCAGTCCGCGGGGTCTCACCGAGCCGGGTAGGGCTGGCCCGACCAAAGGGCCGGACACGCGAGGCGGCGCTGGATGAGCTGCTGGAGGCCATCGCGCGGCGGTTGAGCCGGATCTGACCACCGGGCCGACAGACCGCCGGCACACTGCCCGGCCGGATCGGCGCAAATCCCGGCGGCCGTCGCGTTGAAGGGCTGTGACACGGGCGACCTCGCGTATTCGGGACTCGCGTATACCTCAGGTTCTGACGGCTCGTGGTGACTGTGAGTGGTCACCGGGGCATAGTGACCCCAGTGCCTGCGCCGAACGCAGGCATCCACTCCGGGGAAACGTCCCGGCGCGTCCGGTGGAAGCTGGCGCCACCGGCCCGCGGCCTCGTTGGCGATCCACCTCGGCCTGCACCACCAGCCGCGGGCCGGCCGGGCCCGGCCGGCCCGCTCCCCTGCGCAGCACGACCACCGATCGCGGCAACGGCCGCGTCGCGGCCCACCCCTGCGCCGGGTGCACCGATCACATGCGGCCGGGAGCCGTTGGCGTGGTCTTCTCCGCTCACGCGCGCCCGCAGGTGACGCCTGCGACAAGGTGGAGCTCCCGGCCCTGGTGCATTCCGACGGACCGCGCGGGCGGGGCGCTGTCGGATGTCTGGGATCAGGCGATGGTGAGCGGCCCGTCGACCAGGTACGCCGCCAGTGGGCCGGTCATCTGCAACCGTGTCGGCGGCTGCAGGTCCAGTCCGTGGGCACAGGTGGCGAGGTAGCCGACCTCATCGGTGGCCAGGGAGCTGAGGTCGCCGATCAGTTCCACCGCGCGCGGGGTCACCCGGGAGATGGTGTCCTGCACGAAGTACCGGACATACAGCGAATCGGCGAGTGTCGACTCGTCCGGGCCGCTCTCGTCGATCCGGCGGGCGATGCTTTCCGCGGCCGACATCGCGCCCTCGACGTCCACCAGCAGCCGGACCCGCTCGGACTCGGGCACCCGGTCATCGAGCAGTACCCGCTCGACCAGTGCGCTGGCGGCCCCGAGGTAGCCACCCGTCAGCAGCAGCTGGAACCAGGCGAAGCCCGCGGTCAGTAGTGCGTCCAGCTGCCCGTCGAGGTCCGAGGCCCGCACCAGCAGCTCCGGCGCCAACAGCACGTCGTCGAGGGTGACGTGCTCGCTCTCCGCCCCGCTGACGCTCACGCCCTCGCTGTCCGCGGGCACCAGCGCCACTGCCAGTTCCTCGCCCGGGCCCTCCACACGGGGGGCCATGACACTGACGATGAGCAGGTCCATCGACCGGGCCAGACCGCCCGCGCGCGTCACCCCGCCGATCCGCACCCCGTCGTCGTCCACCGCGGCGGTCATCGAGGGGGAGAGGATTCCCGCACCGGGGCGCTCCTCGGCGAAGCCGAAGGCCATGAGCCGGTTGTCGGCGGCCACGCCCTCGACAAGCATCCATCCCAGGCCACCGTCGTTGGTGGCGGCCGCCTGAGCGACCAGGGTGGCCATCGAGAGGTGGTGCACGGCGGTGGCCACGGCCAGCGACGGTGACCTGCTGCCCAGTGCGCGCTGCACCCGCAGGGCGTCCAGGGCGGTGGCTCCCAGTCCCCGGGAGCTCTCCGGCACCAGCAGACCGGGGCCGCCGCTGTCGCGGAAGAGCCGGACGCCGGGACTACTGGCGCCCTCCAGCTCCGTGAAGGGCACTGTTCGCAGACTCTCGTCCAGCCCCGGCAGCAGCTTCTCCACAGTGGCGCGTTCCCGCTCCAGAAATCGCATGTCCTCCCCTGTCTTCCCCCACATCGCCCCGGGGCCGGGCGGGCCCTGGACGGCGATGTACTCGGCTCCACCCTCGCGGCGCCGATTTCTGCTGGTAGTCGAGCTGCGTCACGGCGTACGGATCCGCTCGCCGTGGTCTGCCGGCCTGACCTCCTGCAGCCCCCGGCCGATGACCGCCCCGCCGGCTCGTGGGCCCGGCGGGGTGGCCGTCGCATCTGGCCGTCAGCTGTCCGAGCGGAACGCGCCGTGGACGCGCAGGTTGTCATTGATCGCCACAAGGTCGTCGTTGGTGTGCATGATCCACTTGTCGGTACCGTTGCGGACCGACAGGTGCCCGTTGGCGTTCACCTTCCCTGAGAACGCGGACTCCCCGTTGACGTGGAGACCGCCACCGACGACGGTCTTCCCCGCGGCGTGCAGCTCGCCCCCGGCATCCACCCTGCCGGTGACCGAGAGGTCTCCCTTTACCTCGGCCCGGCGGGTGACCAGGTCGTTCAGGTCTGCCTTGCCGGCCGCGGCGGTTCCCCACTGGCGGTTTCCGCCGCCCTGGAACACGTTCAGCCCGGCGGGTGGGAAGTCGATCCACCCGGCACTGCTGTCGCGGCCCTGCACCCACTTGGTGTTGATGCCGTTCAGGTCCGCCGTGTCACCGGCGACGGTTCCCCACGCCTGCCCCCCGTCCTTGCGTACGTTCACTCCGGACTGCGGGAATTCAATCCATCCCTTACCGGCGTCGCGGTCTCCCACCCACGGAGTGTTCACGCCGCCCGCAGCGCTGACCTTGTCGGCCGTGACGGTCCCCAGGTCGCTTCCCCCGCCATGGCCGACCTTGATCCCGTCGAACGGGAACTGGATCCATCCAGCGCCGTCGCCGCGGCCTCGCACCCAAGCGGCGGTCACGGCCTCGACATCGGCCTTGGCGGCCGAGACGGTGCCGGGCGCGTCGGTCTGGTCGTGGATCTCTGCGCCTTGCGCGGTGAAGACGATGCGCCCCTTGCCCCTGGTGCCCTCCACCCACGGGCTGCGCACCCCGGTCGTGGCGGTCACGCTCTCGAACTCGGGGCTGCGCAGGTGGACGGTGGTGGTGAGGAAGTACCCCGGCTGCTGCTGGCTCGAGGAGGTGGCCACCAGCGTGTAGGTGGCATCGCGCTTCGGCTCCTCGCCCGCCGCCGGCGACCACTCCCAGCCGGCCCCCTTCCTCTGCGGGACGGTTCCTGAGAGGCCGTCCGGACCCTGGATCCGGTAGGTGAGGGAGTCGGGCCCCTCCCACTGCAGGACGACGTCCGCGCCCGCGGCCACCAGGGACTCCTTCGGCCGGAAGTTGCGCGGCACCTTGGGTGCCCGCTTCATCACGTACAAGGGCACCGAGCGCTCCCGGATGTCCCCGTGGTCCGACGCCATCTCGCTCACCAGCAGCTCGACCACCCCCTGCTTGGCGGAGACAGGGAAGCCCTCCAGCAGCAGGACCAGGGATGCACCCGGGGGGAACAGCCCGCCGTAGCCGTCGGCGGACACGGTGAGGACGCCCGCCTTGCCGTCCCACTCGATCCCCGGCGTGCCCCCGTGCGCGGCCCGGTAGGTGCGCTCCAACCGCGCGTTGATCGCCGCGGCGTCGGACGTCAGATCAAAGGCATTGTTCCCGCAGGGCACATCGACCTTGATCTCCCACCAGGCTATGTGGGATGCGGTCCGGTTGGAGACCACGATGTACACCTCCCCCGCAGACTCCCCGCCCGTCCCCGTCCCGGACACCTGGAACGAAGCGGGGTCGTTGAGGACCTCGTAGTGCAGCAGATCAGGCATCGCTGAAACCCCCCAGTTTCTGCTGTAAGGGCGCTCGCCCCCACAGGCGCAGTCCCCTGGCCCACAGCACTGTCCCACCGGACCGCCCAAGAACCCTGATACGCCGTAACCGGCGCGAACCATACCGGAACTGGCCGAAACAGGGATTATTGACTTTCCGGGTGCGAGACCGGCAGAGGGAAGGCCGGTTGCGAGCATCCGCCGACTCCAAACCCCGCACAGTAGGCGAACTCCAGCACGATCAATCCCGCCGGGAACTCCTGTACGTCGGTCGGCTGCTCACACCCATACTCGGTGTGCCGCCAGTTGATGGCCTGCCCCCGGCGACCTGTGCTATCGGTCTCGGCGGGGCGCCTAGGCGTTGTCCGACAAAGGGCCTTGAGCAGGTTCGCGGAGCCAGAGGATGCGCGAGGCGAGCTGGACTCCGGCTTTGCAGCGGTTGGCCAGTTTGTCGAAGCGGGTGGCGATCGGGCGGAACTGTTTGAGGCGAGCGAAGCAGCGCTCGACCACGTTGCGGTCCTTGTAGAGCTCGCGGTCGAAGGTTGGTGGCCCGCTGCCTGCCTGTCCGCGCCGTCCACGGTTGGCCTTCTGGTCTGTGCGTCCCGGGATCACAGCCCGGATACCCTGCCCGCGCAGGGCCTGACGGATGGCGCGGGACGAGTACGCCTTGTCCGCGATGACCACGTGGGGTCGGCACCCGGGGCGTCCGACGCCGGTTCGGGGCACTCTCAAGGTGTCCATGATGGTGTCGAAGACGGTGGAGTCGTTGACGTTGCCGGCTGCGTCCTCGTGTCCCTGGACATGTTCGAGCAGCTCGCCCAGGTGCCGTCCGCCTCCCAGCGGGCGAAGCGCTCGAAGACGGTCTGCCATGGACCGTAGCGTTCGGGCACGTCCCGCCAGGGCGTGCCGGTCCGCAGGCGCTACAGCACGCCGTTGATGACCGGCCGGTGGTTCCGCCACGGCCGTCCCCGCCCGTCAGCTCTCGGCAGCAGGGGCGCTGTCCGCTCCCACTCCGTTTCCGTCAGCTCGCCCCGGCGGACGGCAGGATCCGTGCTCGGACACGTCCTCGTCCGTCCGGTGGGCCTGTGTGTGGTCACTGGTCCGTGCGGGCCTACGCGTCTTGTTGTGCGGACACGGACACGGGCGCGGGCGCGGGTGTGGCGGTCCGCGTGCCGGGGGCGGTGGGTTCGGGCAGGGCGCGGAAGAGGAGACAGCTCAGAGCGGGCATGGCGATCAGGGGGGTGAGGGCGGTCTGGAGAGTGGTGGAGTCGGCCAGGTACCCCAGCAGGGGACTGATGAGGCCACCGATGCTGACAGTGAGGCCGAGGGTGACGCCGCTGGCGGTCCCGATTCGGGAGGGCAGGTAGTCCTGGCCGAGGGTGACCTGGAGGGAGAAGGGGACGTACAGGCCGGCGGAGGTGAGGGCCACGAAGAGGAACATGGCCGGGCCTGGTGCGTAGATCACGCCGGTGACGGCAGCGATGGAGAGCAGATAGGACCAGCGCGAGACGCGGACGCGGTCGTAGCGGACGGCCAGGGTCCCGCCCAGGACCGAGCCGACGGCGCCGCCCAGGAACAGCAGGAACAGGGCGACGGTCCCCGCGCTGGTGCTGCCTTGCATGCGCTGCTGGGCATAGAGGGAGATGAAGGTGCTCAGGCCGGTGAAGACGATGGAGCGGAAGACGACCGCCAGGGACAGCTTCACGAACGAGGCCACGTCGTCCGCGCTGCGGGGCGTTTGTGTCTTGGCCGTGCCGGTCCGGGGCCGGGCGAGCATCCTCAAGACGGGCACGCACAGGGCGGCGCCGGCGAGGGCGGGCAGGACGAGGACGGGTGTCCAGTGGAGGGAGCCGCGTCCGATCGCGGCCGACACCATGAGCGGGGCGAGCGCGAAGCCGATGTTGCCGCCGAGGGAGAACCAGCCCATCGCGCTGTGACTGCCTTCGCTGGCCTGCCGGGCCACGCGGGCGGATTCCGGGTGGTAGGCGGCCACGCCGATCCCGGAGACGGCAACGAAGAACAGGGTGAGCCCGTAGGAGCCGCTCAGGCCGCTCAGCGCGATGCCCACCCCGCCCAACAGGGTGCTGACCGGCAGCAGCCACGGCATAGCCCACCGGTCGGTGAGCGCACCGAACAACGGCTGGGCCACCGACGACAGCAGGGACGCCGCCAGCACGATGCCGGAGGCAACCGCGTAGGTGTAGTCCCGTTCGGCCACGAAGAACGGGATCAGCGCCGCGACGGCGCCCTGGTAGATGTCGACGCAGGCGTGCCCCACGGCCAGCAGCAAGATCGATGTATTCCTTCGCACGCCCCCATGCTGGGAGAAGCACCCGATGTCGCGCTTTCGATAGATTGACAGGTGATGCAGAAAATCCGCCACACCCCTGTCGCACCGACCCGGACCCAGCGCCTGGCTTCCGGCGGCGAGATCGACGCGCACCGCCACGACGACCATCAGATCGCCTACGCCAGCCGCGGCACCATCGCGGTAACCACCGACGCCGGCTCCTGGATCGCCCCTGCTACCCGGGCGCTCTGGATCCCCGCCGGCACCGTCCACCAGCACCAGGCCCACGGCGAACTCGACCTCCACCTCGTCGGCCTGCCCACCACCGACAACCCTCTCGGCCTGGACACACCCGCCGTCCTCGCCGTCAGCCCCCTCCTGCGCGAACTCATCGTCGCCTACACCCGCGACCCCGACGACGACAGCCCGCCCCACCGACGCCTGCGAGCCGTCATGCTTGACCAGCTCACCCTCTCCCCCGAACGGCCCCTCCACCTGCCGACCCCCACCGACCCCCTGCTCCGCGAGCTGCGCGACATCCTGCGCACCGACCCGGCCGACAACCGCTCCCTCGATGACCTCGGACACCAGATCGGCGCCAGCGCCCGCACCCTCTCCCGCCGCCTCCGCGACGACCTCGGTCTCACCTACCCCCAGTGGCGCACCCAGATCAGGCTCCACCACGCCCTGATCCTCCTGGCCGACGACACCCCCGTCACCGCCGTCGCCCACCGCTGCGGCTGGTCCTCCGCCAGCACCTTCATCAACGTCTTCCGCCGCACCTTCGGCCACACCCCCGGCACCCGCCCCACCACCTGACCACACGACCCGGTCAGCGCACGAGCCGTCAAGATCCTTTGTCAGACAGCCCCAGGCCCGACTCCCGCCACGTCCGCTCCCCCAGCATCTCGGACAGCCGTCGCTCCAGGCGCCAAGTCTGAGTGACGAGCCGGGTATTGCGGAGGTGTGGGTTGGCAAGGTCGGCCTGGAGCGAGGCGAGGTTCACCAGAGGGCCCGCTCCGGGGGCCGAGGCGGCGGGCTGCCGTTCGCGGCGTGGATGAGGGCGAGCAGATCGCGGTGACGGTGGAGGAAGGTGCGGTCGACCCTGACTTCCCGGGCGATGCCGCTCACGCTGATCGCCGTGCCGTTCCGGGTGGCCTGCATGATGGCGCTTTCACGCGCTTGCCGCGTCGTTCACCGTCGGCGCGGCGGCCGTCGGCCACGTTCGACTTCCAGACGGCTGGAAGAGCTCTTCTCATCCGTTGCAGGGACGGCATCTGCCACCGCCGTGGAGTGCCAAAGCAGCGCGGGCACACGCCAGCCGGGGTGTTTGAAAGTACCGGCATGCGCTGGGCCCGCGCCCAGCAGGACGTCCGGCCTGGAGCCTCGTAGGCTGGTGTGGGATCTCACGGTTGGTGGCCTGAACCAGGCTCCTGACCTCGCGCATCACAGAGGGAGTGGCGGGAGACGAGACCTACACGTGCTGCCGGGTGGGCGCTCAGGGCCGGTATCTGGCGTCTTGGTCGTTGCTGGGTTCGCCCTCCGGTTGGTGGTTGTCGTCGAGTGTGGCTGCCCAGCTGGCGAGCAGTTTGAGGCCGTCAGCCGACGGGGTGCCGGGTCCGGCACTCATGGCGGTGAGGGTCAGACCCGGGTCGGTCGGTACGGGCAGGGCTTCGAAGGCGAGGGTGAGATCGCCGACGGCGGGGTGGCGGAAGCGTTTGAGACCAGTGTGGTGCAGGCGCACGTTGTGTGCGGCCCACAACGAACGGAAGTCCTCACTACGGGTGGAGAGTTCACCGATCAGGTCGCTGAGATCGCGGTTGTACGGGTCCTGTCCGGCCTCGGTGCGCAGGAGGGCCACGGCTGCGGCCCTTTGGTGGTCCAGTTCGGTCATGTACTGCTCGGCGCCGGGGTTGAGGAACTGGTAGCGGGCCATGTTGACCGGCCGGGCGGGGTCCTGGAACAGCGGCCAGTACAGAGCCTTGCCGAGACGGTTGGTCGCGAGGATGTCGAGCCGGCCGTTGCGGATGAAGGCGGGCGCGTCGGTCATCGCGTCGAGGAGCTGTTGCAGGCCGGGCCGGATGAGCTGTGCCGTGCGGCGGCGTGCGGGCCGACGGGTGGTGCTGGCGGTGCGGGCCAGGTCCATGCGGTGGGCACGCTCGGATTCGTCGAGCTGCAGCGCACGCACAGCAGCCGACGTCCTGCACGTCTCAGCCTTCCGCGAGGACGGCGTCCCCTACGGCACTCCGACCTGGATCTGGTCCGTCGTCGCGGGCGGTGACCTCTTGCCCCGATCCACGGGCGGCGGACATGCAAGTTCGGCCCGCTTCGAGGCCGAACTGAGCTCGCATCCTGCGACGAGACTTCACCGGCCGCGTGAACCAGGCGATCACGCACGGACACTTCTGGTCCCGGTCGTACGTCGCGGCATCGTGCGGCGGTGCGCCGCTGTCGGTCGTCCGGCAGTACATCGAACAGCAAAAACGCCCGGCCCGACGGCCGGGCGCGGGCCGAGGATGCGCTGACCCCGCCCTGAAGGACGGGGCTTGCACGCAAGGTCACCGGTCAGGACAGTGCCTTTCGCTGTGGTCCGGTCTCCGCGCGGGTCGGTGCGGCGCCCTCGCGGCGGGCGACGGTCATACCGATGGCCCCGACGAGCAGGAGTGCGGCGACGGTGCCGAGGGTGAAGGCTTCGAACGAGAGGCGGGAGACGCCCCAGATGTCGTGGAAGACGTAGTCGATGCCGAAGAGTCCTTCCAGGACGCCGGGGAAGAGCGCTGACCAGGAGCCGATCAGAATCCATGCGTACACCAGCGCCGCGCAGACCAGGAATCCCGGGTTGCCGAAGGGTACGCGGTAGGGCCGCGGGGCGTCGGGGCGGCGCAGCCGGAGCAGCACCAGCGCGGGGACGACCACCAGGTAGGACAGCAGCAGGGTGGTGACGGCCACGGTGAGCACGACCGCGAAGACGGCACCCGCGTCACCGTCGGCGAGTTGCATGGCGGCCAGCATGAACACGGTGGCCACCGCACCGGAGAGCAGGTTGGTCCGCACGGGTGTGCCGAGCCGGGGGTGGAAGGCGCCGAGGGATCGGGTGAAGAAGGCGCCGTCGGCGGCGGCCATGGCCTGCATGCGGTCGCTGACGATCATCCAGGCGCTGCCCTGGGTGAGGAGGGCGAAGACGAACATGACAGCGGTGAGCGTCAGCAGGGGGCCGGCCGCGCCGCCGTAGATGCCGAAGACGAGGCGGGCGCCCTCCATGAATCCGCCGATGCCGGTGACTCTCTGCGGGGGTACGACGGCCAGGAGCGCGAGGACCGGCAGCAGGTAGCAGCAGGCGGCGACGGTCGCGGAACGGCCCAGGGCGGCGGGTACGTCGCGCTGGGGGTCGTGCATCTCCTCGCCGGCGGCGTTCGGGGCCTCGAAGCCGACGTAGGCGAACAGCAGGATCGGGACGAGGGCGAGGAAGCCGGCCGTGGTCGGAGTGAACCGGGTGTCGGTGAGCCCCTGGAATCCGTGCTCGATCCCGTAGAGCACCGCGGTGAGGGTGAAGAGCGCGAGGCAGAGCACCTTCACCAGGGCGCCGGCCGTGGTGATCCACTTCCCTCGGCGCAGGGAGACGACGGCCGTGAGGATGGCGGTCCAGACGAACAGGAGCTTGAACGCGTAGTCGGCGAAGGTGCCGGAGCCGAGGCCGAAGACGAAGCCGTCCCAGGTCTCGGCGGCGAGGAAGACCAGGGAGCCGCCGAGCCAGATCGGGTTGGTGACCCAGTAGAACAGCGTCGTGAGCGCGGCCGCCGGCCGGCCGAGGGCGAGTTTCACCCACACGTACGGGCCGCCCTCCTGGGGGAACGCGGCGCCGGTCTCGGCGAACAGCAGGGCGTAGGGGACGAGGAAGAACAGGGCGATGGCCGCCGTCCAGGTGGCGGCCTCGCCGCCGCCGGTCGCGATCTGGCCGACGGTGTCGAAGGAGATGACCGCGGCGACGGCCATGGCGGTGATGTCGAAACGCTTCAGGCTGCGCTGCAGGCCGGTGGTGGCGGTGTCCGACGTGCGCGGGTCGGAGGAGGTGAGGTTGGAGGACACGGGCAGTTCCTAGGGCGGGGAGAGGGGACTGCGACGGAGTGCGTGCGGACGCGGTGACGGCGTGGGGTCCGTGTCGGGTGGTGCGATGCGGGGAGGCCCGGTGGTGCGGCGGGCCTCCCGGGCGGGTGTCAGGCGGGGCGGATCTCGCCGGTGGGTTCGGTGCGTTCCAGGACGCCGCGCAGGGCGGAGGCCGCTTCCTTGGCCTCGGCCTCGGTCATGATCAGCGGCGGGGACAGCACCAGGCTGTGTGCGGAGTCGCGGACGATGACGCCGGTCTCGCGGCGGATGACGTCGTGCGGCATCCGGTCGGGCTTCAGGGGCAGGGGTGCGCGGGTGGTGCGGTCGGCGACGAGTTCGACGGCGAGCATCATGCCGACGGAGCGGATCTCGCCGACGATCGGCAGTTCGCCCAGCTGCGTCTCGAGTTCGGCGTGGAGGAAGGCGCCGAGGCTGGTGGCGCGGGCGAGCAGGCCCTCCTTGTCGATGATGTCCAGGTTGGCCAGGGCGACCGCGGTGGCGACCGGGTGACCGTTGTAGGTGTAGCCCATGGGGAAGCCGTGGTCGCGCAGCAGGACCTCGGCGACGTGGTCGCCGACCATGAGGGCGCCGAGCGGCACGTAGCCGGAGGTGATGCCCTTGGCGGTGACGATGATGTCGGGGGTGACGCCGAAGTACTGGGCGACGAACCACTCCCCCACGCGGCCGTAGGCGGTGACGACCTCGTCGAAGATCAGCAGGATGCCGTGCCGGTCGAGGACGTCGCGCACCCGGGGCCAGTAGTCGGCGGGCGGGACGAGCATGCCGCCGACGCCCATGATGGGCTCGCCGATCATCGCGGCGATGTTCTCCGGGCCGATCTCCGCGATGCGCTCCTCCAGCTCCCGGATGAGGAAGTCGGTGGGGTCCTCGCCGCCGTAGAGCTCGGTGCGGTACGGCCACGGCGGGGTGAGGTGGGAGACGTGCGGCATCATCGGGGCGAAGCCCTCGTGGTAGAGGGGGAAGCCGGTGGCCGAGCCGCCGCCGTAGCCGATGCCGTGGTAGGCCTTGCTGCGCGCCAGGATCCAGGTCCTGCTGCTCTCGCCGCGGCGGTGGTGGTAGTAGCGGGCCATCTTGATGGCCGCCTCGTTGCCCTCCGAACCGCCGGAGGTGAAGTACACGTGGTTCAGCGGGTCGGGGGCCAGGGAGGCCAGCCGGGCGGCCAGCGCGATCGCTCGGTCGTTGGAGAACTCCCAGAAGCTGGTGAAGTACTCCAGCTTCTTCATCTGCTCGTGGGCGACGTCGGCCAGGTCCGTGCGGCCGTGGCCGACCTGGGCGAGCCACAGGCCGCCGGTGGCGTCGAGGTAGCTGCGGCCCTCGGAATCGGTCAGGCGGCAGCCCGATCCCTCGGTCATCACGACGCGTTCGGTGGCGCTGCCGGGCAGGTAGGGGTGGATGACGTGCGCTCGGTCCAGACGGGTGAGGTCCGCGGCGTCGAGGGTCATGGGTGGTACGTCCTTTGCTCGTGACGGTGACGGTGACGGTGGCGGGTGCGGTGCCGGCCGGGTGATCGGCCGTCGGCCCGGTCAGTCGTAGGCGATCCAGGTGGTCTTCAGGCCGGTGTACTTGTCGAAGGAGTGCAGGGAGAGGTCGCGGCCGTGGCCGGACTGCTTGAAGCCGCCGAAGGGGGTGAAGGGGCTGAGCGCGTCGACGGTGTTGACGGAGACGGTGCCCGCCCGGAGGGCGTCGGCGACGCGGTGGGCACGGCTCAGGTCCCGCGTCCACACGGAGGCGGCCAGACCGTAGGCGGAGTCGTTCGCCAGGCGGACCGCCTCCGCCTCGTCGTGGAAGGGCAGCACCGTCAGTACGGGGCCGAACAGTTCTTCGCGTACGAGCGGGGCATCGGGGGCCAGGCCGGTGACGACGGTCGGGTCGAGGTAGGCGCCGTCGCGGTCGGGACGGGTGCCGCCGCACACGAGGGTGCCGCCCGAGGACCGCACCGCGTGCAGGACGCGTTCCACCTGCGCCTCGTCGACCAGCGGGCCGAGACGGGTGGCGGGGTCGAGCGGGTCGCCGGGCAGCCAGGTGCGGGCGTGCTCGGCGACCCTGGCCGTGAACTCCTCCGCGACGGACCCCTCGACCAGCAGGCGGGTGTTGGCGGAGCACACCTGCCCGGCGTTGTAGGCGAAGCCCCAGGCGGCACGTTCCGCGGCGGCCTCCAGGTCGGCGTCGGCGAAGACCAGGTTCGGGCTCTTGCCGCCGGCCTCGGGCCACACCTGCTTCATGTTCGACTCGGCCGAGTAGGCGAGGAAACGCCTGGCCACGGCGGTGGATCCGGTGAACACCAGGGTGTCGACGTCCGGGTGGAGCCCGAGTGTCCGGCCGGTCACCTCGCCGGGGCCGGGGACGACGTTCAGTACGCCGTCGGGAAGTCCTGCCTGCGCGGCGAGTTCGGCCAGCAGCAGCGCCGACAGCGGTGACTGCTCGGCCGGCTTGAGCACGACACTGTTGCCGGCCGCCAGGGCGGGCGCCAGTTTCCAGCTCGCGATGTCGAGCGGGAAGTTCCAGGGCACCACCGCGCCGACGACGCCCAGCGGAGCGCGGCGCACCAGGGCGAGATTGCCGGGCGGGGCCGGGGCGACCTCGTCGTAGAGCTTGTCGACGGCCTCGGCGTACCAGGCGAAGACACCCGCGGCGCCGGGCACGTCGGTGCCGTACGACTCGGCGACGGGCTTGCCCATGTCGAGGGTGTCGCACAGGGCGAGCTCCTCGCCGTGGGCCTCGACGAGACGGGCCAGCTCCAGCAGGACGCGTTTGCGTTCCGCGGGGGCGGTGCGCGACCACCGGCCGTCCTCGAAGGAGGCGCGGGCCGCGGACACGGCACGGTCGACGTCGGCGGCGGAGCCGACGGCCACCTCGGCGGTGGTCTTGCCGGTGGCGGGATTCACGGTGGGGAGCCACTGGTCGTCGGAAGGGTCGGTCCACGCCCCGTCGATGAAGAGGCGCGTGCGTGGCACGAGTTCGGCGGCACGCTGCCGCCAGTGCGAGTACGTCGTCATGCTGCGGCCTTCGATTGCGTTGTGGGAGCCGGGCGAATCGACGCCCGTCCGGGTCTCGGGTGACCGGGGGCCAGTCGATGGGTGCTGCCCGCAGAAGCCGGGCAGGACGGAGCGAGACAGCTCCACGAGAGAGGTATGCACGAGTTCTTTGAGCTGAGATTCAAACAATTGGTGAACCGGCCGTCAATGCTCCGGGCGTGAACTTCTTGCAGAAGATGGTCCGAGTAACAGAGAATTAACCGCCATGGGCAAAGTCGGTAGACCACGCAACCAGACGGCGCGCAGGGAGGCCCTCGTCTCCGCCGCAGGCCGGGCCATCGCGCAGCGCGGGCTGGAGGGCCTGCGCATCAAGGACATCGCGGATGCGGCCGGCGTCTCCCAGGGCTCGGTGCTGTACTACTACCCGGAGCTCGACGACCTCGTGCTGGAGGTGCACCGAGGAGCGGTGGAGAGCTTCCTGGCCTCCCGGCAGCAGGCGTACGACCGGGCGGCCGCGGGGGATCCCGCGGCCAGGCTGCGTGCGCTCCTCGACAGCGGTCTGCCCGGCACCACCGAGGACCCGGTCCACGGGCTGCTCTACGAGCTGCACCGGCGCGCCGGCCGCAGTCCCGGCCATGCCGAACTGATGACCTCCCTGTTCGCCCGGGAGGTGGCGCTCTACACGACCGCCCTGGAGGTCGGCGCCGCGACGGGTGTGTTCACCCTCGCCGCGTCCGCGCACGATCTGGCGCACGGGCTGGTGGCCCTGGAGGACGGCTACGGCCTGCACATCGTCAGCCACAACGCGGCTCTGCGCGTCGACAAGGCCCGCGAGCTGGTCCTGACGCATGCGCGGGCGGTGACGGGCTGCGCCCGTCTGTAGCGCTGGACGGCCACGACCGGGGTGCCGTGCCGGTGAGCGGCTGCCGGCTCAGACCTTGGCGGACCGGGCGGCGATCTCCCGCAGTACGTCCATCACCGCTCGGGCGCGGGCGGTCTGGGTCATGCCCGCCACGGAGACGATCTTGACTTCGAGCGGGGGGCTTCCGTCCCGCAGCGGGAGCTCCGCGACCTCGCCGCCGCCGTAGGTCTGGCTGGTCGCCGGCCGCTGGTTGAGCACGGAGTATCCGAGCCCTCGGGCCACCAGGGAGCGTACGGTCTCGTAGCTCCGGGTGCGGTAGCGGACATCGGGCGCGGTGCCGGTGGCGGCCACCAGCGAGTGGAAGTAGTCGCGGCTGTGGGGAAGGTCCAGCAGGACGAGCGGTTCCGTGGACAGCTCGGCGAGCTCCACACTGCCTTGACCGGCCAGCGGGTGATCGGCCGCGACGATGACGTAGGCCGGGGCGCGGGCGATCGTCTCGCTGTGCAGTTCCGGTTCGGCCGACAGGCCTAGGCCGTAGGTGAGGGCGAAGTCGATGCGTCCCGACACCAGGGCGTGGACGAGTTGGTCCGTCTCGGCCTCCATCACGTCGATCTCGACGCCGGGAAAGCGTCTGGTGCACTCGCTGAACAAGGGCGGCAGGTAGTACGGGGCCAGGGTCACGAAGCAGCCGACGGCCACCGGCCCGGAGAGCGTCTCACCGTCTCCCCGGGCCTCCCGTTCCACATCGCGGGCGCGGGCCAGCAGATCCCGCGCCTGCTGCCGGAGTCTCTCCCCCGCGGGTGTCAGGGTCAGCCCCCGGCCCCGTCGGCGGATGAACAACTGCACCCGCAGGTCCCGCTCCAGGTTGTAGATGGCCGCGGACACGGCGGACTGCGCGATGTGCAGCTCCAGCGACGCCTCCGTCATCGAGCCGCGTTCGGCGGCGACCAGGAAGTAACGGAGCTGAACGAGGGTGAAACCCACCGGTGACGTCATGCGAGACCCTTGTGCCAGGTGAACCGTGTCCGTGGCTGACCCTATGCGGCGGCCCCTACCCCCGTTCGGAGGGGGCGCCGGAGACGTCCTCGGGGCGCAACAGCGCGGAACCGGCGGTCTCCTTCAGAGACAGGGCGGCAATCAGGCCGCCCACGGCGAACACCATCAGGTACGGGCCGGGCACCAGCGTGCTTCCCGTCGCGGAGATGAGCACGGTCATCAGGTAGGGCACGGTGCCGGCGAACAGCGCCGCGGTGATGTTGTAGGCGACGGAGAGTCCGCTCTGACGCGTGCGGGTGGGGAAGATCTCCGCCGACCAGACCGCGTAGGTGCCGAGGATCGCCGCCAGGATCACGCCGAGCAGCAGACCGGCGATCCAGGTTCCGACGAGTCCGGTGCGCATCAGGAGGAAGGCCGGGGTGGAGACGACCAGCAGGGCCGCCGTCGCCCCGACGAACACCGGCTTCCGTCCCACACGGTCGGAGAGCGTGCCGAACAGCGGCACGAGCACCAGGCCCAGCAGGGAGATGACGGTGGACAGCAGGGCCGCGCTGCCGGCCGAGTGCCCCAGGTGGTCGGTCTCGTAGGTGACGAGGTAGGTCAGTACCGCGTAGAAGGGGACGTGCATGGCGGCCATCAGGCCCGCCGCCTGGAGCAGTTGCCGCCTGTGGGACCGGAGCAGCTCCCGGGCGGGGCTGCTCGGGACGGTGCCGCCTGCTTCGAGGGCCCGGTACTCCGGGGTGTCCTCGATCTTGTTGCGGATGACGAAGCCGATCACGCCCAGTGGCGCGGAGACGAGGAAGGGGATGCGCCAGCCCCAGGAAGTGAGCTGGTCGTCGTCGAGTCCGGCGGACAGCAGCAGGAAGACGAACGAGCCGGCGAGGAAGCCGAGCAGGGAGCCGACCTCGAGCCAGCTGACGCCGAATCCCCGGCGGCGCCGGGGCGCGCTCTCGGCGAGAAAGCTGGCCGCGCTGCCGAACTCGCCGCCGGCGGCGAAGCCCTGGATCAGGCGCAGGACCACCAGGAGTACCGGGGCGGCGATCCCGATCGAGGCGTAGCCGGGGAGCAGGCCGATCGTCAGGGTCGCACCGGACATCATGAAGATGACCAGGGACAGGGTGCGCTTGCGGCCGATCCGGTCGCCGAGGGGTCCGAACACCAGGGCGCCGATCGGGCGGATACCGAAGGACACGGCGAACACGCCGAACACGGCGAGCAGTCCGGTCGTGCTGTCCTCGGCCGGGAAGAACACGGTGGCGACGGTACCGGCGAGATAGGCATAGGCAGCCCAGTCGAACCAGTGCACGAACACGCCGACGGCTCCCGCGGCAACGCTCCTGCGCAGTGCGACGACGTCGGTGGCCACCTCGTCCCCGGCCCGGGTCGTCGTCGTGGCGCCACTGTTACTGGTAGGCATACGCGCCTCCTTGGGGGATGAGTGGAGTAGCCGGAGCGGTGCGGGTGCCGCCGGCGCCGTGCCCTCAGAGCGCGGGCAGGCCGGTCAGGGAAGCGGGGCTGGTGAACTCGCGGAGTTCCGCCTCGGTCAGCAGCTCGCGCTCTCGGATCAGGTCGAGCGCGGGCCTGCCGGTGTGGTGTGCCTCCAGCGCGATGGCGCAGGCGGTCTCGTAGCCGAGCGCGGGGCTGAGCGCGGTGACCAGTCCGGTGGAGGCGGCGACGGTCTCCGCGAGCCTGCGCCGGTCGGCGGTGACGCCCCGCACACAGTGCTGGGTGAGGACTCCGATCCCCGCGGTGAGATGGTCGAGGCCGGCGCTCAGGCTCCGGTAGATCACCGGCTCGAAGGCGTTCAGCTGGAGCTGGCCGCCCTCTGCGGCGAGGGTGACGGTCACATCGTTGCCGATGATCTCGAACGCGATCTGGTTGACCGCCTCGGGGATCACCGGGTTGACCTTGCCGGGCATGATGGACGATCCCGCCTGCCGTGCGGGAAGGGCGATGTCGCCGAGCCCGGCCTGAGGTCCCGAGGACAGCAGGCGCAGGTCGTTGCAGATCTTGGACAGTTTCACGGCGATGCGCTTGAGCACGCCGGACAGCTGGACGAAGACGCCGACGTCCTGAGTCGCCTCGATCAGGTCGGGCGAGGACTGAAGCGTCGATATCCCCGTCAGCCGGCGCAGGTGCTCCACCGCGCGCTCCCGGTAGCCCGGGCGGGAGTTGAGGCCGGTGCCGATCGCCGTGCCGCCGAGGTTGAGTTCGTGCAGCAGCAGCCTGGCCTCGGCGAGCCGCTGCTGGTCCTCGGCGATGGTGGCAGCGAACGCCCCGAACTCCTGGCCCAGCATCATGGGTACGGCGTCCTGCAGCTGGGTGCGGCCCATCTTCAGCACGTCGGCGAACTCCGCGGCCTTGGCCTCGAAGGCCTCCCGCAGTCCGGCCAGTGCGGCGAGCAGTTCGGCGATGTGCGCGTCCAACGCCAGCTTCACCGCGGTGGGGTAGACGTCGTTGGTGCTCTGCCCGAAGTTGACGTGGTCGAGGGGGTGCAGGACGGCGTACTCCCCGCGGGAGCACCCGAGGAGTTCCAGGGCTCGGTTCGCGATCACCTCGTTGGCGTTCATGTTGGTCGACGTGCCCGCGCCGCCCTGGATGAGGTCGACCACGAACTGGTCGTGCAGCACGCCGTCACGGATCTCGGCACAGGCGCCGGCGATCGTTGAGGCGAGTGTGCCGTCCAGGGCGCCGACCTCAGCGTTGGCGCAGGCCGCGGCCTGCTTCACCGCCGCCAGGGCGTCGATCAGGTGCGGCCTGGCGGCCAGGGTCTCACCGGTGAGGGGGAAGTTGGCCACCGCCCGGACGGTGTGCGCCCCGTAGTAGGCGTCCGCGGGCACGTCGACGTCGCCGAGCATGTCGTGCTCGGTCCGGTACCTGCTGTCCGCCGGGGCGGTGTGCTGGGGGCCTGGGGTCACAGGCATCGGTGTCCTCCGGGGCGTCGGGGGGCGAGGGGGCCGGCGGACGACGTGCCGAGACGGGTGGTGGCAGCGGCGGGCGCGCGGGTCCCCGATGTCGTGACCGTCGGACCTGTGGTCGCAGGACTGGTGCCGGTCGGAGGACTGGTGTCCGTGTACGCCGGGTCGAGGTCGCCGGCCGTCACCGGGTGCCGGCCGGGGCAGGGCCGCACAGAGTCGACGTCCGGCGGCGCGGTGGTGGTCACAGCGGCACTCGCCCCCGTCACGCCGCCGCTCCCCCGGCCGGCGCACCGCGGTCGACACCCGTCCAGGCCAGCGCGATCGCCCCGTCGAGCAGGGCCCGCTGTGCCGCGGCGCCCACGCAGTACGCGGCGAACTCGCGCTGGTGGTTGACGGCGGGCAGGGAACCTATGCCGATGTAGGGGTGGATGGCCGGTACCACCTGCGAGACGTTGCCCATGTCGGTGGAGGCGCGGTTCATCCGGGCGGCCTGCCCGGGCGGCGCGAACTCCCGCCCCAGGGCGAGGGCGTTCGCACGGTAGTGCCCGAGGGCGGTCTCGTCCGTGCGGAACTCCGCGTACGGCTCGCTCTCCGGCTCGATCACCAGGTCGCAGCCGGTCGCGAGGGCGCCCGCCTCGAAGGCCCGCATCACGCGCGGCTCCAGCTCGGCCAGTTCGGCGAGCGTCTCCGCACGGACGTACCAGCGTCCGGTCGACCGCTCCGGAATGGCGTTGGGAGCGTCCCCGGCGTGAGTCACCACCCCGTGCACCCGCGTTGAGGCCGGCAACTGCTGACGCAGCAGCCCGATCGCGACCTGGGCCACGGTGAAGGCGTCGGCCGCGTTGATCCCGGCCTCCGGGTAGGCCGCGGCGTGCGCGGACTTCCCGGTGTAGGAAATCTTGGAGTGGCTGACGGCGAACGGGCGGGCCTCGGCAACGTCGACCGGCGCCGGGTGCACCATCATCGCGAGATCCACCCCGGCGAAGGCGCCGCGGTCGAGCATCTCGATCTTGCCGCCACCGCCCTCCTCGGCCGGGGTGCCGTAGACCTCCACGGTGAGCCCGGCCTCGTCGGCGACGGCGGCCAGGCCGAGGGCGGCACCGACCGAGCTCGCCGCGATGAGGTTGTGCCCGCACGCGTGGCCGAGGCCGGGCAGTGCGTCGTACTCGGCGCACAACGCGATCCGGACGGGCCCGCTGCCGAACCGGGCGAGGAAGGCGGTGTCCAGGCCCAGGTAGGACGAGGTGACGTCGAATCCTGCGCGGTCCAGCAGTTCCGGTACGGCGGCGGCGGCCCGGTGTTCCTCCCAGGCGGTCTCCGGGTCGGCGTGCAGCCGCTCGGAGAGGCCGATCAGTTCCCCGGCACGACGGTCGACGGCCTGCCGGGCCGCCTCTTTCAGCGCGCCCATCACAGGTCTCCCGGGACGCCGTACGAGGGGGAGGTGGCGGGGTCGAGTCCGCGCCGCACGTAGTCGTCCCGTTGCGGCAGCCAGACGTCGAGGAGGTCGCCGAGCCGGTCCACGGGGTCCTCGGCCCAGTCCACCCGCAGGTCGGTCACCCGCCAGCCGACGTCCGCGACGACCGCCAGGCCCGCGGAGTACTCCGGCCCCTCCTCGCCGCCGGCCGCGACGGCGGCCTTCATGGCGGTGAGCAGACGCTCCTCCAGCTCGCCCGTTGCTGCGGCGTACGCGTCGAGGAGAACGCCGGGGATGTGCTCGCCGGACAGCATGTTGCCGGCCGCCACCGCGCCGTCCGCGGTGGCCGAGGCGTGCTTGCCCAACGTCCGCGAGCCGCTGTGGGCGAACCCGGGCCCGGAACGGCCCAGCACGGTCAGCTGGCGGTACGCGATGGTCTCGGCGTTCCGCGCCGCGCCGGTGACGTCGGCCAGGGCGCGTTCCGCGTCGCCGTGGTCCGCCAGCGCCTCCAACAGGCTCGTGCCGAGCGTGGGGTCGGTGATGTTCTGCGAGGTCGCCGCGCCGACCCCGGGCCGCAGATGGGAGACCCGGGCGGCGACCGCCGGACTCGACGAGCCGGCCGCGATGCCGAACCGTTCGCCGTCGCGGACCACCAGGGAGAACGTCATGCCCGGTCCTCCTCGGGGATCACGGCGACGGCGTCGATCTCGCACAGCCATTCCGGTCGGGCCAGAGCCGACACCACCAGGCCGGTGGAGATCGGGTGGACGCCCTTGGTCCAGCGGCCCACGGTGCGGTACACCGCCTCCCGGTAACGCGGGTCGATCAGATAGATGGTCAGCTTGACCAGGTGTTCCATCCGGCTGCCGGCCTCTTCGAGCAGCATCTTGATGTTCGCCATGGCCTGCTCGGCCTGCGCCTCGGCGTCGCCGATGCCCACGGACTCGCTGGTGTCGAGGTCCTGGCCGATCTGGCCCCGGACGTACACCGTGTCGCCGGCGACGACGGCCTGGCAGAGGTCGTTGTCGAGGTTCTGCTCGGGATAGGTGTCGCGCGTGTTGAACGGCCGGATACGGGTGTGCCCGCCGGCGACGATCGGGGCCTTGGCCTGACGGCCCTCGCTCGTGGGGGTCATCGTCTTGTCCTCAGTTCTTGCGGGTCGCCGGCGCGGCGCCGGTGTGGTCGGTGGTGCCGTACGCGAGGTAGTTCCGCCGGGTCGCGATGTGGTCGGCGACGTACCGGGCGTCGTGCCAGACACCCCAGATGAAGCTCGACCCGCGGCGGGACAGCCAGGGCAGGCCGAGGAAGTAGACGCCGGGCTCGCAGGACACTCCTCGACGCTGGTTCGGCCGGCCCTTCTCGTCGAACGCGTCGACCTCGAGCCAGCTGTAGTCGGTGGCGAAGCCGGTCGCCCAGACGATCGACGTGACGCCGGCCTCTGCCAGGTCGAGCTCCAGCAGGGGGTCGGTCACGCATTCCGGGTCCGGCCCGATGACGTGGGCTTCCGGCTCCTCGGGGAGGTCGAGCCCGTTGCGCTCGACGTATTCGTCGGCCGCCCGGAGGAGCGCGAGGTACTTGGTGTCACCGAGCGCGATGTTCGTCGCGAGATCCGGCGCGAAGCGCAGGACGCCGTCGTCGTAGGACGCGGTCATGCCGACGAGCTCGATGCCGGTGCCGGCCAGGGCACGGAAGTCCACGGTGTGGCCGCCGCGTGCGCCGCTGACCGCGATGGTGACGTGTTCGGCGCCCTGGGGAGGCGTCTCCGCGTCCCAGAGCCCGAGCACACCGAGCCACCAGCAGAAGTCACGTCCGCGGTACTCGCGCGGAGGACGGTCGTGCGGGCCGACGGAGAGGAAGACCCGACGACCCGACCGGCGCAGCTCGTCTGCGATCTGGACCCCCGAGGAGCCCGCCCCGACCACGAGGACCGCGCCCTCGGGCAGTTGCTCCGGCTTGCGGTACCCGCTTGAGTGAATCTGCACGGGAACGGCACCGTCCGGGACGACGGGCGGGATCACGGGCCGCTGGAACGGCCCGGTCGCGGCCACGACGAAGCGGGCGTCGACGGGGCCGTCCGACGTCTCGACCCTGAAGCCCGGCCGGCCGGCGCGCTTACGTACCGAGGTCACCTCGACACCGCACCGGACCGGGGCACCGATCTTCTCGGCGTACGTGACGAAGTAGTCCGCGACCTGCTCCTTCGAGGCGAAGTCGTCGGGAGCGACGTCGGAGAACTCCAGCCCCGGGAACCGGTCGTGCCAGGCGGGCCCGTTCGCGACCAGGGAATCCCACCGCTCCGAGCGCCACCGCTCAGCGATACGGTGCCGCTCCAGAACGATGTGCGGTACGCCGTGGGCTCCCAGGTGTTCGCTCACCGCCAGGCCCGCCTGGCCCGCCCCGACGACGACGACTTCAGTTTCTTCACTCGGCACTTCAGCCTCCACTCAGGCGGTAGTCCATCCCGGTGTCGCGTTGACTGTGCTACCGCACGAGACATCCTTGAGCGCGCCTCGAACTCTGTCCAACAGATGTATCCGTTCTAGGCAATCTGATTTATTGATGCAGACGCACTCCGTCAGCGAGGGGTGCGCGATGGCGTCGGTGCCGGGAATGCTGGAGGAGCGGGAGACAGCGGCCCGTGTGCGGGTGGAAGGGCTACGGGAGGAAGTCGCCCGGTTGGCTGAGGTGTTGGAGGCCGCCGGGATCGAGCTGGACCGGCGGGTGATCGCGCGGGGAGAGCTGGTCGAGGTTCGGGCAGCCTCGGCCGCCGAGACCACCGCCGCGACCGAGGCCGAGGAGAAAGCGGTGCTGTCGCTCGCGCCGGTGCCGGGCTCGACGGTGCCGACCTGGCGGGAAGGGCTGCCGGTGACGGTTCTGGCGCCGGACTACCAGCCATTCTGGGCGTGCGGGAACGGCAGCGATCCACGGGTCACGGACCGCTTCGGGCCAAGGAGAACGCGGTGGAGCCGGGCCTTGACGCGACGCCGGCGAAGGTCGAGGTGCTGCGGTCGAAAGCCCGGCGCCTGGCGGAGCGTGGATGGCTCCTCCTGGAGGCGCCGGGGGCGTTCAGTGCCGTCCCGCCGACCGTGGCCGTCCCAGACGCCGGCTCATCCGCGTGACCCTCGACCACCGGATCATCGACTCGCTGGTGGCGGGCAGGGTCTCGTAGTCCCGGGCCAGACGGCGGGAGTTCATCAACCACGCGAACGTGCGCTCTGCCACCCACCGCCTCGGCAGCACCACGATCCCTGCCATGTCATCGGTGCGCTTGACGATCTCCGAGGTCAGGGCGGGTTTGTCCCGGCACCAGCCGACGAGGGGGCCGGTGTGGCCGCCGTCGGCCCACACGAGGGTGATGCAGACGGCGCAGCCGCATCAGCAGGCCCGCCGCGGCGTCCCGGTCGCCGATGTTCGCAGCCATGACCGCGACGGCCAGGAGTAGGCCGAGGGCATCGCCCGCCACGAGATCCCGCCCGCGACCGCGTTGCCGTACACGTGCGCGAGGCAATCGCACGACACGGCGGGCGAATTGGAGTCACCATGCTCGGGAACGTACAAGAAAGACAACAGGGCCTCCGGGAACCACTCGGAATGGGATCGCACCCCCGAGCTACCTAGAGGCCCTGCTTTCACGCGCGGAAACCGCCGCAGTCACCCGATCGAGACTCCCGTTCGATCGACCGCCTTCGAAAACGGTACGGGCAACAACCACTTACGTGCCGGGACGCTCCGGCAGGGCGAGCCAGTCCGCCCAGGAGATCTCGCGGCCGAGGAAGCGCGGCTGCTCGAACGGCCAGTCGGCGGCGATCCACTGCGGCACCAGCGCGTCGAGGGCCTGCTCGACCTTGCTGCCCACCAGCTCGTCCACCACCCACCAGGAGATCTCGCCGTCCGCGCCGGCCCTCTCCGGTGGGTCGATGTAGACACAGCCGAGCAGAGCTGTCTCCGCGGCGTCGAACAGCGCGTAGTTGAAGGACTGGTGTGCGGCGATCTCCTTCTCGTGCCGCAACAGGTCGGCCTGGTCGGCCTCGTAGGTCATGGTGGCCGCGGGCCAGCCCCAGGCCGGGCCGAAGATGGTCCACAGCCGCTCGCGCGAACCCATCACAGCCGGATAGTCGAGCGGGGTGTCCGCCTCCCGGATCGGCCGCAGGTGATGGCCACCGCCCGGCAGCGGTACCAGGACGGGGTGGACGAAGTCATCGGGAAGCCAGCTCATGGAGCCCGACCGTAGCAGCGCGCGGCCGTCCGCTCCCCTCAATTTCTCCCGTCTACCGCCAGGCCCTGCTCTACGCCGCCCGGGCCCTGGCCGATGACCTCCGCGCACAGATCGGTGACCTGCAGGCCCGGTTGCGGGAGACCGAGACGCACCTGGACCACCTCGCGATCACCCGCAAGACCGTCACCGGCCTCGCGACCGGCTCCCGGCCGTCGCGCCGGAGCTGCCCGAGCACCCGGACTACCCCCGCATCCTCGCCGTCTTCGACCACGCGACCGGGCCGCTACGGGCCAAGGACGTCTGCGACCCTCGGCCACGAACTGCTGCCGAAGAACATCGAACGTACCCGCGCCGAGCTGAAACGCCTGGTTGAACTCGGGACCCTCACCGAGGCCGACACCGGCAACTTCGCCAGAAACAATAGCCGACAGAACCTCCACCACCTTACGAACCGCCACTAAGAGGGCGATTCGCCCCGGCCGGGCGTCTCAAGACGGTTGAAGCCAGCGAGGCGGGGCGAGATGGCGAAGGAGAAGGATTCGCCGTCGGGGGTCTTGATGGCCGCCACGATGTCGTGGTCCGGTGCACCGAAAATCTCGAAGTGCTGCACGGTGCAGTGCTCCATCACCTCACGGATGTACGGATCCGACAGCCGCCAGTGGGCGCGGATGGCATCGGAGTCCCGGTAGAGCTGGAAGCTGTGCGCCAACATCCGCTCCTCGTCGATGAAGACGTCCACCATAAGCTGGGGGCCGTGCTCTTGAGCGAATGCCACCGCCTGCGCGATGGCGCGCCGGAAGCCGTCGAGGTGGCCGTCGCTGATGCGCATGGTGTTGCGGAAGAGGATGGTGCTGCTGTTTGTGGTCTTCATGCGCCGAGTGTTGTACCTAAACCAAGGTTGAGGTCAAGGGTGCAGCTCAGCCGGGGCCATCGGCGACGATGCCGAGGTTGTTGATGAAGTCCTGGCGGACCGCTTCGCGCTCTTCTCCGGCGCGGAGGACCGAACAGCACCTCTCACTCAAGTCCAACGATGAACCGGACATCAACTCGCAACGGCCCTCTCAAAGCCGGGCGTGGGCGACGTCTGCGGCATCGCATGCCTTCCTGATCTGCGCCACCATCCGGGCCGGAATCCGGATGATCCGGTGGCGTCCTTGACCGTGCCGATCAGCGGGGTGACCGCGAGCCCGGCGGTGTTGGCGAAGGCGTTGAAGAAGGCGACGCCCGCTGCCGCCGCGACCCCGATCATGAACGCCGTCGCGCTCCCCTCCCCCACATCGCCAGGACCGCGGACCACGCGACGCCGGTGGACAGCGCCAGCAGCAGGAATCCATCAGCGATGGTGGGAAGGCCGCGGCAGGCCCGGTCGACGCCGGACTCGGCGAAGGCCCGGCAGTCGTTACGGCTACCAGGCAGCGGCTCACCGATGGCCTCCACCAGCCGACTGTTGGCGTCGATGACCACCTGCAGGTTCGTCGAGTACCAGTAGTTCTTGCTCGAGGCAGCCACGTTGCGATCCCAGGTGGGCACCAGCGTGCCGTCGACGATGTACACGGTGTCTTCGCGTTTGCGTCACCGTCCTCGGGCCGCCCAAACGCGGTATGTCAGCCAGGTCGGCGATCCGGTGCTCGACAAACCGCTTCCACCACCGGCCCACCGCATGCGGCGTCGAACCCACCTGTCCGGCCACGTCCTTGTGGGAGGCTCCGCCGACGCAGGCCAGGATGATCCGGCACCCGGTTGACAACCACCACCGACAGCGCCCGGACCGTGGGCTTTCCTCCGCCAGAACTCCGTGACCGCAACTCCGCGTCCGTGCCGAGCAACAGACACCCGAAGGGATGGCCCGCTATGCCGTCCGCTCCGGAGTGGAAGGCACCATCAACGAGCTCGCTCACGGCCACGGCATGCGCCGCCGCCGCTACCAGGGACAGCAGAAGGCCCACCTACAGCACGTGTTCACAGCCATCGCCGCGAACATCGAGCGCCTCAGCCAACAACCCCGACAGAGTCGGGCTAGGGGTGTCCCGACCTGGGGACGGGCTGCGTAGACCCAGCCCGGCGACGTGTTGCAAGCCCGCTGCAACGGGATACGGACCGGGAGCGTAGCCAGCTGTGTTGCGACACCGAGAACTCCCGCGCCCCGCATCCGAGTTGTCCGCCACCTGATACGGATGCCTCAGTTCCTGCCGAGCCTCTTTACGTCCCAGCCATGCGTCTGCAAGCATCGCGTCGCAAGTCATTGCAGCAAGGTTTCAACAGAAATTTCAATTGATCTTCCCCGAACGGTAGGTCTGGCATCGACTGAGCAGATCCCCGTCTCTTTGACCTGCGGGGATCGCCATTGAGCCGTGATCCACCCCCTGCACCTGGAGATCACGCATGAGAAAACGCATTCCCCGTCGTCAGCCGCTGAGACGCGCTGTGGCAGCTGCTACGGCCGCAGCAGGCACACTCGGCCTCCTCACAGTACTGCCCGCCAGGTCCGCTTCAGGGACGGATGCAGCTCCGGTGGCCGCTGCCGAGTCCACGGCAACCGTCTTCTACTACACGAAGACGAAGAACTGGTCTGCCTACAACCTGCACTACGCTCCGGACGGAGGTTCTTGGACCACCGTCCCCGGGGTGGCGATGGAGCAGGCCTGTACGGACTGGGTCAAGAAGACCGTGACGCTGGGAACAGCCGGCGGTCTGCAAGCCACGTTCAACGACGGCAAGGGCACCTGGGACAACAACGCAGGCAAGAACTACGACCTGGGCACCGGCAACATCACGGTCAAGGACGGGGTCGTGGCCCACAGCGATCCGTGTGCCGGCGGCACGGACCCCGACCCGAGCCCCAGTCCCACCCAGGGCAACAACAGCGCCACGGTGTACTACTCCACAGCGAGCGTGGGCTGGACCACCACGAATCTGCACTACCAGCCGGCTGGCGGCGCTTGGACCGCAGTGCCCGGCATCGGCATGGACGCTGCCTGCTCGGGCTGGGTGAAGAAGACGGTCGACCTCGGCACCGCGACGTCGATGCAGGCCGTGTTCAACAACGGCAACGGCGTGTGGGACAACAACAACGGCAACAACTACACGATCACGGCCGGAGTGAGCACCGTGAAGGAGCGGGTCGTGGCGAAGAACGCCGCTGACCCCTGTGCGGGTGAAGTGCCGGACACCCAGGCTCCCACTGTTCCCGCCAAGGTGACGGCCAAAGCCGACGGCGTGGCCGTCATCCTGACCTGGGAACCGTCCACCGACAACAAGGAAGTCACCAAGTACCAGGTCACCCGCACCGGAGGGACCAAGGGCACCGTCGTCACCGACGTGAGTTCTACGGTGCTGTCGGTAGCGGATCTGGAGGAGAGGACCGCTTACACCTTCACCATTCGCGCAGCTGACGCGGCTGGTAACCTCTCCGCACCGTCAGAGTCGGCTACCGTAACCACCGGTGACAAGCCTCCCGCGCCCGCTCCCGGGAAGCCAATGGGCACTGACCCGCGCAAGGACCCGATCTACTTCGTCCTCACCGCACGCTTCAACGACGGAGACGCCTCCAACAACCGAGGCGGCAGCCAACACCAGAGGTCGGGCAATGCCGCCAACAACGATCCGATGTTCCGTGGCGACTTCAAAGGCCTGATCAACAAGCTCGACTACATCAAGGCCCTGGGTATGTCGGCCATCTGGATCACCCCCGTGGTCCTCAACCGGTCCGACTACGACTACCACGGCTACCACGGCTGGGACTTCTACAAGGTCGACCGCCGCTTGGAGTCCGCCGGCGCGTCCTACCAGGACCTGATCAACGCGGCCCACGCCAAGGGCATGAAGATCTACCAGGACGTCGTCTACAACCACTCCTCCCGCTGGGGAGCAAAGGGCCTGTTCACTCCCAAGCACTTCGGCGTGCGCGATTCCCAGTGGAGCTGGTACTTCGACGAGCCGAACTCCTCCTTCGAGTACGACGGCCTGTCCGTCGAGCCGAAGTCCGGCAAGTCGTACTACAACGGCGACCTGTGGTCGACCGCCGAGCCGACCGGCAACACCTGCCTGAACTGGGGCAAACCCACGCAGTACTCCTCGCCTGAGGGATACCGCATCTACAACTGCCAGTGGCCCAATGCCACCTCCGGCATGTGGCCCAAGGACATCTACCACACCTGCTGGCTGGGCAACTGGGAAGGCGAGGACTCCCGTTCCTGCTGGCTGCACGACGACCTGGCCGACTTCAATACCGAAAGCCCCAAGGTCCAGAACTATTTGATCGGCGCCTACAACAAGTACATCGACATGGGCGTCGACGGCTTCCGCATCGATACCGCTGTGCACATCCCGCGCACGACCTGGAACCGCCGCTTCCTGCCGGCGATCCAGGAACGCGTCACCCAGCAACACGGCGCCGAGGCCGCGAAGAACTTCCTCGTATTCGGCGAGGTCGGCGCCTTCGTCAACGACAAGTGGAACCGCGGCTCGGTCAACCACTCCGCGCAGTTCTTCACCTGGAAGGAGCGCAAGGAGTACGACGCCGACGACGCCAAGGCCGCGCTGGAGATGTACGAGTACGAGAACGCCGCCGGCCCTGCTGCACAGCCGACGTCCACGAACGCGTTCCTCGAGGGCAACAACTACCACACGCCCGACCACAGCCGCTTCTCCGGCATGAACATCATCGACATGCGCATGCACATGAACTTCGGTGACGCGACCAACGCCTTCAACAACGGCAAGGACTCCGACGACTCCACGAACGACGCCACCTACAACGTCGTCTACGTCGACAGTCACGACTACGGCCCCAACAAGAGCAGCGAGCGCTACTCCGGAGGCACCGACGCCTGGGCCGAGAACATGTCCCTGATGTGGACCTTCCGCGGCATCCCCACGCTCTACTACGGATCCGAGATCGAGTTCCAGAAGGGCAAGAGGATCGACTGTGGTCCGACCTGTCCGCTGGCGAGCACAGGCCGCGCCTACTACGGCGACCACCTCCAGGGCGACGTGAAGGCATCGGAATTCAGCAAGGTCGACTCCGCCACAGGCACTGTCGCCGGCACGCTCTCCCAGCCACTGGTCAAGCACGTGCAACGGCTCAATGAGATCCGCCGCGCAGTCCCCGCCCTCCAGATGGGTCAGTACTCCACCCAGGGCATCAACGGCCAGATGGCTTACAAGCGCCGCTACACGGCAGGCGGAACCGACAGCTTCGCCCTGGTCACCGTCACCCACGCCGCCACCTTCACCGGCATCCCCAACGGCATCTACAGGGACGCCGTCACCGGCGACACCAAGGTCGTCTCCGACGGCACGCTCTCCGTGGCTGCTCCGGGCAAGGGCAACCTGCGCGTCTACGCCCTCAACGGACCCGGCAAGATCGGCGACACTGGGCCGTACCTGAAGTAGTCACCGCCCCACCAGCACACCCAGCCCATCCAACCAGGAGCTCCGGCCAGCGGCCACACCGCTCGCCGGGGCTCCGGCCAGCCTGCAGGCTCGGCCAAACTCGCCTTCCTGCCGTCGTCCCTTAACTATTTCCGGACAAGGCGCCAACGCCCCTGCGGGTCACGCTGCGTTGAGTGTGGCGACGCGCTGGGCAGGCTCTTGTAGTTCCCGTACATCAGCCCGTCACGATCGTCGCCCTGCTCACCAACCAGGAAGCCGCCCGCCATACGATCACCAACCGCGTCACCGACTTCGTCCCGCTCAGAGGCCTCCAGTGAGCTTCGGCTGACCGTAACCGATCACCGGGCCCGCCGACCTGACGGTCGGCGAACCCACGACGTGGCTTCGTCCACGAGTTCGAGTGCGCTGGGCGCTCCGTCCTAGCGGTGCCGGCCGCACTGGGGCTCCGCGCCGTCGAGCACGAGCTCAAGCGGACGGCGTGACCGGGGACCGCAAGCCGAGCCACTGCTCGGCGTCCCAGGCATGGAACCGCTCTACTTCGGTGTACCCCAGCTTCGCCGCTAGGCGCATGGAGCCGACGTTGGCAGTCTGGGTGGCAAGCACCACCGGCTCGCCGGGAAGGACGCCGTCGAACCAGTCGAGTGCCGCCGCGCACGCCTCGGCGGCATACCCGAATCCCCACGCCCGCGGCAGGAACAGGTAGCCGAGTTCTGCCTTCCCTGCGGCAGCCGGGCGATGGTGCTCCGGTGCTCTCCTGAGCAGGATCTGGCCGATCATCGCCCCGTCGAGATCAACGACGAAACTCCCGGGCCACTGCTCGGGCACTGTGGGCGTCTCGCGCTCAAGCTCGTCACGCGGGCGAGGGCCGCCAAGGTATGTGTGCACCTCTGGCGAGGCGAGCAGTTCGATGAACGCCGCACGGTCCCGGGCCTCGGATTCTCGGAGCACGAGCCGCTCGGTCCTGATCGGGGCAGGCGGCCAGGTGACGGGTCCGAGTTCAGTCATGCCGACCAACAAATCAGCAGGCTCGGCAATGATCAAGGCTCGCGGACCGATCAAGTCAACGGCCCGGTTCCCACACTCACCACCGGGCCCATGCAGGCCCAACCGATCCATCCGTCAGTCAGTCGGTCAGTCACCAGGCGGTCCCCATCACCAACGACGAAGACGAGCTGGCAGTGGACCAGGACAGGGTGGCCGAGGTGAATCTCATCTGCGACTTCATGACCGCTGCCGTGCAGAAGGACAGTCTTCAGTGCGGTGGCACTGAGGGAGAGATCGACGGTGAGAACGCGCAGTGACCGTGCAGTGAGTGCCTACGCTCCACCCGGCTCTCGCCGTAGTAGTCATCCCCTGGAGAGGGCCGCCTGACCGGCCGCATTCGGTGGCGCTGTATGGGGCCACGCCACGGTCAGGGCGTTCGCCTTCACTCCAGAACTCCTCAGCGGCCTGCGGCATCGGGTTCCTGTCTCTCACCGATGACGGTCAGAGTGAAGGCGAGGAGGCCTGGGACGAAGGCTCCGCCGCCGCGCCGGCCTCCACGGAGGCGGCCCCAGAAGAAGGCGGCGCGGAGTCACGAGCCAGCGCCGATTCGTCCGCGACGGGGACCGGCTGCAACAGGGACTCGCGGTGGGCCCGGGCCACGGCCACCATCCTGTCGAGGGTGTCCCTGGCCCGCAGGAGATCGTCGATCTGCGCCGTGATCCGCTCGCGTTCGCGGGCCATCCGCTCCAGCGTGGCGTCGGAGTTGTGCGTGCTCGGGGTATCGCGGCACGGCATGAGTTCGGCGATGGTGCCGCTGGAGAGACTGGCCGCGTACAGCACCTGGATGAAGTGGACGCGGTCCACGTCGCCTTCCGTGTACTGCCGTTGCCCGCTCGGCGTGCGGGTGCTGGTGAGCAGACCCCGCTGCTCGTAGTAGCGCAAGGACCGCACACTTACTCCGGCGCGTGCCGCGAGTTCCCCGATCCGCATGACTGCCTCCCGCAGTGGTCCACAGCACCGCGGGCCCTGTGGTGCACCCCACACAGATCCGCGGTGTTCTCCCGGTTGCCTCTGACACCGGTGTCAGCTTTTAGCGTACCCATGCGCGCTTCGACAGCCGGAGCGCACATGTACGCGAGGAGAACCGACATGCCCTCCCTGTTGAGCAGTTACCACCTCGGCGAGCTCACGCTGCCCAACCGGATCGTCATGGCTCCCATGAGCCGTGTCCGGGCCGCCGCCGGCGGTCTGGCCACCGACTCGATGGCCACCTACTACGCGCAGCGCGCCACAGCCGGCCTGATTGTCACGGAGGGAGTCCAGCCCAGCCGCGTCGGACAGTCCAACCCGGGCACACCCGGCCTGCACACCGACGAGCAGACCGGTTCCTGGCGGCAGGTGACCGACGCGGTCCACGCCAACGGCGGCCGCATCTTCGCCCAGATCATGCACGGCGGCCGGGTATCGCACCACGAGACCACAGGCCTCCAGCCGGTCGGCCCGTCGGCCGTGCCCGGCGAGGGCAGCGTGTTCACCCCGAGCGGCCCACAGCCGATGCCCGTGCCGCGGGCCCTGAAGACCGACGAGGTCCCCGAGCACGCCCTGTCCTACGCACACGCGGCCCGCCGCGCCGTCGACGCGGGCTTCGACGGGGTGGAACTGCACGGCGCCAACGGCTATCTGATCTCCCAGTTCCTGTCGTCCAACGCCAATCTGCGCGACGACCGTTACGGCGGCTCGATCGCCAACCGGATCCGTTTCGCCGTCGAGGCGGCCGCCGCCACCGTCGAGGCCGTGGGCGCCGCCCGTACCGGAATCCGCCTGTCGCCCGGCGGCGGCATCTGGGGAGTGACCGAAAACGACGCGGCCGAACTCAACACCGCTCTGCTGACGGAGCTGACCCGCCTCGACCTCGCCTACGTGCACCTGGCGGCCACCACCGACGAGGAAGTCCTCCTCCAACTGCGCAAGACCTGGCCCGGCACCCTCATCGTCAGCCCGACCATGCCCGGCGGTCCCCAGCAGACCGGGCCGGCGGAGGCCGACCACTGGCTGGGCCTGGGCGCCGACCTGATCGCCTTTGGCCGCAGCTTCCTCGCCAACCCCGACCTGGTCGAACGCCTGCGCTCGAACCTGCCCCTCGCGCCCAGTGACGAGAACACCTTTTACCAGGGCGGCGACGCCGGGTACATCACCTACCCGACGTACCAGCACACATCCTGACCCTCGCGCAGCAGGCAGCGGAAGGTCGACTTCACGCAACAACCGCGACGCGCTGCGCGGACTCCGTAGGGAAGCCTGCTGGACCATGGCCGGCGAGGCAGGCCCCGTGCGATGCGGACGCCGACGAAACGGATGGGGCACCACAGGGGCCGGCGGCAGGCCGAGCAGGCGCAGCATCCCGAAAATGGTCCGCAGAAGCTGTCCACGGAGGCGTGCCTGCACCGCTGCGGGCCCGCCTGTGCGACAACGCCGCCGTCTGGTGGTCCGTAACGGTCACCGCCGGGAGCGGACCGTGGCCCCGGTGGCGGGGCCGGCCGTGGTGAAGGCGCCCCGCGTGAACGACAAGCGCCTGGATGAGGCGACGGGTGAGCGTCAGCGGTTCTCGTCGAAGATCCTGGCGCCCTGGTGCCGGAAGTCCCCGAAGGTCAGCGCGGTGCTGCCACGAGGCCGACGAAGCCGTGGATCGACGATCACGCCGCCTTCCAGGCCCGCGATCTGCTGGTCGCGCTGGCCGAAGGGCTGCGCGAGTCGACCGAGTCGTGGGCGGATCTGCTGCGGGATTGCCGTCGGCGCGGCATGCGCGACCCCGAGCTTGTGGTTGGCGACGGCGCGATGGGCCTGTGGCGGGCGCCGGCCGAGGTTCCGGACCAAGGTCACCCGCGGCGCCGGCACCCCCGCCGCGGCGCTGGCAATGGTGTTCAAGTCGACCGAGTCTGCTGAAGAGCGGTGGCGTGCGATCACCGGCGCTCACCTGGTGAGCCTGGCCCGCGCGGGCGCCGGGTTCGAAAACGGGGCCCTGGTCGAACGCGAGGAGGCCGCTGCTGCCTGATCACGCGACACGCGATCAGTGGCAGTGATCGGGCCCAGTCGCCGGGCCGGTGCCGGTGGCGCCCAGGTCGTCGGAGCGGTCGGCGTCGACGCGCGGCCACTGTGCTGTGGGACGTCCACCCGGCCACTCCCACAGCGGCGGCCAGTCGGGAGCCCCGCCCAGGGTCCGCGTGGCCTGCCCGAGGCGCGGCCAGCCTGCCGGGGAGTCCTCCCAGCCCTCCTGACGCCCGAACACCGTAAGATCCATGAGCGCGTAGCTGTAGTCCACCGCCTCAGCCCCGCGACGCTTGGTCCAGAACGTCTCGAAGACACGGTCGTCGTCGCGCAGGTAGCACACCAGGTGGAACAAGCCGAGCTCCCGGCCGACAAGAAGTGACTCGAGCGAGGGCTGGGCGGAGTACCACGGCATCGCCCAGCCCATGAAGGCGCGGTAGCGCAGGCTCTCCTCGTACGACGTCTGCGCATCCCCGAAGCCGTAGGCCGTGTTCCGCCCCTGACAGAACACGGCGAAGGTGATGTCGCGGGAGTGCAGATAAGCCAGCTCGCCCACGTGGCTCATCACCCAGGTACAGCCTTCGCACTGCTCAGCGGCTGGCCGGCCGGGCCACCACATGAAGTAGTAGGCGATCATCTGACGTCGCCCTTCGAACGCGTCCAGGAGCGTCATGGGCCCGTCCGGTCCCAGCAACGGGCTGTCCGCGGCCACCTCGACCATCGGGAGCCTGCGGCGCGCTGCGGCGATCGCGTCGCCTTCACGGGTGTGGGCCTTCTCCCTCGCCCGCAGTCCCTCCAACTGCTGCTCGAAGGTCGCGCGGTCGACGACCGGCGGTTGCGCCTTGCTCGGGTTCTCGGACATCAGCGGCTCCTGGGATCGCTCCGTTGCGACCACGGGTCACTCCTGGGCAACGTAGTCGCAGGTGGTCGCCGTCATGTGCAATCCGACCTGGTTCCATCGTCTCCGAACATGCCGGCGACCGCTGGGTGGGCCGGCGTACCCATGCCCCCTGGTCCCGAGGTTCGGGCTGGCACGGAGTTCGAAGAGTCGAAACTCGTCGAGCGGTCCGAGAATCACGTTGTGCATCAAGCCTCGGACAGGCCACTGCGTGAAAGCGTGAGGACAGGTCTTCGACATCCCGCGGGTCGAGTACACGCTCACCGAGCCGGGCCGGGCGCTGCGCACCACGGTCGACGCCCTGTGCGGCTGGCCCCACCCGTACGTCGGCCACGTTCGAGGACGCGCGCCGCCGGTTCGGCGAGGGGTGCGCGCTACCACGCCCTCACTGTGCGCCCGCGCCCGAAGGGGCCGCCACCTCCGAAGAGGTGGCGGCCCCCTCCCCCGCTTCGCCTTCGTCGGCGCGAGGTCCGTTGAGGAAACGCGCCGGGTGCCAGGCGCTGGGTCGGGCCGGACGAGTGTCAGCCCTTCTGCAGCCACAGCTTGTAGGTGCTGCCGCTCCAGCGGCAGTCCCAGCTGTAGACGTTCGAGTAGTTGTCCCAGTACCACGAGCCGCGCGTGTCGCAGGGGTCCAGCCGGTTGAAGGTCTCGCCCGTGTTCGTCCAGTAGAGCTGGACCGAGGTCGGCGCCGCTGCCGGCGACTCTGCCGCCGGGGCGGCGGCCGCGGCGGGAAGCGCGGTGGCTCCGAGCGCCAAGGCCGCGCCGAGCATCGCAGTCCCCAAGGCATTGCGCATGCGCATCTTTGACTCCTTCTCCAGGCAACGTGTGATCGGTACGTGCAGTCGGCACGGCCTTCGTGGTGTGGCGGGGTCTCGTCTGCCGTACGACGACCCGCCCGGCCGGCCAGCCAAGACACTGCTGGTCGCTGACGGGCGAAGGCAACGGTGATCATCTGTCCCGGACAGACACGAGCTGTCCGGACACCTCAGACGCTTGTCCGAGTCACGTCCCGGACAGTCCCGGCATGGCGGAAGCCACTGTTGTCCCGCCTGAGGATTCGATCACGCGCGGCGATCTCACAGGGCGCGTGTTCCGTGCCCTGTCAGCGTCCCTTTCCCCACCGCCGGGAACGGGACCGCCGGCTGCGCCGGGAGCGCCGCGCGGCGGGCGGCTGCGTGGTGGGGCGGTCGGGGGAGGCGGCGGGGCCTTTTGGCGCGGGCCAGGACGGTGGCGTTCGGGATCAGCGGCGCGCAGGTCTCGCAGACCTCTTCGACGCTCCGGACGCGGCGCATGACGGGGCCGTGCCGCAGGGGCAGCAGTACGGCGCCGGCGCCGTGCGTCTTGGTGCCGGGGTGGCCTTCCAGCCGAGCTGCCTGGCCGCCTTGCGCATCGCGGCCCGGATCGGCTCCACCCTCACAGCTCCACGGCTCCTCGTCGCCGAGGATGACCTGGTAGGAGCCGCCGTACCTGCCGGCACCCTGTGACGGCCACGGCCTATGGTGGCGGAATGTTTCCGCCTGCCGACCGGACGGCCCTGGACCTGCTGGACGCCCGTCTCGAGGCGTTGTGGCGCACGTGGGACGAGTCGGACGCCTCACTTCCGGCGGAGCCGTCCGGTCTCGCAGCGGAAGGAGAGGGCGAGCTCGTCAACTGGGCCCGCGGCCGGCTCCGGAGCATCCCGCGCGAGCCGAAGGATGCCTTCTGCCGTGAAGTCGGCGGCCTGCTCCTGGAATTCCGCGCCCGTCGCAGCCCGTGGAACGCGGCGGCGCTGCGGCTGCTGTACGACCCGTACACCTTCGTCGCCACCGGCCCGCGGCGGCACGGGGACTGGACGCACGACGTCCACGCCGTGCTGCACCGGGCGGTCACTGATCCCCGCGGCTGGCTCCGGCTGGACTCTGACCGCGCCAGTCCCGCCCGCCAGGCCGTGCCCGCATACCCCTTCGACCCGCCGGACCCGGCCGACATGCCCGCCTGCCTGTACCCACTGGAGGCCCGGGCGGCAGTCGCCGCGCTGGCCGTCATGGCGGAGGAATGGCAGTCGGAGCCGGCCCCCGTCCGCTCCCGCACGAACCGGGACGCCCTGCTGGAGGGCACCGGATCTCACCCTTTCCACACCTCCGCGTACATCGACGGTCTCTACCTCTTCGAGGACCTGGGCGTGATCGCGGTGAACGACGAAGAGGTAGGCGTCTTCTGGTCCTTCGGGGCCTACTGACAACCATCACAGAGAAGGCGGTCGGGATACGGGTCTGCTCCTGGCAGTGCACGGTGCAGCGCTGCTGGCTCAACGGCCGGGGCTGAGGGACCAGTCCAGTTCCCAGAGGCGCAGGCGCTCGTCGCGGTCCGCGGTGAGGACGAAGTTGGCGTCCGGGTCCAGCGTCAGCGCCGTGACGGATTTCTTGTGGCCTTCCAGGGTGTGCAGGAGACGCCCCGTCGCCACCTCCCACAGCCGCACGTCCGGTTCCACTCCCGCCGAGGCGAGGTGGCGGCCGTCGGCGCTGAGCGCAAGGTGGCTCAGCATGCCCTTGTACGGCTCGAAGGCGCGCACGAGGTCGCCGGTCGCCGTGTCCCACACCTGGATACGGGTCCGCAGCCCGCTCCCCGGCACCGTCCGGCCGCCCTCGGTGGCCCAGGCGGATGCCTCGGCTGCCACGACGAACGTGCCGTCGGGGCTCAGGCACACGGGTGTGCTGTGGGGCGACCCGATCTGGATGGCCTGCACGCAGCGGGCCGCGTGCAGGTCCCACACCCGGATCACCCGGTCGTTGGCCATGGAGGCGGCGTGCTTCCCGTCCGGCCCGAGGGACAGCCTGCCGACTATGACGTTGTCGATCGGGATCGACTGCAGCCGGCGGCCCGAGGCGATCTCCCACAGGCACATCGATCCGGCGACGCGGTCGACGACGAGGGCGAGCCGGGCGTCGACGCTGAGGGTGATCGGGTAGCTGCGGCCGAGCCGCAGCGTGCCCGTGTGCTCGCCCGACTCGAGAGACCACGTGGTGATCATGTCGCTCTCGACGGCGACCAGCGTCTTGTCGTCCGGGCTCACGCGCAGGGCGTGGACCCCGCCCTTCCCGCGATCCAGGATGCGCTCGCGTCGTCCGTCGAGCAGGTTCCAGATCTGGATGCGGCCGTCGACATCGCTGTACGCGCCCAGGCGGGCGTCCCGGGTCAGGGCCGTGCTGCGGCTGTTGATGACGTCGCGGTACTCGCCGGGGCGGGCGTCCAGCGTCCTGGCCGGCCAGGCGGCCCGTACAGCGGTCCGCACCGTGCGCCCCGCGAGTGCCCGCAGGGCCGCGAGGATCCGGGGGTCGCGTTCGCTGCCGGGCAGGGCGCGGGCACGGCCCAACAGGGCGAGTGCGTCCGCCGTCCGGTCGGCGGCCACCGCGTCGGCCGCCTCGGCGAGCAGCCGTCTCACCTGCTGGTCGGTCCGGTCGAGTTCGCCGTGCCCGCGGGGCCGGCTCAGCCGGGTGGGGGCGGTGAAGGCCGCCGGGAGCCGCCACAGCCGGGTCGAGCCGTCGAGGGCGGCGGAGAACGCATGCCGACCGTCCTGGGCGTGCCGCACCGTGCCCACCGCCGCCTCGTGCCCGCGGAACGTGCGCAGGCAGTGGCCGCCGCGCAGGTCCCAGTACAGGATGGCTCCGTCGTAGCCGCCGATCAGCAGGGAGCGCCCGTCCGCGCTCAGCTCGGCCGATGTGGCGTGGAAGTCGGTCGGCAGCCGCAGGGTGTGCCGGCACTCGCCGTCGGGGAGACTCCAGATCCGGACGACCTTGTCCTGTCCCACGATGGCCGCCGCGTCGCCCCGGGGTGCGAGCCAGAGGTCGGCCACCCGGCCCTCGTAGTCGTCCCGGCGCCACACGCACGCCCCTGTCGTCAGGTCCCACAGCTGTACGACGGCGTTCTCGGTACCGTTGCCGCTGAGTACCTGGCGCCCGTCGGAGCTGATGTCGACCCGCTGGCCGCCGGAGTGGCCGTCCAGGGTCGCCAGCCGGCGGCCGGCGGGCAGGTTCCAGACCTGTATCCGGCCGTCGGCCTCGGCCCACACGGCTACGCTGCCGTCCGCGTTCAACCGGACCGGGGAGGTGGCGGTGTTGAGTATCGGGCTGTCCGGGTGGGCCAGGGTTCGGGTCACGAAGGGGCGGCCCGCCAGCCGGTTCAGCTCGTTCTGCCGGTCGAATGCGCGTTCCTTGGCGGGGCCGGTGCCGTCCCGCCACCGGGTGACGGGCACGGTGCGCACCAGGCGTTCCCCGGTCAGGTCCCAGAGCCGGACGCTGCCGTCCCAGCCGGTGGAGACGGCGTAGCGGCCGTCGGCGCTGATGTCGGCGGAGTCGATGCGGTCGGTGTGGCCGGGCAGTGCCAGTAGCCGGCGCCCGCTGTTCAGGTCCCACAGCTGCACCGTGCGGTCCTGGCCCGCGGCGAGCCCGAAGCGCAGATCCGGAGTGATGCGCAGCCGGTGTTCCGGGGAGGCCGACCGGTGCGGGAAGGTCTGCCACGGCACGTGCCGTTCGGCGACGGTGCGGGCGTCGGGCAGACGGAGCGCCTGGGCGGGCTGCTCGCCGTCGTCCGTGAGGAACTCGTTCGCCGAGCCGAGGTCGCCACGCTCCAGGTGGACAAGGCCCGCGAGGTGATCGATCTCCGCCAGGACGGCTTGCTCGCCGCGCAGCGCCTCCAGTTCGGCGAGCAGTCCTTCGTCGGTGACGGCGCCACGGCGCCATCGCAGCAGTCCGGCGTTGTACGTGGCCTGCGGGTGACGGGGGTCGGCGGCCAGTGCCTCGGCAAGGGCCTGGTCTGCCTCCTTCGTCCGTCCCAGGTCGAGCAGGGACAGGGCTCGGTTGTTGAGCTCGTCGGCACGCAGGTCGGCCTCGGCCGGGGCGGTGCGGGGATACGTCCGGCCGGTGACCTCCCCGTAGAGGTCGGCGATGTGCCCGGCGACGTCGTCCATCGACCCCGGCCGGCGGGCGGGATCGAGGCGCAGGCAGCGGGCGAGCAGATCGGCGAGCTCCTCCGGGAGTTCCGGGACTCCGGCCCGGTCCGGGCCGTCCTGCCGGAGCACCTGCAGCGCTGCGCCGGCCGCGGCGCCGCTCATCCAGCTGACGCCGCCGTTGAACATCTCCAGCACCGTCACCGCGAAACTGAACACGTCACTGCGGCGCCCCACGCGCTGTCCGGATCCCTGCTCCGGCGAGGCGTATGCAGGCGTCATGCCGATGCCGGTGGCGAGGAGGGTTCCGGCCGGCCCGGTAAGTAGCGTTGTCCCCGGGCTGGTTGGGGTGCCGGCGGGAGCTCCGGGCTCCGTCGCCGGCAGGGACTTGGCGCGCGCGAGCCCGAAGTCGGTGACCTTGGCGACGATGCCGGCGTGCTGCTGTTCCAGAAGGACGTTGGCGGGCTTGACGTCCTGGTGCACCAGGCCGCAGCTGTGCGCGTGCTCCAGACCCCAGGCGATCTGCACCGCCAGATCCATCATCCTGGCCGCGGCGGGCGCCGGTCCGCCCTCGTACAGCCGCCCGTCGTCGATCCATTCGCGCAGGCTGCCGCCGGTGATGTACTCGGCGAAGATCCGCGGAACCCCGTCGATCGTGCGGACGTAGTGACAGCCGCAGACGTGCGGGTGCAGCCCGAGCGATACCCAGTTCTCCGCCTCGGCCACGAACCGCAGCCGCGCCGTCCGGTCGCGGAACAACTCCGCCCGCGGGCTCTTGACCGCGAGATCGGTGCCCCAGCCGAGGTGCCGCACCCGGTGCACGAGCCCCATCCCGCCGTCCCCGTGCACCCGCAGCACCTCGTAGCGCCCGTCGACGACATCACCGACCCGCCAGCCGCCCGCCGCGTCCCCGTCGGTCCCACCGAATCCCGCCATGCCTGTCTTTCCTCCCCCGTCATCTTCTTCGCTGCCCCTCGTCCAGGCGCCGGCTGGGCCCAGCCCACCGCGCGTCACTGTACGCAGCGTGGTGGTGCCCGGCGCCTTGCCTGAGGACCACTTGCCGAGAGGTCAGCCGACGCCGGTGAATTCGGCGTGCAGCGCAGGGAAGAGACGGCTGTACGGAATCTGTCCGGCTGACCGGGTTCCGGCGGCCGGGCCGGACCGTCCGGGCCGTCCGCGCTGTCCGGGTCGTCCGCCTTCTGGTCAATGCTTGACTCTATGTGACTCAAGTTTTATGCAGGAGTGGTGAACAGGTGATGCGCCGAGAGGAGACTGCGATGGCACGCGCAGTGGGCATCGACTTGGGGACGACGAATTCCGTGGTCAGCGTCCTGGAGGGCGGCGAGCCGACGGTGGTGGCGAACACCGAGGGTGCGAGGACCACGCCGTCGGTGGTGGCGTTCGCCAAGAACGGCGAGGTGCTGGTCGGCGAGGTCGCCAAGCGCCAGGCGGTGACGAACGTGGAGCGCACCGCCCGGTCCGTCAAGCGGCACATGGGCGAGAGCGGGTGGCGCTTCCCCGGATCCGGTGACATCGACGGCAAGCGGTACGCGGCCCAGGAGATCTCGGCGCGCGTGCTGCAGAAGCTGAAACGGGACGCCGAGGCGTACCTGGGCGAGGACGTCACCGACGCGGTGGTCACCGTCCCGGCGTACTTCAACGACGCGCAGCGCACCGCCACCAAGGAGGCGGGGCAGATCGCGGGTCTGAACGTGCTGCGGATCATCAACGAGCCGACATCCGCCGCGCTCGCCTACGGTCTCGACAAGGGCAGCGAGCAGACGATCCTCGTCTTCGACCTCGGTGGCGGCACCTTCGACGTGTCGCTGCTGGAGATCGGCGAGGGTGTGGTGGAGGTGAAGGCGACCAACGGTGACACCCGCCTCGGTGGGGACGACTGGGACGAGCGGGTCGTCGACCACCTGGTGAAGCAGTTCCACAACGGCTACGGCGTGGATCTGTCGAAGGACAAGATGGCCGTGCAGCGCCTGCGCGAGGCCGCCGAGCGCGCCAAGATCGAACTGTCGTCCGCCACCGAGACGACGGTCAACCTGCCGTACATCACGGCCTCCGCCGAGGGCCCGCTGCACCTGGACGAGAAGCTCACCCGCGCCCAGTTCGAGCAGCTGACCTCGGACCTGCTGGAGCGGTGCAAGACGCCCTTCCACAACGCCGTCCAGGACGCCGGGATCAAGGTCGCCGGCATCGATCACGTCATTCTGGTCGGCGGTTCGACCCGGATGCCCGCGGTCACGGACCTGGTGAAGGAACTGACGGGCAAGGAGCCGCACAAGGGCGTCAACCCGGACGAGGTCGTCGCCATCGGCGCCGCCCTGCAGGCCGGTGTCCTCAAGGGCGAGGTCAAGGACGTCCTGCTGCTCGACGTCACCCCGCTGTCCCTCGGCATCGAGACCAAGGGCGGCATCATGACCAGGCTGATCGAGCGGAACACGACGATCCCGACCAAGCGCTCGGAGATCTTCACCACCGCCGAGGACAACCAGCCCTCCGTGCAGATCCAGGTCTACCAGGGCGAGCGCGAGATCGCGGCGTACAACAAGAAGCTCGGGATGTTCGAGCTGACCGGTCTGCCCCCGGCGCCCCGCGGCGTCCCGCAGATCGAGGTCGCCTTCGACATCGACGCCAACGGCATCATGCACGTCACGGCGAAGGACCTCGGCACGGGCAAGGAGCAGAAGATGACCGTCACCGGCGGCTCCTCGCTGCCCAGGCAGGACATCGACCGCATGGTCCACGACGCGGAGCAGTACGCGGACGAGGACCGCCGCCGCAAGGAAGCCGCCGAGACCCGCAACCAGGCCGAGAGCCTCGTCTACCAGACCGAGAAACTCCTGCGGGACAACCGCGACGCCGTCCCCGAGGACGCCCGCTCGGAGACCGAGGCCGCGCTGGCAGAGGTCAAGGAGGCACTCAAGGGCGAGGACACCGCGGCGATCAGGTCGGCCGTGGAGAAGGCCACTGCCGCCGCCCAGAAGATTGGCAGCGCCCTGTACGCGAACGCCGGACGGGCCGGGAAGGGGGAAGGGGGAGGCGCCGGCACGGCCGACGACGATGTGGTGGACGCGGAGATCGTCGACGACGAGGCGAAGGGAGGCACCGGATGAACCGGAACCCCTGCACCCCGGACAAGCCGGAGCCGAGGCCGCCGGTCGTCGTCCAGGACCGGCGCAGGTGTGACCCGGTCACCCTCCGGAGCCGCCGGACGGCGCAGCCGGCCGGTGCCGCGCCGGACGGGTCCGCCCAGGCGCCGGAAACCGCCGTGGAAACCGCCGCGCTGCGGCGCGCGGAAGCCGAAGCGGCCAGGCTGCGCAAGGAGCATGCGGAACGCACCGCCGATCTGCAGCGACTGCAGGCCGAGTACGCCAACTACCGCAAACGCGTGCGCCGGGACCGGCTGGCCGTCCGGGAGATCGCCGTGGCCAACGTCCTGGCCGGCCTGTTGCCCGTCCTCGACGTCCTCGAGCAGGAGCGCGAGCACACCGGGTCCGGCCCGGTGGCCGAGATACTCGGGGAACGGCTCGCCGCGCTCGGCCTGCAAACCGTCGGGGAACCCGGGGAGCCCTTCGACCCCGCGCTCCACGAGGCCGTCACCTACCAGGCCACGGACCGGGCGTCACGCCCCGTCTGTACCGGAGTACTCCGGCGCGGCTACCGCGTCGGCGAGCAGCTGCTGCGCCCTGCCCAGGTGTCCGTCACCGGCCCGCCCGACAGCCGGGCATAGACACGCAGATCACGTCCTGGCACTGGCCGGGGGCGGTGGTACTCGCCGCACGCCGAACGGGGCGGGGATGTGCTCGTACGAGACCTGCGGGCAGACCAGGCAGACGTGGTCGGGGAACGGTCGCCGCAGCCGGCCCACACTCTGCTCGGGCGACCAGCGCAGCGCCGGCCTGGTCCCCACCGGCACACGCGACCGGGTCGGTTGGGCGGGCCCGGGCCGGCAGTCTCCGCTCGCCCTGCGCACGGCTGGGGACGGCGGGCGGGTTCAGGGGGGTGTGAGGCGGTCGAGTTGTGCGACGAGGTCGGGGTGAGTGGTGGTCAGGTGGGGGCGGGCGGCGGTCAGGGGGGCGACGAGGTCGGCGGGGTCGTCGTGGGCGAGGGCCGTGTGGAGGTCGCCGAGGGGGCGGTGGGCCGCGGTGGGCAGGTCGGTGAGGGCGGTGATCTGGCCGGCGATGCGGCGCAGGTCGGCCGCGTTGCGGCGGGCCCAGGTGGCGGTGGTGCGGTCGGCGGCCCGGGCCTGCCGGGTGGCTTGGACGCGCTGCTCGCCGGTGGTCCCGGCCGGGCCGGGCCGGCCGCGCAGGTAGCGGCGCTCGGCGGCCTGGCGGCTGGCGACGCCCAGGGGGGCGGCGAGGTCGGCCCAGCTGGCGCCCGCGTCCCGGGCCGTTTCGATCAGGCCGGTCTCCCATCCGGCGAGCTGCTCGCGCACCTGCCGCAGCAGCGACAGGGAGGCCAGGGCCTGTTCCGCGCCGGGACCGGGGGTGCCGGGGGCGCTCGGGGTCTCGTGTCGGGCTGCGCGCAAGGCGTCGTCTATGGCGTTGAGGGCCGCCGCGGCGGCAAGGAACGACGCCGGGCTGCGGGCGTCGGTGCTGGGCGAAGACGGCTGGTCGGCCGGGGCCACGGACACCTCCCTCGGCTGTGGTCATCGGGTTGTCATCGTGTGGACGACTTCGGGTTTGTCGTCCATTGGACGACAATGGTACAACGGATTCCGCGGGGCGCACGGGCAGCAACGGCCCGAACCTTCCTGGAGGTGTTCTCCGATGCTGACGCGCACCGACCCCTTCCGTGAGCTGGACGGGCCGGCGCAGCAGCTGATGGGCCCGGGCACCTGGTCTCGGCGTCGATCCGCCCGCAAGGAGCTCTCCGGCTGAGCCGGGCCGGGCAAGGGGCTGGACAGCGCGGCGGAGGACGGGTGCCCGATCATGGTGCGACGGCGACGCGCGCCCGGCCGACGGCACGCATGCCGGAAGGCTTCGCCCTGATCCTGCTCAACCCGCTGCAGAGCGCCGAGCCGCCGTCACCCGAGCGATTCGTGCGGGCCACCGCGGCGTGGATCGACCGGGCCACCGAACAGACCGCGGCGTGGGACGTCGGCGCCGTCCTGTCCAGCGCCGCCGACGCGGCCGGCGAGGACCTCCTCGAGCAGATCCTGCTCCAACTCCCCGCGGGCTGCAACCTCCTCTTCGGCCGCCCCCAGCCCATCTGACCGGCCATCACGGCCTGGGTCTCCTGCAGCCGCCGGATGGCCGGCCGGGTGAACGGGTGGACGGGTATTGTTCGGCACCTCTCGGTCAGCCTAAAGTTCCGGATCATTCGCCGCCCGCAAGGCAATGAGGTCTGGACATGACAGAGGTCGTACTGTTCCATCACGCGCAGGGGCTGACTCCGGGAGTCGCCGCTTTCGCCGGCGAACTCCGCGCGGCCGGCCACACCGTCCACACGCCCGATCTCTTCGACGGGCGCACGTTCGGCTCCCTCGAGGAGGGCATGCGCTACGTCGAGCAGACCGGCTTCGGCGAGATCACCGAGCGCGGTGTGCGTGCGGCCCGGCACCTGCCGCAGGACGCCGTTTACGCCGGCCTCTCACTCGGTGTGCTGCCCGCCCAGAAGCTGGCGCAGACGCGGGCGGGCGCGCGGGGCGCGCTCCTGTTCCACGCCTGCGTCCCCGTCACGGAGTTCGGTGCGCCGTGGCCCGCGGGTGTGCCGGTGCAGGTGCACGCGAAGGAAGCCGATCCGTTCTTCGCCGAGGACATCGGCGCTGCCCGTGCCCTCGTCTCCGGCTGCGCCGACGCGGAGTTGTTCCTGTACCCCGGAGACCAGCACCTGTTCACGGACCGTTCGCTGCCGTCCCACGACCCGGACGCCGCCGGACTCCTGACCCAGCGGACGATCGAGTTCCTCGGCTCGCGCTAGGTCGTCACGGCGGCTCCCTGGTGCCCGCGGCCAGGGGCACCCGGGGCGGGGAGACCACCCGGTCGGCGGCCGGGTTACGAGGCGCCGTCGAGGACCTGGCGCAGTCGGTGCGCGAACTCGTCCGGCTTTCCCGGATATCCGTACGCGTCGTCGCAGAAACCGCTGTGATGGCTCGGGAACACGGTCACCCGCTGTCCGAGCAGTTCGGCGGTCGCGACGGAGGTGCGTCCGGTCTGTACGTTCCCGGACTCCTCGCCCACAGCGATCACGACGCGGGTCGGGGCAGCGGCGATCGCGTCGGCGTCCGGCCGGTAGCCGCTGACCGCCCAAGACCGGTCGGACAGCAGCGGATCGTCACGTGAGCCGTCGTCCTGCGTGGGCATCCCGAACGCGGCGGGATCGGCCTGCGGCTGTGCGAAGTACGCGTCGGTGAACTCTCCCTCCCACGAGGCCATGGCCACGAACGCCGCCATCCCGGCCCCCCATCCCCGCTTCTCGTAGGCCTCCCGGACTTCGGCCCGCGCCCGCACGGCCGCCGGGCCGTCCGGCGTGAGGGTGATGAGCGGCGGCTCGTGCGCGACCAGAGTGGTCACATCCGCGGGATACTTCGCCACGACCGCGAGCGCGGTGACCGCTCCGCCGCTGCTGGCGAACATCTCGACCGGCCCGGCCCCGAGCGCCTCGATGAGGGCGTGCACGTCGTCGGCCTGGGTCTGCGGCGTGTGGTCGGCCCGCCCGTCCTTACGGGTGCTGCGACCGAGCCCGCGCGGGTCATACGTGACCACGGTCCGCTCGGGGAAGCGCGCGGCGAGCGCGGCGAAGCCGGCGGCGTCCATGGGCTGCCCGATCATGAACAGCGGCGGGCGTCCGTCCGTGGTCGGCAGCGGCCCGCGGACGTCGTGGACGAGGTCCGCGCCGGGTGTCTCGAGTGTGTGGGTCTCCATACCTGTGCAGACCGGCCCCGCCCCGGAAATTCATCGGCGCGGCGGCCGGCGGACCGGGCACGTCCGTACCCGGCCGGGTACTTTTCGCGCGCACCGCCGGGCACCCCGCATGCGTGGGCCGCCGGCGGTGCGTACCCCGAAGGCGCGAGTGATCGCGCAGAGCCTCAGGCGCCGGGCAGGTCCGGGAACTGATGCCGCTCCCTTGGCCGGGGTCCCGGGCAGAGGGTGGTTCTTAGGAGAGTTCCGGCTCGCCCAGCGCCGCCCGGATCCGGTCCATGTCGCGGGCCGTGTTCGCGGTGGTGGTGTGCGGCAGTATCCAGGCCGTCCGTGAGGTGGCGCACTGCTCGGCGACAGCCCGCGCGTTCGGTGCCTCCCGGGCGACGTAGGCGGCGGTGTGCGCGTACGGCGGGACGTTGCCGCGTGCCTGCTGCTGCGGCGTCAGGTCGCAGGTCACCGGCGTACTGCGGCCGACACCGCGCGGGTCGAAGCCGATCACGTCGTAGGAGTCCAGCACCTGCTGCGGCAGTCCGGAGGCGGCGAGGACGGCCGGGTAGCCCAGTCCCGTGATGCCGGGGCCGCCCGGGCTGGTGAGCAGCACGCCGCGGCGCCGGGAGGGTTCCTTGCTCGCCAGCCGGGACATCGCGATCTCGATCTGCCGGCCCTCCGGATCCCGGTAGTCCAGCGGGACGTCGAGTGTCGCGCACTCCAGGCGGGGCACGGCCGGCGCCTCTGCGGGGACGGTGGCCGGTGCCGGGGCGGCCCCTTCCGTGCAGGGGCCCCACCGCACGGAGCCCGGCGTCACCGCCGCCGGCACTCCCGGGATCGCTGCCGCCGCCGCGACCGCGGTGGCGGTGAGGGCGAGGGCGAGGGGTCGGTGCATCCGATGTCCTCCTGAGGTGTGCAGGAAGGCGCCGCGCCGGTGCGCTGGAGCGGGCGGGCCGGGGGCGGCCTCCGCCGCGGACTCCCGCCGGGGCGGGCAGGGATCCGGTCGGCATCGGGCCGGCTCGAAAAGCCTCCCCGTGCGGCACCGCCCGGCACATCGGCCCGGCGGCTCGAGTCGTCTTCACCCGGAGTCGGGGCCGGGATGCGACTTTGGTCGAAGGACACATCGGTCTGCGGGCCGACTCACCGGCCGTGCGGTTTCGCGACCATGGCCGGGTGCAGACAGACGTGGCGCCACGGCTCGGTGGGTGGCAGCAGACCTGGCGGCTGGCGGCGGCCGCGGCGGTGGGCATTCCGACCTGGCTCTCTCTCGGCGTGCTGCTGCGGTGGCAGGAGGCCGGTCCGGGCTCCTGGTTCCTCATCGGCGATCCGCTGGTGGCGCTCGGTTGTCTGACGGCACTGCTGTGGCGGCGGCGGTTCCCGCTCGCCGTCGCGCTGACCGTCGCGATCGCCTCGCCCGCGTCGGCGCTCGTCACCGGCGCCGCGCTGTGGGCGCTGGCCTCGCTCTCCGCCCGTCGCCGTCCAGTGGAGATCGCGGTCGTCTCGTCGGTCTTCGTGGTCGCCTCCCAGTTCACCGTCGGGCTCTACCAGGTCGCGAGCCCGCCCGGCTCGCTGTGGTTCGAGCTCGCGTTCCCGGCGGCCGCCGTCCGGCGCCGCCTATAGGCCCAACACCCTAGGCAGGAACTCCACTTCGGCCGGGCCGCCGCGGCGTGACGGGCGCGGGCCACCAGCCGGGGGTGCATCCGGTGGGGGCCTGGTCGGGCCGGGCCCGCGGGGGCCGCCACCGGTTTACAAGTCCCTGCTCCCGCGCCGGCCGTTCCAGCCCGCGGCGTCCGGCGCGTCCGGCGTCCGGCGTCCGGCGTCCGGGAATTGGCCCACGAACATCCACGCGGATTGCACCATGCACGTGGTCAACTCACCGGCCAGGATGGTGTTCACGAGGACGCAGATGACGCCGAACCAGCAGGGAGCGCACACGATGAGCAGCAACATCCGTACCGGCTTCGCACCGGTGGTGACCCGGGCCGCGGAGGCAGAGACGACGAGTGACCCCAGCAGCACGATGACGCTGCTGGCGGACTCCGGGGCGACAGGCGGGCTGCTGACCAGCTACCGCTCGACGTTCGCCGAAGGGGCGGTGGGAGCGCCGGCGCACTTCCACACTCGGGCCGCGGAGATGTTCTACGTCATCGACGGATCCCTGCGCGTCCTGCTGGGGGAAGCGGTCACCGTGCTGAACGCGGGTGACTTCCTGCTCGTGCCGCCGCACACCCCGCACGCCTTCGCCGCCGCCCCGGGGTGCACGGCGGACGTGCTGTTCACCTTCACTCCGGGGATGGCCCGCTTCGACTACCTGAGGCTTCTGGGCCGGGTGATGCGCGGCGAGGCCGGCTTCGAGGAGATCAAGGAGTCCTCGGAGCGTTTCGACAACCACTACGTGGACAGCCCGGTGTGGAACGCCGCGCTGGCGGCGGGCTGAACCACACGCGGCCGGCCGTGGTCAGGACATACGGGAAGCAGCCGTCGCGGTGGGCGGCAGGACTCGACGGGCGCCTTTGGGAGACCCGCTCCGAGGGCCGCGATCGGGATGCGGTGGTCCTGACGAGGGGGAACGCCCGGGCGGCGGCCGCCGTGGGAGGCAGGCCGGGCCCGCCCTCCGCCGGGGTCGTCGCCGGCGTCCCGCTGCGGCTCGTGCCGGCAAAGGGGGCAGCGGGCCCGAGCGGTTGCCGGGCCCACGATCCCTGTGGTGGCCGGGCGGCGGGTTCGCGCGCGGCAACGCCTGCCCGGCACCAGCGCGGCGCAGCATCCCCGCACCCCCGCGGGGTGGCAGGAGCGGCGGGGCGGCTTGGGGTTCCGTTCCCGGACCGCTTCGGCCGCCTCGCCCCGGAGTACGGCGCTGACCGTGACGGCTGCGACGCCGTGATCACCGGCCCCGGCGGGCCGGCGTCGCGCCGCCGCGCGGACGGCCCGGTCAGCCTGTGCGCCCCACTGATCGCCCGTACGATCCCCATATGCCGGAAATTCAGCTCGTCAGCAGCCGCCGCGGCGCGGGACCGGCCCTGGTCGTGATCCGGCAGCTGGACCGGGAGGGCTGGGCTCCCGTCATCGATCTGCTGGCCCATGAACGCGAGGTCGTGGCCGTCGACCTGCCGGGGTTCGGCGACAGCCCACCGCTACCGGCCGGCACCACCCCCACCGTCCAGGAACTGGCCGCCGAGGTCGCCGCGTGGTTCTCCACGGCCGGCCTGACGCGACCTCCCACGGTCGGCAACTCACTCGGCGGGGCCGTCGCACTCGAACTCGCCCGGGCCGGCGCGGTCGAAAGCGCTGTCGCCCTGTCGCCGATCGGCCTGTGGAACGGCCCTGGGGCCGCCTATGCTCTCGGCTCCCTGCGGATCGCCCGCACGATGGCACAGGCCCTCGGCCCCCGCGCGGCGCGGGTAGCAGGCAGCCCGCTGGGCCGGACGCTCGCGTTCTGGCAACTCGCCGCGCGTCCCTGGCAGATGACGTCCCAGGCGGCCGACGGTGCCCTGCGGGGCCTGGCCCGCGCACCCGGCTTCGACGCCACCCGCCGGTCGGCCCGCACCTACCGGCTGACCGGCTTCACCCCCACCGTCCCCGTCACGGTCGCCTGGGGCACACGAGACCTCCTCACCCTCCGGTACCAGGCCCGCCGCGCGGCCCGGCTCCTACCCGGAGCCCGCCATGTCCGGCTGCACGGCTGCGGGCACTCACCCATGTCCGACGATCCAGGACAAATTGCCCGCCTCCTGCTCTCGGCGACCACTGGCTGAGGCGCTGGCGGTCGCCGCACTGCTGCGGAGGCGGACAAACCCCGGCTGCGGCCCCCGAGCCGCCCAAGCACACCCGCCGAACGCGTGCCACACGCCCGGCTGCCGGCTGTGCGACCGGCACTGCGTTCACCTCACAAGCCGCGCATGCGCCGCTATCCGCCCGTGGGCCATCCTGCTCGTGTCCTGCTTCCCGCCGTCTTTGCCGGGGCAGCGGACCGGTCGCGGTCCCAAGCCGCCGGCCATCGTTGCTGCCTGCGGCGCCCCACCAGATCTGAACGCCGTCGGCCGCCACACCCAAGTCACTCGGCGCGGCACCGGAGTCCGCGCGACACCGACGGACAGCGGGCTGGGTCGGGAGCAGCCGGACGGCGGTGGGCGTTGGGACATGACGAGGACGGGGAAGCGGCAGGTCCTGTACCGGCAGGGGACGGGTGGAGTGGCGGATGACGGCGAAGTGGGTCTGGTCTTCGCGGTCGCGGCGGGCGGCGGGCGGCGGGCGGCGGGCGGCGGGCGGCGGGCGGCGGGCGGCGGGCGGGCGATCGTCCGCGCGCGGGCCGCAAGCGGCAGCCTGCCAGAGCCGCGCCCGATACAGGCCCGCTCCTCCGGCGACGGCTCCTGGCCGGACGCCCTGGGCCTCTTCAGCTGAGAGCCGGACGTGCACGGCAGGGGGCAGCGGTCCGCCAGGGGCGCGGAGAACGGCGCAGGGCCGGCCGTCCCCGACCAGCTGCCCCGGGGAGGCGTTTCGCCTGGCCACCTGTCACCTGCGGCTCCTCGCCGGCCGACCCGCCCGAAGGTGTCCGGCGACGCCGAAGCGGTCCGGCCAGGGCTCATATTGGGATCGCCGTCAGCTGTCAAGTCCCGAACGTCAGCGGCGTGACCTGATGCACCGGCCAGGGCTTACTTGAAACACGGGCCCACGCAGAGCCGCCGGCCCGCCCGCATCGCAGACAACGGCCTCGGCGATGCGCCGTACGGGACAGGCACCCCGCCGGAGAAAGGCCCGTGAACGACAGGGCCGTTCGGCCAACCCCACGATCTTTCCTGCTGGAGGAGAATCCCCATGCACCGCACCTTTTCGCCGCAGCGCCTCGTGCTGGCCACCGCCTCGACCGCCCTGGCCGCGGGAGGTGTGCTGATACCCACCAGCGCGTCCGCCGCGCCGGCGACGCCGCACGCCGGCACCGTGACCGCGACTGCGGCCGACCACGGTGGCCACGGCAAGCACAAGAAGTACGACTACGGCAAACACAAGAAGGACAGCAAATACAGCAAGAACAACAAGGGCAGCAAGAACAATCGTTACGGTGGCGCCAAGAACGGCAACAACAACGGGTCCGTCACGATCATCATCATCGGGAACAACAACACGGTCAATGGAAACGGCACCGGCAACGGGAACGGCAATCTTTTGACCTGACTTCTGCGCGCGGAATTGAATTCACGGCCTGGCTGGACGG